>CAMFKP010000071.1 GCA_945957385.1 uncultured Aeromonadaceae bacterium
GTGCTGGAAGCAGCCGCTGGTCTTGCACTCGGACAACGGCGCGCCAATGAAGTCGGTCACGCTGCTGACCAAGATGCATGACCTGGGTGTCACGCCCTCGCGGGGACGGCCTCGGGTCAGCAACGATAATCCGTACTCGGAGTCGTTGTTCCGGACGCTGAAGTACTGTCCACAGTGGCCATCAGACGGCTTCGCCAGTCTGGAGGCCGCCAGGGAGTGGGTGCGCGACTTCATGGCTTGGTATAACGACGAACACCGGCATAGCCGTATTCGCTTCGTCACTCCCAACGAGCGGCATCGGGGCGAAGATAAAGCCCTGCTGGCGAAACGGGATGCGGTGTATCAGGCGGCCCGAGCGCGACATCCAACCCGGTGGAGTGGCAAGACGCGAGATTGGACACCGATCGGTGCCGTGATGCTGAATCCTGATAGGTCCGAACCAGAGCAAAAACAGGCGGCTTAAAACAGGTTTACGCGACAACTAGCTTGAAAAACGCCGGCCACTCTGAATCGACAATGTTCAACGGAGAATTGGACAACCAGAGTGGTACCCAAATGCACAATACGAACTCATTATCGCCTGAGCGAATGACTCAAGATCAGCGGCTTCTGGAAGTCGCTAATATCTTGGCCGAAGGGCTTATCCGCTTGCGGATGCAAATCAGTAAATCGCGGTCAGATTTGGACTCAGATAGCGATATTTCACTTGCTATGTCTGCCTACCGAAGCGTTCATGCAAACGCTGAGAGTACAAATAAATCGGAGGCAGAATGAGCAAAAAAGTAATCTTCCAACCCTCGAAATCGGTCGTTGCGCAAATCGCGCAATTACCCGACATGGATATCGAGGAAATTAAATCGCTGTGGCGGAAAGTGTATCGCAGCGAACCACCCACCCATATTCGAACCTTTCTTGAACGCAGGCTGGCTTACCGGCTGCAAGAACAAGAATTCAGGCGAGCTCATCAGACCGAAGCGGATAAAAACGACCGCCGAATTGCGGCCATCATGCAGACGGGGAAGAAGCCGTTACGCGATCGCTACCCACAGCCGATCCCTGGGACAGTTCTATCTCGGATTTACCGTGATGAAGAGTATCGCGTGACCGTCACGCATGACGGTCAGTACGAATTTGAGGGGCGTATCTATAAAAGCCTGTCGGTCATTGCCAGGGTGAGAGCATGAGTGTTTGTTATTTCACCAACTCTTCGTTTCTCACCCATGTTGAAGGAAATAAGCGGCGAAGGATGTTCAAATTACCTCCAATTACTGAGTGTTCGATGAACTGTTTCCGCTCATAAAACATTCGTGATCTCACCCTGCGGTCATTGCCCGAGAAATTACCGGTACACAATGGTCTGGCCCGCTGTTCTTTGGTTTGCGCAAGGAAGTCTACAAGAGCAAAAACAAGGAGAGAAAAAGCTGATGAGTTCCGAAATCAAAAAGCGCCTGCGGTGTGCTGTCTACACACGTAAATCAACCGATGAAGGGCTCGACCAGGAATACAACTCGATTGAAGCACAGAGAGAGGCGGGCCATGCCTATATCGCCAGTCAACGCGCTGAAGGCTGGATTCCTGTCGAAAACGACTATGACGACCCGGCATACTCCGGTGGCAATATGGACCGCCCTGCGATGCAACGTCTGCTGGCCGACATTATGGAAGGCAGAATCGACGTCGTGGTGGTTTACAAAATTGACCGCCTGACGCGCAGCCTGATGGACTTCTCCAAGATGATCGAAGTCTTCGAGCGCCATGGCGTGTCCTTTGTGTCAGTGACCCAGCAATTTAATACCACCAATTCCATGGGGCGGTTGATGCTGAATATCTTGCTGTCCTTTGCGCAGTTCGAACGAGAAGTTACCGGTGAGCGGATCCGCGACAAGATCACCGCCAGCAAGAAGAAAGGCTTAAACGAGCTGGATTTCCCATGTGTCAGGAGACAAAACCACATAAGTGTGCTCAGGATCTGTTCATGCTCTAACCCTCGAGTACGACCACTTCTAAATTAGTGAATTTGGTCAAAAACAGCACTTTGCTATTGATTTAACCTATTAAACGCTAAAGTAAATTCATGTGACTATGCGATATTAAAGTGGTGGTCAACGACTACTTCAGTGGTTGTTAACTTTTGGGGCGTTTAAGTGTTAATATGTGGGTGATTAAAATTGAATAAAAGTAAGCGAATTACTGACGTAGAATATCAAAGACTGGTGATTAACATTCTTGATAGAGTTGTTGATTTTTACATAATTCTTTATTCTTCTTTCATGGGTGAAAAAATATCGCTCGATCTACTAAAAATATTGGGGTGGCGACTGAAGAATACCTTATCAAAGAAGAGGGGTTCTCAAGAGAAACAATCAAAAAACACAATATGATAGATGAAATATTGGATATCCTTCAGTTTGACTTTTCATTCGATAGACATTTACATAATAACTTCATCACTCCGGAGTATGAGAATGAACGGGGAGAATATGTCTTGTTCAGTGAAATTTTGTTTGAGTTAAAGCACTGCATCTCAGTTGAAGAGTTCCTCAGTGAAATTCCTCACAACAACCAGTTTAGTGAAAATGGATTTGGTAACTACAATATTGATTCCCCAGATAACCGCTTCAAAATATTAAAATATAAATTTCCATGCTTACATCTGATTAGGCTGGCTGATATTGTACGAGCGCCAAATGTCAGCGATCTAATTCCAAAGCTAACAAAAATACTCTCAATGCTGAATAACAGGTCTACATATGAGGAATCATCAATAAGCAACGCAGATGGCAAACCCAATGAATTAGCGCCCATAATAAGCCTACTTGAGTTCTATCCGGAGAGGAAATATTGGGGTGTGAATTATATATTCCCTAGGCATGTTGATGATGACTCATTTAACGATATAGCCATTTCCCTTTGCCATGATGTTTCCGATAGTGATCGTCAAGTTGCGCTGGATGACCTTATTTACCAACATGAGAAATTCAAAATATATTACCATGAAGAAAACAGTGTTTTTTCAGATGATATTGTAGCTCACAGAATAAAGCCATTTCTATGCAAACGAACACGAGACAACTCACACATAAAGCAAATAAATAGCATTATTCCCACTTTCGAAGCTTTGGCTGCATGGGTTGAAGTGAAACTAAATGGCAAAAGAAAATATAATGCAATAGACGACATAATCAAAAGTAATCACAAAAATGAAGAACAGTTTGAAAGCAAAAGAAAAACAATATTAGAACACTACTCTGAAATAGATGGTCTCGTTCAAAAGCAGATTGAACAACATAAAGTTATAGGGAAAAAATTTAGGAAAGAGGAAGAGCCTTTTTTTGAAATAGCGGCTTTGTTTTATGCGGATTTATATCTTGCTCCTGAGGACATTGAAGTGGAGTAGAAATAATGAGTTAAGGCCAAAAATCTAATTAATAATCCACATGCAGAGTGTATGTAAATGGTATTTAACTGACATTTCCCCCCAAATGGAGGACTGTATCCCACTCGAGGGAGGGTGCTCAATATTCTGTGCAAGCCATTCTTGCTTTATGCCTGAGTATTCTGACCTATGGACACACATCCGTGGGGGCTCCCCGCGCCATCCCTGGCGCGGAGGGTCAGCTTGGCGCTACCTAAGTCGATGTCGTGAGTGAGCTACTATTCAGTACAGCTATTTAGAGCTGGCCTTTAGATCTGGTGCTATCCATGGTCTGTGGGAGGCCACAATTTACTGTCCAAACATGACCACTCTGCTGTGGCTAGAGAATACTCACTGGCTGAGAGCAGGTGTTTGATCTTAATGATGAGCAATTCAGCCTGATTAAGTGCTTCAGTTCGTATCCCGAGAACGACAAGTTCGAAGTGCACTATAACGGTGTAGGGACACTCCCCATGACAGCGGCTCCTTACCACGATTTACTTCTATGTCAAGGGAATCCTGCTGCTCAGTAGCTAACCCTTAACAGAAATTTGTTTTTTTTGTCCAATGTACCGGCCCATCCAGTACAAGGACACCAGATATGTTGAAGATAAAAGAAGGCGCACTAGTAACCGAAAGAGGGGGCTTCTGCTCTGACAGAATTATCAGACTCAAGGAGTTATCTCATCTAATCGCGCTGAGCCGTTCCACGATCTATGACCGCATGAACCCAAAATCCAAGCGGTACGATCCCTCATTCCCTAAACCACTCAAGCTAGGAGAGTCAGCCATAGGCTGGCAACTCGGTGACATCATGTCTTGGATCAAAAATCTTCAGTCATTTAATACATCTATTAGCAACTAACACACGGAGGAAAGAAAGATGATACAAATAGCATTACAGCAAACGAATCAACACAGTTATGGATACCCATTTTCTCTGTTACCAGAAAAATTGGTGGATGTGATTAGGTTCGTAGAGCTTGAGACGCAAGCCCCTTCAGAGATGATTGCAGCTTCTCTATTAGGTGTCATGTCGCAGGCTTGTCAAGATGTATTTGATGTTGCGCCAAATGAAAAGCTGAGATTCCCCGTTTCATTATATCAGATCATAGTGGCGGAATCTGGTGAGCGTAAGAGCGCTGTTGATAAAATAATCATGAAATCTATAAGAGAGCTCGAAGATGAGCTCGAAATAAAATATCGGAATCAAAAGAATGAGTATGAGAAAAATAGTCGCCTGTGGGTTGTAAAATCTCGGGCTCTAGAGAAAGTGATCAAAGCTGCGGTTTCAAAAGGCAGTGATACATCCGAATATGAAATTCAATACAAGGAGCTTTATGACGCCAAGCCAATTCCACCAATATTTAGACGCTTGTTGATCAATGATGCGACACGAGCAGCAGTTAAAAAAGGATTAGGTATGGGGTGGCCATCATTCGCTCTTGTTTCTGATGAATCTGGAAGCATATTACAAAGTGAGCTACTTCGTGATACTCCATTATTGAACGCAGTCTGGGGTGATTGTTCTATCAATGTAGAACGCGCCAATAGCGATTTTTTTTCAATCAAGGATGCTCGTTTTGGTTTAATGTTGATGGTTCAGCCTGGAGTGTTCAAAGAGTATGTGAAAGTACAGGGTTCCCAAGCTAGAGCATCAGGCTTCTTTGCCAGATGTTTGATCAGTCAACCGAGATCAAATATAGGGAATAGATTTAATGATGAGAACCATCATACGATAATTTCATCTATTACTGAGGCGCACAGACCTAGTGTAGATGTAATTGAGTGGTTTAATAAACGAGTGCGCGAGCTATTTTTACAAGGGTTTAATAGGCGTGAAGAAGGTCTCGCGCGTATTCGTTTGACGCTGTCGGCGGAGGCGAGGACTATGTGGGTTAGTGAGTATAACCGAGTTGAGGCTCAGTGTTGTGATTCAGGAACATTGAGAGACTATAAAGATTATGCATCGAAGCAACTAGAACATGTGAATAGAATAGCTGCCGTAATAGAAGGTTTTAGCTCAGGTGGTACTACCATATCTGCAAAAACAATGAATGCCGCAAGCGAAATTGCAAAGTGGTACTTTGAATCATTCATTGAATTAATGGATGTTTTGCCCCAAGAGGTTGTTGATGCCAAACTATTAGAATCATGGCTTGGTAGTAACATGACAAGAACGGAAAATGGATTTTTTTATAAAAACCATATTCTTCAATATGGTCCAAGTTCTCTGAGAAATCGGCAAAGATTAAATGCGGCTATAGATGTTCTTTATAGTCAGCACAAAGTGGCTAAATTTCAGCATGGTAAAAAAGAGTGTATTAGTTATAACCCTTATGGGAACGTTGGCTCACTGATTGGAAGCTTGTATGTTCGTCAGTAATTTCCGAGTTAATTTGTTTTGTGTTTTGTTTGTTATTTATATTGGCGCGGTGTTTTTTAGGCTTTAAGTGGTGAGTTAATACGTTAAATTATGTAAGATTGGTAATATATACATCTCAGTATATATCTATGTTATTAATTAATTCACTTATATCGTAACTGTGAGTTAATCAACATTTATTAAACAATGCATCACTTCATTGTGAGGGATTATCACATCCTCTCGCTTGGGTGCCGTATATTTGGAATAGTGAATATGAATAAACGATTCAGAATGTCTTCTGTTGAGATCGGTAACTTCGTTGACGAAATGTCACTTTTATATGGTGATATTAATAAGTCGTATGTGGAAAGGATTAGCGAGCTCATCGGCCAGTCATTGGACGAGAGTGCCAACATATTTGCATTCAGAGTTGACCTCCGGTTCACAGATCCGGAGGCTGGTTGTCCTGACTCTCCTGTTTGTTTTCAAAATACTGATGAGCAGGTAATGAAGCGTTTTTTTGCATCGCTTGATAGCCAACTTGAGGCACATGAGCATCAACGGCGAATGAGAGGGGTTCGGGTACACCCGAACAATCTGAGGTATGTCTGGGTGCGAGAGCAGAACGAGTCGGCGCTACAGCATTATCACGTTGTGATTATTCTCAATAAGGCAGCTTATTACAGCTTGGGGGATTTCTTTGCTCCAGAACCATTAGCAGGGAAGATACAGCAAGCCTGGTGCCGGGCTGCTGGCTTGGACTATCCGGAATACCGAGGTCTAGTTGAGTTTCCGGAGAATTGTGGTTATTGGCTATCAAGAGAGTCTGTATATAACAGGGCGCTGCCCTACACGGAGTTTATGCAGCGAGCGGCCTATTTGGCCAAGGAGAAGACCAAGATTAGAGGGGCAGGTTACCGTTGTTTTGGTTCAAGCCAAGTTTGATTTGAGTGCGCGTATCAACGCGGGAGCCATAAACTCCCGCATTTCTCTGTATTCTTCCTAGCGATTAACTGGCTATAACACTCGGCTTCCACGTCAATGCTGAGCCCACACTAGCTGCCTGTTCAATGTGTTTAGACCACCATTCCATCATTTCTCGGCGTCTGTCCAGATAATCCGTTCGGTTGTAGGCGCTACGGACTTCGTCTTTATCTGAGTGTGCCAGCGCGGCTTCGATGACATCCGGATCAAATCCTTTCTCGTTGAGGGTTGTACTGCCCAAAGCTCGCAGACCGTGAGCGACCAGCTTTCCTTTTAGCCCCATACGCTTAAGCGCGGCATTAGCTGTTTGCTCGTTGGTATGAGTCATGGGATCGCGTTGCCCTGGGAATAGGAATTCACGATGGCCACTGATAGGCCTTAACAATTCCAGTAGTGCCAAGCTCTGCTCGGTAAGAGGAATGTTGTGCGGCTTCCGCTTCTTCATCCGTTCGGCTGGGATTCGCCAGAGTTTGTTTTCGTGGTCAATTTCACTCCAAGTGGCACCTGCCGCTTCGCTTGGTCGGACGAGAGTATGCAGGCTCCATTCGATCAGTAACCGCGTTTGCAGGCTGATACTCGCTTTGGCCAGTTTATTCATCAGCTCCGGTAACTGATTGGGCGTTAGCGTGGGCATGTGATTTTTTTCTGGTTTTTGGAAAACTTTACTGATCCCCGAACAGGGATTGGCATCAATCAGACCTGAGTTCACGGCATACGTCATGATTTCATTTACTCGCTGCGTCAAGCGCCGGACTGTTTCCAGCTTTCCGGATGCGGCGATGGGCTCGATGGCCCTGATGGCCGTTTGTGCTTTCACCTCGGCGATAGGCAGATCACCAATAACCGGGAACAGAAATAGCTCCAGAGACCGGATGAGATCGTCGGCATAGTTGGCGGTTACCGAGGGCTTTTTGAGCTCAAACCAACGCTCTGCAACGGCACGAAAGGTGTGTTCGGTTACCGCTCTGGCTTGTTCTTCTTGTTGCTGTTCCCACTCGCGGGGATCCGTACCTTGAGCTAGCAAGGCGCGGGCCTCATCCCGTTTCTGTCTGGCTTGTGCCAGGGAAACCTCGGGATAAGGGCCAAACGCCATGTTGGTCCGCTTCTTCGTGATAGGGCGATAGTAGTCAAAAAGCCAGATACGGCTACCGGTTGGCGTGATGCGTAGATAGAGACCACCGCCGTCGCGGAGTGTGTACTCTTTCTCTTTTGGCTTGGCGTTCTTTACTTCGGTAGACGAAAGCGGTTTGGTGATTCTGGGCATGTCCGACTCCTGTAGCTACACGTCTTTAGCAACATGTTGGCTTGTGTAGCTACGAGTGTAGCTACAACCATCGGATTCCACTGTATCGGATTGGACAACGCTGGAAAAGAAAAAACCCGCTAGGCCTTATGCCATGCGGGTTTTCGTATCGCTTTGGTCCTCATCGGACCGGTATTTGGTGGAGCTGGCGGGATTTGAACCCGCGTCCGAAAAACCTACATCCTCAGTACTACATGCTTAGTCGAGTCTTTACATTCGCCACCCAGCTGCGGACCGACACGCCACCGAATGACTAGCCTGATTGGTTTTAACGCTTCCGCCCCAGGCAGGACTTCCACGCGATCTTGTGAAGGATGACCTTCCAATTCCCTAAGTCACAAGCAAGCTAGGGTAGAAGGGCTTCGAGCAGGTTATTAAGCTGCTAAAGCGTAGGTTTCGTCGTTTGCGACTATTTTTTGCGGTTTATTAACGAGGCCTACCGCACCTCGGCATGCACCTTGGGTTTCGCATTTCCCGTCGAATCCAGAATCAGCCCCAATGTGTTGACCTCATCTTACCGTAATTGGCAGATAAGGCCAAGGCTTAACGCCCTTTGTTCTTCATCATCCGTTCTTTATCGCGTTGCCATTCACGTTCTTTGAGGTCATCGCGCTTATCATGTTCTTTCTTGCCCTTGGCCAGGCCGATCTCGATCTTGACCCAAGCGTTTTTCCAATATAGAGCGAGGGGAATCAGAGTATAACCCTGGCGCTCGACCAAGCCGATCAGTCGTTCGATCTGACTCTTTTGCAGCAACAACTTGCGGGTGCGGGTTGGGTCGCAGACCACGTGAGTAGAAGCCAGGCTCAGCGGTGTGAAATTGGCGCCAAATAGGTAAACCTCGCCATTGCGGACAATGACATAACCATCACCGATATTAGCCTTACCTGCGCGCAAGGATTTGACTTCCCAACCTTGAAGTTCCAGGCCTGCTTCATACTTATCTTCGATGAAGTATTCATGACGCGCCTTTTTATTCAGCGCTATGGTGTTGGACCCGGCGTTCTTACTTTTGTTCTTGCTCATGCGGGTAACCTTTTAACATTCATTTGCACACATCAAGCCGGCCATTATACGGACGCGCCGCGTACAGTAAACAAGCGTCGGCTCATGGTCGGGGCCGTCGCAGATTTCGGATGCGATTTTTGTCTCCGATGCTAGAATTTCGCCTCTTTGGGGCGAGGAGGTCTGATGTCACGAATTCAGCGCAGTGCACTGGTGATGTTCAGTGCCGAGCAGATGTATCATTTAGTCAATGATGTGGCGTCCTACCCGTTTTTTTTACCGGGTTGTATCGGCAGTGCTGTGCTTAGTCATCACGACAATGAGATGGTCGCTCGCGTCGATATAGCCAAGGCGGGCATACGGCAAGGGTTCACGACCCGTAATCAGTTGCAGGCGGCGCATTCGATCGCCATGACGCTGGTTGATGGGCCATTTCGTCAGTTACAAGGAACCTGGACTTTTACGCCACTTGACGAGACGGCTTGCAAGGTTGAATTGGCGTTAGAGTTCGAGTTCAGCTCGCGGTTGGTTGAGTTAGCATTCGGCCGTATTTTTACTGAACTGGTGCAAACTATGGTTCAAGCGTTTACTCAGCGGGCAAAGGAGATTTATGGTGAGTGAGTTGATCCGGGTTGAGGTTGTTTATGCCTTGCCGCTCAAACAGATACGTTTGATGGTGAACGTGCCGCACTCGTCGACGGTACGCGATGTGTTATTAGAAAGTGGTCTCTTAAGACGGGTTCCTGAGTTGAGTCTTGATTCAATCAAAGTTGGTATTTATAGCCGGGTGGTTGCGTTGGGCTTCCCTGTGAAGGGGGGGGAACGTTTGGAAGTATATCGCCCGTTAACCGCTGATCCACGCGCAATGCGAAAGCAAAGAGCCGATAAAGCCAAAGATGACGCTCGCGCTTGAATCAGGATATTGTGCGCTCATAAAGCATTGATGCCCTAAATCTATAGCCTGGTGCGCTAGAAAATAAAAAGCCCCGATTTGCGGGGCTTTTTATTGAATACAAGTTGTTTACAGCGGCATGTTGAAGCTTTTGGGGGCAGGATAGTCGCCGCTGACAGAGCTCAGCTTGTCGCCGGCGAAGTGTACTGTCAGTGTCTTACGTTTCGGCTCATTCCAACCTTCACGTAGATAGTAGACGTAATGCCAAGTGGCATTGTCGAAAGCGTCTTGCACCATGGGGCTGCCCAATACATAGGCAACTTGTTCGCGAGTCATTCCGGCTCTTAGCTGTTCCACCTGTTTTTGTTCGATGAAGTTGCCCTGTGGCACGTCAATGCGATAAACACAGCCACTGGACATGAGCAGGGCGGCAGAGAGTGTGCTGACAAGGAGGAATTTGATGCGCATCGGGTTTTATCGTCCATCAGAACTATTCAAGCTGGCGGTGATGATAACGGGGAACTGAGATGAAGTAAAAGCGGATGGGCACAAAAGCTGGTCCTGACCATCCGCCGGTTATTGCTCAGTCAGTGTTTTGTAGTAACTCTCGGGCATTAGCCAGTGTATTACGCGTAATTTGGTCGCCACCGAGTAAACGGGCCAATTCATCAAGGCGCCCTTGTTTGTCCAACGATTGCATTTGGGTTTCTGTCATGTGGCCATCGCTGTATTTACTGACATAAAGATGATGATGCCCTTGACCTGCAACTTGCGGTAAGTGGGTAACAACCAGTACTTGCGTTGACCTGCCCAACTCGCGTAACAGTTTTCCAACCACATTCGCAGTGGGACCACTAATCCCGACGTCTACCTCGTCAAAAATGAGGCTAGGTGTTGCTATGCGCTCAGCGGTAATGACTTGGATCGCTAAACTGATGCGCGACAGTTCACCACCTGAGGCGACTTTGGCAAGCGCTTGAGGTGGTTGACCTGGGTTGGTGGTGACTAAAAACTCAACCTGATCCTGACCCAGTGCCGAAGGGAGGGCCTCGCTTTGGGGTTGTACCTGTATCGTCAATTGACCATGAGGCATGGCCAACGTCTGAATGCGTGCCGTGATGCGCTGCGCTAATTCGTCAGCGTGACGCTGGCGACTGGCACTTAAGCGTTGAGCCTGTTCAATATAATCCAGCTGTAGCTGATTAAGCTCATGGTGCAGCGTATCGAGACGAGCATCATCTGCACTAAGTGAGGCGAGTTCGGCTGATAGTTGTTGATGATAAGCCGGCAGTTCGTGCGGTCGGATATGGTGCTTGCGTGATAACGTCATCGCCCGCGACAACCGCTCATCAAGTAGAGATAGCCGCTCTGGATCCAAATCCAAGCGATCAAGATACTGTCGTAATTCCTGATGACTTTCCTGCACTTGAATCAGAGCTTCCTGCAACATCTGGCTGACGGGTTGTAAGCGATCATCCATGGCGCAGATATCGTCTAATCGATGGCAAGCTTGATTCAACAGACTGATAAGCGTTATTTCGTCGTTATCTTGCAATAGATCAAGACAGGCCTGACATTCGCCGACGATTTCTCCTCGATTTGCCAGACGACTGTGTTCTATCTCAATTTCTTCATACTCTCCGGCTTGCAGAGAAAACTGATCCAGCTCTTCAACTTGATATTCGAGTAACTGGCGGCGAGCTTCTCGCTTGCTTCGCTCCTGTTCCAGTCTTTGTAATTCATTCTGGCTTTGACGCCATTGTTGATAAGTGTTGCGGGTCGCCAGCAATAAGTCCTGATGACCGGCATAAGCGTCGAGTATGGTCAGCTGGTGTTCCGGACGAAGCAGCAATTGATGTGCATGTTGGCCGTGAATATTGATGAGCAGCTGGCCTAAACCACGTAGCTGGGTGACAGGTACAGGCGTGCCGTTGATATAGGCTCTTGAACGTCCTTCGTGGGTGATGACGCGCCGCAGAAGACACTCGTCATCCTGTTGTAACTCATGCTGCTGCAACCAGAGGCGTGCAGCAGGATTGCGCTCAAGGGAAAATCGGGCCGTCAATTCACAGCGATCGGCGCCAGGTCGAACCATGCTGCCCTCGGCGCGCTCGCCAAGACACAGTCCCAGTGCATCGATAGCAATAGACTTACCTGCGCCGGTTTCACCTGTAATACAGGTCATACCGGCATGCAGCTCTAGCTCAAGGAAGCGGACAATCGCAAAATTCTGGACAGTCAGTTGGGTCAGCATGATAGGCTCACGATTACTGTATTAACGATCAGTATATACTGTTTATTGATACAGTAAAGTGATGATTAAAGCATCAGGGTGGGTGATGTAATCTTGTTAGAATAATTTACTTCCCCAACCTAATTTGCTTCGTAATACATTGAAATAACTATGCCCAAGAGGGTGAATTAGTTTTAGCTTGCGCTGGCATTTGCGAATCAGAATTTCATCGCCAGGATGGACGCTAAGACTCAATTGACCATCGCAGCTAATCTGTAATTGGTCGTCAATATTATCCGGCGAAACAACTAATTTAACCTCGCTGTCAGCGTCAATCACAATCGGGCGACAGCTAAGAGTGTGAGGGAACATAGGTACTAGCGAGATAGCGTTGAGTTGCGGCGTTAGGATAGGCCCACCTGCTGAGAGCGCATAAGCGGTCGAGCCGGTCGGTGTGGCAACAATGATGCCATCGGCACGTTGGCTATACATAAACACATCATCGATATGCACCGCAAAATCGATCATGTGGGCTATTTTCCCCGGGTGCAGTACGGCTTCGTTTAGCGCTGTTCCGGCGGCATGTTGTTCGCCATACCGATACACACTGACACTGAGTAGGAAGCGTTCCTCTATCTGATAGTGACCATCCAACACCGCAACTAGCGGGGCCTCAAAATCCAGAGGGGAGAGGTCGGTCAAAAATCCCAAATTACCGCGATTGACACCGAGCACCGGGACACCATGGCGGGCCATGATGCGTGCGGCGCCGAGCATATTGCCATCACCCCCAACCACAATGGCCATATCGGCAATGAGACCCAGCTCCGACAGTTCGCATGCTTCACTACCATCGATGCCGAGTTGTTCAGCTACCCGACTTTCCAAAAGCACACGAACACCTTGTTGGTGAAGAAAGTCATATAGACTGCGCAACGTCTGGTTGGCGCCGTTGTGATGCGGTTTGCCGATCAGCGCCACGGTATCAAATTGAAGGGACATGCATTTTCCCGCAAAAAGGCAAGGTGGCCCAGTATACTGCGAAACCAATCTGGCACCAGATGTCCCCCGGTTGAGGGGATTAACTCTTGAAAGGGGCGATGGTGTCCCCATAATAAGGCCACACGTAATAGGCAACATAATGTTGGAGATGTCATGAGCAACCAGGATCAACCGATGGATCAAGCCCAAGAGCCGGTCACCGATGTCGAGCTGGATAACCAGATTGCCGATGTAGAAGACGAACTGACGGTATTGCAGCAAAAGCTGGAGCAAGCCGAAGCAGCGGTGCAAGAAGAGAAGGAACGGGCACTACGAATCGCGGCTGAGATGGAAAACCTGCGTCGCCGGGCCGCTCAGGATGTAGAAAAGGCTCACAAATTTGCACTGGAAAAATTTGCTGGCGATTTGTTACCGGTGATTGACAGTCTTGAACGTGCACTGGAGTTGTCCGATCGAGACAACGAGCAACTGAAGCCTACGCTGGAAGGTGTAGAGCTGACGCTTAGATCCATGCTAGCCACGGTTAACAAGTTTGGTGTCAGTGTCATTGAGCCGCAGGGCACGCCATTTGACCCGAACAAACATCAGGCGATGAGCATGATTGAGAATCCGGATGTCGCCCCCAACACCGTCATTGCGGTCATGCAAAAGGGCTATGAGCTTAATGGCCGTGTGATTCGACCTGCCATGGTGATGGTTGCGCGTGCCCCCAGTGTGAACACGTCGGCTTAATCCCTCATGCGTACTAAACCCACCCTTGGCGGTGGGTTTTTTTTCATGACCCCTTGAAGCCATCACCGATAGCCCACATATAGGAGTCAAGGCCGATGGGACAGTATCGCACCAGCGTATACAAGGGTTGAAAAAGCAACTTCTCATCCCCATCTAGTTGCCATAACAGGTTTTAAGCACGTTAGATTGCAGATTTTCGGAGAGTAAAAATGGGTAAAATCATTGGTATTGACTTGGGCACCACCAACTCCTGCGTAGCTATTCTGGATGGCGATCATGCTCGCGTTATTGAGAACGCTGAAGGCGATCGCACTACACCGTCCATCATCGCCTATGCCGACGATGGAGAAATTTTGGTCGGTCAGCCGGCGAAACGTCAGGCCGTGACAAATCCACGTAATACCTTGTTTGCCATCAAGCGTCTGATCGGTCGTCGTTTTGAAGATGAAGAAGTACAGCGCGATCTCAAGATCATGCCGTACGGTATCACGCGTGCTGACAACGGCGATGCTTGGGTGGAAGTTAAAGGCAAGAAAATGGCACCGCCGCAAATTTCTGCCGAAGTGTTGAAAAAAATGAAAAAAACGGCAGAAGACTTCCTTGGCGAGCCGGTAACGGAAGCGGTTATTACTGTGCCTGCTTATTTTAACGATGCTCAGCGTCAAGCGACGAAGGATGCGGGTCGTATCGCGGGTCTGGAAGTTAAGCGCATTATCAACGAACCGACTGCGGCTGCCTTTGCCTACGGTGTTAATAAGGTGCAAGGCGAGCGCAAAATTGCCGTGTATGACCTGGGCGGTGGTACTTTCGATATCTCGATCATCGAAATCGATGAGATGGATGGCGAAAAAACCTTTGAAGTGCTGGCTACCAACGGGAACACCCACCTGGGTGGTGAAGACTTCGATAACCGCTTGATCAACTATCTGGTTGATGAGTTCAAGCGTGAGCAAGGTATCGATCTGCGTAATGACATGCTGGCGCTGCAACGCCTGAAAGAAGCGGCGGAAAAGGCCAAGATCGAGCTGTCCTCTGCGCAACAGACTGACGTTAATTTGCCATACATCACGGCTGACCAGACAGGTCCTAAGCACATGAATATCAAGGTGACTCGCTCCAAGCTCGAGTCCCTGGTTGAGGACATGGTAAAAAATTCACTCGAACCCGTTCGTGTTGCGTTGAAAGACGCTGGCCTGTCCGTGTCAGAGATTGATGATGTGATTCTGGTCGGCGGCCAGACACGTATGCCTATGGTTCAGAAAGCTGTTGCTGATTTCTTTGGCAAGGAACCGCGCAAGGACGTTAATCCGGACGAGGCGGTTGCCATGGGTGCGGCAATTCAAGGCGGCGTACTGGCGGGTGAAAAGCATGATGTTCTGTTGTTGGACGTCACGCCTCTGTCTCTGGGCATTGAAACCATGGGCGGCGTGATGACGGCACTGATTGAAAAGAACACCACGATTCCGACCAAAAAGTCACAAGTGTTCTCAACTGCCGACGACAACCAGTCTGCTGTAACCATTCATGTGCTGCAAGGTGAGCGCAAGCGTGCTGCTGATAACAAGTCGCTGGGTCAGTTTAACCTGGAAGGCATTCGCCCGGCACCGCGTGGATTGCCGCAGATTGAAGTGACTTTTGATATCGACGCTGATGGTATTCTTCACGTCTCAGCGAAGGATAAGGACACCGGCAAAGAGCAGAAGATCACTATTCAGGCCTCGTCTGGTCTGTCAGATGCAGAAATCGAGCGTATGGTGCGCGAGGCAGAAGCGAATGCTGCCGAGGACAAGAAGTTCGAAGAACTGGTTCAAGCCCGCAACCAAGCGGATGCCTTGATCCACGCAACTCGCAAGCAGATCACTGATGCCGGGGATGCGTTGCCAACAGATGAAAAGAGCAAAATTGAAGAGGCCATCAAGGCACTGGAAGAGGCGCTCAAGGGTGACGATAAGGCAGCTATCGAGGCCAAACAACAGGCGCTGATGGCCGCCGCCCAGAAACTGATGGAGCTGGCGCAACAACAGGCGCAACAGCAACCGCAAGGCGATGCGGGGCAGCAACAGACTCAACCGCAGGATGATGTCGTCGATGCTGAGTTTGAAGAAGTTAAGGATGATAAGAAGTAATTGTTGCCGCTAGTCCGGTAACCGGAAACGGGCGTTGGGCAACCAACGCCCGTCTGTCTATCCAACTGGCAGGATTCAGGAACAGATGTCAAAACGCGACTATTACGAAGTACTGGGTGTGGAGCGCAGCGCCGATGATCGGGAGATCAAGAAAGCCTACAAACGGCTGGCGATGAAATATCACCCGGATCGCAACCGCGAAGACCCGCAAGCGGAAGAGAAGTTCAAAGAGGTCAAGGAAGCATATGAAATCCTGACGGATGAACAAAAGCGAGCCGCTTATGATCGATATGGCCATGCTGGGGTAGATCCGAGTATGGGCGCAGGGGCTGGCGGTTTTGGCGCGGGTGGAGCTGACTTCGGTGACATCTTCGGCGATGTATTCGGTGATATTTTTGGCGGTGGTCGCCGTCAGCAAAGAGCCAGCCGCGGTGCTGATCTGCGCTACAACATGGAATTGTCGCTCGAAGAGGCAGTCCGTGGTGTGAGTAAGGAGATTAAGGTACCGACTCTTGTCGGGTGCGATGAGTGTCATGGCTCTGGCGCCAAAGCTGGAACTCAGCCACAAACTTGTCCAACTTGCCATGGCTCGGGACAGGTACAGATGCGGCAAGGTTTCTTTGCGGTTAGTCAGGCCTGCCCGCACTGTCGGGGCAAAGGCAAGATCATCAAGGAACCATGCCGCAAGTGCCATGGTGAAGGTCGTTATCAGAAAACCAAAACGTTAAACGTTAAGATACCGGCAGGTGTTGATACCGGGGATCGTATTCGTCTGGCTGGCGAAGGCGAAGCTGGGGAATTTGGTGCGCCGGCGGGTGATTTGTACGTTCAAGTTCACGTGAAGGAACACCCGATTTTTGTGCGTGACGGTAACAACCTTTATTGCGAGGTTCCCATAAGCTTTACCTCTGCAGCCCTGGGCGGTGAGGTTGAAGTACCGACGCTGGAAGGGCGTGTCATGCTGAAAATTCCAGCTGAAACGCAAACTGGTCGTATGTTCAGGATGAGGGGCAAAGGTGTTCGTTCATTGCGCTCCGGAGCTGAAGGCGATCTGATTTGCAAGGCGGTGGTAGAGACACCGGTGAATCTGAGTGATGAGCAAAAGGATCTACTCCGTCAGCTGGAAGAGTCGCTCAACGGTGCGGAGACCAAGCTACATAAGCCGAAGGCTCAAGGGTTCTTTGATGGGGTCAAACGATTCTTTGATGATTTGACCAGTTAAGCAGCCCTGATTGAGGGGTGATCTGGCTCGATATTCATATTAGAATACTTCCAGATAACACCTTATGAACGTCTGCCCGGGTTTCCCGGGCAGGCTTTTGTTTTTTTCGGAACCAGCCATTGTGAGAAAGGGTTAATTATGAGTCAGACCCCAATGACGATCCGTGGTGCAGAGAAGCTGCGCGAAGAGTTGGACTATCTGAAGAACCAGCTGCGTCCACGTATCATAGAGGCGATTGCAGAGGCCAGAGAGCATGGCGACTTGAAAGAAAATGCCGAATACCATGCTGCACGTGAACAGCAAGGTTTTTGCGAAGGCCGCATCCAAGATATCGAAGCCAAATTATCTCAAGCACAAATCATTGATGTCACTAAGATCCCGAATAATGGGCGGGTGATTTTTGGTGCAACAGTGACCTTGCTTAAGTGTGATACTGAAGAAGAGATCGCCTACCGCATTGTGGGTGATGATGAGGCCGACATTAAAGAGGGACGTATTTCTGTCAATTCGCCAATTGCAAGAGGCCTGATCGGTAAAGAAGCGGATGATGTGGTGGTGATTCGTACACCAGCCGGAGAGGTTGAATACGAGATCCTAGAAGTCGAATATTTGTAAAAGAGAGAAGATAAAGGGAACACCCTTTATCTTCTTTGGCTCGAGATTATTTGCTACGAGGCAGGCTGAATTTACTTTCCTCAGCCTGGCGAAACAGAGTCAGGATGCTGCCCATCAGCTGGACTTGGCATGCAGAGGTTTCACGCACAATGGCTTCGACAATCAGCTGTTTGGTTTCGCGGTCTTCTGCGGCAACCTTCACCTTGATCAACTCATGGTGAGCCAGCGCAGCGTCGATCTCGGCCAGTACCCCTTCGGTCAGACCGTGCTGACCGAGCAGGACTACCGGTTTGAGGTTGTGAGCGATACCCTTTAGGTATTGCTTCTGTTTGGTCGTCAGATTCATGGCGCTATCTTCGTTGGTCAGTATTGAAAGGGACATATTCTACCCCCATATGCTGACTAATACTAATAGGCTTTAAGCCGAGAGTTGTAATTCATCATGAGTAAGAAAAAACGCTCGGCCAGCTCAACACGCTGGTTGAAGGAACACTTCGATGATCAGTATGTGCAAAAAGCTCAAAAATTGGGTTTGCGTTCACGTGCTGTTTTTAAGATCGAAGAGATACAACAACGCGATCGTCTGATTCGCCAAGGAATGACCGTCGTTGATTTGGGCGCAGCCCCGGGTGGTTGGTCTCAATACGCAGTCGAGCAAGTGGGTGATAAAGGTCGTGTTATCGCATGCGATATATTACCCATGGACCCTATTGTCGGTGTCGATTTTTTGCAGGGCGATTTTCGCGAAGAAGCGGTGTTGACTGCATTGCTGGAGCGCGTTGGCGATAACAAAGTAGATGTGGTGTTATCTGATATGGCGCCGAATATGTCAGGCACTCCGGCAGTCGATCAACCTAGGGCTATGTATTTGGTTGAATTGGCATTAGAGATGTGTCGGGATGTTCTCGCTCCGGACGGTAGCTTTGTTGTCAAGGTCTTTCAAGGTGTAGGCTCTGAGGAATATCTCAAGGCTGTTCGTGAATTATTTAAGGTCGTTAAGGTTCGAAAACCAGATTCTTCGCGGTCACGTTCACGCGAAGTCTACATTGTGGCTACAGGTTTTAAACTGTAGTAACCTGACGGCGTATCTGGGCCATCACAATGCGAGGTTAATGATTTGAGTGATATGGCGAAAAACCTGATTCTTTGGCTGGTCATAGCCCTGTCTCTTATACACATCTGACGCTGCCGACGAATTAGACGGTGTAG
>CAMFKP010000072.1 GCA_945957385.1 uncultured Aeromonadaceae bacterium
GCTTATCTGCTTATCTGCTTATCTGCTTATCTGCTTATCTGCTTATCTGCTTATCGGTGGTGTTGTCGCGTCGCTGGCTTGGCCGCAATGTGCCTCATGCGGCGCATCAATGATCGTCTCGTTGAGCTCTGGTTGACACCTTGTGGTGTGATATAGCGCACATTGCGTTGCGGGGCATCATGACAGGGTAGGCATGGCGATGTCCTGTCATGAGGTCGAATGACACTTGGAGCCGTAAGCAATCTGACGGTATGGGTATGCCGGTCAGCTGTTGTGCAGGGTTGCGCCGTCATGGCGGCGATACGCTAGCGATCCTGCATTCCTGAACACTGCGATGAGGAATCATGATGAACAAGTATCTTGCTGAACTGGTCGGCACCTTCTGGCTGGTGCTCGGTGGCTGTGGTAGCGCCGTGCTGGCGGCCGCGTTTCCCGAGCTGGGCATCGGCTTTGTTGGTGTGGCTCTGGCGTTTGGTCTGACGGTGCTGACGATGGCGTTTGCCATCGGCCACATCTCGGGCTGCCATCTCAACCCGGCGGTCTCCGTCGGCCTGTGGGCCGGTGGCCGTTTCCCGGGCACACAGTTGCTGCCCTATATCGTTGCCCAGGTCGTCGGTGGCCTGATTGCCGGCGGCGTCCTCTATCTGATTGCCAGTGGCAAGCCGGGGTTTGATCTGGTCGCCAGCGGCTTTGCCAGCAACGGCTATGGTGCGCACTCGCCGGGCGGTTATAGCCTGACGGCGGCCCTGGTATGCGAAGTGGTGATGACGATGATGTTTGTCGTGGTGATCCTCGGCGCCACCGACAAGCGGGCGCCGGCCGGTCTGGCGCCGATTGCCATCGGCCTGTGTCTGACGCTGATCCACCTGATCAGCATTCCGGTCACCAACACCTCGGTCAATCCGGCGCGCAGCACAGCGGTGGCGCTGTATGTTGGCGGCTGGGCGGTGGAGCAGTTGTGGCTGTTCTGGCTGGCGCCGATGGTTGGGGCGCTGCTCGGTGCCGGCGTCTACCGCGTGATTGGACGCGAGACGGCGTAATCCTGCCTTTGCACGTGAGGTGCAAACGGACGTCAACACGGGGCCTGCGGGCCCCGTGTTGCATCTCGGCGCCGGCGGGCCGGGTGATTGCGAGGCCATCGACAGAAAATCGCTGCCGGCTCTGGTAAAAAGAGCAGGCACCGCAGGATGTCGTGAGGGATGAGATGGGAATGGAACAATTGGCGCTGGTGGTGTCGCTCTTCCAGCAGTTGTGTGTCTATCTGGTCATCGCCTGGCTGCTGTCGAAGACACCGCTGTTCATGCCGCTGACCCAGGTGACACTGAGCTTGCCGCACAAGCTGGTCTGTTATCTGATCTTCTCGACCTTCTGCATCCTCGGCACCTATTTTGGCCTGCGCATCGACAACTCGATCGCCAACACCCGCGCCATCGGCGCCGTGCTCGGCGGCATCGTCGGCGGCCCTGTGGTCGGCCTGCTGGTTGGCCTGACCGGCGGTCTGCACCGTTATTCGCTCGGCGGTTTCACTGCGCTGGCCTGCATGTTCTCGACGGTGGCCGAAGGGCTGCTCGGCGGCCTGGTGCATCGCCACTTCGTGCGACGCCATCGTCTCGATCAGCTGTTCAGCCCGTTGGTGGTCGGCTCGGTGGCGCTGCTGGCCGAGGTGATGCAGATGGCACTGATCCTGCTGATTGCCCGCCCGCTGGACGATGCGCTGCACCTGGTGCAGAACATAGCGGCACCGATGCTGGTGGTCAACACCATCGGCTCGGCGATGTTCATGCGCATGATCCTCGATCGCCGCGCCATGCTGGAGAAGTACTCGGTGGCGTTTTCGGCGCGGGCGTTGAAGATTGCCGAGCGCGCCATGGGGGTGCTGGATCGCGGCTTCACACCGCACAACTGCAGCCAGATGGCGCGCATCCTGTACGAAGAGACCGGCGTCGGCGCCGTAGCGATCACCGACCGCCAGCAGCTGCTGGCCTTCATCGGCATCGGTGCCGACCACCATCTGCCCGGCACGCCGATCACCTCGCCGCACACCTTCCGCGCCATCGAGCGCAATGAAGTGGTCTATGCCGATGGCAACCTGATCCCCTACAGCTGCCGGCTGCATCCGAACTGCAAGCTCGGGTCATCGCTGGTGATCCCGCTGCGCGGCGAGGAGGCGCAGGTGATCGGCACCATCAAGCTGTATGAACCCAAGCGCAAGCTCTTCTCGTCGATGAACCGCACGTTGGGCGAGGGCATAGCGCGGCTGCTGGAGGGGCAGATCCTCTCCGGCAAATACAACGAACAGAAACGGCTGCTGGCGCAATCCGAGATCAAGCTGCTGCAGGCGCAGATCAACCCGCACTTCCTGTTCAATGCGCTCAACACGCTGTCGGCGGTGATCCGGCGCGATCCGGAACAGGCGCGCACCCTGGTGCAACACCTGTCGACCTTCTTTCGCAAGAACCTTAAACGCCAGAGCGACGAGGTGACCCTCGCCGACGAGCTGGAGCATGTGCAGGCCTATCTGTATATCGAGCAGGCGCGTTTCGCCGATCGCCTGAGCGTGACGCTGGATATTCCCGGCGCGCTGCTGGCGTGCCGGCTGCCGGCGTTTGCGCTGCAACCGCTGGTGGAGAATGCCATCAAGCACGGCATCGCCCAGCTGCTGGGTCCGGGCGAGTTGCGCCTCAGCGCGCAAGCCGATGCCACGACGCTGACACTGCAGGTCTGCGACAACGCCGGCCTCTACCGGCCGCCACAGGCGGGTGACGGATTGGGGCTGTCGATTGTCGATCGTCGCATCAAGGCGCGGTTTGGCGAAGCCTATGGCCTGAGTGTCACCTGCGAGCCCGAGTGCCAGACCGTGGTGACGCTGACACTGCCCCGCCAGGAGATGACCGTATGACGCCGTTGCGAGCCCTGATTGTCGATGATGAACCGCTGGCGCGCGAGGAGCTGCGCCTGCTGCTGGAGGCGGCCGGTGGCATCGAGGTGCTGGCCGAGTGCGGCAATGCGCTCGAAGCGCTGCCGGCGGTACACCGTCTGAAGCCGGATGTGCTGTTTCTGGATATCCAGATGCCGCGCATCAGCGGGCTGGAGCTGGTGGGCATGCTGGATCCGGCCCAGTTGCCACAGATTGTCTTCATCACCGCCTATGACGAATATGCGCTGCGCGCATTCGACGAACAGGCGCTGGATTACCTGCTCAAGCCGGTGGATCCGGCGCGGCTGCAACGCACGCTGCAGCGCCTGCAGCAGCCGGCGACGCCCAGCGCCGTGCCGGACAGCCTGCTGACACCGCTGCAGAGCATTCCGTGCAGCGGCCATAACCGCATCCTGCTGCTGCCGCTGGCCGAGGTGGAGTATGTGTTCAGCGATCTGGCCGGCAACCATGTCGTCACCGCCAGCCGTGAGGGCACCACTGAGCTGACGCTACGCACGCTGGAGGCGCGCAGCGGCCTGTTGCGCTGTCACCGCCAGTATCTGCTGAACCCGGCGCAGATCGCCGAGATCCTGCTGCTGGACGGCGGCCTCGCCGAAGTGGTGACCCGCAGCGGCCGCAAGGTGCCGGTCAGCCGCCGCTTCCTGCGCCCGCTCAAGGAGCAGCTCGCCATCCCGTAATTTTATTCATCACGATTTGAGCGACCTAATAATGCCATGCGATATTACCGCGTGCCCCTGCAGTTAAGCTATGAGCCTCTGGCTGTTAAATTCACCGGATTAAGCCTGCGGTCTTAAAAAAACGAAATATCAACTCGAGAAAACCTGAAACCGATATCAGTTGAATCTGTTAGAATAATGGCTCTTTTTATCATTGAGATCGTAGCATGAAAAATAATAAAACAGAGGGCCACCTGTTTTATATGGAAAACTTCAGAGCCATTGCAATTATATTAGTTGTGTTGTCTCATCTAACTGCGTGGGGGGTTATTTCTCAGTCACTTTCTGACTTTTCTAAATTTAACTTTGGAAATGCCACCGCTGTGTTTGTTTTTATTTCTGGCTTTCTGTTTAAATATTTATCGGATAGAAAAGGATACAGTTACTTATCTTACTTAAAAAATAAATGGAAAAATGTTCTTGTGCCCTATTTTTTCTTTGCTGCTCTTACAGTCATAATCGCTATTGTTTTTGAACGTCATCAGCTATATGGTTTAAGTGGCAATATGTTTTCTATATGGTCATTTTTCGTTGGAGGAGCAATTGTAGGGCCACTATGGTTTATCCCAATGATATGTGTGTTTTTTCTCGTATCCCCAATTCTATTAAATATATCAAAGTCACGTTTTTTTTGTTTTTTTGTTTTCTTGTTAATGGTTGTTTCCATATTTACATCTAGACCATTCTTTAGCTTGAACCCAGTTCTATCATTTTTGCATTTCTCAGGTTTTTTTATGCTGGGCATGTTTTTATCCGTAGAACATGTAAGGAATTCTATCTTGTTTGATGCTCGATATAGCTGGTTGATGATCTTTCTCTCATGCATTGGATATTTTATAACGTATGGTTGGTATTCTGATAATCAACCCAGCGAGGATATGGGATTTTATT
Source organism: uncultured Aeromonadaceae bacterium (assembly GCA_945957385.1). GTDB lineage: Bacteria > Pseudomonadota > Gammaproteobacteria > Enterobacterales > Aeromonadaceae > Pseudaeromonas. The sequence goes on from CAMFKP010000072.1 coordinate 4,546, forward strand.
CGTCAATTGGAGTTGTTAACTATGAACAGCTAAGTAAGTTAATGTTAATTATGATTGTTTTTTGTTTTTTTAAAACATTTCTAAATAAGAGAGTGGCTGTCTTATCATTTGTGGCTCGAATTAGTTTTGGATTGTTTTTCATTCATGGTTTTTTTCTGCTTGCATTTTATTATATATTCACCCGCATAAAGATAGATAATGTGTTTTTCTATTTTGCTTTAGAGTTTGTGTTTGCGTTTGTACTTTCTGTTGTGGTTATTGTTTTTGTAAAGAAGGTTTTGGGTGAGAAGTGGAGCAGATATGTTATTGGTTGTTAATAGAGTGGTGTTATTGTTTGTGTTTCTGCTATTTCCAATAATCGGATTTTCAAAAGGCACTAATATAATTGTGATCGGTCAATCCATTTCATCTAATTGCAATCAGACTCGTTTTGTTGCTGTTCCAGGTGTTTATCAATTAAATTTGGATGGGGAAAAAGTTTTTGCACAGGATCCCTTTGTCTGGGCGGATTGTGATGGGGGTAGCATCTGGATGCCATTCGCAGAAAGACTTATAGCATCAGGGTTTACAGATGAGGTAACCCTTATGCCAATTGGTGTAGCTGGTACAAAATTAATAGACTGGCTACCTGATGGGAAAGCCAATAAAAAACTTAAACGAGCTTTATCCGCAGCGCGTGAAAATGGTATTAAATTTGATTACGTGTTTTTTTATCTAGGTTCATCTGATATCGGAGAGAGCCCCAAAAAGTACAAAAGCCAGCTCATCGAGTTGAACAGATTTGTCCGGGAGGAAATCGGCTATTCTAGTTGGCTAGTAGCTCAGCATTCGCGATGTAATGATGGGTATGATTCTACTATTGCAAAGGTACAAAGATCATTTAACAAAATACCATTTTATGCAGGGCCGGATAGCAATTCGCTGGGTGATGAATACAGAGTGGATGGCTGTCATTTAAATAAGGCGGGGCAGGAGAAAATGGCTGCGTTATGGGTTGAGTCTTTGATTCAGGCCGCAGATAAGAAACAACGGATCGAAAAAGAGACGCTGCTGCATCTTTTTAAATAACGATTGCCATATCCGACTTGTTCTCGGCTTCGACCTTTACTGGATCTCGCGACGGAAGTGGCGTCTATCGAGGCTTGTTGACCGGATGCTAGACTGAAGATCAGCGGCGTGGGGCGCGGGAGCAGGGGTAAGGATGACGGCGCAGTGTAGAGACAGGGGGGCGTGTGCCGGTGACAACCGGCCGCGCCGGCAGGGCGGATGGCGGGCAGTGTGGCTGGGGCTGCTCCTGCTGCTGCCGTGGGCGGCGCAGGGGGCCGCGCCCGACGCGGCGGCCAGCCGCATCGTCGCCGCTGAGCCCGAGGTGGTGTGCTCGGGCATAGCGCCGTTTGCGTTTCTCGAGCAGGGGCAGTACCGCGGCTACGCCTATGAACTGGGGCAGGCGGTGATGCGCCAGCTCGGTTATCAGGGGGGAATTCACGTCCAGCCGCTGGCGCGCGCCAATCGCACCGTGCAGCACACGCCGAATGTCATCGCGCTCTGGGTCGGGCGCATTCCCGAACGCGAGCACACGGTGCACTGGCTGTTTCCCATCGTGGTGGATGATTTCAGCGTCTATACCGTCCACGGGCGGCCGACGGCGCCGACGCTGGCCCAGGCTAAGTCCATCGGGCTGCTGGGGGCCAACATCGGCGCCGCCAATGCCATTGCAGCGCAGCGGCAGGGGGTGGTGAACGTCGAGATGATCACCTCGGACGATGCCAATGGCCGCAAGCTGATGACCGGGCGCCTCGCCGGCTGGATCGCCTCGCGCTCGGCGGTGCGCTTCTTCATCCGCCTGCACGGCTTGCCGGATGACACCTTCGTCAAAGGGGTCAAGCTCAGCGATTATCAGGCCTGGGTCGTCGCCTCGAAGGGCACGGATCCTTCGGTGATCGCAGCCTGGCAGCAGGCGCTGCACGCACTGGAGCGCGACGGCACCCTGCGCCGGCTGGCCGAGGCCTATCACATGGCGCGCTGAGCGGCTGGCATCACGGTTTCAGCTCCAGCGCCGTCGCGACTTTCTGCTTCTCCGCCAGGTGCTCGGTTAATAAGCGGTAGGCGATGTAATATTTGTAGATATTGTTGACGTAGGTCACCGTCTCGGCGCCAATCTTCTCGGCGGCAATATATTCGACATTGCCAAACCAGACATTTTCACGATAGCCGCGCTGTTTGGCTAATTTCCGCATTTCGGCAATGCGTCCGGGGCCGGCATTATAAGAGGCGAATGAAAATAACGCCTTGTCCAGCTCGGTCATCGGTGCATCTTTATAAAAATGGTCAATCATCCAGCGAATATATTTAATGCCGGCATGAATATTCGGCTCCAGCTGGCGAATATCGCCCACATTCATTTCGCGCCCGGTTTTCGGCATGACCTGCATCACGCCGATGGCACCGGCTTTGCTGCGCAACGCCTGATTAAGCCGGGATTCCTGATAGCCCTGGGCCGTCATGATCAGCCAGTCAATATGATATTGCGCACTGTATTTCTTAAAGAAGTCCATCATGCTGACAAAACGGGCGCGCTCCTGTTGGCTGACGGAGTCGGTCACATAGCGGGTATTGGCTAAATAGCGTTGCAGAATAATATTGGCCACCTTGCTGCCTTTGGCATGTTGCGCAATATAACGATTCAACGCCTGCTGCAATTGCGGGCTGTTTTTACGTACCGCCCAGCCGATGCGCATATTTTTATTCAGTACCGCCTGGCTATTAATATGAATATTAGGAAATATCTTCTGCCAGAAATAAGCCTTGTGGTTGTCGACGACGATATAGTCGATCAGCTTGGCGTGCAGCATCTCAATCAGGTCATCATCCTCCAGCACCTCGGGCGCCAGACGCAGGATCACCTCGGGACGCTGTTGCTGGCGCAGCCTGGCATTCAGCGCCACCAGGCTTTCGTAATAGCTCGATGAACGGCGCACGAACACCGTTTTACCGGCCAGATCGTCGAGCTGCTGCAGCGACGCGGCGCCCGGCGCCGACAGCACCAGTTCGTCGACATCGCTGGAGAGCGGCGCGGTGAAATCCACCTGCTGCAGCCGATCCGGGGTGATGGTCAGGTTCGCGGCGGCAATGTCGCCGCGCCCGGCCAGCAGCGCCGGGATCAGCTCATCGCGCGCCACCGGAATAAACACGATGCGCACCTTGAGGTGGCGCTGCGCCAGCCGCTTCTGCTTGGCCAGCTGCTGATTGAACTCGGTTTCGAAGTTATGGAAGGTGTCGTAGGTGATGCCGCGCGGGTTGGAGCGGTTGTCGAAGAAGTAGAACGACTTGTTGTAGGTGGTCAGCACGCGGATGTAGCGGCGCGCTATCATGCCATCCAGATCGCCCTGCCAGGGGCTGAGCCAGCCGTCGAGCGGCAGCGAGAAGGGCGCCGAATCGCCCGTGGCGGGTGCCGGCTGTGGGCGCGGCGCCGCGCTGGCGCGCGCACCGACTGCCTGGTCCGGCGCCTCGAGCCCGCGTGGCCAGGCCGCCAGGCCCAACAGCGCGAGGGTCAACCACAAAATCCGGTAATGCATGCTGTGTTCCCCGTCAGCACTGAGCTGCTCGTTGCGCCGCGTGGCTCGCAGCCTGGTCAATGTCGCTGGGCTGGCGCAATCACATCACGCCGCCCCATGATGCTACTTTACCCCGAACGCGTGGCATCGGTGTGATAACGCGCTGGCAACTCCGTTTGGCCGTGGGGGCCACAGGCCAGTTGCATGCCGGGTGATGAAGGCTGACAGCATGGCGTCATTGCGATGGCTCATCGCGGCTCGGGGCTGTTTTTTTTAAGATTAAGGTATATTCGCGACCCGCGGAGTGATAGCTATCAGCCTGGATCTCAAAACCTGTCGCGCTGACTTCGGCTATTAATTCGGCATGGGAAAACATCGAAAACGTGAGTCGCTTTTTATGCGTCAATAACGTGTTGTCACCGGCTTCGATAAAAATGATATCCACGGCCGATGTGTTATTGTCGGCGTTGAAATTCCAGATGTAGATCGGGATGAAGGTTCGGCCTGCGTATTCTCTTGGTGGATAGAGGTTGTAGGATTCGTTTTGGATATTTTCCCAATTGCGGGTATCTAATACCAGCCGGCCATCGTCAGCGAGTGCATCGCGTAATGCGCTCAGGTTTTTAATTCTGTGCTCCTTGGATAATGAATGGCTGATTGAATTGCCATAACACAGAATGACGTCATATTTTTCCGCTCTGCGCGGCAGCTCAAGCCAACTGGCGGTGAATGCCGCCAGCGAGACGCCCGCATTTTTTGCGCGCTCTTGAGTCAGCCGAACCATGTTGGCACTGATATCGGAGGCGGAGACCCGGAACCCCTGTTTGGCTAACGCGACGGCCTGTATACCATTGCCACACGAGGCATCATGAATGCGCTGATTTAAATTCAATATGGGCTTCATCTGTTCAAGAAATTCAGTTTCATAAAACGCATCACTGTGGGATGCGTATAAAATCTCATAGAGCCAATCTAAATCATCATATTCAGTCATGTGTGTTCCTTATTCACCGCAGGTGACAGCAGTGAATTGGCTGACCATAAGGTGCAATCGCCACGCGTATTACGCCCTATGTTTCTATATCAAATTTTTATTAACTAGCAAATTCGACTGATTCGGTTTGCTCAGTTTTAATGACTACACCGAAGCTTGTAACGTTTGGTAGCACGTAGGTTGGGCTGGATAAAATGAAGCCCAACGTTTACCGCGTTTAAGTTAAATGCCATGGTCGAGTCGTAATATTGGTTTAACCAGCAGCGCCGTTAATTTATAAAAGACGTTTACCGCGTTTAAGTTAAATGCCATGGTCGAGCCATAATATTGGTTTAACCAGCGGCGACGTTAATTTATAAAAGACGTTAGCAGCTCGGTAAACGTTGGGCTTCGCATGCTCAGCCCAACCTACGTGCTTGGCAATTTCAATAGCACCATTGGCGGTAAAGGCAGATACATACATCAAAAATATGTAGCCCTGCTCATGGTAGTGTCCCTTCTCCCACTCTGTGTTTTGGTTGGTTAATACAGCAAGGAAATTTTCATTTTTCTTGAATATCGCAAAATGGAAGAATTGCATGGTTCTATCCTTACGGGCCTAACTTCAACTTGTGGGGTTGCGTAGCAATCCCACACCAAGTTTTTGTTAGATTATTCGCGAGATTTTCCAAATGCATAACCAAGCGCTAAAGTAATAATGGGCGTTATTATTGACCAAGTTGTCTTAATATCGCCCATAAAATCTGGAACTTTATCACCCACTCTGAACAACCAACAATTTATGACAACTAAAATAGTGATAATTACACCAGAGTAAAAAGACCATTTAAGAGTGAGGAAGACAAAAGAGTTCTTTGCATTTTCACCTGTGCCGATGCTTTTAGTAATACTGCCTTGGCTGTCCGGTGCTTTTATTTGATTGCTGCTGTTTGCATTATCTTGTGGCGTAGTAAAACTAATATTGCTATCTTGGGGCATGATTAAATGTTCTCCCCAAGAAATACGTTATATACTAAAGTTCTTATGTTATTAGATGAATCCAGAGTCCAAGCGGCAAAGTTCATATAAAGTTTTCTGCCATCAATGTTCCCAAATTCCATTGGTGAATAGAATCCCTCCAAAAGAGCATTATTCATATTGATAAATGTAAGGCTGAGGGATTTATTGTTGATTGCTTTGCCTTCCATTGCCGAATTTTGGTTTTGTCTTGCTTCGAAGTTGATATCTACAACTAGGTCTCTGATTTTAAGGGTAATGCTTTTTTCAAATAGATTAATAATTCCAGAGTGGATTAGTTCATATTTGCCAATGTTTGCCTTTATATCAAATGAACTTGTTATGGACATCTTTTATCCTTAATGTTTTTTATTAATTATACCTAACAAAATAAGATGATTATATGTAAATCTAACAATTTTTTTAAGTGGTGAAATGCCACCTATCGTGAATATTCTTGCCATCTATCGCGCACACGCTCGTCGAGATGGCGTTCCTATCCCGTTATCTCCGCTCAGATTTATTCGAGCGAGTCGTACTGGCGGAGGGATAGGCGGCAAAACCGCCGCCGAGCGCGCATCTGGACTCACTAGGGCCGTTCACGAGCAACGCCAGCAAACAGGCTGGCTACCGCCCCTGACTTGCGGCTGTCACAGCGCCGATGGGGGCGGGCGCACCCTGTCAGCGGTGACAGACGGCTTGCGCTTATTGAGTCCCTAGGCTAGCGCAATCGTTTTTCTGTGGGAATGGCTTCGTGGGCGCAAGATCATGGTTTCTTACGTTTTTATTCAATCGTGGGGCAACTCACCCTCCGCGCGGTCAACGTCAGGCTCTTGCTGTTGGCGCCGTGTGCCGGGCCGAGCAGCGCTCGATGCCTGAGCTCTTGCTGTTGGCCCCGTCTGGCTGGCCGAGGAGCGAACGCAGGGCGCGGTGGCGAGACAGGATGTCGAGCCAGTTATCGCCGCGTCGGGAGCGCGTCGATAACGGAGCGCAAGCCCGCAGCGAGTGACGAGGGAACCCGCAGGGCCAGCCAGCCGGGGATGCCCGGGATCGCCAAGGGGGCGGCAAGGCCCCCTTGGCACGCCCCCGCCGAGCGGCAGGTGGGCAATCCATCGTTGCCGACACAGGGCGGAACGGACCAGGCAGATTCCATTACCAGAAACCGGCGAGCATCCTCCATGCGCCCGATTACGCTGCGCTAATCGGGCCTACAAAAGCGAGTTCGCGCCACGCGGTCAACGTTGGGCGGCGCTCAGCGCCAAGCTACCCAGGCCGTACCGGCGCCCCACTGTGTGCCGAACGGCACGCCAAACGGCACACCCAAGCGAGCGCCGTGTGCCGGGCCGAGCGGCGGTGAGGACGAAGCCGGTAAGCCGTCAGGAGGACGGCGCAAGGGCGATCCACGCCACGGACGGCGTGTAGCGCCCGGCCGGCGCAGGCCCCACCAGAGCGAGGGGCTCTCCCGGCAGTTCGGCAACGCCGCGGGATTGTTAAGGGCCGCGGCATCGGCCCTTAACCCGCCCCCGCCCAAGCGCAGGTGGGCAATCCATCGTTGTCGACACAGGGCGGAACGGACCAGGCAGAATTCATTGCCAGAAACCGGCGAGCATCCTCCATGCGCCCGATTACGCTGCGCTAATCGGGCCTACAAAAGCGAGTTCGCGCCACGTGGTCAACGTTGGGCTGCGCCGAACGGCACGCCCCCGCCCAAGCGCAGGTGGGCAAAGCACCCATGCCGACAACGGGCGGAACGGACCCGCCCGATCCAACCAACCTTTTCGGAATGCCGCCACGCGGTCAACGTTGGGCGGCGCTGAACACTCAGCGCCAGCCTACCCAAGCCACTCCAGTGCGCTATGGCGCCGTGCTGTCGGTCAGATCGCGCATAAAGTGCTTCTGATCCTTTTCATGCGCAAAACCGACGCGGCGGTAGAAGTGGTGCGCGGCCGTGCGGCTGGCGCCGGAGTTGGCACGCAGGAACGCCAGCTGGTGCTGGCGGGCATAGTCGGCGGCGTGGTCCAGCAGGCGGCGGCCGATGCCCTGCTGCTGGTGCGAGCTGGCCACCACCAGCGCCGTGATGTTCAGGCCGGGGGCCAGATAGAGGGTGACGTAGCGCTGGCAGGCGAGGTAGCCGGCGATGGCGCCATCGACGCAGGCCAGCCACACCGGTTCGCCGTGCTGCTGCAGCCAGGCCAGCCGCTGGCGCAGCTGCTCCGGCGTAGTGGCATAGCCCAGTTGGGCCGAAAGCGCCGCCAGCGCCGTGGCGTCATCGAGGGTGGCAGCGCGGATCTGCAGCGGGGTGAGGGCCGTCATGGCGTGGCTCCGGTCGTCGGTAATCAGGCGGCGGCCAGCATGCGCCGGCCAGGGTCAGATGGCAACCCTGGCGCTCGCGGCGGTATGTGAGGTGGCGTGCTGCGCTCCTGCTGCCCCGCCGCTCGTCGCCGCTGGGGGGCGGGATTCGACCGCTGGCACTGGCTATCGACCGCTGACCTTGCCGGTGCTTGGCTCTGGCTGGCGGCGGCCTAGAGTGGTCAGCTGACGGCCCAGAACGGGCCACTGGACATGGAGATTCCGTATGCAACACGCCATCACGTTTGTCATCGCGGCCCTGTGCATCCTCGCCATCGCGTATCGCCTGTACGGCGTATTCTTTGTGCGCAAGGTGCTGATGGCCGACGATGCCCAGGTTACCCCTTCGCACCAGCTGGAGGACGGCAAGAACTATGTGCCGACCAACCGCTGGGTCAACTTTGGTCAGCACTTTGCGGCGATTGCGGCGGCGGGGCCGCTGGTCGGCCCGGTGCTGGCGGCGCAGTTCGGCTATCTGCCGAGCTTCCTGTGGCTGCTGATCGGCTGTGTGGTCGGCGGTGCGGTGCACGATACCGTGGTGCTGTTCGCGTCGATGCAGCATCAGGGCAAGTCGCTCTCCGAGGTGGCCAAGGCCGAGCTCGGGCCGCTGGCCGGCTGGTGCACCGGCCTGGCGATGCTGTTCATCATCACCATCACGATGGCCGGGCTGTCGATGGTGGTGGTGCACGCGCTGGAGCGCAACGCCTGGGGCGTGTTTGCGGTGTTTATGACGATCCCGATCTCCATGGTGGTCGGGCTGTGGCACAAGCTGACCGGCAACCTGAGCGCGGCCTCGTGGGTGGGTTTCATTGCGGTGCTGGCGTGCGTATTTATCGGCCCGTATGTGCAGCAGAGTGCGTTCGGTGAGTGGCTGACGCTGCGCGCCGACACCATCAGCCTGGCGCTGCCGATCTATGCGTTCTTCGCCACCGCGCTGCCGGTATGGCTGCTGCTGACGCCGCGCGGCTATATCTCCAGCTTCATGAAGATCGGCGTGTTCGGCGCCCTGGTCATCGGCGTCATCTGCATCAATCCGCAGATCCAGTTCCCGGCGCTGACGCAGTTCATCCACGGCGGTGGCCCGGTGCTGGGTGGTCCGGTGTGGCCGTTTATCTCCATCACCATCGCCTGTGGCGCCATCTCCGGTTTCCATGCGTTCATCGGCTCCGGCACCACGCCGAAGCTGGTCGACAAGTGGAGTGACATCCTGCCGGTAGCGTTCGGTGCCATGCTGGCCGAGTGCGTGGTCGGGGTGATGGCGTTGATTGCCGCCACCGCGCTGCATCCGGCGGACTACTTCGCGATCAATGCCACGCCGGAGGCGTTCGCCAAGCTCGGCATGACGGTGGTGGATCTGCCGACGCTGCAGCAGGAGATCGGCATGGATCTGCACGGCCGCACCGGTGGCGCCGTGACGCTGGCGGTGGGCATGTCCTACATCTTCACCAAGGTGCCCTGGTTCAGCCACCTGGCCTCCTACTTCTTCCAGTTCGTCGTGATGTTCGAGGCGGTGTTCATCCTGACGGCGGTGGACTCCGGTACCCGGGTGTCGCGCTACCTGATCCAGGACTTCTTCGGTGAGTTCTATGCGCCGCTCAAGCGCATCGACTGGATGCCGGGCGCCATCGGTGCCAGCGTGCTGGCCTGTGTGATGTGGGGCTACCTGCTGATGTCCGGCGATATCGGCTCGGTGTGGGCGCTGTTCGGGGTGTCGAACCAGCTGATGGCCTCGGTGGGCCTCATCATCGGCGCCACCATCATCTTGCGCATGGCGCAGAAGCGCCGCTACGTGCTGACCTGCCTGATCCCGCTGGCCTACCTGTTCGTCACCGTCAACTATGCCGGTTACTGGATGATGAGCCATGTCTACTTCAACAGTGCAGCCAAGGGCTACAACCCGCTGAACGGCATCATCTCGCTGGTGATGCTGGTGCTGGGGGTACTGATCCTGCTGTCGGCGCTGCGCAAGTGGCGTGAGCTGTGGTTGGCGCGCGCCGAGCGTCCACTCGGCCGGGCGGCTACCCGCAGTCAGGTGGCCACGCCGCTGGCGGTGAAATCTGCCGCCCAGTAGGCCGGTCAGACGGCGGTTTGCCACGGCCGCCAAGCGTGATGTCCCTTGATCTTGCCCCGCCTGCGCGGGGCTTTTTTCTGTGCGCCTGTCTGCGCGTGTGGCCCGATGTTGAATCGGGCGCCGGTGTTTTGTGCGCTCACACGCAGCGCTCGGCCGGCGAAATGGCGATCCTTGGGGCTCGATATTCAGGGAGTGACTCACGAGGCAGGAGTGGCGATGCGCAGCGGCAAAACAGGGTGGCGATGGGGGTTGTTATTGTGGCTGCTGCCGTGGCTGGCGGCGGCGACGCCGGCACCGACGCTGTTTACCTTCCGAGCCGCCGAGACCAAGGGCGATCTGCGTAACCGCTACGACATGGCGCTGCTGCGGCTGGCGCTGGAGAAGACCCGCAGCGGTTACGGTGATTACCAGCTGCAGCCGAGCCCGCCGATGAACACCCAGCGTGCCGAGCAGGAGCTGGAGAAGGGCACCTATCCCAACTTCATCATCAAACAGAGTTACAACCCGCGCTATGAACAGCGCGGCGCATTGCGCGGGCGCTACGATGTCGATCTCGGCGTGGTCGGCTACCGGGTCTGTTTCACCCGCCAGGGGCTGTTACCGGCGCTGGCGACGGTGACGAGTGCGGCGCAGCTCAAGCCCTACCTGTTTGGCCTCGGCACCGGCTGGATGGATGTGCCGATCCTCAAACACCATGGTTTCAAGGTGCTGGAGGTTGGCAGCTACAAGAGCCTGTTTCCGATGGCGGCCCGCGGCCGCTTCGATCTGTTCTGCCGTGGTATCAACGAAGTGGCCGACGAGCAGGCCGAAGCCGCCCGGCAACCGGGGCTGGTGCTGGAGCCGACGTTGATGATCTATTACGACCTGCCGCGCTTCTTCTATGCCAATGCCCGCGATAAGGCGGCGCTGGCGCGGGTGGATGCCGGCATCCAGCTGGCGGCGGCCGATGGCTCGTTGCAGGCGTTGTGGCAGCAGTATTACCTGCCCAGCATCCAGCAGGTGCAGCCGCAACGGCGCCATCTGCTGCGGCTGAGCAATCCGCTGGTCGAGGCGCTGCAGTGGGATCCCAAGCAGCTGGTGTTCGATCCGCTCAGCGGCAGCTTTCAACCGCGACGTTGAGCCGGTGGCGCGGGTTTTTCGTCTCGCCCCGGCGGCATGCTAGAATCCCAGCCCTTGCGCCAGCGTGGCGCCTTGCCGATGTGAGAAGAGCCATGTCCCTGAACGATGCCGTGACCGTGACGATAACCGACCTGACCGACAAGGGGGACGGCATCGGCCAGCTCGACGGACGCACCCTGTATGTCAGTGGCGCGCTGCCGGGGGAGACGGTCAGCGTGCGCCCGTTCGGCATCAAACCGAAATATGCCCAAGGCGAACTGTTGGCGGTGCTGCAACCCAGCCCGGACCGCGTCGCCAATTTCTGCTCCCATGATGAGTGCGGTGGCTGCCAGATCGGTATCCTCGACTATGCTGCCCAGCTGCGCCTTAAACGCCAGCGCGTGCAACAGGCGCTGGCCGCCAAGGGGCTGAGCGCCGAGGTTGCGGCCTGCCTGGGGATGGACGAACCGTACGCCTATCGCAACAAGGCGCTGTATGCGGTGCAGGCGACGGCCAACGGCGCCGAGCTGGGGTTCTTTCGCAAGCAGAGCCATGACCTGGTGCGCTGTGATGACTGCGGCATCCAGCCGGCGCTGACCGCCGAGCTGGTCGCGACAGTGCGCGACTGGCTGCAGGCCCATGACATCGCCGGCTACGACGAAGCGGCCCACAGCGGCGTGGTGCGCTATCTGATGCTGCGCGATGGCCGCCTCAGCGGTCAGTGGCAGCTGGTGCTGGTGACGCTCGGCGAGGCATTGCCCGAGGTGGACGATCTGCTGGCGCGGCTGGCGCGCTTCCCGCAACTGCACAGCGTGGTGCAGAACATTAATCCGCAGCGCGGCAATCGCATCCTGGGCTTTAGCAACCGGGTGTTGCACGGCGAAGAGGGGATCCACGATACGTTGTGCGGCCTCGACTTCTATCTGACGCCGCTGGCGTTCTACCAGATCAACCCGCCCCAGACCGCGGTGCTGTATCAGCAGGCGCTGGCGGCCTGTGGCCTGGGCGGAGACGAGACGGTGTTCGACATCTACTGCGGCATCGGCACCATCTCGCTGTGTCTGGCGCGCCAGGCCCGACGCGTGGTGGGGATTGAGCTGGTGCCGGAGGCCATCGATGCCGCCCGCGCCAATGCCGAGCGCAATGGCCTGGTCAACACCGAGTTTCACGCCGGTGCGGCCGAGGCTGTGGTGCCGGCGCTGTACGCCGCCGGTTATCGCGCCGATGTGGTGGTGGTGGATCCGCCGCGCAAGGGATGCGAGCGGGTGGTGCTGGAGACCATGTTGCAGATGGCGCCGCGCACCCTGGTCTATGTCTCGTGCGATCCGGATTCGCTGGCGCGGGATCTGGTCTACCTGACGGCCCACGGTTATGGCCTGGAGTCGGTACAGCCGGTGGATATGTTCCCGCACACGTTGCACGTCGAGAGCGTGGCGTGCCTGCGCCGATTGGGATAATCCACCTATTCTGTAAACGATATCACTGTTTGGTATTGCAATAGGGCGCCGGCATGGCGCTTTATTTTTGCCATCGACTTGGTTTGTGGCGCAGGCTTGCGTATGCTGGCAGGCAAATAAGTGTAATCGATTACACAAACAGCTGTAGCGCTCTGCTCGCCTGACTCAAGGAGTGACCCTATGCAATCTGTGCTGATTAACCGTCTTGGCTGGTTTGCCTCGCTGATGGCGATGGTGATGTATGCCTCTTACCTCGATCAGATCCGTCTTAACCTCAGCGGGGCATCCGGCTCGCTGCTGCTACCGATTGCCGCCACCATCAACTGTCTGGCCTGGGTCGGTTACTCCTGGCTCAAGCCGCAGAAGGATTGGCCCATGCTCTGCTGCAACGCCCTCGGCGTGGTGGTCTGTGGGGCGACGGTGGTGACGGCGCTGCTGTAAGCATGGCCACTGGGTGTCTGACGGCAACAAGCCTGAGGATGGGGATGGCGAGGGGAAATCAGAATCATGCCGCCGGCAGAGGCTGCCGACGGCGTCGTGGTACTTACAGCTCTTCGCGGTGATCGCGCCGGTGATCTTCGTTGTCGAGCCAGCTGATGGCGCTGGTGACGGCGTAGATCACTTTCTCTTCCATCTCGTGACGTTTCTCATCCGTGGTGAAATAGGCCATGTCGACGGTGTAGCGGATGTAGTGGGCCGGCAGCTGGTTTAGCACCAGGCAGTAGAGGTCGGCCAGGTAATCGGCATCACGGGTGCGATCCAGCTCCAGCGCGCGAATGTAGTGCTGAACCAGATCTTCGTAATAGTTGTGGATGTCTTCGAGAGCCATGGGACGGGTTTCCTGAACGGGGGAAATGACTCTGATACATATAACAAAAAACCCGAGATGATGCTCATCTCGGGTTCACAATTCGTGGTGCGAGAGGAGGGACTTGAACCCTCACGCCCGGGGGGCACTAACACCTGAA
>CAMFKP010000073.1 GCA_945957385.1 uncultured Aeromonadaceae bacterium
GTTGGCGCGCAGGAAGTCGTCGAACGCCCAGCCGGAGAGCTCCCACAGCTCGTCATGCAGAAACTCGGGGCTGATGATGCCGCGGTTAAACACCGTCGGCGCGCCGGGTCTGTCACCTTCGCAGTTGGAGATCAGCGGGAAGTCCACTTCGATCACTTCGGCGCCGGCGGCTTCCAGCGCCTGACGGGCCTGCTCCCACAGCGCAATCACCGAGGCGCGGGTGTGGATACGCTGGCCGGTGGGGCCGCCGATGCCGGGGTTGTCGCTGGTGCCGGCCAGTTCATCCTTGTTGATGAACATGCGCGGCACGCCGAGGCGCTTGCCCTTGAGGCTGTCGGCGCTGGCTGCCAGCGCCAGATAGGAGGCCGGACGCACTTGCGAGGCCTTGGGGATCGGCACCCAGGGCTGCAGACGCCACAGATCGCCACGGGTGTCGGCATCGTCGGCCACCACCACCTCCAGCACTTCCAAGAGATCCGCCATGGTGCGGGCATAGGGCACCACCACGTCCATGGTCGGGGTCAGCGGCCAGTTGCCGCGCACCGAGATGACGCCGCGCGACGGCGTGTAGGCGCACAGCCCGTTGTTGGACGCCGGACCACGGCCGCTGGACCAGGTCTCTTCGGCCAGACCAAAGGCGGCGAAGCTGGCGGCGGTGGCTGTACCGGCGCCGTTCGAGGAGCCGGAGGCAAACGGCGCGGTCAGGTAGTCGGCGTTATACGGGCTCTCGGCGCGGCCATAGACGCCGCGCTGCATGCCGCCATTGGCCATCGGCGGCATATTGGTCTTGCCCAGGCAGATCGCCCCGGCGGCACGCAGCCGCTCGATGGTGAAGGCGTCGCGCTGGGCCACCAGATCCTTGAACGCCGGGCTGCCGGAGGCGGCAGTCAGCCCCTTGACCAGATAGCTGTCCTTGGCGGTGTAGGGAATGCCATCCAGCGGGCTCAACAGCTCACCCCGGGCGCGGCGGGCATCGGAGGCTTCGGCCTCTTTCAGCGCGTCGGGGTTGCGCACCACGACGGCATTGAGCTTGGTCGCGGTCTCGGGGCCATCATAGGCGTCGATACGCGCCAGATAGGCTTGCACCAGTTCGACCGCCGTGGTGCGGCCGGATTCGAGCGCGGCACGCAGCTCGGCAATGGAAACTTCGGTCACTTCAATCATGCGGACCTCCTAAAAAACGGTGACGGGGTGGCGCCACCGGCCGCTCGGGCCGATAGCGCTGTGATGGCGTGGCCGCCGCGAAAACTCAGTAACCGCTCGGGATCTGCTGGGTGATGCAGTGGATGTTGCCACCGCCGAGCAGGATTTCACGCGCCGGCACGCCGATAACGGTGTGGTCGGGGAAAATCTCTTCCAGCTTGGCCTGGGCCAGACCGTCGGTGGCCGGATCCAGCAGCGGGTAGACGATGCGGTCGTTGCTGATCAGGAAATTCACATAGGAGCCCGCCAGACGGTGGCCGGATTCACGCGGTACGCCGCTGCCATCCACCACGCCCTGGGCCTCTTCTTCGCTGCAGAACAGCGGGCCCGGTTGCGGGATCAGCCAGACTTTCAGCTTGCGCCCCTTGGCATCGGTGGTGTTCTCCAGCACCTCGAGCGCCGCCTTGGAGCGGGCGTACTGCGGGTCGTTGACATCATCGGTCCAGGTCAGGATCACCTCGCCCGGACGGGCAAAGCAGGCCATGTTGTCGATGTGGCCGTCGGTCTCGTCCAGATAGACGCCCTCCTCCAGCCAGATCACCTGCTCGATGTTCAGGTAGTCGCGCAGGTGCTGTTCGATCTGCGCCTTGCTCAGATGCGGGTTGCGGTTGGCATTCAGCAGGCACTCGGCGGTGGTCAGGCAGGTGCCTTCGCCATCGACGTGGATCGAGCCGCCTTCGAGGATCAGCGGCGCCTTGTAGTGGTCAAAGCCATGCGTCGCCAGCATCTGGCCGGCCACCGCTTCATCCTGTTCCCACGGGAAGTAGAGGCCGCCGTTATGGCCACCCCAGGCATTGAAGCCCCAATCGACACCACGGCAGTGGCCGTGACCGTCGATCACCACGGTCGGGCCGGTATCGCGCGCCCAGCAGTCATCGCTGTTCATCTCAACGAGCGTGACATGGGCTGGCATGATGGCGCGGGCGGCATCGAGGTGCTCGGGCGGCACGCCCATGAACACCGGCGTCGCGCCGCCGATGGCTTCCGCCACCTGGGCAAACGTGGTCTGGGCAAAACGGCCGGCTTCGCGCCAGTTGTCCGGGCGGAACGGCCAAATCATCCACACCGCCTGTTGCGGCGCCCACTCGGCGGGCATGAAGAAACCATCGGCTGCAGGCAGGGTGCTCAAACGTGTGCTCATTTACAGACTCCTCGCGCTGGCAGGCTGGCGGCCAGAACAGCGGCAACGGGCGGTTGTGTTCCGCCACTGGGTTAGATTGACTGGCTTAACGCATCCTGAGGCTGGCGCCGTCGGCGCTCAGCACAGGCGGTTGCGTTCATGCGCAGTGTAGAAACTTGCGCCATCATCCATCAAATGAATAGTATTTATTGCCCCATGAACAAAACGAATAACTAACGATGAAACTGCATCAGCTCGACCTGAATCTGCTGCTCGCCTTTGACGCCCTGATGACAGCGCGCAACGTCACCCGTGCGGCCGAGTTGCTTTATATTAGCCAACCGGCAATGAGCCATGCGCTAAACCGGCTGCGCCAGTTCTTCGATGATCCGCTGCTGGTGCGCACGCCGCAGGGCATGTTGCCGTCGCCGCGCGCCGAGAAACTGCATGCCGGGGTACGCCAGGCGCTGCAGTTGCTGGAGCAACAGCTGAGCGACGAAGAGGCGTTCGATCCGGCCAGCTCGACGCGGCGCTTTGTCATCAGCACCACTGACTATGTGGAGTGCGTGCTGATCCCGCCGTTGATTGGCCTGCTGCGCCAGCAGGCGCCAGGCATCCAGGTGGAGATCCTGATCCTGCGCGACCAGTTGCCGGAGCGCGAGCTGGCCAGCGGCAGCATCGATCTGGTGCTCGGCTTCGATGAATACATGTCGGTGCCGCCGCACCTGAGCCGCGAAACCTGGCTTACCGAGCCGCTGGTCGGCGTGGTGCGTGCCGATCACCCCGGGGTCGGCAACGCGCTGAGCCTTGAGGCGCTGATCACCATGCCCCACGTCTTCCACTCACCGCTCGGCACCCGCGACTCGATCGTCGATCAGTTCCTCGCGGCGCAGGGATTGAGCCGCACCATTTCGGTCAACAGTCAGAGTTATATGTCGGCGGCGGCCATCGTCAGCCGCAGCGATCAGTTGCTGGTGCTGCCGCAGCGCGTGGCGCGGATGCTGGCCAGCGGCTGGCCGCTGCGCATCGTCACGCTGCCGGCCCAGATGCCGGCCTATCACCTGAACTGTGTCTGGCACCCGTTGTATGAGCGCCAGCCGGCGCAATGCTGGTTGCGCGAACAGATGCATGGGCTGGCCAGTGAGTTGCGCGACTGACCGGCAGCCAGCGCGGCGCGAAGAAGCCTTAGCCCTTGCGCTGGAACTGCTTGATACTGCGCTTGCTGGCAGTCCGCCGGTTGGCCTGTTTGTCGCGCGGCGGACGCTTGCCACTGCCGCTGGCCGGGGTGTCGGTCACCGGAAAATTGGCCAAGGTGTCGAGTGGCAATGGCCGGCCCGTTAGCGCGCGGATCGCCGCCAGCGCCTCGCTGTCGCCATGACAGACCAACGACAGCGCCAGCCCGCTCTGCCCCGCCCGCGCGGTACGACCAATGCGATGCACATAGACGGGTGCATTGGCCGGCAGATCCAGGTTGACCACCACCGGCAGCGCCTCGATGTGGATGCCGCGCGCCAGCAAATCGGTGGCCACCAGCACCCGTAGCCGTCCCTGCTTGAACTCGGCCAGCACCTGCTCGCGCTCGACCTGGGCCTTGTCGCCATGCAGCGCCGCCGCGGCGATGCCGGCTTTGGTCAGTTTCTTCACCACCGCATCGACCTGATCGCGCGCACTGATAAACACCAGCAGCTGCGGCCAGGCTTCAGTGTTGAGCAGCTGGATCAGCGCGGCCACCTTGCTGCTTTTATTCACCAGATAGAGTTGTTCGGTGATCTCGCTGACCACGCTGTTCAGCGGTGTCGCCTCCAGCCGCAGCGGGTCGCGCAGCAGCGCCGTCGCCAGCTGTTGTAACGCCTCCGGCAGCGTGGCCGAACAGAGCAGGGTCTGCCGCTCGGCCGGCATCTGCACCAGCAGGGCCTGGATATCTGGCCAGAAGCCCATCTCCAGCAGGCGATCCGCTTCGTCGAGCACCAGATGGCGCACGCCGTCCAGCGACACCCGCTGTTGCGCCAGCAGATCGCGCAACCGTCCCGGAGTGGCCACCAGCAGCTGCGGCCCTTGTGCCAGCTCGGCCTGCTGACTGGCCGGATCCACGCCGCCGCACAGCATCACCACCCCCAGCCCGAGCGCGCTGGCACCGGCGTGCAAGGCGCCGGCAATCTGCGCCGCCAGCTCGCGGGTCGGCACCAACACCACCCCCTGAACCTGCGGTTGTGTCGCATCGAGCTGTTGTAATAACGGCAGACCAAAGGCCAGCGTCTTGCCGCTACCGGTCTGGGCCAGCGCCAGCACATCTCGGCCGGCCAGGATGGCCGGGATCGCCAGCTGCTGGATACGAGTGGGTGTGGTTACGGTGGCAGGCAAGCTGGCCAGCAGGGTGGGCGCAAGCGCCAGTTTACTAAACGTCATGATACGCCAGGGAGAAAAGAGGACGGGGGGGAAGTCTAGCCAGCACAGCGCACGAAGTAAAAGCCGCACTCGGTTGCTAACCGGCATCACCGGCAGGAGAAATGAAAACGCCAGCCCGCAGGCTGGCGCTTTAGCACGGTAAAGCAACCCGCTTATTGCTGGGTCACTTCCTTGACGCCACTCACGCGAATGGTGACGCGACGATCCGGAGCCAAGCAGCTGATCAGCTTCTTCTTCGCCTTCACGCCATCACACTGGGTACCGGTAACCGGGTCAGCCTCACCACGACCTTCGATCGACACCTTGTCAGCCGGGAAGCCCTTGCTGATCATGTAATCCGCAACGGTCTTGGCACGCTTTTCAGACAGTGCTTGGTTGTACTTGTCGGAACCGATCCGGTCGGTGTAACCGATCACCAGCGCGGAACCATCCTTTGGTGTTTCAGCCTTAACCTGAGCGAACAGGTTAGCCAGCGCTTCCTGACCAGCCGGCTTCAACGTAGCCTTGTTGAAGTCGAACAAAACGTCAGAGGAGACGCTGAAATCCTTGGTCACAGTGACTGGAGCCGGTGCCGGAGCAGGTTCCGGAGCCGGAGCCGGCGCCACTGCAGGCGCTTGTTGGCCGAACCGGTAGTTGACGCCGACGCTCAGCAAGCCGTTATCCGGCTCGAAGCCTACGTCGTCCTTGTTGCCAATCTTGGAAACCCATTGGTATTCGAAACGGGCAGCCCAGTCACGGTTGATGGCGTATTCGGTACCAAACGCCAGCAACGGAGCGACACCGCTCTTGCTTTCGCCGAAGGCCTTGCTGTCATACGCAAAACCACCGATGCGACCATACAGGTCGGTGCTCGGAGCCAGCGCGTAGCTCAGCTTGGCAGCCAGTTGGAAACCTTGTGACTTGAAGTCATCGCTGCCGGCAGAGGTGTTGAACTTCATCTTGCCGAGGTAGTCATAACCGGCTTCCAGACCCAGCCAGTTGTTGAACTGATAACCGGCATAGACGCCACCGCCAACATCATCACGATCCTGACTGCTCAGGTTGGTAATTGAGCTGGAAACATCACTATTAGAGGTTTGGAAGTTGGACCAACCCAGTTTGCCACCCGCATACCAGGTATTGTCTTGCGGAGCAGCTTGAGCGCCAGCTGCCATAAACAGGCCACTGATGGCCACTGCGATTACTGTTTTTTTCATCATTTTTGCCTCGTTATGGTTCCATGCACTAATGCGATGGTGTGCCAGTATTTACCCGAAAAACTCCGGATAGCCTGACTCGCGGAGCATAAACTCGATGACAAGTCATCCGGCTACACGTAAAAACGTGACGAAGGTAGTGTAGTACTCAAAAAGTGCCTGCGCCAAGTGAAACGCTGCTTTTTTAAGCAAACGATCTAAACAGAGGTCAAACAAAACGTAAATTTGTGCTCTGGATGTTGAAATCGACGTATGGAAAGTTAAACCGACACAACGCACAGATTGAGGATACATATGAATACAAAACCTTACCCCCTCGCTGAACAGGGAACACCTCAAGGTACGTTGTTACTGAGAACCTTGGCGATGCCTGCCGACACCAACCCGAACGGTGATATTTTTGGTGGCTGGCTGATGGCCCAGATGGACATGGGCGGAGCCATTCTCGCCAAGGAGCTGGCTCACGGCCGGGTGGTCACCGTCGCAGTCGACGCCATCACGTTTCTCAAACCGGTCGCGGTAGGTGATGTCGTCTGCTGCTACGGCCAGTGCGTCCATGTCGGCAACAGTTCATTACGCGTCAAGCTTGAAATCTGGGTCAAGAAGGTCGCTAGCGAACCGATTGGCGAACGCAGCCGCGTCACCGAGGCAACGTTTACCTATGTCGCCGTTGATCAGGACGGTCGGCCGCGCGCGCTGCCGGCCAGTGCGCGCCTGACGGTTGAATCCGGGAGCCGGAACAGCTAGGGTTGAGGTTTTTTCACTCAAACCAAGGAGTTATCCATGAGTAATCCGCCACATATCCGCCTAGCGGCAACCGATCTGGCTCGTCTTGAGGCGCTGCTGGAAAACATGACCCCCCAGCAGTTTCCTGGCCTGGAGGCCTTGGAAGAGGAACTGGCGCGTGCCGAAATCGTGCCGTTGTCCCAGATGCCTGACCATGTCGTACGCATGAATTCACGCGTTCGCTTCCGCCTGCTGCCAGGTACGGATGAATTTTGCCTGACGCTGGTCTACCCCCATGAAGTAGACGGGCGCAATGATCGCCTCTCGATCCTGGCCCCAGTCGGCAGCGCACTGCTTGGTCTGAGCGTGGGCGATCAGATCGACTGGCCGGGCCCCGCCGGCAAGCCATTACGTGTCGAACTGACAGAAGTCACGCCGCCGAGCGCAGTCTGATTTAGGTTGGCATCTCACGTAAGGCGTGGGATGCCGACTCGGCTTCGCGCAATAAAGCCTCGGCCGCCGGGTGAGGATTGCGTTGCCCCGGCAGGATCAAAAAGACCTCGCTATACAAGTCGCTACACTCGCCAAGCAGCGTGAGATCATGACGGCGGGCCAATAGCGAGCTCATCTGGGTCGGTGCTGACATGACGCCATCCCCCGCCTCGGCCATCACCTGCATCAGGCCACTGTCGCGCACCTCAGCCCGAACCCAGGGAGTGATGCCCTGATCATGTAACCAGCCCAGCAGCTGGGCATGCAGCGGATGTTCGGGATCAGGTAGCAACAGCGGTAACTCGCCAAGACACGCCGGAAATGCCAGCGAGGTCTGCTCGAGCAGGCTCGGTGCGGCAAAGAACGCTAATTGAGAGCGCAATAACGGATAACTGCGCGCCTGCACATCCAGACCGGCGCTATAGGCTACTTCGGAGAGTACCGCATCAAGTTCATGCACCCCCAGTTGTCCCAACAGACGCGTAATGGCACCTTCCTGGCAGCTGAGGCTCAAATTGGGCTGTAACGCAAACAGAGGCGATAACCATTGCTGTACCAGCCGCTTCGGTAACGCGTCCGTGATACCAATGCGAAATGCTGGCCAGCTCCCTTGCCGCTTCCCATCGAATAACGACGCCAACTCCTCCCCGATGGCGAACATCCGGCTGGCATAAGCAAAGACCTGGTGTCCCTCTACGGTCAGCACCAGACGCCGCCCCTGGCGCTCAAACAACGGATGGTGCAGCCGTTCCTCCAGCAGTTTGATCTGGTCACTCATGGTCTGCGGCGCCAAATGGAGGCGCTGGGCCGCCGCCCGCAGGCTACCCAGCCGGGCTGTCACCCAAAAATAGTAGAGGTGGTGGTAGTTCAGTCCACGCATGTCAGTCCAGCCCTGTTAATTACGTCCTGTCTTATCCGATTTTAACACCGGATAATGCAAGTCGGCGTCAATCTCTGCCCTGCATGGCCGTCACGCCATAGATCAGCAGGCAACACCAGCCCGCGATTAAGGCGACGCCACCACAGGGCGTCAGCCATGCAAACGCCTTGACTCCGCCTAGCGCCAACCCATACAGGCTACCGCAAAACAGGATGATACCGAGACTGAACGCCCAGCCGGCCACCCTCAATAAGCGATTGCCAACATCCCGCGCCACCAACAGGACCACCATCCCCAGCGCCAGGGCATGCCAAAGCTGGTATTGCACCGCCAAGTGCACCGTCGCCACCGCCTCGGCTGAAACATATGTTGCCAATCCATGGGCAGCCCAGGCCCCCATCGCCACGGCCGAGGCTCCGGCGGCCCCCGTTATTGCCATCCAAATTTGTTGTTGTCGTGTCTGCATGGGCTCTCCATCAGTCTCATATGTGACAGTTATGTCATGGCAGTGAATTACAGCGCTGTTATGATGCCAGCACAGTCGATGTAATCCGAGGTCGAAATGGAAAGGAAACCTCTGCGCGTAGGCATTGCGCTGGGCAGTGGCGCCGCCCGCGGTTGGGCTCATATCGGAATATTGCGCGGTCTGGCGCGTCTGGGTATCGAGCCAGATCTCGTGGCCGGATGCAGCATAGGTGCTCTGGTTGGCGCCGCCTATGCCGCAGGTGAACTGGAGGCGTTGGAGCACTGGGTACGCGGATTTACCCGGTTGCAAGTGATGACGCTGCTGGATCCCGCCTTCTCTGGTGGCTTGCTGCGCGGTGATAAAGTTTTTGGCGTGGCGGAAGAACATGTCGGCGAACTGACCTTTGCCGCGATGAAAAAACCCTTTGCCTGTGTTGCGACCGAGCTGGAAACCGGACGTGAGCGCTGGTTGCAGGAGGGGGGCGTCATGGCTGCAGTTCGCGCTTCCTGCTCCATCCCTGGCATGTTTGTCCCGGTCAGGATCAATGAACAGTGGCTGATTGATGGTGCCGTCGTGAACCCGGTTCCGATCTCGTTGTGCCGCGCCATGGGCGCCGATCTGGTCATCGCCGTCAACCTGAACTCCGACTCCCGCCATGCGTGGGCAGGGCGCGATGACGAGGTTGCACCGAAAAACCCGCTGTTACAGTGGTTGGCCAAACGCAATAGCAACGGAGCGCCAGGCATGCTCAGCGTGATGAACGGCGCCATCAGCATCATGCAGGAACGCATTACGCGTGCCCGTATGGCTGGGGATCCACCGGATGTCATTCTCAACCCGCAGGTCGGTCATCTGGCTATCATGGAGTTTCATCGCGCAAGTGAAGCCATCGCCGAGGGAGAGGCATGTGTTGAACGCATGCGCCCCGTCATCACGGCGGAATTGGCCCGGTTTGGGATACCACTCGCCCCCCCCACCATGGAACCGGCTCCGTTATAAACGGCAAGCCCCATGTTGTAATGCCAGTAACAGGCCGTCGACCAGTGCTACGGCCTGCTCTGGGAGTTTCAGGCTCTCGTGGCGGCTCAACCAGTTCAGAATGAATCCATCTAGCGTGCACTGCAAAAACACGGCGGCACGGCAAGTATCCAGCTGCTGCGGTAACTGCGCCTTGGCCACCGCATGATCGAGCGCCTCTTGCAGTCGGGCCAGATAGAACCTCAGTTCAACCCTCAGCATTTCCCGTAACGCATCATCCTCGGCATCCGGTAACAGTAGAGAGTGCAGGATACGAAACATCTGTTGATGCCGCGGACTTTCGGCCGCCAGCGTCAACATCTCGATCAGCAGTAAACGCATCTTGCCGTAGGGATCGGGTTCGCTGGCATCCGAGGTCGCCACGATCCGTTGCATCATGGGGCCACAGAACTCCTGCCATAGCGCACAAAACAGCTCTTCCTTGTTGCTGAAATGCCAATAGATGGCGCCACGGGTAACACCCGCCTTGCTGGCAATATCGGCCAGACTGGTACGGCTAACGCCTTGCTGGCTGAACAGACAGAGGGCGTTATCCATGATCTGTTGGCGAGTTGCCTCCGCCTCTTCCTTGGTCCGTCGTGCCATGTTTTTCTCGTTAAACTCGGTAAAGGTGTCTTACATACATACACGAATGTATGTATATTGCCATATCGTGGCATTCCTGCCAATTGTTCTTCGGGTAGCTTGACGCCGCCTTCGCTTGTCCAGCCAGAGGCTTATCAACCATGCAAAGACACATTCTTTCCCGTTCACTAACATTAGCCTTGATGGCCGGCACCTTGCTCGCCGGTTGCAAGGAGGGCCCCGCATCGGCTTCCGGAGCCATGCCGCCGAGTGCCGTTGATGTTGTGACCTTAAATCAGACGCCGTTGACATTGACGACCGAGCTCAGCGGCCGCACGTCCGCCCATCGCATCGCCGAAGTCCGTCCCCAAGTTAACGGCATCATTCTCAAGCGTTACTTCGTTGAAGGTAGCGATGTCAAAGCCGGACAAGTGCTTTACCAGATCGATCCTGCCACTTATGAAGCGGCAGTCGCCAGTGCCGAGGCCTCGCTCGCCAAGGCCGAAGCGACTGAACAGAGCGCCCGTCTGAAAGCCAAGCGCTATGCCGAACTGGTGAAAGTCAAAGCCATCAGTACTCAAGACTATGATGATGCCCAGGCAAGCTGGAAACAGGCTGTCGCCGAAATCGCCGCGGCGAAAGCGGCGCTGAAGAGTGCGCGTATCGATCTTGGTTATACCAAGGTCCGGGCGACCATCTCTGGACGCATTGGCAAATCCAGCGTCACCGAAGGGGCGTTAGTCACGGCACAGCAGGCCGCCAGCCTGACCACCATACAACAACTTGATCCCATCTATGTCGATGTCACCCAGTCGACGACCGACCTGCTGCAGCTGCGTCAGCTCTATGCATCAGGACAACTGGAGCACACCCAGGATGGCGCCGTGGTGCATTTTGTCCTCGAAAATGGCGCCGCCTATCCCCACAGTGGCAAGCTTGAATTTTCCGATGTCACCGTCGATGAAACCACCGGGATGGTGACAGTGCGCGCTCTGGCGCCCAATCCGGATCGCCTGTTGCTGCCAGGTATGTTCGTGCGCGCCATCTTGACCCAAGGCGAACAGCCCAATGGGCTGCTGGTCCCGCAAGCCGCGGTCTCCCGTACCGCCAAAGGCGGCGCCAGCGTGCTGCTGGTTAACGCGGACAACAAAGTCGAACAACGTGAAATCGAAGTGGGCCGGGCATTCCATGGCAACTGGGTAGTCGAATCTGGCTTGAAGGGGGGGGAACGAGTGATCGTTGCCGGCTTGCAAAAAGTGCGTCCCGGCACCGAAGTCGCCCCCAAGGATGTCACCCCTGCCACCCCGGCTAAACAGTAAGAGGGAGTAGTCGCCTCATGGCCCGTTTTTTCATAGATAGACCCATTTTCGCCTGGGTGATTGCCCTCGTGATCATGCTGGCCGGTGGTTTGTCCATCCTTAAACTACCGATTGCCCAATACCCGACCATAGCCCCGCCCGCAGTCGCAATTTCTGCGACTTACCCGGGAGCCTCGGCCAAGACGGTAGAAGACTCCGTCACCCAGATCATTGAGCAGAACATGACAGGTCTTGACCACCTGCTGTACATGTCTGCACAGAGTGATTCCTCTGGTAACGTCTCGGTTACGCTGACCTTTATGCCCGGCACCAATCCGGATATCGCTCAGGTTCAGGTGCAGAACAAGCTGCAGCAGGCCACCAGCCAGTTGCCACAAATCGTTCAGCAACAAGGGATCCGGGTACAGAAGACCACCAGCAGCTTCCTGATGGTAGCCAGCTTCATCTCGACCGATGGCAAGATGGGGAATGATGACCTCGCTGACTTCGTGGTCTCCAATATTAAGGAACCCATCAGTCGTCTCGACGGTGTGGGGGAGATCCAGCTGTTCGGTAGCCAGTATGCGATGCGCATCTGGCTTGATCCGCACAAACTCAACAGCTTCCAACTGACACCAGCCGATGTGAAAAGTGCCATCACGGCGCAGAACGCCCAAGTTGCATTGGGCGCATTAGGCGGCACCCCGGCGGTGAGCGACCAGCAGTTCACCGCGACCATCATGGGGCAGAGCCGGCTAACAACGCCTGCCGAATTTGGTAACGTTCTGCTGCGGGTCAAGCAAGACGGTTCGCGTGTGCGGCTGAAGGATGTCGCCCGCATCGAGCTGGCCGGCGAGAACTTCGATGCCGAGGCCAAGTACAACGGCCAACCGACTGCGGCCTTTGCCGTTAAGCTGGCAACCGGCGCCAATGCGCTGGATACCGCCAATAAAGTCCGGGCCAAGCTGGATGAACTCAAGCCCTACTTCCCCGCCAATGTTGAAGTCGTTTACCCATACGACACCACGCCCTTTGTGAAGATCTCCATTGAGGAAGTGGCGCAGACACTGCTTGAAGCTGTCATTCTGGTGTTCTTCGTCATGTACCTGTTCCTGCAGAACTTCCGCGCCACGCTGATCCCGACCATTGCGGTTCCGGTGGTGCTACTGGGCACCTTCGGCGTAATGGCGGCCTTCGGTTTCTCGATTAACACCCTGACCATGTTCGGTCTGGTGCTGGCGATAGGCCTGCTAGTCGACGATGCGATCGTCGTCGTCGAGAACGTCGAACGTCTGATGAGCGAGGAGGATCTGTCGCCGCTGGAAGCGACGCGCAAATCGATGGACCAGATTACCGGGGCCCTGATCGGGATTGCCCTGGTGCTGTCGGCGGTGTTTGTGCCAATGGCATTCTTCGGTGGCTCAACCGGCGCCATCTATCGCCAGTTCTCACTGACCATCGTTTCGGCAATGGTGCTGTCGGTACTGGTCGCGTTGATTCTGACGCCAGCCCTGTGCGCCACCATCCTCAAGCCGATAAAACATGGCGAGTTTGGAGAAAAACGCGGCTTCTTTGGCTGGTTTAACCGCCTGTTTGACGCCAGCGCCCAGCGGTATCAAAGCCGTGTTGGCAAGGTTGTGCGTCAAGGTGTGCGCTTTAGCCTGATCTACCTGGCCATGCTGATTGCTCTCGGTGTGCTGTTTATGCGCCTGCCCACCTCCTTCCTGCCAGAAGAGGATCAAGGGGTGATCATGTCCATGGTGCAGCTGCCCGTTGGCGCGACCAAGGAGCGGACCGAGAAGGTCTTGGCGCAAATGCGCGACTACTTCCTGGAACATGAAAAAGAGAACGTCGCTTCCGTGATGACCGTTTCTGGTTTCAGCTTTGCCGGCCGCGGTCAAAACAGCGGCATGGCCTTCATCAAGCTAAAACCCTGGGATGAACGGGATACCCCCGATCGCAGTGCCAATGCCATCATAGGCCGCGCCATGGGCTTCCTGTTTGCCATCAAAGAAGCACAGGTGTTCGCGTTTAACCTGCCTTCGATTCCAGAACTTGGCACCGCCACCGGTTTCGACTTCTATCTGCAAGATCGGGCTGGCCTCGGTCACGAAAAATTGATGGCGGCGCGCAACCAGCTGCTGGGCATGGCGGCCCAGAAGAGTGACACCATGGTCCGGGTGCGGCCAAACGGTATGGAGGATGCCCCGCAATTTGATGTCAAAATCGATTATGAAAAGGCCATGGCCCAGGGGCTGAGCGTCAGTGACATCAATAACACCCTGTCGACGGCATGGGGCTCCGCCTATGTCGATGACTTCGTCGATCGCAACCGGGTGAAAAAGGTCTACCTGCAAGCCGATGCCCCCTTCCGGATGAACCCGCAGGATCTCAACCTGTGGTTCGTGCGTAACAGTGACGGCAAGATGGTGCCTTTCTCGGCATTTGCCAGTACCAGCTGGAGCTTTGGTTCGCCACGTCTGGAACGCTATAACGGCGTACCGGCGATGGAGATCGTGGGTGAGGCCGCCCCCGGCAAGAGTACCGGTGAAGCCATGGCCGCGATTGAAGAGATGGTGAAGCAGCTGCCCGCCGGTATCGGCATCGAGTGGACGGGCCTTTCCTATCAGGAACGGCAGGCCGGATCTCAAGCGCCAGCACTGTATGCCATCTCGCTGCTGGTGGTGTTCCTGTCTCTGGCGGCACTGTATGAGAGCTGGAGTGTGCCGTTCTCGGTCATGTTGGTTGTGCCGTTGGGGGTCCTCGGCGCCATCCTGGCTGCCACCATGCGGGGACTGGAGAATGACGTCTACTTCCAGGTTGGCTTGTTAACGACCATAGGGCTATCGGCCAAAAACGCCATCCTGATCGTCGAGTTTGCCAAAGAGCTCTATGACCGGGGCAAGGGATTGACGGAGTCAGTGGTTGAAGCCGCGCGCCTGCGGTTACGTCCGATCCTGATGACCTCGCTGGCATTCATTCTCGGCGTTTTGCCGCTGGCAACCAGTACCGGTGCCGGTGCCAACAGTCGTATCGCCATCGGCACCGGGGTGATTGGCGGCATGGTCAGCGCCACCGTGCTGGCCATCTTCTTCGTACCACTCTTTTTCGTACTCATCATGCGTTACTTCACTAAACACCGCTCCCGCCAGGAGCGTGCTGCCGTGACGGCGCAGGAGGTCCATCATGACTAAGTCATTACTGGCCATCTCCATCGCTGTGCTGCTGGCCGGCTGTTCGATGGCACCGGCCTACCAGCGTCCAGAGACCCCCACAGGTGCGGACTGGCAAACACCACTCGATTCAGTAACCGTGACGGGCTGGCGACAGCAGTTCAACGATCCCCAGTTACAACGGCTAATTACGCTGGGGCTCGAAAACAACCGCGATCTACGTTTGTCGGCTCTGAACGTACAAAGCTACGAGGCGCAATATCGCATCCAGCGCGCGGCACAACTCCCGACGCTGCAAGCCAGCGCCTCCAGCACCCGGCAGCAGACATCGGGTGAGTTGAACGGTACTGGCGCTGAACAGACCAGCTCCCAGTTTGGCGCCCAGATCGGCGTGACCGCCTATGAGCTGGATCTCTTCGGCCGCATCCAGAGCCTGAAAGACAAGGCTCTGGAGACATACCTGTCACAGGTCGAGACCCAGCGCAGCAGCCAAATAGCCCTCGTCGCTTCACTGGCTGATGCCTACCTGGCTCTGATTGCCGATCAGGAGCTGCTCGAACTCAGCCAGTCCACGCTGCAAACTGAGCAGGAGAGTCATGCGCTAACGCAGAAAAAGTTCGAGCTGGGGGCCGCCTCGGATATGGAGCTGGCGCAAAGCCGTACCACGCTCGAGAGTGCCCGCGTCAACGTAGCGCAATACCAGCGTCTGGTCCTGCAGGATCGTAATGCCCTGACCTTGCTGCTGGGCACGACGCTGCCGGCTGACCTGGTGCTGCCGAAGAGCTTAAGCGAGGTGAAACTGGCATCGATCCCTGTCGGTGCACCGTCATCGCTGCTGCAACAGCGCCCGGATATTCTGGCTGCCGAGCACAGCCTGAAAGCCGCGAATGCCAATATCGGGGCCGCACGTGCCGCATTTTTCCCAACCATATCCCTGACAGCCACGGCCGGCAGCGCCAGTACCGAACTGGGTCATCTGTTTGATGGTGGCACAGGTACCTGGAGTTTTATCCCGCAGCTTAATCTGCCACTGTTTGACGGTGGAAAACGCGTTGCCGATCTGGACGTCGCCGAAGTGGCAGCCAAACAGGCCGTTGCCAGCTATGAGAAAGCCATTCAGACCGCCTTTAAAGAGGTAGCCGATGCGCTGGGCTCTCAAGCCTACTACCAGCAACAGGTCAACGCCCAGATTGCGCTGGTTGATGCCAACCAGCGTTACTACCAGCTGGCAGAGTATCGCTATGCACAAGGTGTTGACAGTTATCTGACACGCCTCGATGCCCAACGTTCGCTGTTCGCTGCACGACAATCCATGGTTTCAACCCGCCTGGCCCAGCTGAGTAACCAGATTAGCCTGTTCAAGGCTGTTGGCGGAGGCTGGCAAGAGTAAGCTCCGATGAAAAAGCCCCTATCGCAGGGGCTTTTTATTTTCCTCAGCACCAGGTACCGCTCACTCGCACCACTCCAGCGATGGATATTGACGTTGATGTTGCAAATAAAGAAAACGATTCAGGCGGGCACGCATAGTACGCGACAGGTGCAAGCGAAGAACACAGCGCGGGCGCCCAGTCGGCGCTCCCTCCTGACGGACCAACGAAGCGATGACAGGTATGGGCGACACATCGGGAACCGTCAGGCACCCTTCCAGACGACCATTTTGCAACAACGGTAACTGGCCATCCAGCTGCATCCCGGTCGAGGAGAGATTGCACACCTGCCAGTCCAACTGACGGCCTGACGCATCCGTTAAGTGAACGTCGCCGCAGCAATCGGAACGCCAGGCACGTGGATGATCGCCGGCGGTATCCATGATAGTCGGCGCTGTGACGCGCAGGACAACCTCTCCAACCTCATCAT
Source organism: uncultured Aeromonadaceae bacterium (assembly GCA_945957385.1). Classification (GTDB taxonomy): domain Bacteria; phylum Pseudomonadota; class Gammaproteobacteria; order Enterobacterales; family Aeromonadaceae; genus Pseudaeromonas. The sequence continues at coordinate 16,420 of CAMFKP010000073.1, forward strand.
GCGCAACATGCAGATGAAATGAAAAATGGTGGTTCCCCTGTCGGGCATGTAGCACAAAATGATTCAACTGAGACAACAGCGGTAAAACGCTACCGGATAGCGACACCTGGGTGGTGTCAGTGACAGAAGGGTCAAAACACTTCACCCCAGCGGTAGATCCGGACGGGGTGGCAAATAACTCGCATAACAACCGGTGTTCTTCCGGTTCCAGAAGTGCTGCAGTATTCATGAGACACCTCACGACAAAGCCTGGGCCAAGGATGTTCAGGCCAGCACCAGAATAAGGCGATCTCGATGTTAGAATAAACACACGAATGGTAAAAAAGAATAAAGCCCGAGGGTTACTCGGGCTTTATGTGTTGGTCGGTGATAAAGGATTCGAACCTTTGACCCTCTGGTCCCAAACCAGATGCG
>CAMFKP010000074.1 GCA_945957385.1 uncultured Aeromonadaceae bacterium
CAGATGTGCTGATTTCAGATGGCATTCAACAGGCGCGAGCGATCACCATCAGCACGGTGCGCGAAGGGTTAATTAGCTCGCAGACCGAATTCTGGCCAGAAAGCCAATCGCCCGCGCCCTGGCGGCAAGGCTGGAGTGGAAAGGGGCAGGTTAGTGCTGAGACCCTGCCAGTATTGGAGCGCAGAATGCTGTGTGTGCACAGTTAGCCAGGCATAGCGGCGAGTCATTTAACGTAATAACTGCGAAGATGTATTACCTGCGTTCGACATGCCTGATATTCAAACGGATGAGTTTGGGGTCTATTTGTTTATCAGGCAGCGGGATAGCGTCGACTTCATACACTCGAGTTTGTTGGCTGCGAAGATAACTTTCCGGGAGACGGTATTCTGCAGTCCAGAACTTCACTTCTTCATCCGCAATCCAGCGACCCTGCTGATCATAAAAACTGACACTGCCTGCGATCTGCACCACGCTATCTTGTAGAAGGTTGGTGACATCGACCTGCAGAGTTAATGTATTGATGTGTTGTTGCACTCCACTCCGTTTCAGTCTGACACCTTGCGCGGCCACTTCACTGAGCCATGCCGGGTTGGCGAGCGCTTGTGCCGAGAGATCGCGGCCGGTCGAGGTACCCATGACTGCATTCGGTCCGCTATGCGCCAGGCTCATACTGTTTGCCGCGTCTTTAGTCAGTATGACGTTCCAGCTGTAATCATCGTTGATCGCAATCTGACGGCCATCCTTAAGAGTGATGTGTTCGATCACAGTGGCATGCGCCATGCTAAAAACGGTGGAAGAACAAAGAAGAAGTGCGCGGAGTGTCGACATTGGCTGAAGTTTTTTAAGGGTAAATAATTTATATCCAGTATAAGGTTCGTAAAATTTCCGTTCCAGTATCAATTTCTGCTGTTGTCATGGTCAGGCGATAAAGCGTGTGGGCTTGAGCTTCTCTTGTTAACGCGGCATACTCGGCGCCACTTGTCGGAGTGCCCCATGGGGCTGAGACCGTTCATTCGGGATCCGTTGAACCTGATCAGGCTAATACCTGCGAAGGGAACAAGCGAAACAGCAGCCACTGGTCAATGCCCGGTATCGCCTTCTCGTCTCCTGTTTCTTCAACGTCACTCCAGGCAAGCAAATTTCTCTTTTAATTATGAGGTTTGCTATGTCTACTCCTGTGTTATCCCGTCGTGAAAGGCGTCATCAAGCGCAGCAAAATATTCGTCAACTGGTGGGTGAGACCTTCCCCAATTCTGAGCGGATACATATCACTGGCTCGCGTGACGACATTCAAGTTCCGCTGCGCGCTATCCGATTGTCACCGACCCTGGTGGGCGGGACGCCCCAATCTCCGCACTACGAGGTTAATCCTCCGGTGATGGTGTATGACTGCTCAGGCCCGTATGGCGATCCGCGCCAACCTATTGATGTGACCCAAGGGATCCAGCGGGTGCGCGAATCGTGGATCGCAGAGCGTAATGATTGCGAACAGGTTGCAGAGCCGGCCTCTTGCATCGCGACTGAACCGAACCTGCTGCAGGAAGCCCTACCGCAATTGGTTGTGCGTCCGGCTCGGCGCCGCGCCCGTGACCATCACTGTGTCACCCAGTTACATTATGCCCGCAAAGGTATCATTACCCCTGAAATGGAGTTCATTGCGCTGCGTGAGAATCAGGGGCGTGACTTTGATGCTCCTGGCGCCATCACGCCAGAGTTCGTTCGCGCCGAGGTCGCTGCTGGGCGTGCAATTATCCCTGCTAACATCAATCATCCTGAAGCCGAGCCCATGATCATCGGTCGGCGCTTCCTGGTCAAAGTCAATGCCAATATAGGCAACTCCTCGCTAACGTCCTCGATTGAGGAAGAGGTCGAAAAGCTGGTTTGGGCGACCCGTTGGGGCGCAGACACCGTGATGGATCTCAGCACCGGACGCCATATTCATGAGACGAGAGAGTGGATTTTACGTAACAGTCCGGTACCTATCGGTACTGTGCCTATGTATCAGGCGTTGGAGAAGGTCAATGGCCAGCCTGAACGTCTGAACTGGGCTGTGATGCGTGAAACCTTGATCGAGCAGGCCGAGCAGGGGGTGGATTACTTCACGATCCACGCAGGCTTGTTACTGGAATATGTACCGCTGACCGCATCACGCCTGACAGGCATCGTTTCGCGCGGGGGGTCGATCATCGCCAAATGGTGTTTGGCTCATCATCAACAGAACTTCCTGTATAGCCATTTTCGCGACATTTGCGAGATTTGTGCCCGCTATGACGTGGCCCTGTCATTGGGGGATGGTTTGCGCCCGGGCTCGGTGGCCGATGCCAATGATGAGGCTCAGTTTGCTGAACTCAGGACGCTTGGCGAGTTGACGAAAATTGCGTGGGAATATGATGTCCAGGTGATGATTGAGGGGCCAGGCCATGTCCCTTTGCACCTGATTGAAGCCAATATGACGGAACAGCTGCAGCATTGTCACGGTGCACCTTTCTATACCCTCGGCCCGCTGACGACTGATATTGCTCCTGGCTATGACCACTTTACCTCTGGAATCGGCGCCGCCATGATTGGCTGGTTTGGTTGCGCCATGCTCTGTTATGTCACGCCCAAAGAGCACTTGGGCCTGCCAAACCGCGAGGATGTCAAACAGGGGTTGATCGCTTACAAGATTGCGGCGCATGCGGCGGATGTGGCCAAGGGACATCCCGGCGCACGCCTGCGCGATGATGCGATGTCAAAAGCCCGTTTTGAATTTCGCTGGGAAGATCAGTTCAATTTGGCGCTGGATCCGCTGACCGCGCGTGCTTATCACGATGCCGATTTGCCGCAGGAGTCGGGCAAAATTGCCCACTTTTGCTCTATGTGCGGCCCGAAGTTCTGCTCGATGAAGATCAGCCATGAAGTGCGAGAGCTTGAACTCAGCAAGCAACAGGGCATGTCACAACAAGCTGAACGCTTCCGCACATCTGGCGGTGATCTCTATCAAACGCCTTCAGTTGATCAGGAGGTGCGGGATGGTACCTGCTAAGCCAAGTCAGGCGCGTCCGCTGGTCTGGTGCATAGGGGGCTCGGACAGCGGGGGCGGTGCCGGTATACAGGCAGATCTATTGACGTGCCATGACCTGCAGACTCATGCCTGCACGCTGATCACGGCGCTGACAGCACAAAACTCGCAGCAAGTGATTGCCGTCAATCCGCAGTCGGTAGAAGTGCTGCAGACCCAGTGGGATGCCATGGCACAAGATCTGCCAGCGGATGCCATCAAGATTGGCTTGATCAGCACACTTGAGCAGCTGCAGTGGCTGGTGTCCCAGCTGGCTGGGGAGGCGCGCCCGTCGACATGTCCCCTTGTATATGATCCCGTGGCTACTGCCAGCAGTGGTGCCGTGATGGCGGAGCACCGGCTGCTGGCGCACCTGCCAGCACTGTTCCCCTATCTGCACCTGATCACGCCAAACCGACCTGAATTGGAGGCGCTGACCGGGATGGCGGTGGACACACCGCAACAGATCATGTTGGCAGCGCAGCGACTGATCCAGTCAGGTTGCAACGCTGTGCTGGTCAAAGGGGGACATTTTGCCTGCCGCCAGCCCTGGGTCATCGACTATTTTACCGATGGTCAGCAGGCGTGCTGGCTGGTCATGCCGAGAATTGCCACGCCACATGGGCATGGCACCGGCTGTACGTTAGCCTCGGCAATCAGCGCATTGCTGGCGCAGCACTATCCGTTACTCGATGCTGTGGTGCTGGCGCGCAGTTATCTGCAACGCGGACTGAGCCACGGCTACAGCGCCGGACAAGGCCCAGGCCCCGTGGCGCATGCTGGCTGGCCGGATGCCGAGCAGGGCTTACCTGCTCTCTACCGGCAAGATCCGGAGATGGCTCCCGTTGCGGCCATGCTGCAGCATTTAGGTGCCACTGTGCAGCACGAAGCGATACCGCAGGCGGCCGACTTTGCCAAGATCAGTCGCCCTCTGGGGCTCTATCCGGTAGTCGATTCGGTCGAGTGGATCGCCAGGCTGTTGGCGCTCGGAGTGAAGACGGTGCAGTTGCGGGTCAAGGATCCGCATCGAGCGAACCTGGAACAGCAGATCATCGATGCCATCACGTTAGGGCGGCGCTATGAGGCGCGCGTATTTATCAATGACCATTGGGAGTTGGCGCTCAAACATGGCGCCTACGGGATTCATCTAGGCCAAGAAGATCTGCAGGATGCGGATTTGCCGCGCATTGCGGCCGCAGGTGTTCGCCTCGGCGTTTCGACCCATGGGTTCTTTGAATTGGCTTTGGCGTTAACCTTGCGCCCATCCTATGTGGCGCTGGGCCATATTTTCCCGACACAAACCAAACAGATGCCCTCTCAGCCCCAGGGGATACAACGTCTGGCTGTGGCAGTTCCGCTGTGTCGGGAGATCCCCTCCGTTGCGATTGGCGGAATCAGTGTCGAGCGCGTGGCACAGGTGCTGGCCACAGGCGTGGGTAGTGTGGCCGTTGTCTCTGCCATTACTCAGGCGGCCGACCCGGAAACCGTGACGCTATGGCTGTTGCAACAGCTTGCGCAGGGTAATGTACCGGAGGTGCAACATGGCTGATGCAACAGGCGATACGAAGGCGCAAACCGCAGAGCAACTGTGGCGCCATTATGGTCGCCAGCTGGCATTACCTGAGTGGGGCGAGCCCGCACAGCTGCGCTTGCAACACGCCAAGGTGCTGCTGATTGGTGCCGGAGGCCTGGGCTCAGCCGTGGCAACATATCTGGTCGCGGCGGGCATTGGCCAGCTGGATATCAGTGATGGCGACCAGGTTTCCTTGTCAAATTTGCAGCGGCAGTTTCTCTACGGGGTGGCGGATCTGGGGTTGGCGAAGAACCGTCGTGCGCAGCAGCGGTTACAACAACTCAATCCCCAGGTACAGATCAGGGCGCTTCCCGCCGCGGATCCCCAGCAGCTGCCAGCCTGGTTGGCCGCCGGGGATTATCAGTTGGTCGCCGATTGTTGTGATAACCAGGCCACCCGGCTGGTGGTTAATCAGGCTTGTCTTGAGGCGCAGATCCCGCTGCTCAGTGCGGCGGTCAGTGGTTGGCAGGGGTCCGTTGCACTGTTTGATTTTTCCTGCCCGTCGTCTGTGGCTGAGCGGGGATGTTATGCCTGCCTCTACCCATATGCCACTGCCGAAGACTGTCGGCAGCTTGGCATCTTAGGCGCCACCGCGGGTGTGGTGGCCACCACGCAGGCGCTGGAAGCGTTGAAATTTCTGGCCGGCTTGCCAACTCCCTCCGACAGCCGAGTGCTGCGCTTTGATGCGCTAGGGCAACGTTGGCGTCAGCTTGCCCGGCAGCGGGATCGTGATTGTGTCTGTTGCGGTGCGTATTTGTGCATGGAGAACCACTAGATGACGAACTTTTATTGCAATCAGACTCAGCATCCATGGCAACCGGAGCTCATGCTGGTGCCATGGCTACAACAGGCCGGATATCTCGACCCGCGTTTAGCGCTGGAACAGGCCGGCATTGCGCTGGCCATTAACGAGCAGATTGTCCCGCGCAGCCAGTGGTCAACCCGCCAGATTGTCGCGGGGGATCAACTGGAGTTATTTAGCGTCATTGCCGGAGGGTAAACAAATGAATCACACACAGCTTACGATTGCGGGTCAGTCGTTTTCATCCCGGTTGTTGCTGGGGACCGGCAAGTTTGCCTCCGCAGCCCAGCTTGGCGCAGCAGTCAGCGCCTCGGGTAGTCAGATGGTCACCATGGCGCTCAAGCGGGTGCGACTTGATCAGCCGGATCAGCAAATCTTGGCCCCGTTGCAGCAACTGGGCGTGCGGCTGTTACCCAATACTTCAGGGGCGCGGACCGCTGAAGAGGCCATCTATGCGGCCCGATTGGCCCGGGAGGCATTGGGTACCCCGTGGGTGAAGCTGGAAATTCATCCCGATGCCCGCTACCTGATGCCCGATCCGCTGGAAACCTTGCGTGCCGCAGAACAGTTAGCGGCGGATGGCTTCATCGTCCTGCCGTACTGCGGCGCCGATCCCATGTTGTGCAAGCGCCTGGAAGAGGTTGGCTGTGCGGCTGTGATGCCGCTGGGGGCGGCCATTGGTTCAAACCGCGGCCTCACAACCCGGGACATGCTGGCGATTATCATCGAACAGGCTCGGGTTCCGGTCATTGTTGATGCCGGTTTGGGCGCGCCGTCCCATGCGGCCGAAGCGCTGGAGCTCGGGGCGGATGCCGTACTGGTCAATACGGCGATTGCGGTGGCGTCCGATCCAGTGGCGATGGCGCAGGCCTTCCGTCTGGCGGTTGAGGCGGGCTCACTGGCGCGGCATGCGGGATTGGCTCAGGCACAGCGCAACGCCTGTGCCAGTAGCCCGTTGGAGGGCTTTCTCTCTTCTTTGTCTGCGGAGGTGGCATGAGCTTTTATCACTACTGGCAGCAACTGGATTGGGAACAGCTGGGACAGCGCATCCACGCAGCGACGCCCGCCGATGTGGAACGTGCACTGAGCCGGCCGCGGCGGACGCTGGAGGACTTTGCAGCCCTGATCTCCCCGGCGGCGGAGGCGTATCTATCGCCGATGGCCGCTGAAGCCGAACGCCTGACCCGGCAACGCTTTGGCCACGTGGTCGGGTTCTATCTGCCGCTATACCTGACCAACCTGTGTGCTAACGATTGCAGTTACTGCGGCTTTTCCATGAGTAACCGGATTAAACGCAAAGTGCTGGATGACGCCGAGGTGATTGCCGAATGCGAGGCGATCCGAGCGTTGGGTTTCGAGAGCCTGTTACTGGTAACCGGTGAACATGAGACCAAGGCGGGGATGGAGTACTTCCGTCGCATGCTCCCGTTGGTCAAACCCTACGCTGCGTATCTATCGATGGAAGTGCAGCCTCTCGCCACCGAGTCGTATCAGGAGTTGGTAACGCTAGGGTTGGACGCGGTCATGGTCTATCAGGAAACCTATCACGCCGCCAGTTACGCCAGGCACCACCTGCGCGGACGTAAACAAGACATGCGCTGGCGCATGGAGACCCCGGATCGGCTCGGGGCGGCTGGCGTTGACAAAATTGGGCTCGGGGTGTTGTTGGGCCTTGAGGATTGGCGATGTGACAGCCTGATGCTGGCGCACCACTTGAGCTATTTGCGCCAGCGCTGGTGGCAGAGCCGCTATTCAATCTCGTTTCCTCGGTTACGTCCCTGCACCGGTGGCAACATCGTCAAGCATCCGATGTCAGATCGGCAACTGATTCAACTGATCAGCGCGTGGCGTTTGCTGGATCCCGAGGTGGAGTTGTCGCTATCGACGCGCGAATCCGAGGCGTTTCGTGATGGAGCCATCCGTTGTGGAATTACCCAGGCCAGTGCCGGCTCCAGTACCCAACCCGGTGGCTATGCCAATCGCCAGCCGGAGCTGGAGCAGTTTGCCATTCACGATGCACGGTCTGCCGCTGAGGTGGCCAGCCGCTGGCAGGCCCAAGGTATCGATGTTGTCTGGCATGACGCCAGCAGTCGGCCGTCGTCGCTGTCGTGTCGCTAGGCGGTGTGCAATTTGCAGTGTTGCAACACCCAAACGCTGCAAATTGCAAAGGAAGCGCCGGCAAATGATGGATTTGACAGGTTTTAACCGCATTGCGGCATGGCACATCCTTTGCGTTATCTGAGGAGAATCTGCAAAGGGGGCCTTATGAATATCACTCTCGACACGATCCAGAACGCCAAAATCATCATTCTTGATGGTGAACTCGATGCCGACGCTTGCGAGGCAATGACTCCACTGGTTGAAAGTTTGCCTGACGATGCCAGCGAGGTGGTGCTGGATCTGACGGAGGTGCCATTTGTGGACTCATCCGGCATTGGTTTGTTGATCTTCTTATTCCGGCGTCTTCACCATCACCATGTACCGCTGTCGCTGGTTTGCCCGCAGGGGCAACCGATGTCGATGCTGCGGGTGTTGCGCATCGATCGGACGGTTCCCTGCTTTGCCGATCGGGAGAATTACCTGGCTTACCGGAAAACGTTGCAACCGGAGACCGGGTTTAGGCCACATGGTCTGCTGCATTAATGGCTTATGGCCGCACGGACAATGCGAGGCGGCTAACAGCCTTGAGGTCAGTTTGACGCCGTAACTTGTTGTCTGTGGCACCCTCTGGTAGACCGAATATAGGTTCCTCTGCCGGAGATGCATGATGGCTGCCAGTCAACCCCTGGTCTTTCTTGTCGAAGACAGCCAGACCCTCGCCCTGCTGTATCAAGATTACTTGCGCGATGAGGGATACCAGTTACGGCATTTTGCCGAAGGCAAGCCGGTGCTGGCGGCGCTTGAACATCTGTTACCGCAGGTCGTGTTGCTGGATCTGGAACTGCCGGATATCAGTGGCATGGCCATTTTGCGGCACATCAGTGAACATCATCTGCCCTGTACCGTGGTGGTTGTGACCGCGCACGGTTCGGTGGACATCGCCGTGGATGCCATGCGCCAGGGCGCGTTTGATTTTTTAACCAAGCCGTTTGACGGCAAACGCCTGATGGCCACGGTCCGCAATGCGGTACGCCATCAACAACTGAGCTATCTGGTCGACACCTATCGTGAGCAATATGACCGCTGCGTGTTTGGCGGTTTTCTTGGCAGTTCACTACCGATGCAGGGCGTCTACCGCATGTTGGAAAGTGCGGCCGCCAGTAAGGCCACCGTATTTATCACCGGCGAAAGCGGGACCGGCAAGGAGGTCTGCGCCGAAACCTTACATAAGCTCAGCCCACGTCATGACAAGCCGCTGGTCGTGCTCAACTGTGCCGCCATTCCTCGCGATTTGATCGAAAGTGAGATCTTTGGTCACATCAAGGGGGCCTTCACCGGCGCGGTAGGCGATCGGGTGGGGGCGGCAGAGCGTGCCGATGGGGGCACCCTGTTTCTGGATGAAATTTGCGAGATGGAGCTTGATCTGCAAAGCAAGCTGCTGCGCTTTATCCAGACCGGCTGCTTTCAACGCGTAGGCAGCAGCAAACAACAACAGGTGGATGTGCGCTTTGTCTGTGCCACAAACCGCGATCCGTTTGCCGAGGTGCAGGCGGGCCGGTTTCGTGAAGATCTGTACTACCGCTTGCATGTGATCCCGGTGGTTTTGCCGCCGTTACGTGAACGGGGTGAAGATGTGTTGCAGATTGCCCGTGCATTTTTGCGCCAATTTGCCGCGGAAGAGGGTAAATCCTTTATCGGCTTCAGTCGGGAATGTGAGCTGATCCTGCTTGACTATGCCTGGCCCGGTAATGTGCGCCAATTGCAGAACGTGATCCGTAATATCGTGGTACTGCATGAAGCGGAGCTGGTGCAGCCGGCGATGCTCCCTTCGCCACTTAATCAATTGATCCCGCAACGCCAGCCTGAGATGGGGCCCGTGGTGAGCGCCAACGGTGATAGTGTGACAATTCGACCGATGTGGCTGGTTGAAAAAGAGGTCATCGAGCAGGCGATTGCCAGTTGTGGTGGCAACATTCCACAGGCCGCGAATTTGCTGGAGCTCAGCCCGTCGACGATCTACCGCAAACGGCTGGCCTGGTCATCGGCGCCGGGTGTTTCAGCCTAAGGTATCGAGCAAGCCATCCACCTCCTGGGCACCGAGTTCACACAAGGTGCCTGCGGTGGCGTTCTGGTTGAGCCAGCCACTGCGAATCCCTGAGGCCGAACTCTGCTCGCCTAACCGCGGGTCGGCGACGATCGGCAGCAGTTCACTCAACTCCTGCATGGTGTGGACTTTACTGACCAGTGGTTTGAAGGCCGGCAGGCCTGCAAAATCGGCGGTTACGACCAGTGGCTTGTCACTGTGCAGCGCCTGTTGGAGCGCCATCGGGATCCGCGCCCGGATCTCAGTGGTATTGCGATAGGGCATGATCGTCAGCTGCCAGTGCTGGCGGTAGGCGGCGAGCTGTTCAAAACTCTTTTCGCCAAGCCAGAATACATTGCGCAGTTGCAGGATTTCGTCGAGATGTTTATCGACGCGTGGGCCAATCAGTACCCAGTACCAGTCGGGGCGGCGCTTGGCGGCCTGCGTCAGCAACTCCCAATCAATGGCCTGGTCCAGCGGGCCATGAAAGCCAGCCACAGGACGGCCCCGTGGCAGATCCCGGGGGCGAGGCATGGGCTCGATCCAGCCTTCACCTTTGAGCAGACTGGTTTTAACTGCCGGTAATTGTCGGGCGACATCCACTGTTTCTGCAATTACCAAATCGGCTTTGGCTATCACGAAGTCATCATTATTTTCTGCCGTTACATCTTGCAGCTGTGCGGTATGTTTTCTGGAACGTAAATATATCATGCGATATTTATTTAAGCGCTGGGCAATAGGATAGGCCTCATGCGTTAACAATAACAAGAGTGGTTGATGCAAATTTAATGATTCGACAATATCGCCAATTTGTCTGGATAACCATTGTTGATGCCAATTAGGCAGCCAGTTGGCAAGCCGGGCCGGCAGCGATTTCAAATGGATGGAAATGATACCAGCCGGATAATTATCACTCTGTTGAATTGAATGACTATCACGGATATTGATCCACAAAATTTGTCGATCTTGTGCCAGATGCATAAACAGCTGCTGATAGGCGGGGCTGCATTGTTGCCATTCATAGCCGAGAACGACCAGATCGGATTTTTGTTTGCTATTCATATGGCCCCCGAGGCGCTGTGATGCTCTCCTAGGAATTAGCAAAATCAATGCCATAAACATTAATTAATATAAATCAATGAGATAGGTATTTGTTCGTGATCCTGGGTGTTGCGCCATCACTGCAGAATGCAAATTGCAATATTCAACTTGCATTTTGCGGCAGGAAATTGGCTGTGGCGCGATGTGATCTTGTCGATATTCTGACCGCTAGGTAGCAGTTGAATCTGTTATCTGGGCTATGTTCAAAGACAGTAATATGCAACATCCGGAGCCTGTGATGCGATTCGAGTATCTTGATAATGCCGAACTCTCTCGTATTGAGGATATTTTATGGCCTGTGTATGCCGATCCTCAGATCCAGGGTGTCATGATGCTGATGGCCAGTGACACAGCGCCGAATATTAACGCACTTGATAAATTATTAATTGACGCCCCCAAGCCAATATTTGGTGGAATATTTCCGGCGTTAATATGGCAAGCAGAAATGATAAATAAAGGTGTTATATTTATCTTTTTTGACTGTCCGCTAGATATTATGGTACTGCCGGATTTGAAAACGAATTTGGAAAATATTGAACATGGCTTTTTAGCTCCGGTGCATTCCAGCACGGATTATCGTGCGACCATGTTTACGTTCGTTGATGGTGTCTCAGAATATACTGGGGCACTGATCTCATCGTTATTTAATCAATTCGGTCTGGAGTTTAATTACATCGGCGGCGGATGCGGGCATGCCGACTTTAGGCGCGCCCCCTGTGTCATTACACCGCAAGGGGTGCTGGAGTCAGCGGCGGTGGTTGGTTTGGTACACAGTTCCAGTCGTGTCGGCGTAGCCCATGGCTGGACACCTATTTCACCTGCCTTCAAGGTCACCGGTATCGATGGCAACTCGATCGTCACTCTGGATTGGCAGCCGGCGTTTACGGTTTATCAGCAGGTTGTCGAAGCCCACGCCCAGCAGCCGTTGACCGCGCAAAATTTCTCGCAATTGGCCAAAGCCTATCCGTTTGGGATCGCCAATCTCGGTGATGAGATGGTGGTGCGCGACCCGGTCCGTGAACAGGATGGGCGATTGCTGTGTGTCGGCGCCATCCGGCAGGGGGCTTACGTGCATGTGCTGCATGGCGATCCGCAGAGTCTGCTGGCGGCCGCGCGGCGGGCAAACGAGAAAGCCAGGGCATTGCCACGTGAACGAGAGAGCCAATGCCAGATACTGGTGGATTGTGTCTCGCGAGCACTGTTTTTGGGGCCGCGTTTTGCCGAGGAGCTGGCGGTTATCCAAACCCCGGGATTGCCCATGCTGGGGGCGCTGACGATTGGGGAGATAGCCAACAGCGGTCAAGACTACCTGGAGTTTTTTAACAAGACTGCCGTCGTGGGGCTGCTGTGATGCATGACAACAAACTGATTGAACAGGAAGTGTTGCATGAGATCGCGATGTCGATCGGTACCAGCCTGGAGTTGGAACCGATGCTGGCCGAGTGTATACCGGTATTTATCCGTGGTTTGGGCTGCAGTGCGGCGGCAGTGTTACTACAGGACAGTGAGTGCGGGTTTTATACACCCCATCTGATTTTGCCTAAGGCGGCGATCCGCAACCGGGATTTGCATCAGGCGATGGCGATTGCCACCGACCGGCATACGGCCAGGCAACTGGCTCAAGGGCCATTGGTCATACCGGAGTGCAGTCAGCACTTTTATGCGTTGCCGCTGGCCGAATCAGGTTTGCTGCTGCTGGGGCGGAGCCAGCCTTTTAGTCATACGTTGTACATGGAGCTGGGGCCGTTGGCCGATAAACTGGCGTTTGCGCTCGATGCGTGTTTACGTTATCAGCGCCTGGAACAGACTCAGGCGGCGATGAGCCAGGCTAGAGATGAAGCCCAATTAGCCAACCGTGCGAAAAGCTATTTTCTGGCCACGATGAGTCATGAAATTCGCACACCGCTGAATGCGGTCATCAATCTGGCCCAGCTGTTGGCGGATACACAGCTCACGGCTTCACAGTGGCAATTGTTGCAGGGGATCACCGAGGGGGGGCAGACGTTACTGCAGCTGGTGGATGATGTGATGGACTTTACCCAGATTGAGGCTGGCAAGGTGGAGTTGCACAGTGCCAGCTTCTCTGTGCGCGAGATGCTCAATGGGTTAGTCGCACTCTATAGCCGCCTGGCCGCTGAGGCCTGCCTGCGCTTTGATGCCCAGATCGATGAGGACACGCCAGATCTGGTGCTGGGGGATGAGGCCAGGATCCGCCAGATCCTGCAAAACATGCTTGCTAATGCGGTCAAGTTCACTAAACAGGGTTATGTCCTGTTACGGGTTGCGCCTGAGCCCGGTAGCCAGCGACTGCGGTTCACGGTAATTGACAGTGGCATTGGTCTGAGCGATGAGGCCCAAACCCAGATCCTGGGCATTTTTGCCCAGGAACACGTGACCATGAGCCATTTTCCCGGCGCGACGGGTCTCGGGCTGGCGATCGTCTCGCAATTGGTCAAAGCCATGGATGGCGAAATGGGGGTCACGTCACGACCCCATGAGGGGAGCACGTTTTGGTGTTCACTGCCGCTGGAGAGTGTCGATGGCGCCCGGCGACCTGAGCGTCGAGCGATCGCTCATCTCGGCGGCCATGTGTTGCTGGTTGAGGACAGCCCGACCAACCAGCTGGTTGCGCACTCTCTGCTGCAGAAAGTCGGCTGTCAGGTGGATATCGTCGACAATGGCGCTGATGCCTTATTGTACCTGCAGCGGCAGATGGTTGATTTGGTGTTGATGGATATCTCGATGCCGGGTATGGATGGCCTGGAGACGACGCGGCGCATTCGCCAGCTAGGGGAGGCTCATCAGCAGTTGCCAATTGTTGCGATGACGGCCCATGCCTTACAGCAGGATCGTGCCCAGTGTCTGGCGGCCGGCATGAGTGATTACCTGGTCAAACCGCTGCAACGAGCGCTGTTCTATGAAGTCTTACAACGTTGGCTGACGCCCGCGTCGACCGATGCCGCCGTTCATCTCCCGGCTGCCCCCACGCCGGCGGCACAAACGCTTGCGGATATCGGGGCGGTGAACGTGCTGGATGAGCACCAATTGCAGCAGTTGCGTAACGAGACGTCGCCGCAGGTGTTTAAGCAGGTCATCTTGCTGTTTGATGCGGAAGTGCGCCAGCACCTGCAAGCACTGCGCAACGCCATAGCAGCCGACAACTGGCTTGATGGCGCACGCTGTGCCCATGCTATCAAGAGCAGCTCCGGATCCTTGGGGGCGGCTACCGTGTACCGGCTCAGCGCCGCCGTTGAGCTGGCCTGCCGACAACAGGAGTTACCGGCAGCGCAACTCATAGATCAACTGGATATGGCCATACAGCAAGCCTTGCAACAACTCCAACTTCAGCTGAATGCCACACAGTCGTGAGCGTTGTTGCAGCCAGGGGCTGAGGGGCGATTTAATCGGATCTGACGCGATAAATTCATCGATTTTTGTCGAAAAAAATGCACCAGGCAGTACAATTCGCGGTTTTTGACGTCACCTGCGTGGGATAATGGGTTGGTTTTCATGTCCATGCCTCGATTACGCCGTTCGTAATCGGTCGCCGGTTGGCGGTTTTTCGCATTCTTCAGGAGCGTATTGTGGAAAAATTTTGGCTGCAGCGTTATCCCGCAGGAGTTCCGGCCGAGATCAATCCTGACACCTTTGCGTCACTGGTTGATATGTTTGAGCAGGCGGTTAACCAGTATCAGGATCAAGCCGCCTATATCAACATGGGACAGGTATTGACGTACCGCGCTCTGGAAGAGCAGTCGCGGGCGTTTGCTGCATATCTACAACAAGAGTTGAAGCTGGAGAAGGGGGAGCGGGTGGCCATCATGATGCCCAACCTGCTGCAGTATCCGATTGCTCTTTTCGCCGTGTTACGCGCCGGGCTGATCGCGGTCAATGTCAATCCGCTGTACACACCGCGCGAGCTTGAGCATCAACTCAAAGACTCCGGCGCCAAAGCCATCGTCATTGTCTCCAATTTTGCCAATACCCTGGAAAAGGTGGTTTTCCGTACCGGGGTCAAGCATGTCATCCTGACCCGCATGGGGGATCAGCTTGGCTTGGCCAAAGGCACATTGGTTAACTTTGTTGTCAAATACATCAAGAAACTGGTGCCCAAATACGATTTGCCTAATGCGCTGTCGTTCCGTCAGGCGCTGGCAAAAGGGCGACGGCTGCAATACGTCAAACCACGGATCTCGGCTCAAGATATTGCTTTTTTGCAGTATACCGGCGGCACCACCGGCGTAGCCAAGGGCGCTATGCTCACGCACCGCAATATGCTGGCTAATGTGGAGCAGTGTCTCGGGGTCTATGGGCCAGTGCTGCATCCGGGCAATGAATTTGTCGTGACGGCGCTGCCGCTCTACCACGTTTTTGCGTTAACGGTGAACGGGCTGCTCTTTTTGCGGATCGGTGGCTGCAATCTGTTGATCACCAATCCGCGTGATATTCCGGGGTTTGTCAGTGAGTTGAGCCAGTATCAGCCCACCTGCATCACAGGCGTGAATACGCTTTTCAACGCGCTGTTGAATAATGACGCGTTCTGCCAGTTGAAGATGCCTTCGTTGCGGCTGGTGATCGGGGGGGGGATGTCGGTGCAACATGCGGTGGCTGAACGCTGGCAGGCCCAGACGGGCACCCGTTTGTTGGAGGGGTATGGACTGACCGAATGTTCCCCCTTGGTATCGGTTTGTCCATTCGATCTGGAAGGCTATAACGGCTCGATCGGCTTGCCGGTTTGCTCAACCGAGGCGCGTATTCTTGATGATCACGGCGCCGAAGTGACGGCGCTGGAAACTCCAGGAGAGTTGCAGATCCGTGGTCCGCAGGTGATGAAGGGCTACTGGCAGCGGCCAGAAGCCACAGCCGAGGTAATGCAGGATGGTTGGCTGAGCACCGGTGACGTAGTTGTTTGGCAAGAAGGCGGCTTTATCCGTATCGTCGATCGGAAGAAAGACATGATTCTGGTCTCGGGGTTTAATGTTTATCCCAATGAGATCGAAGACGTGGTGGCCCTGCACCCCAAGGTTCTTGAAGTGGCCGCCGTTGGCGTACCCAGTGATCTGACGGGGGAACAGGTCAAGATCTACGTTGTAAAACGCGATGCGTCACTCGATGAAGCCACCTTGAAGGCTCATTGTCGTAAACATTTGACTGCGTACAAAGTTCCCAAGCTGATAGAATTCCGCTCGGAACTCCCGAAATCGAATGTTGGCAAAATTTTACGCCGCGCTTTGCGTGACGAAACAATCGCCTCGACTCCCTCTGCCTGACCTCATACTGGCCGGGGCAAAAAGTCCCGGCTGGTGGATTTTCTGATGCAATATCAAATTATTAGCGATGACCTAGCACTCGAAGAACTCTGTGCTTCGCTAGCGGCTGGACCGTTGGCGATCGATACCGAATTCGTCCGTACCCGTACCTTTTACCCGCAGCTGGGTCTTTTTCAGATCTTCGATGGCCAACAGCTGGCGTTGATTGATCCGTTGGCGATCGGGGATATGTCACCGCTGTGGCGAATACTGCAACAATCCGGCCGGGTTACGGTATTGCATGCAGCCAGTGAAGATCTTGAATTGATTCAGCACCAGTCAGGTGCCATGCCATCTTGCATGCACGACACCCAACTTGCACTGGCATTCTGTGGGCACGGTTTGTCCACCGGCTTCAATGCGATGACACAGGCGTTGTTACAGGTGGAATTGGAAAAAGATCAGGCGCGTACCGACTGGCTGGCTCGACCGCTGACGGAGCGCCAATTGCATTATGCCGCTGCCGACGTTTTCTATCTGTTGCCTTGTTACCAAAAGTTGTTACCGCAATTGCAGCAAAATGGTCGTCTGGCTTGGTTTGAGGAAGAG
>CAMFKP010000075.1 GCA_945957385.1 uncultured Aeromonadaceae bacterium
CCACGGACACGCGGATTTTCAATCCGCTGCTCTACCGACTGAGCTATCTGGGCGACGGGGCGCTATTAAACCGATTCGCCCAGGGCAAGTCAACACTCTTTTCGGCTTGTTTCTAGCAACTTATGACTGTTTGCCGATTAGTTGAACAAAAAACGCGAATTTGCTCACGTCAGTGATTATTTCATCAGCAGGGATAGTGCATTGCAAGGTGCGGGATTCCCTAGATAGTTTCATATGTTATTATTCCGCCCGTTATTGATGGCTGAGGAACCCAGCATGAACCCGTGCAAGTTGCCGATAGAAAAAATGATTGCCCGCTGTGAGGAACTCAGACCCGGCACCCCGGTGGAGGAGTTGTTGATGGGGCGTCTGTTATCGGCCGCCCAGCACCGTTTGGCGGAGGCGAAGGCGCGGTTATTGGCGGCCGAGGGATTGACCGAACCCCTCTTCTTGGCGCTGGTGATTCTGCTGACGGCGGATGATGGCATTCAACCTTCAGAATTGAGCCTGATGCTCGGCGCTTCGCGCACCAGTGGCACCCGTATTTCTGACGAACTGGTGGCCCGGGGTTGGGTCGAACGTCATGAAGTGGCCGGAGATCGTCGCTGCCAGTTATTGCGACTGACCCCGGCCGGTGAACAGTTTTTGGCTGACATGTTGCCGCGCCAGCGTGCACGCTTGCGCGCCATGTGGGCACCGTTTGCGCCAGAAGAGCGTGCCGAGTTTACGCGCCTGATGCGCCGCGTGCTGGAAGTGATCCCCGAATCGTCCGAGTAAAAGTCTCTGTGGCTGCAGGGGCTGTTTTTTGCGTCTTAATAATAACATCTGTGATTATCACAACTGAAATCGCTGGTCGGTATGCCTGACCAGGCTGTGGAGAGAATAATGAGTGCCCAATCTGCAACGCGTAAAAAGGCCCTGTTGGGGTTATTGGTAACTGGCTTACTGGTCGGCGGTGCCGCCGCGGGTTGGTGTTATCTGGCTCGCAACAGTGAAACGACTGACGATGCCTATGTGGCCGGCAATGTGGTGCCGGTCAGTGCGCGTATCGCCGGTAACGTCGTCAGCATCCACGCCGATGATACCCAACTGGTCAAGGCGGGCGCCGCACTGGTGGAGCTGGATCAGACCGATGCCAAGTTGGCACTGTTGCAGGCCGAAACCCAGCTGGCCCAGGCGGTGCGCAGCCTGACCCAGCAACAGGCCCAACTGCAACAGTATGACGCCATGATTGCCTTGCGCCGTGCCGAGCTGGCCCGTTTGCAGGGGGACCAGTCGCGGCGTGAGGTGCTGGGCTTGAGCAATGCGGTAGGTCGAGAAGAGGTGCTGCACGCCCGTAATAGCGTCGAAGAGGGCAAGGCGGCGCTGGACGTGGCGATTGCCGAGCGCAATGCGTTGCTGGCCAAGTTACAGAACACCCGCCTGCAGCAGCAACCGGAGGTGCTACATGCGGCCGAGCAGGTACGGGAAGCCTGGTTGGCGTTACAACGGACCCGTATCGTCAGTCCGGTGGATGGTGTGGTCGCCAAACGTTCAGTGCAAGTTGGTGCGCATGTCACACAAGGCGCGCCGCTGCTGGCGGTGGTACCGCTGGATCAGCTGTGGGTGGATGCCAACTTCAAGGAGATCCAGCTCGAGCACATCCGCATCGGCCAGCCGGTCGAGCTGACGGCGGACGTGTATGGTGACAAACAGGTTTACCACGGCAAGGTGCTGGGGTTGGCGGCCGGTACCGGTTCTGTGTTCTCGTTGCTGCCGGCGCAAAATGCTACCGGCAACTGGCTGAAGGTGGTACAGCGCCTGCCGGTGCGCATCAGCCTGGATCCGGCCGAGTTGCGTCAACACCCATTGCGTTTGGGGTTGTCGATGCTGGCCAAGGTGGATATCAGTGATCGTCATGGCGATAGCGTCCTGGCTGCCAACGCCGATCGGCCGGTAGCCAGCACGGCGGTGCTGGATGTCGACATGCAGGAGATTGATGGCCGCATTGCCCGCATCATCGCCGACAACAGCCACGCCGGCTGAGGAGCGCGCCAT
Organism: uncultured Aeromonadaceae bacterium; assembly: GCA_945957385.1. Taxonomy (GTDB): domain Bacteria; phylum Pseudomonadota; class Gammaproteobacteria; order Enterobacterales; family Aeromonadaceae; genus Pseudaeromonas. The sequence continues at coordinate 2,038 of CAMFKP010000075.1, forward strand.
GCAGGCAAAATCCACTCCCTTGGTGCCGCTGGAAGGCGGTGCCCTGGCCCTGTTGACACTGGCGCTGTCTCTGGCCACCTTCATGCAGGTGCTGGATACCACCATCGCCAACGTGGCGATCCCGACCATTGCCGGTAATCTCGGTGCCTCCAGCTCGCAGGGGACCTGGGTGATCACCTCGTTTGGTGTGGCCAATGCGATCTCGGTCCCGCTGACTGGCTGGTTGGCCAAGCGGCTGGGCGAAGTGCGGCTGTTCCTCTGGTCGACGACGCTGTTTGTGATCGCGTCCTGGCTGTGTGGCATGGCGCCGAGCCTGGAGCTGCTGATCCTGTTCCGGGTGCTGCAAGGCGCGGTAGCCGGCCCGATGATCCCGCTCTCCCAGAGCCTGTTGCTGGCCAACTATCCGCCCAGCAAGCGCAGCATGGCGCTGTCGCTGTGGTCGATGACGGTGATCGTCGCACCGATCTTCGGGCCGATTCTCGGTGGCTGGATCAGTGACAACTATCACTGGGGCTGGATCTTCTTCATCAATGTGCCGTTGGGCATAGTGGTGCTGTTGTTGTGTGCCCGTCTGTTGCGTGGTCGGGAGACCCAGACCGAACGCCGGCCCATCGATGGCGTCGGCCTGACGCTGTTGGTCTTGGGGATCGGTGCCTTGCAGCTGATGCTGGATCGGGGCAAGGAGCTGGACTGGTTCTCGTCAACCGAGGTGATTGTGCTGGCGGTGGTGGCCGTGGTCGGCATCATAGCGCTGATTATCTGGGAGCTGACGGATGACAACCCGATTGTCGATCTGTCGCTGTTTGCGCATCGCAACTTCGCGATCGGGGTTGGCTGTATTAGCCTGGCGTACCTGCTCTACTTCGGCACCATAGTGCTGTTACCTCAGCTGTTGCAGACCCAGTTGGGCTATACCGCGACTTGGGCCGGATTGGCCGCGGCCTCGGTCGGGATCCTGCCGGTATTTCTGTCGCCGATCATCGGCAAGAATGCCCACCGCCTCGACATGCGGGTGCTGGTGACGATCAGCTTCCTGGTCTATGCCATCTGCTTTTATGCGCGCACCTGGTTTACGCCGCAGATGAGCATGGCGTCGGTAGTGTGGCCGCAATTCTGGCAGGGGCTGGCGGTGGCCTGTTTCTTCATGCCATTGACCACCATTTCGTTCTCCGGGCTCAAGCCGCATCAGCTGGCCAGCGCCTCCAGCCTGTCGAACTTCCTGCGCACCCTGTCGGGTTCCATCGGGGCATCGATCATCAACACCCTGTGGGAGCGACGTGAGGCGGTGCATCACGAATGGCTGACCGAGGCGATCAATCCCTATAACCCGACCAGCCAGCAGGCGTTGGCGGCGCTGCAGTCCGCGGGCTTCTCCAGCGACCAGGGCAGCGCCTATCTGGCGCGGGAGATCACCCGTCAGGGTTTCTTGCTCGGCAGTAACGAGATCTTTGGTCTTTCGGCGCTGCTGTTTCTCGGTCTGACGCTGGTGGTCTGGCTCGCCAAACCGCCGTTCCATCCGGCCGGCGCCGGTGGTGGTGATCACTAGGCGTTAGCTTGCGTGACGCGTAAAAAAAAGAGCGCCCCAGTGGGCGCTCACTTTTTTCGGTGCGGCTTATTTCTGCTCTGGCGGCACGTAGCCGTCGATCTGCACCTCTTCACCGGCAAACAGATAGCGCTCCATCTCGGCCTGCAGCAGGGCCCGGTGCTCGGCATTCATCATGTTCAGCTTCTTTTCGTTGATCAGCATGGTCTGCTTCTTCTGCCATTCACTCCAGGCTTCCTGGCTGATGTGGTCGAAGATGCGTTTGCCCAGCTCGCCGGGGATCAGCTGGAATGGCATGCCGGGGGCGTCCTTCTTCAGGCGTTGGCAAAAAACGGTACGGCTCATGAGGACCTCGCAGAAACAAGTTCGGGATAAGCCAGCAGTCTGACGGTGGCCGCCGACAGACCGACATTGGCCGGTTGATTCAGGTTATACCAGAGTTGGCGTTCGCCCTCCATGCAGGCTGGGGGCGGGCGCCGGGACAGCTGGACCAGCAGCGGGCTGATCTGCAGATGAAAATGGCTGAAGGTGTGACGGAATCCGCTCAGCGCCGTGAGTGTGTGCTCACCGGGGAACTGCTGTTGCAACCAAGCCTCGGCGGCGGAGTGATCGGCAAATTCCGGCAGGCTGTAGAGCCCGCCCCAGAGGCCGCTGGCGGGGCGCTGCTCCAGCCAGAGCGCCTGGTCGGCGACAACCAGCAGCAGGGTGCAGTGGCGGGTCGGCAGCACGGTTCGCTTTGGTTTGGGTTGCGGATAGGTGGTCGGTGTGCCGGCGGCCCAGGCGCGGCAGTCGGCCTGCAGCGGACACAGCGTGCACTGAGGGCGGCTGCGGCTGCACAGGCTGGCACCCAGATCCATCATCGCCTGGTTATAGTCGGCCACCCCCTGTTGTGGCGTCAGGCGCTCGGCCCATTGCCAGAGGCTCTGTTCCACCCGTTTCTCCCCTGGCCAGCCCGCTTGGGCCAGCCAGCGCGTCAGCACGCGTTTGACGTTGCCGTCGAGGATGGCATGGTGTTGTGACAGCGCCAGCGACAGGATGGCGCCGGCAGTCGAGCGACCAATGCCCGGCAATGCGGCCACGGCGGCAAACTCCTCGGGAAACACGCCGCCGTGCTGATCGCGGATCTGTTGTGCTGCCTTGTGCAGATTACGCGCCCGGGCGTAGTAACCCAGCCCGGTCCACAGGTGCAGCACCTCGTCCAGCGGCGCCTCCGCCAGCGCATTGACTTCGGGAAACCGCGCCATGAAGCGTTCGTAGTAGGGAATCACGGTCTGCACCTGGGTTTGTTGCAGCATGATCTCCGATACCCAGACCCGGTATGGCGTCTTGTCCTGCTGCCACGGCAGATGCTTGCGGCCATGCTGGTGGTACCAGCTCAGCAGGCGTTGGCTGAACGAAAGTAAGGCATCACTCACCGGACATCTCCTCTGGGTGGCAGGTGCGCGATTGCAGCATGGGCACGGCGGCTTGTAAACCGCGGGAAAATTGTGGATTTGGCAACCGAGCGGCCACGTTGGGGCGATTATTAAGTTTCATTTAATAATCGCTAGGATTTTGGGCTGCATTTGACGTGTAATCCCGTTGGGTGCAGGCTGAACCTAGCCACAACAAAGCGCGCAAAAAATCCGCATCCTGGCTTGAATGTCGGAAGGGGCGGTCGCATAAAGAGAGCAGCATACCAACCGAGGAATGACATGATGGGCAGGAATCACGCTCTGACATTTGACTCGCGCCGCCAGGCGCGCTGGCTGGCCATCGCCATGATGGTGCTGGGAACACTGGCGATCATTTTACCCTTCTACATCGGCATGGCGGCCGCCATGTTGCTGGGGGCCAGCATTACGCTCAGCGGGATCAGCGGCTTGTGGACCTGTCGCCGTCTGCAGCAGGAGGGATTCCCGTCGTTTGCCGCGCCGTTCTGGGGGTATTTGCTGATTGGCGTGCTGCTGTTGCTGTGGCCGCAGCTGACACTGGGGCTGGCCGCCTTGTTGTTGGGGGTGGGGCTGGTGTTGGCGGCGTTGGCCAGCTGGCAACGCGGCGCCGGCTGGCGCGTGAATATTCCGGCGCTGCTGACGCTGCTGTTCGGCGTATTGGTGTTGGGCTCTGGCGCCAGTGGCGTGGCCTGGCTCATCGGCATTGCGTTTGGCTTGAGTCTGCTGCAGCAAGGCTGGTTGTTATGGCGCTCGGTGGCGGATGCGCCGGCGTTGTATGAGCACAACTAGCGGTGCAATACCACGATTGCGACGGTTACGCTTGCGTCAACCGTCTATCTTTGGATAATTCGCACTCCTTTTGTTGAAGCAGAGACAGACCGATGACGGATCAACAGCAGCCGGAAGTGAATGAAGATGGCAAGATCATGCGCCGTATTCGCAGCTTTGTGCGTCGCGAGGGGCGCCTGACCAAGGGGCAGGAGCGGGCGTTGACCGAACTGTGGCCGCAGATGGGCGTCGAGTTCACCGGCGAGCGACTGGATCTGGCCGTGCTGTTTGGCCGTGCAGCGCCTGTGGTGCTGGAGATTGGCTTCGGCATGGGCGCATCGCTGGTGGCGATGGCCAAGGCGGCGCCCGAGAAAAATTTTATCGGCATTGAGGTGCACCGACCCGGCGTCGGCGCCTGCCTGTCGGCAGCCGAAGAGGCCGGGGTGACTAACCTGCGCCTGTTCTGTCACGATGCGGTCGAGGTGCTGGAACAGATGATTCCAGAGCAGAGCATCGACACGCTGCAGTTATTCTTCCCGGATCCGTGGCACAAGTCTCGCCACCACAAGCGTCGTATCGTGCAACCGGCCTTTGTGCAGATGCTGCGTCCGCGTCTGAAGATCGGTGGTCTATTCCACATGGCGACCGATTGGCAGAACTATGCCGAACATATGCTCGAGGTGATGCAGGTCGCCGAAGGTTTCAGTAATACCTCGGAGTTCGGCGACTATGTGCCGCGCCCAGAGAGCCGTCCGCTGACCAAGTTCGAGCAGCGTGGCCATCGTCTTGGCCACGGTGTGTGGGATCTGGTTTTCCAACGCAACGCCTAACCCTGAAAGAAGAGAGGAATCATCCATGGCACAACGTAGTCGCCGTCTGCGCAAGAAGCTGCGCGTCGAAGAGTTTCAGGAGCTGGGTTTCGAACTGGCTTGGCATTTCCCGGCCGATACCGGCACCGAGGCGATTGACGCCCTGGTCGATGCCTTCATCGACGAGGTCATCGAGCCGCGCCAACTGGCGTTCGTTGGTAATGGTTATCTGGGGTGGGAAGGGTTGGTGTGCACCCAGAAGATTGGCAAATGTACCGAAGAAGATATCCAGGCTTGCTGCGAGTGGCTCAAACAGAAGGGGATGGAGGGGATCCACCATTCACCGCTGTTCGATGTCTGGTACGGCAATCTGATCTGATTGCGGTGACAAGCCTAAAAAAACCCGCTGCGGCGGGTTTTTTTATTCGTCATCTGGCTTGCAGCCCCAGGCTAGTTAACCCGGTCGGCATACAGTTGTCGTAGTGCGTGCAGCAGCGCCTCGGGTTCCGGGCGGTGGCGCAGGTCTTCGTCGACATGAGCGGCGACAATCCGGCCATCCAGATCGACCAGGTAATTGGCCGGCATCGGCATCACGGCCTGGCCATTGCGTTGGGGAATATCGATGCCGAGCTGTTCCAGCGCGTCGATCATCATCTCCGGGAGCGTCATCAGCAGGCCACAGGCGGCCGCGGCATCCAGCGTGGCATCGGCGAACAAGGGGTAATTGAGGCGGTTGCAACGCAGTGTCGAGATATTCAATTCAACCGACTGGGTGACGATGGGAATGAAGCGGGCACCAAAGCCCTGCATCTGTGGCACCAGCGCATCGAAGGCCCTGAGTTCCAGATTGCAATACAGTGACCAGTGACCACAGAAGAACGAGACGATCATCGGCTGGCGGCCCACCAGTCGACAGGGATCAAAACTGGCGCCATTGATATCTTTGAGCTGCATGCTGGGTAACTTGGCCCCGACCTGCAGCGCCTGCTGGGCCCAGTTGCCCTGTTTCAGCTGCATGAAGGCGTTATCCATCAGGCGATGTAAGTCGGGTGGAAAATGCGCCATGCGCCAGCGCTGCTGGGCTTCGATTTCGCTTTTCAATGCCATCATGGCCTCCGAACAGTTTCCGAATGTAAGCGACGGTTACTGTTGAGTATTGTGTCTACTCCGGGATTCAGCAAGAGAGGGTTGGGCTGTGGTGTTAAAAACAGTGGCGGCCTCACGCCCCGGAGAGGCCGTTTGGCGTCTATCAGGTGTCCAGAAACAACGTCAGCAGCTGGTTCAAATAGCGATGCCCCAACTCGGTGACATGCCAGTGATCGGCCTCGACACGTAACAGGCCTTGGCGAACGGCCTGTTCCAGCGGGGCTTGCAGTGGCTCCAGGGGCAATCCGGTGCGCAGCGTAAATTCGGCAATCGGTACCGCTTCAAACAGGCGCAGGCGGTTCATAAAAAATTCGAATGGCCGCTCCTCGGCGCTCACATCCCATTGCTGATCCAGAAATGAGCGGGTCGGATCCAGATAGCCTTTGGGGTGCTTGATCTTGACGGTGCGCAGGATCCGGCCATCGCTTTGGGTCAATTTGCCATGTGCGCCGCAGCCGATCCCCAGATAGTCGCCAAAACGCCAGTAATTCAGGTTGTGTTGGCACTGATAGCCGGGCTTGGCATAGGCCGAGATCTCGTACTGCTGATAGCCGGCCTCCTGCAGTAGACGGTGCCCTTGCTCCTGGATCTCCCATAACAGATCGTCTTCAGGCAGCACTGGCGGTCGAGCGCCGAAGGCGGTATTCGGTTCGATCGTCAGCTGATACCAGGATAAATGCGGAGGGTTGAGGGCAATGGCCTGGCGCAGATCGGCTAATGCTTGCTCCAGCGTCTGCTCCGGCAGGCCATGCATCAGGTCAAGATTGAAGCTGCGCAATCCGGCTTGGGCGGCTTGCTGGGCGGCGGCAATCGCTTGTGCAGGATCGTGAATGCGCCCCAGGCGCTGTAGTTGCTGCGGGGCAAAGCTCTGTACACCAATGCTGATGCGATTAACTCCCGCCTTGGCAAATCCAGCGAAGCGACCTGCCTCTACCGTGCCGGGATTGGCCTCCATGGTGATTTCGATGCCGTCAGCAAACGGGATCAGTCGCTGGACACCGGCCAGTAACTCGGCAATCGCCTCAGGAGTGAACAGACTGGGGGTGCCGCCACCGATGAAGATCGATTGTAATGATCGCTGTCCCGTCAACGGCAAATCGGCGGCCAGATCCTGAAGCAAGGCATCAACATATTCAGCCTCAGCGAGCGGTTGCTTCAGCGCGTGGGAGTTGAAATCACAATAGGGACACTTCTGTACACACCAGGGAATGTGGATGTACAGCGATAGTGGCGGCAGTTTCACGCTCAGTAGATCTCCTGCAGCTGTGAGATCAGCTGTTGTAATGCCTTGGCGCGATGGCTGAGGCGATTTTTTTGCTCAGGGGCCAGTTCAGCAGCCGTGCAGGCGGTTTCCGGCACAAAAAACACCGGATCGTAACCGAAGCCGTTTTCGCCTTTGCGCTCGGTGATGATATGGCCTTCCCAACTCGCCTGGCAGATGAGGGGGGTGGGGTCATCGGCATGGCGCATGAACACCAGTACACACCAGTAGCGTGCGGTGCGCAGGACTGGTGGCAGGAAGGAGAGCTCCTCCAACAACTTGGTCACATTATCTTCGTCGCTCGCGTCTTCACCGGCGAAGCGTGCAGAGTAGACGCCCGGAGCGCCACGCAGAGCATCAACCTCCAGACCCGAGTCATCGGCAATCGCCGGTAACCCCGTCACCTTGGCGGCATGCCGCGCCTTGATGATGGCGTTTTCGACAAACGTGGTGCCGGTTTCCGCGACGCTTTCCACCAGGAAATCGCTCTGTGGCATCACCTTGAAGTTCATTCCCTCGAGCATGGCATTAAGCTCCGCCACCTTTTTCTTGTTGCCTGTGGCCAGCACCAGTCTGTTCATTGCTTGTTACTCCATTGTTGTGCTGCGCGACATGATAAAGAGATAGCTCTGGCAACGCCAAAAAAACCGCAGTCTGTTTGCATGACATGACAACCAGGTGCTGTGGCAGTAGCATGTTGCCGGTAACAACCGAAGCAGGAATAACACTCAATGAGCGTAAAATGGGAAGGGATGCACCTGGCCTGGGTATCGGGTCTGCTGTTGGGATTAACCGCGTGTCAGCAGGTCACACCACCGCAGACGGTAGCACCATTGCAAACCCGTGGCCCAGAGTTGACCATGGCACAGAATGGCTCCAGCGTGACGCTCGCCGTGGGGGAAGGGTTGGCGATCGCCCTTCCCGGTTCGCCGGAAACGGGCTATCAATGGCAAGTGGTACAGGCTCCGGCACAGCTTAATAAGCAGGGTAGTGAATATCAGCCTGAAAAGGCGCTAAACGATTGTGGCATGCAGCGCCTGCTCTTTGCTGCTCGTCAGCCGGGTGATGGTGTGCTGACATTGTCATATCGTTCGGCAACAGCCGGCGCGGCAGATGATGCTAATTTCTATACCTTGAGATTGCATGTTCGACCGGCACGATAAGCTTGCCGATAGCGTCATTCAGTGACCAAAAAGGAGCCTGCAGGCTCCTTTTTCGATTGGTAGTGGTGGCGCGTTACAAGGACATCGGCATGACCCGATTGCGACCTAGTTCTTTTGCCTTGTAGAGCTGCTCATCGGCTCGGCGCATCACGCTTTCGTAATTATCTCCCGACATATATTCAGCAACACCAAATGATGCGGTGATGGTATTGAGTCGACGGCCGTTTTTGCGATCCATGACGGTGACTTTTTCTATCGCTCGGCGCAGCGCTTCTGCGACCTGGCGAGCAACGGCCAGATTACGCCCTGGTAGCAGCAGAGCGATCTCTTCCCCGCCGATGCGGAACGGCTTCTCGCCATTCTTGCAGCCGTCGCGGACTCGGCGAGCGATGGCTTTGAGCACCTGATCGCCAAAGATATGCCCGAACTCGTCGTTAATGCTTTTGAAGCGATCAATATCCAGAATGATCAAGCTGAATGCGCCCATCTGTAACAGATGGTGCAGCTCCTGATCAAAGGCGCGACGGTTTAACAGGGCGGTCAGAGCATCGTGGTAGGCTTCACTGCGGCTTTTTTCCAGTTGGCCACGCAGATCTGAAATCTCTTTTTCGGCATCGGTCAGGCGGGTATGGAATTGGCGAGTGCTCTGACTCATGTTACTGGCGCCCTGCACGAGTTCACGCACCAGGCCAATGGTCTCCTCGATTGACATGCCTTCATCATCAAACCTTTGCAGCCGGCTGAAACTCTTATCCAGCATGGTCTGAAACTGACCGGTATCACTCAGGGTGTCATGCATGCTGGCACCCAGCTCGGAGACCATGGCCTCCAGACTCTGTTTCATGTTCTCGACATTGCGTTCGGTCTGGGCGGCAACATGTTGCTGGTAAAGCAACTCACTGGAGAGCGGGGAGCAGGTACCTTCGGTTTGCAGTGTCTGGTCGACTGCCGCATTCAATTGAGGATCTGTTTGCGCAACGTAGGTGTACCATAAGGCGTAATTGGTCGGCGTGGTCGGGATTTGATACTTGATCATCAGCGGCACAGCCTGCTTCAGATAGGCGGTGGCTTGCACAAACGTCTCTTTTGACATCGATATGACTCACACAACACAGGGGTCAAAGTTGATTTCATCATAGTCCGGCGCAGGCCTGCAGTGAAAGAGGCCGTGCTATTTGGTTGACCCTTTCGTTATACTTTCCATGACATTTCATTAAAACCTTGATCAAGGCCCGCCTATGTCCATTTCGGATCCCTTTCGTCAGCGCGAAGCTGAAAAGTATGAAAAACCTATCCCGAGCCGGGAAGCCATTTTGGCTCTGATAGAAAAACGTAATGCTCCTGTCTCGCGTGACGAGCTGACCCAATTGTTGAACATCTCCGGTGAGGAGCAGGAAGAGGCGCTGCGGCGTCGGCTCAGAGCCATGGAACGCGATGGTCAACTGGTGTTTACGCGCGGACGAGCGTACGCGCTACCGGACAAGATGAATCTGATTAAAGGCACAGTGCTGGGCCACAAAGATGGCTTTGGCTTCTTGCGTCCGGAAGAGGGGGGGGAAGATCTGTTTTTGGCTCCGCGCGAGATGGACCGACTGATGCACGGTGATTATGTGCTGGTACAGCCGACAGGTCTGGATGCGCGCGGCCGCCGCGAGGCGCGCCTGGTTCGACTACTGAAGTCGCGCGAGATGGAGATCGTGGGGCGCTATTTTGTCGAGAACGACGTCAGCTTTGTCGTCCCTGATGATACTCGGATTGGACAGGACATTTTGATTCCGCCGGGAATGAGCCTGGGAGCCCGACAAAGCCAGATGGTCGTAGTGCGGATCACTCAGCGCCCTAGTGCGCGCATCAATGCGCTCGGCGAGATCATTGAAGTGCTCGGTGACCACATGGATCCAGGCATGGAGATTGAGGTTGCCATTCGCAACTACGGTATCCCCCATGTCTGGCCGGCAGAGGTCGAAGAGGAGATCAAGGGACTTAGCGAAGAGGTGCCTGAGCAGGCCAAAAAAGGCCGTATCGACTTGCGAGATTTGCCGCTGGTCACCATCGATGGTGAAGATGCCCGTGACTTTGACGATGCGGTGTTTTGTGAACGCAAGCGTTCCGGCGGCTGGCGTCTTTGGGTGGCGATTGCCGATGTCTCCTATTACGTGCGTCACGGTAAGCCGCTGGATACCGAAGCCCAGAACCGTGGTAACTCGGTCTATTTCCCGGAAAATGTGATTCCGATGTTGCCAGAGGTGTTGTCAAACGGGCTCTGCTCTCTGAACCCGCAGGTGGATCGTCTCTGCATGGTATGTGAAATGACCATCAGCGAGACGGGCCGGCTATCAGGCTATAAGTTCTATGAAGCAGTAATGAACTCGCATGCCCGCCTGACCTATACCAAAGTGGCCGCGATGCTGGACGGCGATCCCAAACTGCGTCAGCAGTACGAACCCCTGGTTGGACATATCGAGGAGTTATATCGCCTCTATCATGCGCTAAAACAGGCGCGGCATCAGCGCGGTGCGGTCGAATTCGAGAGCGAAGAGACGCGCTTTATCTTTAACGCTCAACGCAAGATCGAGCGCATTGTGCCTTTGGTGCGCAATGATGCGCATAAGTTGATTGAAGAATGCATGATCATGGCCAATGTGGCTGCGGCTCGTTACATCGAGAAGTGCGAAGCAGACACCTTGTTCCGGGTCCATGAGCGCCCGGGCGAGTTGAAGCTGGATACGTTCCGGCAATTTCTCGGTGAGTTGGGCTTGGAGCTTAAAGGTGGTGATGAGCCAGAGCCTAAGGACTTCGCTGAATTAGCCGAGCTAGTGCGGGAACGCCCTGATGTCGAGCTGATCAATACCATGTTGCTGCGTTCCATGTCACAGGCACAATATAGTGCCGATAATGTCGGTCACTTTGGTCTGGCATTAAAGCAGTATGCTCACTTTACCTCTCCGATTCGTCGTTATCCGGATCTGTTACTGCATCGTGCTATCAAGTTTCAGTTGGCCAAAGAGCATGGCAATCCGAAAAACAAATGGACGCCATCAGGTGGTTATCACTACCCCTATGACGAAATAGCCCCTTTGGGCGAACACTGCTCGATGACTGAGCGGCGTGCAGATGATGCCACGCGTGATGTAGCCGATTGGCTGAAGTGTGAATACATGCAAGATCATGTCGGTGACGAGATGGATGGTGTCATCTCGGGTGTGACGGGCTTTGGTATGTTTGTGCGGCTGGCTGAGTTGCATATTGATGGACTGGTGCATATCAGCACCCTGGGCAACGATTACTATCAGTTTGATCCCGCGCGCCAGACACTGATAGGTGAGAACTTCCGGCGTGTCTATCGTTTGGGCGATAAGGTTAGGGTGAAGGTCATGGGGGTAAACCTCGATGATCGTAAAATCGATTTTATGCTGCTGGAAGCACCTTTTGAGTTCAAGGGTAAAGAAGCCAAAAAGCAACAGAAGAAGCTGATTGAGATTAAAGGGCAAAAAGAGAAAGCGGCCCGTCGTCGAGAACATCAGGCTGAACGCAAATCTACTGCCGGTGCGACCAAGCCAGATCAGCGCGAGCCCAAGGGCAATAAGGGTGGAAAGAAAGGGGATGGGGCTGGCAAGCGCAAGGGTGGAAAATCTTCCGACCGTAAACGTAATAAAAAACACTGATATTGGCATGCTTCATAAAAGTAGTGGCTGCTTGGGTGATATGACTCATCCATGAGGAATTGAATAACGTGAGTAATGAACTGATTTATGGCATTCATGCTGTTTCGGCACTGCTTGAGCGTCATCCGGAGCAAATTCTTGAAGCTTGGGTTCTCAAGGGGCGAGAAGATGACCGCTTGTTACCGCTGCTGAATCAATTGCAGCGTTTTGGTATCAGCATCCAGCAGGTTACGCGTAAAACCTTAGATGACAAAAGCGAAGGTGCTTCACATCAAGGGGTTATGGTGCGTGTGCGGGAAGGACGCAAGTTTGATGAACAAGACCTCTGGACAATTCTCGCCAGTCATCAGCAGCCTTTTTTGCTAGTGCTAGATGGCGTAACAGATCCTCATAATCTGGGCGCCTGTTTGCGCAATGCCGATGCTGCTGGTGCCCATGCTTTGATCGTCCCGCGCGACAAGTCCGTCAGCCTGAATGCCACGGCTCGTAAGGTCGCGTGCGGCGCTGCCGAATTTGTGCCATTTATCCAGGTAACCAATCTTGCCAGAACGCTGCGTGAGCTACAGGAAAAAGGGGTTTGGGTCGTTGGTGCGGCCGGTGAGGCTGATCATGACCTTTATCACAGCAAGTTAACGGGACCATTGGCTCTGGTGATGGGAGCCGAGGGAAGTGGTATGCGTCGACTGACCCGTGAACATTGCGATGAGTTGGTAAGCATCCCGATGGCAGGTAGCGTATCGAGTCTGAATGTGTCGGTAGCTACCGGTATTTTCTTGTTCGAGGCGGTGCGCCAGAGACAGTCTGTCGACTAGCTGAATCCAGGTGAAAACAAAGAGGGGCATGAATGCCCCCTCTTTTTTAGATAGTGGGTAAAAAAAAGCCGACTAATATGATTAGCCGGCGGGGTAATTTAAGGATAACGGAGGCGTTGTTATCCAATTGAATATGTACCCAATGATTGAGAGTCTATTGTGGCCATCTTCCCTATAAAGGTCGAAAGCAACAAATACATCTTCAATCAAATGATAATTATTATCAACTTGTTTTTGTCTGTTACCTTGGTCAAATTTTGATTGCAGTTACATCCACCACCCCGTACTATTACGCGCCTTAAAAGTCAGTCACCTATTTATTAAGTTCCTTGCCTTCGACGGTCTGACTGAGCCAACACGAAGGCTAATAAACCGTAAGGAGCAATCCATGCGTCACTACGAAATCGTCTTCATGGTTCATCCGGACCAGAGCGAACAAGTTGCTGGCATGATCGAGCGCTACACTGGCGCAATCGAGAAGTCTGGTGGCAAGATTCACCGCCTGGAAGATTGGGGCCGTCGTCAATTGGCTTACCCGATCGACAAGCTGCACAAGGCTCACTATGTCCTGCTGAACGTAGAAGCTGAACAGGCAGTTATCGACGAGCTGGAGTCTAACTTCCGCTACAACGATGCTGTTATCCGTAATTTGATTATGCGCACCAAGCATGCTGTGACCGAAGCCTCTCCGATGGCCAAGGCTCGCGAAGAGCGTCAAGGCCGTCGTGATGACCGTGCCGAAGACGTTGCTGAAGCTGCTGCAGAGTAATTCCAGAGACTATCAAAGAGGATAACCGCAAATGGCACGTTATTTCCGTCGTCGCAAGTTCTGCCGTTTCACCGCTGAAGGCGTAACCGAGATCGATTACAAAGATACCGCTACCCTGAAGAACTACATCACTGAATCTGGCAAAATCGTACCGAGCCGAATCACCGGTACTCGCGCCAAATATCAGCGCCAACTGGCACGCGCCATCAAGCGTGCTCGTTACCTGGCCCTGCTGCCGTACACTGATCTGCATAACAAGTGATCTGGCGTCTGGCCTAACTCAACTAAAACCGAGGAAAGGTAATGCAAGTAATTCTGCTCGATAAAATCGCTCGTCTGGGCGGCCTGGGTGACACTGTCGAAGTGAAGAGCGGTTTCGCTCGTAACTATCTGATCCCGCAGGGCAAGGCCGTTATGGCCACCAAGGCGAACGTTGAAATGTTTGAAGCTCGTCGCGCGGAACTGGAAGCCAAGCTGGCTGACGTTCTGGCTGCCGCTCAAGCTCGCGCTGCTCAAGTTGAAGCTCTGGAAGCAGTTGTCATCGAATCCAAGTCTGGTGACGAAGGCAAGCTGTTTGGCTCTATCGGTACCCGTGATGTGGCTGACGCCATTACCGCGGCTGGTGTAGCCGTTGCCAAGAGCGAAGTTCGTATGCCGGAAGGCGCTCTGCGCTACACAGGTGAATACGAAATTGCTGTTCAACTGCATGCTGACGTTAAGACTACCGTTAAGATCCAGGTTGTTGCTGCTAAGTAATGTCTGTTTCTTTCTGTTGAAAACCCGCGCTTGGCGCGGGTTTTTTTTGAGTATTCCGCTGTTTTTTTGGGATTAGCTCGGTGCTGCATATTTAGATTAATACAGAGAATTTGGTTCTGGAGCTCTAGTCATATTCGGTGCAACAAGGCCAAATAACGCATCTTTCTATGGATGAAGCGTCTTTGTTTAGTGTAACAAATGTACAGGCTTTCAATTTTTTGTGAATTCGTTACAAAAATGCTTGCCAACGAGCGCGGCATCCCTATAATGCCGCCTCGCTGACAGGGCAGAGA
>CAMFKP010000076.1 GCA_945957385.1 uncultured Aeromonadaceae bacterium
GATATTCAGATATTCAGATATTCAGATATTCAGATATTCAGATATTCAGATATTCGAATTTATCGCCATGCTGCCGTCAAGCCATATCATAACGCAGAGGCAAAATAATCGCGCGGCCAGGCCCGACACCCGCCTGGCCGCACACTTCGCCTTACACCGCCGGCTCGGCCTGCAGAACCGGCTGCTGGCTAAACAGCTGCTTGATCCAGTCGCCGAGGTTGTCCGGCCGGGCTCCGCCGCCGCTGCCACACGCCTCCTTGGGACCAAGCTGGTCCAGCCGTGCCGGCAACGACAGGCTGCCGGCGCAACCGGCATCCACCGGCTTGCCACCGCGCGAGAAATTGGCCCAGCCGATGCCTTTGGGGACGGCCAGCTGCAGCGAGTTGACGCCGCGCCGTCCCAGATAATCACCAAACAGCTGCAGGGCGCCGTTGGCGCCGGTCAGCCCGGCCGGCTGGTTATCGTCACGCCCCACCCAGACGCTGACCAGCTCATCGTTGTCGAGACCACTGAACCAGGAGTCACGCAAGTTGTCGGTGGTACCGGTTTTGCCCGCCAGGACCGTTTTCGGGAAACGGCTGGCCAGCGCACTGGCGGTGCCCTGGCTGGCCACCCGGGTCATGATGTAGAGCGTCAGGTAACTGTCTCGGGCATCAACGCGGCGCTGCGCCTTCAGATCTTTCTGGTACAGCAACTTGCCATCACTGGCCTGCACGCTGCGCAACGTGGTCAACGGCTGATACAACCCCTCGCTGGCCAGCGTCAGGTACATCTGGTTCACCTCGAAGGGCGACAGCGCCACCGTGCCGAGGAACAGCGACGGGAACGCCTGGATCGGCTGCGTCACCCCGAGTGCCTGCAACGTCTCGACCACCTTGCCGACCCCGACATCCATGCCCAGCCGCACCGTCGGCAGGTTCAGCGATTCGGCCATCGCCTGGTAATACGGCACGACACCGCGGAAGCCTTTATCGTAGTTCTGCGGGCGCCAGGTCTGGCCACCCTGATTGCGCAGGGTCAGCGGCTCATCGCGCAGCGGCGTTGCCAGGTTGTAGCCCTTCTGCAATCCGGTCAGATAGACGGCCGGCTTGACCAGCGAACCGATGGGGCGGCGCGCATCCAGCGCCCGGTTGAAGCCGGCATAGCGAATATCCCGCCCGCCGACCAGCGCCGAAATCTCGCCGGTACGCCAGTTGGACACCACCATGGCACCCTGCAGGTTTGGCTTCTTGCGCTCCTTCTCGATGCGGTCCAGCTGGCTGGTGACCGCCAGCTCGGCCGACTGCTGGGCCACCGGATCCAGGCTGGTGAAGATGCGCAGCCCGGATTGCTGTAACAGGTTGTCGCCAAAGCGGCTCTTGAGCTCACGCTTGAGCAACCCCATGAACGCCGGAGTACGACCATAGCTCATCTGGCCGCGTGGCAGCAGGGTCAAGGGTTTTGCCAGATAGGCCTGATACTCGGGCGGCTCGATCTTCAGGTTATCCAGCAGCAGGCGCAGCACCAGATCGCGGCGCTCCCGCGCCCGATCCGGAAACCGCCAGGGATCATAGTAAGAGGGACCGCGCACCATGCCGACCAGCAGCGCCATCTGATCCGGCTCCAGCTCATTGAGCGGCAAGCCGAAGTAGAAATAGGACGCCAGACCGAAACCGTACACCCCCTGGGATTTGTTCTGCCCGAGGTAGATTTCGTTGATGTAGGTTTCAAGGATCTGCTCCTTGCTGTAGCGATAATCGATGATCACCGCCATATACGCTTCCTGCACCTTACGCCACAGACTGCGCTCCGAGCTGAGGAAGAAGTTCTTCGCCAGCTGCTGGGTCAGGGTACTGCCCCCCTGCACCGCCCGTCCGGCCTTGAGGTTGGCAAAAAAAGCGCGGCCGATGGAGAGCAGCGACACGCCACCGTGGTGGTAGAAATCGCGGTCTTCCACCGTCAGCAGGGTATCGATAAACGACTGTGGCACCTCGTCCAGACGCAACAACAGGCGATCTTCGATCTCCTCATTGCTCAGCCGGTCCAGCAATACCGGATCCATGCGCACATACCCCAGCTCACGCTGGTTATCGGCATTCTGGATACGTGACAGCCGCTGGCCATCGAAGGTCAACAGCAAGGGCCGCGTCTGTTCGGCGCCATCGGCGAAGGCAAACGGCCGGCGGATCACGATCAGTTTGTTGCCGGCAAACGCATACTGCCCCGCACTGGTCGGCTGCTTGCTGGGGCGATAATTCAGCAGTTTGAGCTCATGCAGCATCTGCTCGCGGGAGAGGCGTTGTCCGGGAAACAGCTCCAGCGGTCGGCTGTAGACCAGCGCCGGCAACTGCCACTTCTCGCCATCAAACTTGCTGCGGATCAGGCTATCCAGGTAGATGCCGGTGACCAGCAAGCAGGCCAGCACCACCAATCCCAGCTTGAAGGCCAACCAGCCCCAGCGTCGCCAATTCACCTTCTGGTGCCATGCCTGTTTCTTTTTGCTTCTAGGTTTACGCGCCATGGTCTTGATTCATCCTGTGCTTGGTATAACGGGTCGGCATCGCTTCCAGCGGGTTATCCGGCCAGTAGTGTTTCGGATACCGTCCCTTCATCTCTTTTTTCACCTCGGCGTAGCTGCCCTGCCAGAAGGCCACCAGATCGCGGGTGATCTGCAGCGGCCGGTGTGCCGGCGACAGCAGTTCGATCACCAATGCCACCCGCCCCTTGGCAACGGTCGGCGTCTGCGACTGGCCGAACATCTCCTGGATGCGCACCGGCAATACCGGGGCCTCCCCAGCCTGATAGCGAATGCGCAGCCGGCTGCCGGTCGGCGCCGTGAAGTGGCTCGGCAACCAGCTATCCAGCTCGCGCGGCAGCGGCCACGGCAGCCATTGCCGCACTATGTTACCCAAATCGAGGCGCCTTAGCTGCTCCAGTCGGCTCATGCCCGCCAGATGCGGCAACAGCCACAGCTCCAGCGAGGCCAGCAATGCCGCCTCATCCAGCGCCGGCGCGCCCAGGGCTGCCATCTCCTGCGGCAACCAGTCGGCGGCGCAGCGCAGCCGCGCCAGCAACTGCTCGCTCTCTTCATCCCATGGCAGCACAGCCAGCCCGGCTTTGCGGATCCCCGCCAGCAGGCAGCGCGCCTTCTGCTCATCACTGAGATCCGTCAGCGGCTGGCGTTCGACGACAATCTGCCCCAGACACAGCTGTTGCTCGGCACGCACCCGACCCTCACGCTCATCCCAACCAAACCAGCTTTGGCGCCGCAACAGCTCCGGTTGCGCCCGTCCCAGATCGGCCAGACTCAGCGTCTCGGCAACCTGAATGCGAATGCCCTGATCGTTTTGCATCGGTTCAATCGCCACCAGCCAGGGCTGGCCGGTCAACTCGTGATCCGGCGCCAGATCGGCACTCTGTCCGCCGCTGAGCTGATAGCGGCTACCGCTGCGCAGGCGGCCGATGCGATCCGGCCAGGCCAGCGCGGCCAGCACACCGGCGTGGCTTACCTGGGACAAGCTGGCCAATGGCGCCTTCAATGCCGGTCGCAGTCGCCCCAGGCGCTCCCGCCAGCGCTTGGCTAACGGTCGCACGGCGCCGGCATGGCGCGACAGCAAGCCACTCAAGGTGGCAGCGCCGCGCTTTTGCTCTTCGAGTAACGCCACCAGATAGCAGGCCTCATCGACGATCCCCGGCCACGTCTCCTCCAGCGCGCAGGCCTGTAGCAGCAGCTGGGCCAGCCGCGGGTGACATGGCAGCGCCGCCAGTTCCCGCCCGCGCGGTGTCAGCCGCTGTGCTTCATCCAGCGCCGCCAACCCCTGCAGCAGTTGGCGGGCCGCCGCCAGTGCCGGTGCCGGTGGCGGGTCAAGCCAGAGTAACGCCTCCGGCTCACTGCCCCACTGCAACGCCTCTAGCAGCAGCGGGGTCAGCTCGGCGTTGGCGATCTCCGGCGGACTCTGCTCATCCAGTCGCTCTTGTTGCTCGCTGCTCCACAGGCGGTAACAGACGCCGGGCCCGAGGCGCCCCGCTCGGCCGGCACGCTGCGTCGCCGACGCCCGGGCAATCGGTTTGAGCTCCAGCCGCTCCAGTCCACTGCCCAAATCAAAACGCACCCGGCGCTCCAGCCCGCTATCGACCACGACGCGAATGCCATCGATGGTCAACGAGGTCTCGGCGACGTTGGTCGCCAGCACCACTTTGCGTTTACCGGCCGGCGCAGGCGCGATCGCCTGTTGCTGGGCGGCAAACGGCAGGCGGCCATGCAGTGGTGCAATCTGCAGATCCTCGGCGCTGACCAGTCGCTCCTGTAACCAGAGCGTCAGTTGTTCAATTTCACCGACGCCAGGCAAGAAGACCAGCAGGCTGCCAGCTTCGGCCTGCAACGCCTCCAGCACGACCTGTCCCCACTGTGCCACCAAGGGCTGCAAGCGGTTAACCGGGCGATAGTGCACGCTGATCGGATGGGCGCGACCGGCACTGCTCAGCAGCTGCGCCTCTGGCAGTAACGTCGAAAAATCCAGCCCGTCGAGGGTGGCCGACATCACCAGCAGACGCAGGTCGGCACGCAGCGCGGCGCGTGACTCCAACGCTAGCGCCAGCGCCAGATCGGCATGCAGATTCCGTTCATGAAACTCGTCAAAAATCAGCAGATCGATGCCGGTCAGTTCCGGATCGGCCTGCAGCATCCGCGTCAGAATCCCCTCGGTGACGATCTCGAGTCGGGTCGCGGCACTGGTGCGGTGCTCGCCACGCACCCGGTAGCCAACCCGCTCGCCCACCGGCTCAGCCAGTTGGGCCGCCAGATAGTGGGCGATGTTGCGCGCCGCCAACCGGCGCGGCTCCAGCATCAGGATGCGCCCTGGCACCGTCTGTTGGAGCAACAACTGCAGCGGCAGCGCCGTCGATTTACCCGCCCCCGGCGGGGCCTGTAATACCACCGGCGTTGCCGTGCTGAGGGCTGCAGCCAGCGCCGGCCAGACGGCCAGCACCGGCAGACGCTCGCTATCGTTGAGAGGCCCTTGCAATGCGGAAGGCTGCGGAGAGGAAAGACAAGGGTGGTCGGCCATGCCGGCTCCTGTGTTCTGAGGGCGCAAGGCCGGCATTGTGCCAAAGCTGGCGCCGCGGACCAAGCACCGCCGCCCAGGCTCACGACAACCTAGCCCCGCCGCGGGACAGTGGTGCCGGTGGGCTGGGGATCACGCCAAGCCACATTAACAGCACAGCAACATTAATCCAGAGAAATTAACAACACAAAACAATACGTTATCCCATTCATGCGCGACGACCAGAGTGCGCAGCATATTCCCTTTCTTCGATTTTGGTTTTGCTAGCCAGCGCACCTTCTGAGTCAAATGACTACGCCATCATGCCGACAGCGTGCTGTCGTTATCCAGCCATCCTTCCCCCCTTCCGATAAGGAGTCATCATGTCCGTCATGCGTTTTTCGATTCCCCGCGACATCGTCTACGGGGCTGATGCCCTGAACCACCTGGCCACCCTCAAAGGCCGTCGGGCCATGCTGGTGACCGGTGGCAGCTCGATGCACAAATTCGGCTTTCTGGAGCAGGCCGCCGCACTGCTGCGCCAGGCCGGGATGGAAACCCGCGTTGTCGACGGCGTGGAGCCGAACCCGTCGGTCGCCACAGTTCGTCGCGGTGCAGAAGCCATGCTGGCGTTCCAGCCAGACTGGATTGTGGCGATTGGCGGTGGCTCTGCGCTGGATGCGGCCAAGGTGATGTGGTGTTTCTATGAACATCCACACCTGAAATTCGAAGACATACTGACCCCCGGCTCGATGCCGCCATTGCGTAACAAGGCTCGCTTCGTTGCCATTCCCTCGACCAGCGGTACCGCCTCGGAGATCACCGCCTTTTCGGTCATCACGGACACCGACAATCACATCAAATACCCGATTGTTGCCGCCGACATGGTGCCAGATATCGCGATTCTCGATCCGGCGTTACCCGCCACCATGCCGCCGCATATCACCGCCAACACCGGCATGGACGTACTGGCTCACGCCATCGAAGCCGTGGCCTCCACCGCGGCAACCTCCTTTACCGATCCTTATGCCATCGAGGCTATTCGTCTGGTGCTGGAGAACTTGCCACAAGCCTATCATCAGGGAAGTGACGCCACGGCGCGCTTCAACATGCACAATGCCTCGGCGTTGGCCGGCATGGCCTTCACCAATGCCTCACTGGGGCTGGTTCACTCGCTGGCGCACAAGATCGGTGGCGAATTCGGCGTCACTCATGGTCTGGCCAATGCCATCCTGTTGCCCTACATCATTCGCTTCAACCGTCAGTTCAGCGACAAATATGCCCGGGTCGAGAAACTGTTAGGCATTGACGATCTGGCCAAGGCCGTCGAGCGACTGAATAGCCAACTGGGTATTCCTGGTTGCTTCAGTCTGTGTGATGAAGTGCGTTTCGACGAAGCCCATTTCCGTGATGTGCTGGATCGCATGAGCCGCAATGCCCACGCCGATCCCTGCACCTGGACCAATCCGGGCCAACCCAGCGTGGACGACGTCCGTGCCCTGTACGAGGCGGCATTCTACGGACATGTCGCAGCCTGCTGCGAAGCCTGAGCAAGCTATTGCTGCAAGGCCTGAGAGGGGCCTGCTGTTTTGCGGATGTTAGTGCAACATCCGCTTTTTTATCCACGCCACTGGCCGAGTCAGTGCTCGGCTTGTCATCCACAGCAGCGCAAGCCCGCTTGTCAGGCCAGTGCCGAGGCGATAAAAAGCCGCTCAACGTCCGCCAATCCGTTCCGGAGACTCCATGACACCCCATATCCGTCTGTTCTGGGGCTTTGATACCCAGCCACAGCAAGCCGAATTGCTGGCCTGCCAGCAGCGGCTGGCCAGTCCGGACTCGGGACCTGGCGTACCCGCCGTCAATCTGCATCTGACGTTACTGTTTCTTGGCAGTGTCCCCCTCGGTACCCTTGAGGCGTTGATACAGCTCACCAACAGCACGCTGGCCCGGCTGCCCTTGAGCCCGATGGCATTGACGTTAGATCACAGCGGACTGTTTCCTCGCGCCAAAGCCGGTTGGGTCGGGCCAAGCCAGGTCCCTGAGGCGCTGCAGCGATTGGAATCAAGCTTGCGTGCCGCGGTTAGCGAAGCCGGATGGCCGCTGGATCCCCGCCCATACCGCCCTCACGTCACCCTGTTCCGCAAGGCGCGCGCGTTGGCGAGCGCGGATATCCCCCCCATCACGCTGAATCTGGAACAGCTGTATCTCTATGAGTCGGTCTCGACGCCACTCGGCGTGCGTTATCACCCCAGGGCCAGCTGGTCACTCATCCAGCACCACCGCCAAGCGCGAGGTGAGGCGTAGTCCCTGTGGCGTGATCGTGCAGCCATACGCCAGCAGCTCAACGCCATGCGCCACCGCCTGTTTCAGTGTCATGGCGTAGCTCCTATCAATGTGGCTGGCAGCACGAACCTGCTGAATACCGGTGTGCAAGACACAAAACAGCACTACCGCCCGCTGCCCTTGTTGACGCAACCGCATCAGCTCACGCAAGTGCTTGCTGGCCCGTTCACTCGGCGCGTCCGGGAAAAAACCCACTCCGGCCGCTGCCAGCGCAGGCCTTGCCGGATCTCCTAGCAAGGTCACGCTCTTGACTTCAACATAACAGGCCGGTCGCTCATCGCCTTCGAGCAACAGGTCGATGCGACTACGCTCCTCACCGTACGGAACCTCACGACGCAGCGAGCGGTAACCGCTCAGTTCACGGATGCGCCCCGCTGCCAGCGCCGAGGCCACCACACCATTGGCGCGCGCAGTATTGACGCCAATCCAGTGCCCATCCGGTGACTGCGTCACCTCCCAGGTTCCGGGATATTTGCGCGCTCTGTTGTCTGACAGGGAAAACCAGATGCGCCAGCCCGGTTCACCACAGCCCGTCATGCGCCCGGTATTCGGGCAGTGCAGCGTCAGAAGGGTGTCATCATCCAGCCGGACATCGGCAAGAAAGCGCTGATAACGTCGCAATAGGCATGCTCCTTGCAATCCACCGTTATCGAACATGTGATCGTACTCCTGTGTCCCAGTATCAGGATTTATCGGTTGCGTTACACCCATCGTTTGATTTGTCTGCTATAACCAGAAAAAGAGAGGGATAGATGATAGTCGCATCCGGATGTCACGCCGAGAAAATAACCGGTGCGCCACCCGATGCGCCCTGTAAGGAGGCCAGTTTATATACTTGGCCATTTTTTTTAGCCCGTTTGTCGGATTCAAGCCTTGAAAGTGGCAAAACTGACACAATATAGCGTTACCGGACCGCGCTAGACCGCGGGAATTTTGGGCAACAGAGGCCGGTCAAAAAAGAAATCAGGGTCTGGATAGCAAAAATGCGGTTCCTATTTGCTCCCCCTGACACCTTCTGATATAGATACCGGCCTCAAGATTATCAGTAGCCAGCACACGATATCGTGCTGTGTGGTGCGAATTAGGAGATCATCATGCCTATGGGCGATACCAACAAGTCTCTGGGTCCTCTGGCCATCGCCGGTGTAGAACCTTATCAGGCCAAGCCTGGTGAGGAGTACATGAACGAAGCGCAGAAGACGCACTTCCGCAAGATCCTCGAGGCCTGGCGCAATCAGCTGCGTGAAGAAGTCGACCGCACCGTCGATCATATGAAGGATGAGGCCGCCAACTTCCCGGATCCGGTTGACCGTGCCGCACAGGAAGAGGAATTTGCCCTCGAACTGCGTGCCCGTGACCGTGAGCGCAAGCTCATCAAGAAGATTGAAAAGACCCTCATCAAACTCGAGGATGACGATTTTGGTTACTGCGAACACTGCGGTATCGAAATTGGTATTCGTCGTCTCGAAGCGCGTCCGACCGCAGAACTGTGTGTCGACTGCAAGACGCTGGCCGAGATCAAGGAAAAGCAGATGGCAGGCTAAGCCTGCACATGCTGGTCATCAAGGGCGCCTCTGGCGCCCTTTGTTTTTATGACGGCCCCATGGAAGACGTCATGGCGTGACCTGGCCTCGATGTGACCCTCATCCGGCTTGGCACCGGCGAGTCCCTGTGTCAGACTGCGCGCCGAAACATGCTTGTCAACTCATAACCCCCAGATGCCTATCTCTTCTTATACCGGGCGCTTCGCTCCATCACCGTCCGGCCCGTTGCATTTTGGCTCCCTTATTGCCGCTGTGGGTAGCTACCTGCAAGCCCGGGCACAGGGTGGCCGCTGGTTAGTGCGTATTGAGGATCTGGATCCTCCGCGCGAAGTGCCGGGGGCAGCCGATTTAATCCTGCACACACTGGATAGCTATGGACTGCACTGGGACGGCGAGATTGTCTACCAAAGCCGACGGCACCCGCGTTACCAGCAGGTGCTGGATGAGCTCGGCCGCTGCGGTATGACCTATCACTGTGACTGCAGCCGGGCTCGAATCCAGGACGCCGGGGGGTATTACCCTGGTTATTGCCGGCCTCGGGGACTTGGCGGTGCCAGTCATGCCATTCGTCTACGCATGGATCGGCCGGTCTATGCATTTGACGATCGACTGTTGGGCCGCATTAGCGTACCTGCGGCGCTAGCCGAGGAGGATTTTATCCTCAAACGGCGTGACGGCTTGTTCGCTTATAACCTTGCCGTGGTGATTGATGACGCCGACAGTGGCATCACCGAGGTCGTGCGGGGTGCCGACCTGATTGAACCGACGGTGCGCCAGATTGCGTTATACCGTTTGCTTGGCCGAAACGAACCGAGTTGGTTGCATCTGCCTCTGGCGCTGCAAGCCGACGGTCGCAAACTATCGAAACAAAACCATGCTCCTGCACTGTCACAACGCCAAATCAGCCAAACACTGTGGCAAGCGCTGTTTTTTCTCGGCCAACAGCCACCGCCCGAACTGGCCTGCGCACAGCGGGACGAGCTACTGATGTGGGCCACAAGCCACTGGACGACGCAGCATATTCCGCTTCACGCCCAGATGGCAGCATCAGCTAACCAGCCTTAGCCGGCGGTTTCTCATTTTTTGCTGCTGCGCTATCATAGCGCCGCAATAACAGGCCACTGCCTGTCCGGAGGTGTACCATATTTTCCCAGATCGCTAATTTTTGCCGCAAAGTACTGGGCAAGGAAGAAGATGAAGCCGGTGCTATCGAGCATGTCGAAACCGGTGAACGCTGCATTCTGACTCGGGATCAGCATCCTATCTCGCGTCGTCAGATCAGTGACAACGCCTTGAAAGTACTCTATCGACTGAACAAGGCCGGCTACGAGGCGTATCTAGTCGGTGGCGGCGTGCGCGATTTACTGCTGGGACGCCGACCGAAAGATTTCGATATTGTCACCGATGCGACACCGGAACAGATCAAAAAGCTGTTCTCGAACTGCCGTCTGGTCGGCCGCCGCTTTCGCCTCGCCCATGTGGTGTTTGGCCGGGACGTGATCGAGGTTGCCACGTTCCGAGGTCATCATCATAAGGTCAATACCAGCAAGCACATCTCGAGCCGCTCTGACGAGGGCATGCTGCTGCGTGACAACGTCTACGGCACGATTGAAGAAGATGCCGAGCGCCGTGACTTCACAGTCAATGCTCTCTACTACAGCATCAAGGACTTCAGTCTGCACGACTTCCATGGTGGCCTGGCCGATTTGGAAGCCGGGACGCTGGAGCTGATTGGCGATCCCGAAACCCGTTATAGGGAAGACCCGGTACGAATGCTGCGGGCCATCCGTTTTGCCGCCAAACTGGATTTAGCCCTCAGCGAACGCACCGCCGCCCCGATTCGTGAACTGGCTCCCTTGCTACAAGACATTCCAGCGGCACGCCTGTTTGAGGAGACATTGAAGCTGTTCCTCGCCGGCGATGCGCTGAAAACTTACTATCTGCTGCGCCAGTATGAGTTGTTTGCGCCGCTGTTTCCCCAAGTGGCGACGCTGTTGACCCCGGCGGGTAACTCACCGTTCGAGCGCTTCCTTGAGCTGGCGCTGATTAACACCGATGAGCGCGTTGCGGCCGATCTGCCGGTCACACCTGCCTTCTTCTATGCCGCCTTGCTGTGGGGCGTGGTCGAAAAGCGCAGCCGCGACTTTGGCAATGAAAGTTCGCTGCCGCCGCAAGATACCCTGATGCTGGCAATGAACGAGGCCATTGATACCCAGATCCGCACCATAGCGATCCCTCGTCGCTTCACCACCGATGTACGTGATATCTGGCTGCTGCAAGATCGTCTGCCGCGCCGCTCTGGTAAGCGAGCAGAACGTTTGCTCGGTCACCCGAAATTCCGTGCGGCATTTGATTTCCTTGAGCTGCGCAGCCGAGTTGATGGCCGGCTCAAAGAGTTAGTGCAGTGGTGGCAGGAATACCAGCACAACCAGGGTGGTGAGGTGGAGCATCATCATGCCGCACCGCAGCCAAGGCATGATCGCGAGAGTGAAGGCGAGCGCAAACCACGCCGCCGCCGGCGCCGTGGCCCTCGTCGTCCCAAGGACGCCCAGGCATGACACCTGCGTTTATTGCTCTCGGTGCCAATCTTGATGATCCGCTAGGGCAGGTTCAGGCCGCCATCACGGCGCTGCGCCAATTGCCGCAGAGCCGTTTTGTCGCCTGCTCACGCCTGTACCGCTCGAGCCCGATGGGGCCAGCCGATCAACCCGATTACATCAATGGCGTCGCCTGGCTGGAGACCGATCTGGCCGCGCATGCCCTGCTCGATGCAATGCAACGCATCGAATTGGACCAGGGACGGGTCCGCAAGGACGAGCGCTGGGGGCCACGCACCCTGGATCTCGACCTGCTGTTGTACGGTAACGCACAGATCGATGATGCGCGCCTGACCGTGCCTCACTACGGCATGAAACAACGCGCCTTCGTGCTGTTACCCCTGTCAGATCTGGTGCCCGATTTGGTACTGCCTTGCGGTACCCCGTTGCGCGCACTGGCCGAATCCTGTGATCGCGACGGCCTGCAACCGCTCGCCAACACGCTGTAAACGGAGAAGACCCGATGAGCAAAGTCACCATTACCCAACTGCAGAAGATGAAGCAGGACGGGCAGAAGTTCGCATCGATCACTGCCTATGACGCTACCTTCGCTCGTTTGTTTGACGATGAAGGCGTCCCCGTGCTGCTGATTGGCGACTCCCTGGGCATGGTCATGCAAGGTCATACCGATACCCTGCCGGTCAGCGTCGACGAGATGGCCTATCACACCCGCTGCGTACGGCGTGGCACCAGTAATGCGTTGGTGATCGCCGACCTGCCCTTTATGAGTTATGCCGATACCGCCAGTGCCTGCGCCAACGCGGCAACACTGATGGCCGCTGGTGCCAGCATGGTCAAGCTTGAGGGTGGCGAGTGGTTGTGCGACACGGTACGCCATCTCAACCGCAATGGCGTACCGGTCTGCGGCCACCTCGGACTGACACCGCAATCGGTGCATGTATTCGGTGGCTTCCGCGTACAGGGCCGTGATGTCGACCAGGCCGATGAAATCTATCGCAGCGCGTTAGCGTTGCAGGCCGCCGGAATTCAGCTGCTGGTCCTGGAGTGTGTGCCCGCCGCGCTGGCAGAACGCATTACCAAGGCACTGCGCATTCCGGTGATCGGCATCGGTGCCGGCAATGGTACCGATGGCCAGATTCTGGTGATGCACGATGCCTTTGGCATCACCTCAGGTTACACCCCGAAATTTACCAAGAACTTCCTCGCCGAAACCGGTGACATCCGCGCTGCCGTCCGCCAGTACATGGCACAGGTGGCCGATGGCTCCTTCCCTGGCCCGGAACAGACCTTCAACTGATCAACCGATCCACGACTCCTGCGCCCCACCCCAGCCGGGGTGGGCTACGCGAAGCGTAACGAGGAACAGTCCATGCTTGTCGTCAACGACATCCCGACGCTGCGTCAAACCATTAGTCAATTTCGCCAACAGGGCGAAACCATCGCCTTCGTCCCGACCATGGGTAACCTGCATGACGGTCACCTGACTCTGGTGCGCGAGGCGCAACAACGCGCCCGTCGCGTCGTGGTCAGCATTTTCGTCAACCCGATGCAGTTCGACCGTGCCGAGGATCTGGCCAACTACCCGCGGACCCTGGAACAAGATTGCGCCCGGCTGCGCGCGGCCGGTGTCGATGCCGTGTTCACGCCGACGCCGGAAATCATGTATCCCCATGGCCTCGGCGCCCAGACCTACGTCGAAGTGCCGGGCATCTCGACCCTGCTTGAAGGCGCACTGCGTCCAGGTCACTTCCGCGGCGTGGCCACCGTCGTGACCAAGCTGTTCAACCTGGTCCAGCCGGATGTCGCCTGCTTCGGACAGAAGGACTACCAGCAACTGGCACTGATCCGTCAGATGGTGGCCGACATGGCGATGCCGATCGAGATCGTCGGCGTCCCGACAGTACGCGCCGAGGACGGACTGGCGCTCTCTTCCCGCAATGGCTACCTGAGTGCAGCGGAACGTGCCATCGCCCCTTTGCTGGCACGCGTCATGCGCCAGCTTGGCGAGCGAATCGAACAGGGTGAACAGGACTATGAGGCGCTGATCCAGCAGGCGACCGAGCAGCTGGATGAAGGTGGATTCCGTACCGATGCCATCGATCTGGTGGATGCCGAAACCCTGTTGCCACTGGGCGCTCAGAGCCAAAAGGCTGTGATTTTAATGGCGGCCTTTCTGGGGCGCGCCCGCTTAATCGACAACCTGGTGGTGAATTTGCACCCACAGGACAGATAGTTTATAGTCCGCGCGCTGGCAGACCGGCAGCGCCGGACCAAGTTGGAAAGAGGAACCACCATGCAACGAATTATGCTCCGCGGCAAACTGCATCAGGCCCGAGTCACCCATGCGGTGCTGAATTACGAAGGCTCCTGCGGTATCGATCTCGATCTGCTGGATGCCGCCGGCATTGTCGAAAACGAGCAGATCGACATCTATAACGTCGAGACGGGAGATCGCTTCCATACCTATGCCATTGCCGGCGAACGTGGCTCGAAGATGATTTCACTCAACGGTGCGGCCGCCCGTAAAGCTGCGGTGGGTGACCGCGTGATCATCTGTGCCTACGGTGTGTTTGACGAAAGCGAAATTGCCAATCACAAACCACGCCTGGTCTATCTCGACGCACAAAACAACATTGCCCGCACCGGCAAGGACATTCCGGTCCAGTTGACCTGATTGGGCGCTCCTCCGGCAAGAGGCGGCATCAGGCCGCCTCTTGGCTTTCTGACATCGTCGATGCGGCCTCTGCGCCTCGTCACCTCCGACAACCGGCAAAAGGTTGAGCGCAACAGCCCTGCTGGCTAGAATGGCGCATTCCTGACCCCGGACCGCTGGTGCGGTCATTTTGCGGTCTAATGAGCGAGTGACATGAGTAGTGATATCCGCCTGATTGTCGGCCTGGGCAATCCCGGTCCTGAATATGCCGCCACCCGGCACAACGCTGGCGCCTGGTATGTGGCTGAACTGGCCGCTCGCTTCAACGGCGCGCTGCGCGAGGATGGCAAGTACTTTGGTCTGACAACGCGCGTACTGATGCATGGTCAGGAAGTGCGGTTACTGATCCCAACCACCTACATGAACCTCAGCGGCAAGGCGGTGGCGGCCTTGGCCAAGTTTTTCCAGATCCCGGTGGAATCGATCCTCGTCGCCCATGACGAACTGGATCTGCCCCCTGGCGTCGCCCGTTTCAAACAGGGTGGCGGTCATGGCGGCCATAACGGCCTCAAGGACATCATCAGCAAGATGGGCAATAACAAGGAGTTTCATCGTCTGCGTATCGGCATCGGTCACCCCGGTGACAAGAGCCAGGTGGCCGGCTTTGTGCTGACCAAGGCGCCGCAGAAGGAGCAGGAACTCATCGACGCCGCCCTTGACGAGGCGCTGCGCTGCACCGACATTCTGTTTCAACAAGATATGACCCGCGCCATGAACCGTCTGCACGCGTTCAAGGCCGGATCCTGACACCTCTTAGAAGGAGACCTCCATGGGTTTCAAATGCGGTATTGTGGGCCTGCCGAACGTCGGTAAATCCACCCTGTTCAACGCCCTGACCAAAGCCGGCATCGAAGCGGCCAACTTCCCGTTCTGTACCATTGAGCCGAACACCGGTGTGGTACCGATGCCGGATCCGCGCCTCGACGCGCTGGCCGAGATCATCAAGCCGCAGCGCGTGGTACCGACAACGATGGAGTTCGTCGACATCGCCGGTCTGGTCAAAGGTGCCTCCAAAGGAGAAGGTCTGGGCAACCAGTTCCTGACCAACATCCGTGAGACCGAAGCCATTGGTCACGTTGTACGCTGCTTCGAGGACGAGAACATCATCCACGTCGCCGGCAAGGTGAATCCCGCCGAGGACATCGACATCATCAACACCGAGCTGGCACTGGCCGACCTCGATACTTGTGAACGCGCCATTCAGCGGGTACAGAAGAAAGCCAAAGGCGGCGACAAGGATGCCAAGCTGGAGCTAGCCACCCTCGAGAAGTGTCTGCCTATTCTCTCCGAGGCTGGCATGCTGCGCACCCTCGAACTCTCTGCAGAAGAAAAGGCCGCCATCCGCTACCTGAGTTTCCTGACGCTGAAGCCGACCATGTATATCGCTAACGTGGCCGAAGATGGCTTCGAGAATAACCCCTACCTGGATCAGGTGCGGGCCATCGCCGAACGGGAAGGCTCTGTGGTCGTGCCGGTCTGCGCCGCCATCGAATCTGATTTGGCCGGCATGGAAGAGGAAGACCGTCAGGAGTTCATGACCGAGCTGGGACTGGACGAGCCGGGCCTCAACCGCGTGATCCGCGCCGGTTACACCCTGCTAAACCTGCAAACCTACTTCACCGCCGGGGTGAAGGAAGTCCGTGCCTGGACCATTCCGGTCGGCGCCACCGCCCCGCAAGCGGCCGGCAAGATCCACACCGACTTCGAGAAGGGCTTTATCCGCGCCCAGACCATCGCCTTTGAAGACTTCATCACCTACAAGGGTGAACAAGGCGCCAAAGAAGCCGGCAAGATGCGCGCCGAAGGCAAGGATTACATCGTCAAAGACGGCGATGTCATGAACTTCCTGTTCAACGTGTAAACATTTTAAATTCAATAAAATCAATAAGTTAAGCATTAAAATATTGACATAATTTGCTTTGGGTACACAGCTGCGTACACAATATGAATTGCTAGCAACACCAAAATGCTAGAACAAATCGATCTAAGCCCATCCGGATACGGGTGGGCTTTTTTTCGCTCTTACTCCCTATGCGTCTCACACAAGAAGACTCTATTGAGCCTTTTGCTATAAAATTTCAAACCTATATCACCCCTGTGGATCGCTGGAGGAACTGTTCTTCCGGCGCGT
>CAMFKP010000077.1 GCA_945957385.1 uncultured Aeromonadaceae bacterium
AAAACACCAAAAGAAGTTATTGAAAGGGTGTTGCGTTGACAAGTTGAATCTACAGATCAAAAAGAAAACTTACGTGACAAGGGATGAAGCCAGGAGCGATGTGTTCGACTATATCGAGCTGTTTTACAACAGCAAACGCAAACATGGTTCCAATGATTTGTTGAGTCCAGTAGAGTTTGAATCCCGCTATCGGGAATGGCTGGGAAGTGTCTAAATCACTGGTGGCGATTCAAATATCTGCGCCGAGGGGTTGGCCAATGATGTGTTACTGGCTGACAGTGCGCTGTCTCAGGCCCGCCAACGACTCGGCAAGCAACCATTGGAGTGGCTCTTCAAACAATGCGCCAATGTCTGGGGGCCTGAGCGGTATCCCGAAGACCAGTGGCATGGTTTACAGGTCTTTGCTGTTGATGGTGCTTTGTTCCGAACCCAGGACACCCCCGAACTCAGAGCGCATTTCGGCTCCGGTAACACACCAACAGACCGGCAAACCCCTTATCCAATGTTGCGACTCGTCACGTTGATGAATGTTCGCTCCCATGTGATTGCCAACGCTGCCATCAGCCCATACTGCAGAGGCGAAATCCCCTTGGCCAGCGAGTTCATCCACTCTCTATCAGATAACTCGGTCACCCTGCTGGACAAGGGTTTCTTCAGTGCAGACCTGTTGCTTCGCATCCAGGCTGGGGGGGCTAACCGGCATTGGCTCATTCCTGAACGTCGAGGATTGGTCTATACGGAGCTGGAACATTATGGCGACGGTGACCGCCTTTTGCAGATGAGCGTATCCCCACAGGCTCGCAAGAAAAATCCGGACCTACCCGAGCAATGGCAAGTCCGTGCAGTCACCTATGAGGTGGCCGGCAAGGAGAAAACGGTGTTCACCTCGCTGCCAGTGACGCGGTTCAGTGCGGCACAGGTGGCCACGCTGTATCACGAACGCTGGGAAATCGAATTGGGCTTCAGGGATATCAAAAGCTCGATGCAACACAACGCCATGACACTCAGGAGCAAGAAAGTAGAGCTGGTATATCAGGAGTTATGGGGATTACTGCTGGGATACAACTTGGTCAGAAGGGAGGCCAGTCAGGCTGCTGTCGCCCACCAACGAGCGCCCAACGAAATCAGCTTCAAATTTGCGAGTCAGTTTATCGCGAATCAGCTGGCAATCATGGCTGGAGCCTTGTCGCCCGCGCATACGCCAAGACGGTTGGAAGAGTTACGGGGTTGTATTGGCAGCATGTTCATAGAAAAACGCCCCAGGCCATCGCGGCCCAGGGCGGTCAAGATTTCAAAGACCCGATATCCGGTAAATCGCAATGCGGCTCCGCTTAAGTGAACAGCATTGCGATCATCAGATCGGCTTTTTTGTTTACGGAATGCTTAATCTGCAAACGGGTGCCGCAAAATCATCGTTTCATCACGATCGGGACCTGTCGAGATAATATCCACAGGAACCCCGGTGATCTCCTCGATACGGCGAATGTAATTGCGTGCCGCAAGCGGCAGAGACTCCAGCACCTTCACACCAAAGGTATTTTCGCTCCAACCAGGCATGCTCTCATACACAGGCTCGACCAATTCGTAATCATCTGCCGACATAGGTGGGACATCACGGACTGACCCATCAGGGAATTTGTACCCAGTACAAATGCTGACAGTTTCCAGCCCATCCAATACATCCAGCTTGGTCAGACAAAAGCCGGAAACAGAATTGATTTGAATCGCGCGTTTCATCGCAACCGCATCAAACCAACCACAACGACGCTTACGACCCGTGGTAGCACCAAACTCCTGACCTCGGACCCCTAGCTGCTCGCCGATAGCATCGTGCAGTTCAGTCGGGAAAGGACCGCCGCCGACACGAGTCGTATACGCCTTGGCAATACCAAGAACATAATCGACATAACGTGGGCCAAAACCAGAACCGGTAGCTACGCCACCAGCCGTAGTGTTAGAAGAGGTCACGTATGGATAAGTACCATGATCGATGTCCAACAACGTGCCTTGAGCGCCTTCAAACATCAGACGGTCGCCTCTTTGACGAGCCTTGTCCAGCAAATCCGTTACATCCACAACCATGGATGTCAATAGTGCAGCATAACCTTGGGCTTCAGCGAGAACGGCATCATAGGAGACTGGTTCAACACCGTAATATTGGGTTAACTGGAAATTGTGATATTCCATCACCTCTTTCAGCTTTTCAGCAAAAGCCGTCATATTGGCCAGATCGCCAACACGAAGTCCGCGGCGAGCAACCTTGTCCTCATATGCAGGACCAATGCCTCGACCTGTGGTACCAATTGCCTTGGCACCACGAGCCTTTTCACGAGCCTGATCCAATGCCACGTGATAAGACAGGATTAACGGACAGGCTTCGCTCAGCAACAAACGCTCACGCACTGGAACGCCGCGAACTTCAAGCGCACTCATTTCCTTGAGAAGGGCATCCGGCGCCAAGACAACACCATTGCCAATAATACACTTGCAATTGTCGCGCAAGATACCTGAAGGAATGAGATGAAGAACGGTTTTCTCACCGTTAATGACCAGGGTATGACCCGCGTTGTGGCCGCCCTGATAGCGGATTACATACTGTGCCTTGTCGGTCAGCAGATCGACAATCTTGCCTTTGCCTTCGTCACCCCATTGGGTACCAAGGATTACGACGCTCTGTCCCATCTTGAATTGTCTGCAGTTGGTTAAAAAAGGATTCTACCAAAGAAAGCCATCTGTCGGAATCTCCGCGTGCCCAAAATAGCAGCGAAGGATTACCGCATAGCAAGGCCGTCCATGCCGGCGACACGTATACCGCAATTGGCGGCAACGCTCAACCTCGAGCCCTAATGAGCGTCCTCAAGCACGAGAAAGCGCACAGTGTATTCATCGACAATATTGGCGTTATACATCAAGCCTGTCCGGACAGCAGCCAGCATCACATCATTTCTAGCCATTGCAGCCTTAATTGGCAGAGGATAAAAAATAGAGCCCCATGACGGGGCCCTATTTTGTTAGAACGAGCTATTTGGCTGTGAGGGCGCCATTTGGATTGCGGTAATAGCGGAAAAACTCATTGTCTGGTTTTAACACCATGACACCACCGCTATTCTCAAAGCTCTTGCGATAGGCTTCCATACTACGCAGAAACGAAAAGAACTCAGGGTTCTTCTTATAGGTGTCCGCATAGATACGTGTCGCTTCAGCATCACCTTCACCACGCAACTGGCGCGCCTGACGCTCCGCATTCGCCAACATGACAGTTACCCTTCTGTCGATATCCGCACGAATAAACTCGGCTTTTTCCCTTCCTTGAGACCGGTGTTCGCGGGCAACCGCATTACGTTCTGCGCGCATACGTTGATAGATTGAGTTGGAAACCTCTAACGGCAGATTGATTTGCTTAATCCGCACATCAACAACCTTGATGCCTAATTCAGATGAACTTGCTGAGCTCAACAAGGCTTTTTCCATGACTTCGGTTCGCTCACCAGAGACGATGTCTTTGATGGTGCGTCCCCCAATCTCGGACCGCAAACCGTTATTGATTTTACGTTTCAGCAATGCTTCTGCCTGAACTCGGTTTCCGCCACCAGTAGCGAGGAAAAATTTCGCAAAATCCTCGATGCGCCATTTAACGTATGAATCGATAATCAGATCTTTCTTTTCCGAGGTGACAAATCGATCCGCCTGCGCATCCATCGTTTGAATTCGGGAGTCCAATTTTCTGACTTCATCAATCAGCGGGACCTTAAAGTGAAGCCCTGGCTGGTACACACGCGGAAGATCACCATCTCGCTTTACTTTCCCAAACTGCACAACGATGCCAGCCTGCCCCTCATCAACCACAAAAATTGACGAGGCACCAATCAAGACAACTGCAGCCACTACCCCAAGTACAATTTTTTTCATCGATTAATATCTCCCAACAGTGCGCTCGCTGCTACGTAATGGAGCACTATCCTGCCCCATCACATCCTGAGAAGAATCAGTACCAAGCTCATTGTGCGTAGCTTGTTGAGCACTGTTTCCTTGCACCGATGTATTCGGTCTGGCAGTGGCTTGCCCTGTCTGGGTAGTTAACTTATCAAGTGGCAGATAAATCATGCTATTGGAGCCTTGTGGCAGATCAACCAAGACCTTATTAGCCTTGCTGTATATCTCTTCCATGGTCTCCAGATAAATACGTTGCCGAGTCAAGTCGGGAGCTGCTTGATATTGCGGCAATAATTCATCAAAACGCGCGACTTCACCACTAGCCTTGAGAACTGTTTGCTCCTTATAGGCTAACGCCTCTTCTTCTAAGCGTTTAACCTGTCCTCGCGCCTTGGGCTCCACCTCTCGGGCATAGGCCTCAGCCTCACGAATAAACCGTTCTTCATCTTCTTGAGCCGAAATGGCATCGTCGAATGCGTCCTTTACCTCTTCAGGCGGACGAGCTGGCAAGAAGTTAACATCAACCACCACAATACCCATATCGTATGGTTCAATTGTGGCTTCCAGCTCCTGCCAGGTATCTTGGCGAACCTTCTCACGTCCCCGCGTCAACACATCATCCATTGAGGTGTGACCCACCACATAACGTAATGCGCTATCCGTGGCCTGACTCAAGCTGTCATCCGCATTGGTCACGCTGAACAGGTATTTGCGAGGATCGGCGATCCGGTATTGGACATCCATCTCGACACGCACGACATTTTCATCTCGCGTCAGCATGAAACCAGCCGCAGGAAGGGAGCGAACGGATTCCACATCGACCGGAATAACATGGTCAATGAAGGTCGCTTTCCAACGTAGACCGGGCTCTACACTCTCATAAAACTTGCCAAACCGCAGAACCACACCCCGCTCGGCTTCCTTGATGGTATAAAACCCACTGATAACCCAAGCGACGAAAGCAATTAATAAAACAACCAGAATTCCTATTCCGTTGATGTCACCACCAGGTCGACGTGAACCCAGCATGCCGCCCAACTTTTGCATCAAATTCCGAAACACTTTATCCAGATCAGGAGGCGTCTGGTTGTTTTTACCACTATTTCCCCACGGATCTCGGTCTTTCCCATTATTTCCGGGCTCATTCCAAGCCATTGGCGTCTCCACTTTTTGTTGTTTGTCCGCACTTTAGCAAGCAATCAGGTGACAATAAAGGCACGTAACCGCTCTCCTTCCTGCTTCAAAAGCCGGTTCCAGTCACTTAGTGGCAGGCGAATCCTTACTCGCCACTCCCCATTTTCATCATGTCGCTCGGCATCGATGATGCGCATTTTGTATAACAAACTGCGTAAATACCCCTCTTCAGGGGGTAAACAGAGCTCAACTTGCGCAATTCCTGGTAACAAGAGCTCAGTCAGTGCCGTTTGCAGTAGCTCACAACCCTCACCACTTAACGCGGATAACCAGACGGCCACCGGCTTACCGAGATCATCTCGCTCGATTCTCGGTTTCCCATCCGTCATGGCATCCAATTTGTTATAAATCAGTAGTTGTGGTAGCTCATCGGCTTCGATTTCTTTGAGTACCAGTTGCACCTGATGCATGTTGTCAGCCATTCGCTCATCAACACAATCAATAACATGCAGCTGCAGATCGGCATCACGCGTTTCTTGCAAAGTAGCTTTGAATGCCGCAACAAGATCGTGCGGAAGGTGTCGAATAAAGCCCACTGTATCAGCCAGTACCACGGTACCAACGTCCGTTAGCTCAATACGCCGTAATGTAGGATCTAATGTGGCAAACAGCTGATCGGCTGCATAGACATCTGAGCGAGTCAGTCGGTTAAAGAGTGTCGACTTTCCCGCATTGGTGTACCCAACCAGAGAAACTACCGGGATTTCATTACGTGTTCTGGCTCGTCGGCCTTGTTCTCGCTGACGCTCCACTTTCTCTAATCGGCGTAAAATGGCTGTAATGCGCTCACGAACCAGACGGCGGTCGGTTTCCAGCTGAGTTTCACCTGGCCCGCGAAGACCTATGCCCCCCTTCTGGCGCTCCAGGTGTGTCCATCCTCGCACCAATCGGGTGGACAAATGCCGTAGCTGAGCAAGCTCAACCTGCAATTTACCTTCATATGTGCGGGCTCTCTGGGCAAAAATATCGAGAATCAACGAAGTCCGATCCAGAACCCGACACTCAAAGAGGCGTTCCAGATTACGTTCTTGGGCTGGAGAGAGGGCGTGATTAAAGATCACCAGATCAGCCCCTAATGCCTTAACTTCAGAGGCTATCTCATCGGCTTTCCCCGTTCCGACAAAAAACTTGGGTTGGGGAACCGCACGACGGCAGGTCATTACTGACAAAATGTTGGCACCAGCTGAACTGACTAACATCTTCAGTTCAGCCAGATCCTCTCGCGCACCTTCATCCGTGAAGTCAACATGAACCAGTATGGCCTGTTCGCCGGCTTCATAACGCTCAAACAAGCAAAAACTCCTTAGCTCCGGGTCACCCCGGCTACATCAGCGGATGGTGATGGGCTCAGACGAACTTATTCTTCGCTGCTGGCATCACTTCCGGACGCAGAGGCAGAGTGCTGGTGATGAGGGACAGCTCGAGAAGGCACCACAGTCGAGATCGCATGCTTGTACACCATCTGGCTGACGGTGTTTTTCAACAAAATAACGAATTGATCAAACGACTCAATCTGGCCCTGCAGCTTGATACCGTTCACCAGATAGATAGAGACGGGAATCCGCTCCCGACGCAGTGCATTCAGAAACGGATCCTGAAGTGATTGCCCCTTAGCCATATTTTTTAATCCTTATATTTGTTTGTAGTACTAAATTATTGCCAATTTCTTAACAAGGCGTTAGCGATTATAGCCTGTCAAGTAACCAGAACCAACGTCGCGTAAAATGATATCAAGATTCATCTGACTTCCAGTTTCGAGCCATGTCACAGTATGTGACCAACCTCTCAACCAGGTCATCTGTCTTTTTGCCAACTGGCATGTCGCGACAATCCCTCGATAACGCATTTCTGCATAATCAAGTTCACCGGATAAATAATCCCACATCTGACGATAACCGACACAACGGATAGACGGCAATCCCAGATGTAAATCTTCACGTGCAAACAAGCACCTGACTTCCGTTTCGAAGCCGCTTTGCAACATCAGATCAAACCGCTCAGCAATCCGTTGACGCAATAATGCGCGATCCTGAGGAGCAATGGCGTACTGCAATACCTGATAGGGCAATTCGGTACCTTGCTGAGCCGTCAGCGTCGTCAATGTCTGACCACTGATCCGATAAACCTCCAATGCGCGAGATATCCGTTGCGGGTCATTCGGATGTATCCGTGCAGCGGCAACCGGATCGATAGTCGTCAATTGCCGATGCAGATGCTCCCACCCCATCTGTTCCGCCTCGCGCTGCAACTCAGCCCGAATATCGGAATCTGCTGCTGGCAATGGAGATAATCCCTCGAGCAACGCCTTGTAGTACAACATGGTGCCACCAACCAACAATGGGATTCGCCCCGCAGCAGTGATGGCCGCCATCTCTTGCAAGGCATCAGTGCAAAATTCCGCCGCCGAATAGCTCTCGGCAGGATCCCGGATATCAATCAGTCGATGGGGCGCCATTCGCAGCTCATCGGCAGTCGGTTTGGCGGTTCCGATGTCCATGCCTCGATAGATCAATGCGGAATCCACACTGATAATGTCACACGGCAGATGTTGCACCAGCTCCATTGCCAGCGCACTTTTCCCGGATGCGGTCGGCCCCATCAAAAAGATTGCCAAGGGTTTATGCATTGATTAAATCCTGTATCTGTTCTGTCAGGCTGATTGGGCTTGCAATAGTGGAGCAACGCAGTAACTCGCTGCAGGATAGCTGGCATTCACTGAACAAACGCATAACCGACTGCTCATCAGCAAACTGGGGCGTCTCCTGTTGACTCAGCCAGCGGCATAAGACCTGCCCTCGAGCCGTTGTGTCGGCAGACTCATTTTGCAGCAAACTCAATAGCTCATGCAGACGCGAGCTGATATCGCAATGACGCAAACAAGCCGGCACTCGATACAGGATCAGTTTTTGCGCATGCTGTTTCCACTCAAATCCCATCCGCGTCAAATCGGCACTCTGTTGTGCGATGACAGACCACTGCTCTGGCGTCAAAACCAGGCTCAGTGGCATCAACAGGGGTTGCGACACCAGGCCACCAGCACCCCACTGCTGAGAGAGTTGAGATAACGACATGGCCGCGGCTAAACGAGGCAAATGCACCAGATACAGGTCGCTGCTTTCATCGCCTGTCGCCAGCAACGCCACATCGGGACGTAAACGTAACAAACAGCGCCATGGCTCGCGAGCCACTGAGTCGCTAGCGATGGGCGTCTGCTTGCTGGATATAGCCGCAGGCGTCATCAGTTGTCGATATGCCTGCTGCTCGGAAGCAGTGACTGGCGGCGGAGCCTGATAACCGGCGCGGGGAGACTGATAGCCATGCTCATAGGAACGGAACACATTCCGCGAACTGGCTATCTCGTGGCCTCGATACTTGGCTTCCGGCTCCTGTGTCGCCGATACGCTTCCAGCCGATGAGGCCACTGGCTCCGTCTGATTGCTCTGATGCAAGACGGGGCCAGACATGGTCAGTCCTTCATCCAAAGCCGTACGGACCACAGAAACCACGAAATCATGGACTAACCGGGACTCATGAAAGCGCACTTCATGTTTAGCCGGATGTACGTTCACATCGACTAAATGCGGATCCAGCGTTAAATAAAGCAAAAATGACGGCGAGCACTCCAGACCCAGCGCCTCAAGATATCCTTGACGAATCGCATGGGTTATCAGCCTATCGCGCATCATGCGCCCATTGACATAAAAGTACTGCACTTCGGGAGAGGAGGCGGTCGTAGCTTGAGGTTGCAGGATCCAGCCGGACAGCGTCAGACCATGGTGTTCACTCTTCAGGTGCAACGCCCGGGATAAAAACTCCTTACCACAGACGGCGGCGACACGCTGTTGCAACTCTTCATCACTGTGGATGGGGAGCCCACGGTACTGGCGGACCAATTTACCGTTATGACGCAACGTCAACGTGACATCCGGGCGGCTTAACGCCAGACGCCGCAACAATTCATCGATATGACCGAATTCGGTTTTTTCACTGCGCAGAAAGCGGCGTCGAGCCGGCGTATTGAAGAACAGATCCACCACATCGACACTGGTGCCCACCGGATGTGCCGCCGGACGCAGCGTTACCGCCATGTCGCGACCTTCGGCGCTAGCTTGCCACGCCTCGGCCTGTTCGGCGGTGCGCGAAGTGAGCGTCAACCGGGAGACAGAACTGATGGACGCCAACGCCTCGCCGCGAAACCCCAAGCTGACAATGGCTTCGAGATCATCCAGCGAGCTGACTTTGGACGTCGCATGCCGCTCCAGCGCCAAGACCAACTCGTCCTTAGGAATACCGCCGCCATTATCTCGAATGCGGATCAGTTTGCAGCCGCCCTTTTCCAGCTCAACCTCGATGCGGTTGGCTCCCGCATCGAGGCTATTTTCGATCAGTTCCTTGACCACTGACGCCGGGCGTTCCACGACTTCGCCCGCCGCAATCTGGTTCGCCAGAATCGGGGGCAATATACGGATTGGCATCTTAGCTGGCCGGAATATAGAGCACTTGCCCAATTAGCAAATGTTCTGACTTGAGGCTGTTATAGCTGGCCAGACGCCCTTTGGGGATGCCATAGCGCACCGCCAGACCGGAAAGACTTTCACCATTTTTGACCACGTGCCGAATCGACTTTCCGCTCTTGTTATCCGGTTGCGGCACCGCTGCAATCCGAGTCCCCTCCGGCGGGTTATCCACATAATAACCTTGTACGCCGCGGAAAATGGCGCGCGCCAGATCGCGCTGGTAGGTTGCAGAAGCCAGCTGCCGCTCTTCAAGGTGGTTAGAGATGAAGCCGGTTTCGATCAATAGGGACGGGATATCCGGCGCCTTGAGCACGGCCAAGCTGGCATGCACCGGCTTGCTCTTGTGTAAACGCGCCACGCGTCCGATCTGCTGCAGCACCACCTCCCCTATGCTGTACCCTTCACTGCGTGAGTTATCCCACGATAGATCGAGGATCGTCTGTGCCAGGTAAGGATTGGGTTCTGACTCGGCGATCACCTTGCCCGCGCCCCCCAATAACTCGGTGTGCTTGTCCTGCTGTTCCAGTAATTTATTCATCTCACGATCGACGCGCTTACTGGAGAGGATCCATACCGACGCCCCCCGCGCTGATGCGTTATCCACACTGTCGGCATGAATGGAGATCAGCAGATTGGCCTTCTTTTGCCGTGCAATCTCCGAGCGCCGATCCAGATCGACGAAGTAATCACCATCCCGGGTCATGATCGCCTTCATTCCCGGCTGCCGGTTGATCAGTCGCGCCAGTTCTCTGGCTACCGCCAACGTGACATTTTTCTCGTGTGTGCCGCCTGGTCCAATCGCGCCGGGATCCTTACCACCGTGGCCGGCATCCACCGCCACAATCAACATACCGTTGCCACTGCTGACAGGCTTGGGGGCTACGTTGCGCGGTTCCGGTGATGCCATGGCGGTCGTGGAGCTGGTCGTCTGCGACGACGGCGCGCGAGTGTTCGCCGCCGCTGCCAACGCAGGCGAAGAGGTCGACGCAGTGACCGCAGACGCATTGGCTGATGCAGCCGGACGGGTCTGGGTCGACAATACCTCCTCCCGTACCGTCACACTGTTGGCCTGGCGGTTGGCTGACTTGGACTGCGGTGAAAACTCAGACATCGGGATAATCCGCCCCGACACCGGTTTGCTTGCCGTCCCAGACGCAGCAGGGGCACGAGTCGAGCTGGTGGCCGAGCCGGACACCGCGCTGCGTGGCGTACTGGCATTGGCCACCGGAGCCGAAGATGGGCTCGTCGTTGGGACCGCCTGCTTGACGTTATGATCGAGATCGATGACCAGACGATGCCCGTAATGCTGTTGCGGCTTGAGGGTGAAAATCGTCGGCTTATACAGCGCCGTCAGCGAGAAGACCAGGCGCAGCTTCCCGGCCGGCGCGTTCTTGTCGCGCGCAATCGCGCTGATAGCCGGCCCCATTCGTCCCGTGGTCTGGGCTGAATTGCCCAATTCCGAAGTGATGTTATCCAGCTCGATGATCAGGCGTGGTGGCACCTGCTGCTGCGAATAGGTGTAGCGCGGAGCATCGGCAAGATCGAACACGACACGCGTTTTGTCCGCCGTCGGCGAGACGCGTAACCGTTTGAGTTCGTTGGCCTGGACTGGAACCAGCACCATCAGACACACTATCAAAGACAACCAGTAACGTATTAACACGACTGCAATGATTCCACGATAAGTTGACCCTTGCTGCTACCCGCCTGCACAGTGATTTCTCGCTGTTCACCGACATAACGCAGCGTGATTTCCAAATCCGGCGCTGGCAACCAGCCCTCACCCTTTTCTGGCCACTCGACCAGACAGAGACAATCCGGCCCGAAATAGTCGCGGATCCCCATGAACTCCAGCTCTTCGGGATCGGCGAGTC
This sequence comes from uncultured Aeromonadaceae bacterium, assembly GCA_945957385.1. Taxonomy (GTDB): domain Bacteria; phylum Pseudomonadota; class Gammaproteobacteria; order Enterobacterales; family Aeromonadaceae; genus Pseudaeromonas. The sequence continues at coordinate 11,519 of CAMFKP010000077.1, forward strand.
GATACAGGTCGAAATGATAAACCTGCCAACGCGGCAATTCATAGGCTTCAACCAAGGTATACGTCGGACTTTTCACACGGCCTGCGTGTCCCAACGCCTGCACAAAACCACGGGAAAGCGTGGTCTTGCCGGCGCCCAAATCACCGTGCAAGAACAGCGTCAGGGACGTGGTGCTGGCATGGGCCAGCCGTTCGCCAAAGGCCAGAGTGGCAGTTTCATCAGGCAAATGTTCAGTCAGGGATGGATACATGGTTCATTGTGTCCTGCGGATTGACCAACCGTCGAATCAAGGGTAACAGATCCGAGGCCAGCAAACCTCGTTCTCCTGCGCACGCCGCCAGATCCGCCGCTTCGCCATGGATGCAAACACCAACACAGCACGCCGTCGCCAACGGTAACCCCTGAGCATAAAGAGCGGCGATTATACCAGATAACAGGTCGCCCATGCCGCCACTTGCCATACCGGGATTGCCTTCGGTGCATAACCACAACTGCTGGCCATCGCAAATCAGGCTCCCCGCGCCTTTCAACACCACGACACCACCGTATCGGCGCTGCAACGCCCTGACGCTGGCCAGCCGATCCGCTTCCACCTCGGCCACCGAGCAGCCCAGCAGGCGTGCCGCCTCCCCCGGGTGCGGCGTCAATACCCAGTTATCTCTGTGCTGGGGCTGACGTGCCAGCCAGCTGAGCGCATCGGCATCCAGTAACAACACCCCGGGTACGGTCAGCTGCATCTGCCAAAGCGACTCACTCCAGGAGGTCTGTCCCAAACCAGGCCCCAGTACACGAATAGACGGCCAATCCGGCGCCGTGGGTGCCTGATCAGAAGAGGAGACCATCAATTCAGGACAGCCGATGTTCAGCAGCGACGCATGCTGCGGATGGGTCAGCACGCGCACCAATCCGGCGCCGGCGCGCAACGCACCTTCACCGGCCAACCGTACGGCGCCAGACATCCCCGGCGCCCCACCGATGATCAGCACGCGACCACAGGTTCCCTTGTGTGCCGTACGCGGTCGGCGCGGCAACAGGTTACAAATGGCGGCATAATCCAGCCGTTGTGCCAACAGCACATCCGGTGACACGGGCAGCGAAGCCAAAGGATGGTGCCATACCGCCCCACAGACATCCGGCCCTCGCCCGGTAAAAAGACCGGGCGTCAGCGCCAACAGCGATAACGTTGCGCTCGCTCGCACTACGGCTCCGGGCGCCGCACCACTGTCGGCCAGCAATCCACTGGGAATGTCGACCGCGAGCACCGGAGCCGCCAGCTGATTGATCGCGTCGATCCACGCCGCCACGGCCGGACGCGGCGCACTGCACTGACCGATACCGAGCAGCGCATCCACCACCAGATCCGGCGCGTGGTCCGCCGCCGGCCACTCCAACTCCACGTCACCACCACTCTGCAACCAGCGTTGGCAAGCCTGCTCGGCGTCACTTCCCTGTCGCGGCGGCGCACAGGCAAACAGCCGCACCGTCACGCCGGCTGCGCGGGCCAGGCGCGCCAACACATAACCATCGCCACCGTTATTGCCGCTGCCGCAGATGATCCACCATGGGCCCGACGAGTCCGGCCGTAAGCGGCGAGCGGCCACATAGAGCGCCTCTCCGGCACGCGCCATCAGCTCGCCGCGCGCCAGACCCTGGCTGAGCGCAAACGCCTCCAGGTCGCGGATCTGCTCAGTGCTCAACAGCGAATATGGTAAAGTGGCGGCAGGTTGATCAGGTGTGGACATCATGACCCCCGAGGAATTGCAACAGCTGGCCCAAGATATCAAGCAATGGGGGCGCGAGCTAGGTTTCGACCAGGTCGGGATCTGCGATACCGATTTGCGTAGTGAAGAGCCCAGGCTGCAGGCCTGGCTCGATCGCGGCTATCACGGCGACATGGCGTACATGTCCCGCCACGGGCTGCTGCGCGCCCGTCCGCAGGAACTGCATCCCGGCACCCTCAGCGTCATCTCGGTGCGCATGAACTACCTGCCACCATCGGCCGCCATCGCCCGCACATTACGCCAGCCGGAACTGGGCTATATCAGCCGCTATGCCCTCGGCCGCGATTATCACAAGCTGCTGCGTCAGCGTCTGAAGCAGCTGGCCGACCGAATCGAGCAGGCATGTGGTATCGGCAATGCACGGCCGTTTGTCGACTCCGCGCCGCTGCTGGAGCGGCCGTTAGCGGCCAAGGCCGGCTTGGGCTGGGTCGGCAAGCACAGCCTGATCCTGCAGCGTGATGCCGGCTCCTTCTTCTTTCTCGGCGAACTGCTGGTGGCGTTACCACTTCCGGTGGATCAACCGGTTGCCGCCGAATGTGGCCACTGTGTCGCCTGCATGACGATCTGCCCCACCGGGGCCATCGTCGAACCCTACACGGTCGATGCCCGTCGCTGCATCTCCTACCTGACCATAGAACATGCCGGCGCCATTCCAGAGCCGCTGCGCCCCTTGCTCGGCAACCGCATCTACGGATGCGATGACTGCCAGCTGATCTGCCCGTGGAATCGCTACGCCGCAGCTAGCGCGGAGACGGATTTCCAGGCGCGCCCGCCATTGCATACGCCAGAACTGCTCAGCCTGTGGCAATGGGATGAGGCGCGCTTCCTGCGCGAAACCGAAGGCAGCGCGATCCGTCGTATTGGTCATGAAAGATGGCAGCGTAATCTTGCCGTGGCCCTTGGCAACGCGCCATACTCCACAGCCATAGTCGAGGCCCTGCAGGCACGTCGCGATGCAGTCAGTCCGCTGGTACAGGAACATATAGAGTGGGCGCTGGCCCAACAGCACGCTAAACGTGAGCTCAGCTCGCGCTACCTGAAAACGGAACGCCTGATCCGCTGCATCGACAAAGGCATGCCGGAACACGCATAAGGGAGAAAAACGGATGATGATTCTAGGGGTGGATATCGGAGGCTCCGGCATCAAGGGCGCCATCGTCGATACCAGCAGCGGGCTGATGATCGGTGAACGCCATCGCATTGCCACACCACAACCGGCCACGCCGGAGGCCATGGCGCAAACACTGAAGCAGTTAGTCGACCACTTCGAGTGGTCCGGGCCCATCGGCTGCGGTTTTCCGGCCACCATTCATCACGGTGTCGCCTTCAGCGCCGCGAACATTGACGCCAGCTGGATCCAGACCCCGGTTGACCGCATCTTCGCCGACGCCACCGGCTGCCCCTGCTATGTCGTCAATGATGCCGATGCCGCCGGCATGGCCGAGATGCGTTTCGGCGCCGGCCAGGGGCGTCAGGGCGTCGTCATGCTGATCACCATCGGCACCGGTCTTGGCAGTGCCATCTTCGTCAACGGCCACCTGCACCCGAACACCGAGCTGGGGCATCTGAAGATGAAAGGTCGCATCGCCGAGCACTACTGCTCGGATGCCGTACGCCAGCGCGAAGAACTCAGCTGGGGCAAGTGGGGACGCCGCTTCAACCGTTATCTGCAACGGCTGGAGTTCCTGTTCAATCCGGATCTGTTCATCCTTGGCGGCGGCTCGGCCCAACGCTTCGACCGCTTCCGCGATGAACTGCATCTGCGCACCGAGGTGTTGCCAGCCGCCAGCCTCAATCAGGCCGGAATTATCGGTGCCGCCCTGTACGCCGCCAGCCAGCTGGCCGCCGCTCAGCACTAAACAGACCGCACCGCGCGAACTGACGCCGTCTTCTGGACGGCGTTTTCGTCTGCGCGCCACGGATTAGCCGGCAAATGCACTGTCAAATTACAGCGATTATTAAATCTGACTTAATAATCCAGCCACGCTGGCATCGGCAACGGGTGCGTACAGCAGTACACGCTAGCGGCCGGCACGCGGCGACAAGACAAAATAAGTGAAGATGAAGACAATGAAATGAGGACAGAGACGATATGTAGATTGGAGCGGGAAACGAGACTCGAACTCGCGACCCTAACCTTGGCAAGGTTAT
>CAMFKP010000078.1 GCA_945957385.1 uncultured Aeromonadaceae bacterium
ACGAGATAGGCTCCGGTCTCGTGGGCTCGGAGATGTGTATAAGAGACAGTCGTCACACAGGGTACAGACACTGTGATGCGCGATGTCGTCGTAGAGGATCTTGTCGTAAATCTCATCGGCAAAGATGATCAGCTTGTGCTGGCGCGCGATTTCGATCACTTCCAGCAGGAACTCTGTGCTGTAGACGGCACCGGTCGGATTGTTCGGGTTGATCAACACAATACCACGGGTCTTGGCGGTGATCTTGGCGCGCATGTCGTCCAGATCCGGATACCAGTCGGCTTGTTCGTCACAGATGTAGTGTACGGCGTGCCCACCGGAGAGGGTCACCGCCGCGGTCCACAGCGGATAGTCCGGGGCCGGCACCAGCATCTCGTCACCATTGTTCAGCAGTGCCTGCATCGCCATGACGATGAGCTCGGAGGCGCCATTGCCGATGTAGATGTCATCGACATCGGCCTTGCGCAGGCCTTTTTGCTGATAGTAGTGGGCGATGGCCTTACGGGCCGCGAATAACCCCTTGGAGTCACAATAGCCTTGGCCCTGTGACATGTTGACGATGACATCCTTGATGACCTCTTCCGGGGCATCAAAACCAAACGGCGCCGGGTTGCCGATATTCAGTTTGAGAATGCGGTGGCCTTCATCTTCGAGGCGGCGGGCTTCCTTGTGCACCGGGCCGCGAATGTCGTAGCAGACATTGTCCAGCTTGTGGGATTTATCGATTGAGTACATCTGTGCCTCTGTATGCGTGTGGGGTCGTCTTCCGCGCCCCGAAGCCGTCTATTCTTCTCCTTCCTTTCTAAGGTGACAACCCGATTCGCGGGCTTTTTTTCAGTGATAGTGGCGACAAAAATGTATTAATGACAAATATAATTCTTAAAAAGAAGAAAATATCAGAATGTATTTCTATTGGGTGGCAGGAGGCGCGTCAGCTGTTCTAAGGGTTGGCGATTCGATGGCGGGATCGTCTGTGACGAAAAAGGGGCCGTCAGGCCCCCGGAATGTCGCTTAATCGCTGATCTGTACCGGTTGTTCGCGGTAGATCTGTTCGAGCACGGCCCGTTCGAACTTGTAGTGCGGCGAGGCAATGCGTTTGGCCTTGAGGGCCTGGCGGATTTTCGGTGGAAAGGTCAGGCCGTTGACCATGACGACAAACGCCTTGCGCTGACCGGAGGCGGTCTTCATGAAGCCCGCCAGATTGGAGACATTTTGCAGCGTACCTGTCTTGGCGGTGACGTTTTTCACCAGCGGCGGCATCTGCACGCTACCGCGCGATCCCAGGGTGCCGCTCATACCGGCAACGGGCAACATCTCGATCAATTTGAGCTGGTCATCGTTGCGCGCAATGAAATCGAGCACCTGCAGCATCTGGCTGGCCTTGATCAGATTGTGGGCGGAGAGGCCGGAGCCATCGGCCAGCAGCGCGGACCCCAGATCGATGCCAGCCTTGGTGCGCAGAATTTCGCGTACCGCATCGGCACCGCTGGCATAACTGGCCGGGCGTTTGAAATATTCATAACCCAGCGCGCGGGCAATGCTGTCGGCGATCAGATTATCCGAACGCTTGAGCATGCGATCCATCAGCTTGCCGAGCGGCGCTGAGGGCACATGGGCCAGTTCGGCGAGGTTATCCGGGCTCTTGCGCACCGAACGCACCTTGCCGCTCCACTCCAAACCTGCCCGTTTGGCGGCCCAGCCTGTGATGCTGATGCCCCAGACGGTGGGATCCTGTACCGCGAACGACAGTGGCCAGGGCTTGCCTGGTTGGGCCGGAATACAGCCTGTCAGGTGGTAGTTGTTGCCCGAGTCAAGGTTGACCTCCAGCTCGCAGCCGGAGTAGTAGTCATTGAGCGAGACGACCTGGGCCTCGCTGCTGATGGTGATCGGCTGTCCGCTTTGGATCATCGGTTGCGCCAGCTGGCCGACTTGATCAGCCTTCAATTGGGCAAACACACAGTTGCGGTCGATCACCACCGCCGAGGCGGGGGCGGTGAAACAGACCGGCAGATCGTTCCACGACCAGCCGTTACCGCGGTCATAACCGGCGTAATGGCTGACATCCAGCAGAATGTCGCCCTCGATACGGGTGACGCCCTGTTGTTTGAGATAGGAGAGCAGGTTGACCAGAGCCTGGCGTGTCAGATCCGGTGCGCCGTTAAACTCCAGAACCAGATCACCGGGCAGGGTGCCACCATTACTCTTGGCGGTGGCTAGCGCGCCGTTGGTTGCCAGCATCCGCGTCTTGAACTGCCAGTCGAGCCCTAAAAACAGCGCGGCGGCGGTGGCAGTCAGCACTTTTTGTGTCGAAGCGGGGATCATGAAGGCATCGGTATGTACCCCTTCGATGCGTTGACTGCCTGGTGTGGTATAGGCAACGGCAATGCGGGCACCTTCGGGTGCGGAAATAGCGGCATGGGCACTGCTGACGCCGAACAAGGCGGCGCACAACAGGGTAGCAATACGTTTCATCTACAACCTCATCACAGGGCGTAAGCAGTTCGAAAGCGGCCCTGATAATCGAAAATTTTCTCGGTAATGCGCCAGACATGCCCCTGCTTGCGGGCAATAACGAAATCGGGATGACGCATCAGCGGTTCGGCTGCCAATAGGGCAGCGGGACTGGATAGTTCCGGCGCCAGGCCCGGAGCCCGCCAGTGTCGGGCAACAAATTCTTGCACGCGCTGCAGCGCGGTGGCCCCGTCAAAGGCCAGGTGCTCGTTGAGCTCGGCCCCGTCCTCATCGTGATAGGTGATGCGGACCCGGGGACGCCCTTTGTGCTGGACGGCACGCAGCGTCATACCGGCACAACGGATCACCTTGGCATCTTTCAATGCCAGTGCCGCCTTGAGCCGGTCGTCGGCATCATACAGCAGGGCATCACACTGATGACAGCACCGGGCGGCAATATCATTGGCGGTGCCGCATGCAGCGCAATATTTGGCCCGGAAACGATAATCGCAAAATTCACGATGTCCATCGTCATCTTGCAAAAAACCGTGACAACGACGGCCAAAATGTTCGCTGACGGCACCATTTGCATCCAGGCGTCCCCAGAACTGATTGGCAAAACCACAGGCCGGACACAACACCTGCACCGGCACTGTGTCGGCAGCGGGTTTGGGTTCGCCAATTTCCGGGGCGAACAGGTCATAGGCATTGCCGGCATAGTCGAGGATCAGACACTCCTGCTTGCCGGGCGCCAGACGCAGGCCGCGCCCGACGATCTGCTGGTACAGCGAGACGGATTCGCTGGGTCTGAGGATGGCGATCAGATCGACGTGCGGGGCATCAAAACCTGTGGTCAGCACGGCGACGTTCACCAGGTACTTCAGCTGTTGCTGCTTGAAGGCGGCGATGGCGGCATCGCGTTCGGCCAGCGGTGTGGCGCCGGTGATCAACGCCGTTTGCGTCTCAGGCAGCAACTGGCTGACCTCGAGAGCATGCTCCACGGTGGCGGCAAAGATCATCACCCCCTGACGATCGGCCGCGTAGTCGACAATCTGCGCCACGATACGCGGTGTGACGCGCTGCTGGCGGCGCAGTTCACGATCCAGATCGGCTTCACTAAACAGGCCATTTTCGCGCGGGAGCAACTGGCTGAAGTCATAGTGTACCGCCGGGGCGTCGATCAGACGCGGTGGCGTCAGGTAGCCCTGTTTAATCATCTGGCGTAATGGCAGCTCGTAGATACAGTCACTAAACAGCCGTGGTTCATGGCTGCGCACCATGCCGTGATAGTGGTAGTTGTAGATATAGCCCTGCCCGAGCCGGTACGGGGTGGCCGTCAGTCCGAGGATCCGCAACGCCGGGTTGTGTTGGCGCAGGTAGCCGATCAACTGGCGATACTGGCTATCGTCATCGTCGCTCAAGCGATGGCACTCGTCGATGATCAGCAATGAGATCGGTGTCGAGAACTGATCGAGATGACGCGCCACCGACTGAATGGAGCCGAAGATGACGCGCCGGGCACTCTGCTTCTGGCCCAGCCCGGCCGAGAAGATATCGGCACGCAGCGCGCTGTCGAGGCCGAGGGCTTCGTATTTGGCGTGGTTTTGCGCCACCAGCTCCTTGACATGGGCCAGCACCAGTACCCGGCCGCGCGCCAAGCGGGCCAGTTCGGCGATCACCAGGCTCTTGCCGGCGCCGGTTGGTAATACGATCACCGCCGGCGTGGTGTGCTCGCGAAAATGGCGCACCACGGCGGCGACGGCCTCACTCTGATAGGGGCGAAGGGTAAACATCGACGGGCTCCTGCTCTTGTCGGCGCATTATAAAGCCCGTGGCGGTGCTGCCAAGTTGCTCTTGGGTGGTTATTCCATCGCCATCGTCAGCAACGCAACATTATTTTCGGTGCAAGCCAATGTGGGGGTTAATAATAAAACACAGTGCAAAAACAAATAAAAAATACATTAAAATCAATAAACTATGAGAATGGTTGCACTGAGTGATAATAATGGGCTGCAGCGCGCGATCATTATTTATTCCGACCTGTCATCGTTGACAGGATAAAGAGTGGTCCATGCCAACAGCTCGGATGTCACAGCCGGTGGCAAATCGTGTATCATCTGCCGCGATTTTCCCTATTTGCACAGAGATTCGACGATGATCATTACCCCCAAGGTTCGTGGCTTTATCTGCACCACCACCCATCCGGCCGGTTGTGAGGCCAACGTTCGGCAACAGATCGCCTACATCCAGAGCAAAGGCAAGCTGGAACACGGCCCCAAGCGCGTGTTGGTGATCGGCGCCTCCACCGGGTACGGCCTCTCCTCGCGTATCTCTGCCGCGTTTGGCTCAGGTGCGGCCACCCTGGGCGTGTTTTTCGAAAAGCCGGGCACGGACAAGAAACCCGGCTCTGCCGGCTGGTACAACGCGGCGGCGTTCGACAAGGCCGCCAAGGAAGCCGGCCTGTACGCCAAGAGCGTCAACGGCGATGCGTTCTCCAACGAATGCCGTGACAAGGTAATCGAGATCATCAAGCAGGATCTGGGTCAGATTGACCTGGTGGTCTACTCGCTGGCCTCGCCGGTGCGCAAGCTGCCGGATACCGGTGAAGTGGTGCGCAGTGCGCTCAAACCGATCGGCGAGGTCTACAAGACCACGGCCATCGACACCAACAAGGATGTGATCATCGAGGCGCAAGTCGAGCCGGCGAACGAAGAGGAGATCGCCAACACCATCAAGGTGATGGGCGGGGAAGACTGGGAGCTGTGGATCCAGGCGCTGGACGCTGCCGGTGTGCTGGCCGACGGCGCCAAGACGCTGGCGTACAGCTATATCGGCACCGATCTGACCTGGCCTATCTACTGGCACGGTACCCTGGGCAAGGCAAAAGAAGATCTGGATCGCGCCAGCGCGGCGATCAATGCCCAGTTGGCCGGCCGTGGTGGTGAAGCCCATGTTGCCGTGCTGAAGTCGGTGGTCACCCAGGCCTCGGCGGCGATCCCGGTGATGCCGTTGTACATCTCCATGTCGTTCCGCATCATGAAGCAGATGGGACTGCACGAAGGCTGCCTCGAACAGATCCAGCGCATGTTCTGGACCCGTCTGTATGCCGGGATCCCAACCCCGACCGATGACAAGAACCGTATCCGCATGGATGACTGGGAGCTGCGTGACGACGTGCAGCAAGCGTGTCGTGATCTGTGGCCGCAGATCACCAGCGAGAACCTGTCGCAGCTGACTGACTATCAGGGCTACAAGGACGAGTTCTTGAAGCTGTTCGGTTTTGGCTGGAGTGGTGTTGACTACGAGGCTGATGTGAATCCGGAAGTGAACTTCGACGTGGTGGAGCTGGGCTAAGACCCGTCTCGTCGCGCGTTAACACAACGCCCTCTACTGAGGGCGTTGTTGTTTCTGCGGGCCGGCCTTCTGGGTTGCCCCTGGCACCGACGGGTGTTAGACCACCAGGGGACGGCCATCTTGTGGGTGATGCCACAGCTCGGGTCCCGCCCCATACAGACGATGCAGCAGCGCAGCCGTCAGTGTCTCGCGCGGCGTGCCATCGGCCAGTAACCGCCCTTGCTGCATCAGCAGCACGCGGTCGGCATAACGTGAGGCCAGATTCAAATCGTGTAGCACCATCAGGACGGCATGACCGGCGCCGGCCAGCTGTTTGGCCAGCCGCAGCGTCTGGTGCTGGTGGCCAGGATCGAGCGCCGACGTTGGTTCGTCCAGCAGCAGGACGCCGGGCTGGTGCGTATCGAGCTGGCATAGCACGCGGGCAAAGTGCAGACGCTGGCGTTCTCCTCCCGACAAGTGCAGATAACGGGCATCGCGCAACGGCCAGACATCCAGCGCACGCATGCTGCTTTCGACTCGCTGGCGGTTGATGGCAGGGGCAGTCGACCACGGCAGACGGCCCAGTTCGACCACTTCGCGCGCCAGAAAATCAAAACTCAGACTCGAGCTTTGCGGTAAGACTACCAGGCGCTGCGCGCGGGCACGACTCGGCCACTGCGACGTCGGGCGGCCAAACAGCGTGATGGTGGCGCTGCTGGCCAGCTCACCGGTCAAGGCTTTGAGCAGGGTCGATTTGCCGCAGCCATTGGGGCCCAGCAGCACCGTCAGTTCGCCGGCAGCCAGGCTGAGCGAAAAGTCAGAAAACAGCGGTCGAGCTCCCAGTGTCAGCGACAGATGTTGGATGATCAGGGCACTCATGGGCGGCCTCCGCGTTGCTGGTGCAGTAACCACAGAAAAAACGGCGCACCCAGTAGCGCGGTAATCAGGCCAACCGGCACCTCGGCCGGTGGCGCGATAGCCCGGGCCAACAGATCGGCACACAGCAACAGCAGGGCGCCCCCTAACGCCGATAATGGCAGCAGACGACGGTAATCGGGGCCACTGATCAAGCGCACCAGATGGGGCACCATCAGGCCGATGAAACCGATCATGCCGGCCGCGGCCACGGCGATCCCTACCGCCAAGGCGCACAGTAAAATCGCCTGGCGTTTGAGGTGCTCGACCGCCACGCCCAGATGGCGGGCCTCCGGCTCGCCCAGCAACAGTGCATTGAGGCTGCCGGCCTGGCGCTGGCTCCAGCCCCAGAACAGCGTGGCCATCAACAGTGTCAATGCGACGCGCTGCCAGCTGGCACCAGCCAGTGAGCCCATCTGCCACAGCGACAGATCGCGCAGCTGTTCGTCATCGGCGACATAGTTGAGCAGGCCCAGCACCGAGAAGGCGATGGCGCCAACGGCCACCCCGGCCAGCAGCATCATGGCCATCGAGGTACCAAACGGGCCGCGCCCCAATCGATAGACCAGCAGCGTGGTCAGCATGCCCCCGATAAAGGCCAGCATCGTGGTCGAGCCCAGCGTGAGCCAGGGGAGGGGCAGGGTCGGTAGCAGCACGATCGCCAGACCCGCTCCTAACGCCGCACCACCACTGACCCCTATGATGCCGGGGTCAGCGAGCGGGTTGCGGAACAACCCCTGCAGAACCGCCCCGCTGAGCGCCAGCAGGGCGCCTACCGCCATGGCCATCAGGCTGCGCGGCAGACGGATTTGCCAGATGACCAGCTGGTGCGTGGGATCGCCGTATCCCCACAGCGCCAGCCAGGTGTCATTCATCGTCAGCGGCATGGCGCCGGAGTAGAGCGACGTCAGCGCTATCAGCAGCAGAACGGCACCGAGCAGCGGCAGCGCGCAGTGTAACGGCAAACGCATCACTCACGGCTCCTGTTGTGCCTTGAGCAACTGTTGTTGCAAGCTGGCTGCGGCCTGCAGGGTGGCCAGATTCAGCCCGCCGATCAGTGCCTGACCGGCGACAGGATAGAGCGGCACTTGCTGCAATTCGGGGTGTTGCATGATCTGCGGCAAGGCATGCTCAAGCAGCAGCGGATCCTGTTGCAGGCTGCGCTGGCTGACCAAAATGGCATCGGGTTGCATCGCCAGCAATGATTCAAGATTCAACAATTGGTAGTTGCTGAGCGTGGTTGCCGGATTCTCGCCCCCGGCGAGCTGGATCAGGGTTGAGGCAGCGGTATTGCCACCGGCGACCATGGCCGGACGCCCAGGATGAATCATCAGATAGAGCAGCCGTGGCGGCCGTTTCAAGCGCTTGGCATCTTGCTGCAGCGTTTGCACCTGCGTTGCTACCGCGTGCTGTAGCTGCTTGGCTTGGGTCTGGCGGGACAGCAACTGCCCCAAGGTCGAGATATTCTGCTGCAGCGTGGCAACATCGGCCCGCGAAGGGAGTTTTTCGACGCGCACTCCGGCGCTTTGCAGCTGGCTCAAGGTCGTCTCAGGCCCCATTTCGTCGCTGCCCAACAGCAGCGTGGGTTTGAGTGACAGCAACCCCTCGCTGGCAAGCTGGCGATGATAGCCGACGATCGGCAGTGTCTGACCAGGCGGCAGGCGGCTGGTTGAGTCGACAGCAATCAGTTGATGGGCGGCACCGAGCGTGGTGATCAACTCGGTTACACCGGCACCGGCACTGATGATGCGAAGTGGGGAGGATGTTGGTTGGGCTTGCAGCGGTAATACCGGCAGCACGGCCAGCAATAAGGCGAGTGATGTCTTCATCTGGGCTCCGCAGAGATCATGGCGCTGAAAAAACGGGCTGGCTGAGCCAGCCCAAAAGGGTGATTACGCATCAGGTCAATTTGAAGCGCACCGGCACTAACGCCTTGCTGGGGCCGTCAACCCCGCTTGGGGCGACAAACTTCCACTGCTTGACGGCATCCAATGCGGCGTTATCCAAAAGGGTATGTCCGGTGCTTTGCTTGAGGGCCAACCGGATCACCTCACCACGGGGGCTCATGACCACTTCGATAATGCAGGTGCCCTCCATGCCGCGCCGCCGCGCCAAACGGGGGTAGTCAGGAGCCGGTTGGGCACCGCGATAGCGGGCTGGATAGTGTTCTTGTGGCACGGCTGTCGCTGGGGTTGCCGGTCGTGCCGTGTGGGGTTGTGCCGCATTATTCGGCGTCGGCTGCGCAGACGGCGCCATCTTGGCTTCGCTCGGACGGCGGGCCTGTGCTGGCTTGGCCGGAGCTGGGCGCGACGTTTGCGGCTTGGGTGGTTGTTTTTTCGCTACGGGCGGTTTTTTTGGTGGCTCACGGCGCGGCTTGGGCTCGGTGTTTGCCGATGTCTGCTTCATGGCCGATGTCTGGTTCAGCGCTTTAGCCGCCGGGGGCTGGGCAGGGGCGGGCGCGACCGGGGCCGCCGCAAAGGCAACAGCAATGGGGATCACGCTGGGCAGTGTGGCTTTGGGCGTAGCCTGTGCTTGCGTGAACCACGCCAACAGTCCGATGTGAATACCTACGGATGCTGTCGCGGCCAGCCATATCCGTTGTTTGTGCATGCCTTTTCTCTCCTGAGATCCATGTCTTGGTGCCGCTCGGACGGCAGTGTGTTGGACGAATGCTAACGAGGTTTGCCTGTTTTTGCAAATGAGAACTGTTTGCAAATGACTGTTTGTCGTTTTACTCTTTTGCCCGGTTTCCGCAACATCCATGCGAAAGGAGTCAAACGTGAATAACTTGTCCAAGGTCGCGCTGGCCGTGTGTGCTGTGCTGGCTACGACTGCTCAAGTTCGGGCCACTGAACAGGCCACCAAAACACTGGAACCCATCATTGTCACGGCGACACGTGATAAAAAACCGCTGGAAAAACAGTCGCGTCAGGTCGCAGTGGTGAAGCGTGACGCGCTCGACAGCAGGCAGGTCGACTCCGTCGTTGAGGCGCTCAAATACGAAAGTAATATCGAGAATATCGGCGGCAGCCGTCCAGGGGCCCAGGATCCTGTGATTCGGGGTCTCAGTGGTGATCGTGTGTTGCAGGTCATTGATGGTGTACGTCAAAACACCCGTTCCGGGCACCGGGGCACTTACTTTGTCGATCCTGAGCTGGTTGAACAGGTCGATGTGGTGAAGGGGCCGTCCAGTTCGTTGTGGGGCAGTGGCGCCTTGGGGGGCGTCGTATCGACGCGCACTCGCACGGCTAGCGATATGCTACGAGCCGATCAGGATCTGGGCGGTTATATCAAACAGGGTTACCACACGGCGGATGACAAGGCGTTGACCAGCGGTGCCGTCTATGGCCGCAGTGATGACAAGCAGCGAGACTGGTTGCTCAATGGCTACTACAACGACAGCAACGATATCCGCCTCGGTAATGGTGAGGATCTGCAACACTCAGCGGCCCGTCAGCAAGGTGCCATGGGCAAATTCGGTTGGCGTCCGGACGAGGCACAGCAGATAGCGCTCTCTTTGCGTCATAGCGAGTCGAATCAGGCTGCACCGAGCAATCCAAGCGCCAACGTCAGCAGTTCAGTGCCGCTGGTTCAGCAGCAGACCAAGGATTTCAACACCACGCTGGATTATCAGTTCACTCCGGATAATCCGCTGATCGACAGTCGCGTGACGGCGTATTACAACAAAACCAACTTTGATGAGTACCGCATCGCCAAGGCCCAGCAGGACGAGGTCAACTTCCAGACCATTGGCCTCAACGCCAACAACCGTGCCGAGCTGGCACTCGGCAGTTTGCTGACCGGAGCAGATGTCTATTTTGATAAGACCGATGGCACGCGCGAAGGCGCTAATCGGCCTGTGCCGGCAGATGGCCGCTCCCAGGTGTGGGGCGCGTTTGCACAATATGAGCTGCCGTTGGCAACGGACTGGACGCTCACGCCAGGTCTTCGTTTTGATCAGTTCCATACCGAAGATAAACAGCAAATCGGCTCTGCCCGGACACATGAACACTGGTCACCATCGGTGGGACTGGCCTGGAGCGCTAGCCGCTGGCTGACGCTGGGGGCGCGCTATGATGAAGCGTTCCGCGCCCCAACCAGCGAGGAGCTCTACACCTCGGGGACTCACTTCTGCATGGGGCCGACCCTGTGCAATACCTTCCAACCGAATCCCGATTTGAAGCCGGAAACGGCGATGAACAAGGAGTTGTCGGCGCGCTTGGCTTTTGACAACGTGCTCACGGCGGATCGCCTGGCAGTCAATGCCACCTGGTTTGATAACGATGTCGATGACTTCATCGAACAACAGGTGGTGAATGACTTCAAGAACATGATTTTCAAGACCAGCTACAACAACGTCTCCAAGGCGCAGCTGAGAGGCTATGAGCTGGGGGCCGAATATGCGTGGCAAAGCCTGACGCTGAATCTCGGCTATGGACAGACACGGGGCAGCAACAAGACCACGGGTGAGGCGCTCGCCGGCATTCCGGCGGATAAGTGGGTGCTTGGCGTCAATCAGGGCTTGTGGGCCGATCAACTGATGCTCGGCGCCCGCGTGGCACGCTATGGCAGTCAGGAGCGGGTGCCAGCCAGCAACGATGTGGCGAGCTATGACGGCTATACCTTGGTCGATCTGGCGCTGCGTTGGCAGCCGAAGCAGCACGGTTGGCAGAACTGGAACGTCAATCTGGCCGTCGACAACCTGACCGACCGCTACTACCTGCCGGCCTTCAATCAACTCTATGCGCCAGGCCGTAACGGCAAGCTGTCCGTGGCCTATCAATTCTGATTACAGGAGCACAGGCCCCGGTAGCGGGGCCGTTTCAACATGGATATATCCCGTTTTGATGAGACTGTTTTGGGACGTCTGACCCCAGATCCGTTGCAGTTTGCCTTTACCGGCAAGACGACAGCCCACGCCGGGCGCGGTGGCCGACCGATCCTGGATCCGGGTCAGCAACAGGCGATGTTTACCGGTTTGCTGGCCGGCGAACCGGAGCCGGGACGTGCGCGTTGCCTTTATCTGCACATTCCATTTTGCCGGGTGCGCTGTACGTTCTGTTCGTTCTTTCAATATGCCGCCAGTCCTGCCTGGATTGACAACTACCTGCAGCAGCTGTGGCGTGAGATGGAGGCCAAGGCCGCGACGCATTGGGCCCAGGCCGCGCCATTTGATGCCGTGTATGTCGGAGGCGGCACGCCAACCGATATGACGGCGGCACAGATTGCCGAACTTGGCCGGCGCCTGCGGCAACTGTTCCCGCTGCGTGCAGATTGTGAAATTACGCTCGAAGGCCGTCTCAATGGCTTCAACGATGACAAATACGAGGCCGCACTGAACAGCGGATTTAACCGTTTTTCATTTGGCGTGCAGAGCTTTGACAGCCAGGTGCGCCGTGCCGCGAAACGGCTTGATGAACGTGAAGCCGTGCTCGAACGGCTGTCGCAGCTCAGTCGCGGTAATCAGGCTCCGATCATCGTCGATCTGCTGTTTGGCCTGCCATTCCAGGACGAAGCCTGCTGGCAGCGCGACATCGCCGATTTTCTCGACTCCGGTGCCCACGGCGTCGACTTGTATCAGTTGATCGAGATGCAGGGTACGCCGATGGCGCGGTTGGTGGGTCAGGGTAAACAACCACCGCCAGCGGCTACGCCGCTCAAGGCCCGGCTGTATGGGTATGGGGCTCAGGCGCTGGAAGCTGCCGGGCTGCAACGCCTGAGCAGTTGTCATTGGGCGCGGGATAGCCGCGAGCGCAGTCGCTACAACGCCCTGGCCAAAACCTGTGCCGATGTGTTGCCACTCGGCGCCGGGGCGGGTGGGGTGATCAACGGTGTGTCTGTCATGCAACAGCGCGAATTGCAGGCCTACCAAACCGCGTGTGAGGCGGGCGAGTGGCCGCTGGCGATGATGATGGCACCGGCACCGCACTTTCGTCGCGATGGGTTGCTCAAGTCCGCATTTGATAAAGGGCTACTCGATGGCCGCCATTGGCGGCAGCAGGGGCAGCCTGAGCTGTTCGACATACTGCGTCCGCTGCTGTCGATCTGGCATGAGCGGGGATTGCTGACGTTAAGCGCGGAGCAGGCCGAGCTGACGTTGGCCGGCCGCTTCTGGAACGTCAATCTGGCGCAGGGCGCCCTCCAGGCGCTGAGCCCGGCGCACGCGGCATCGATGCCACCGGCACATTTTCAACCGAAGGAGAATAATCATGTCACACATTGAGAATCAGGCCGTGCTTGCACTGCTGGCACAGGATCCTGGCCAACACACCCTGGCGATGGCACAGGCGTTGTCGATGCCGGAAGGCGATCTGATCCGTGCGTTACCGCGCGACATGGTGACGCTCTGGTCTGGCGAGCAGAGCGAAGCCTTGCTGGCGCAGTTGGCGAGCTGGGGTCAGTTGACCACCATCGTTGAATCCTGTGGTTCGATCTTTGAATTCAAGGGGCCGCTGCCGGCTGGTCGTGTCGGTCGCGGCTATTACAACCTGATGGGGGATGAAGGGTTGCATGGTCACCTCAAACTCGATGAGGTGGCCCATATTGCGCTGTTGAGCAAGCCCTTCATGGGCAGTGAAAGCCATGCCTTCGTATTTATTGGCCACAGTGGGCGCTGCATTTTCAAGATCTATCTGGGGCGAGACGCCAAGCGCCGTCTGCTGCCGGAGCAACAGCAACAGTTCCTGGCCTGGCGCCAGCAAGCCGCGCTGCCGGCGATTGCGCTGCAGTCGTGATAAAAAATCGATAGGAGAGTCAGTTAATGCAAGATAAACAACAACGTCTGCAACAACGTCTGGAGCCAGAGATCCAGGCGTTTCGAGATAGCTGCCGCACCTTGCTGCTGGCCACGGTGGATGTGGATGGCACGCCGAATGTCAGCTATGCCCCGTTTGCGCTCGGCGAGCAGGGCTATTACGTGCTGATTTCCGATATCGCCCGCCATGCGCGCAATCTCAAGCAGGTGCCTCAGGTGTCATTGATGCTGATTGAGGATGAGGCGGCCAGTCGCCAGATCTATGCCCGTCAGCGCCTGACCTTCGATGCTGCGGTACGGATCGTCGAGCGTGATAGCGACGAATGGTCGCAGGCCGCCGCGGCACTGCAGCAGCGCCATGGAGACATCGTAAGTAACCTGACCCAGATGGACGATTTCACGCTGTTCTGTCTGCAGCCGCAGATGGGGTTATATGTGAAGGGGTTTGGTCAGGCCTACCGCGTCAATCCCCATGATCTGATCGATGTGCTGCATCTGGAGCAGGGGCATCAGCCGCGCCCCGGCCACTCGCCGCTGGCACCGCAGGCGGCCAGCACTGACTGATCCACACGCACCGGTTGCAGTAAAACAAAGGGCTGTCTTCAGACAGCCCTTTTTTTCATTACATAGCGATCAGCGCAGGTTCGGCGATTAGCTGTGGTACTGCTCGCAGGCTTCCAGCGTGTTTTCGATCAGGCTGGCGACAGTCATCGGGCCGACGCCACCGGGTACTGGCGTGATGAAGCTGGCACGTTCTGCGGCGACGCTGTAGGCGACGTCACCAACCAGACGGCCATCCGTCAAACGGTTAATGCCGACATCGATGACGATGGCACCAGGCTTGATCCAGTCGCCAGGGATAAATTCAGCTTTACCTACCGCCACGACCAGCAAGTCGGCCTGACGCACGAAGGATTCCAGATCCTTGGTGAAGCGGTGGGTCGTGATGGTGGTACAGCCGGCCAGCAGCAGCTCCAGGGTCATCGGCCGGCCCACGATGTTCGAGGCACCGACGATGACGGCATTCAGACCATAGGTATCGACACCGGTATCCTTGATCAGCGTCATGATGCCTTTGGGCGTGCACGGGCGCAGGGCCGGGATGCGTTGCGCCAGACGGCCGACATTATAAGGGTGGAAGCCATCAACATCTTTATCCGGCTGGATGCGCTCAATCACCTTGGTGGAATCAATGTGCGCCGGCAGGGGCAATTGCACCAGAATGCCATCCACGGCGGCGTCGGCGTTGAGCTCGTCAATCAGCGCCAGCAGGGCGCTTTCACTGGTATCGGCCGGAAGGTCATATGAGCGGGAGAGAAACCCGACTTCTTCACAGGCGCGGCGTTTGCTACCAACATACACCTGAGAGGCCGGATCCTGACCGACCAGTATCACCGCCAGTCCCGGCGCGCGCTGGCCGGCGGCCAGACGTTGCTGCACCCGGGCCGCGACGGCCTGACGAACTGACTGGGCGATGGCCTTTCCATCGATAATCTTGGCTGACATGCTTCCTTACTCACCTGCTGTTGTCGAGGCGCGCATTGTCGCATTTTTTTGCGGTGATCGTTAGTGCGGAACCGTGGCAAAACCAGGCTAGAACAAGAAGTAGGCATCTGAAAGTACAGGGGGAAAAAGTGTTTGACGCTCCATAGTCAAATCGGTAGTATTCGCCCCCGTCGTCGTTCGAATGACTTGTCGGTGATTAGCGCAGCCCGGTAGCGCATCTGGTTTGGGACCAGAGGGTCGTAGGTTCGAATCCTACATCACCGACCACGCTTTCAAGGCAGTGCGCCCTTAGCTCAGTTGGATAGAGCAACGGCCTTCTAAGCCGTGGGTCACAGGTTCG
>CAMFKP010000079.1 GCA_945957385.1 uncultured Aeromonadaceae bacterium
GTGCCTTAGCAACGGCAACCTGTTTCTGGATGATGGAGTAGGTCACGCGCGACTTGCTGCCACCGGTCACATCCAGCAACGGTTGGGAGTTGTACTCCCACAACATCAGCCGTTCAGGACGCCCCTGCAAGCCGGTGTTGGGATCAAACAAGTCGTAGCTGTCGCCCTGAAAAACCTGGATGTAGTCGGTCAGATTCTGACGGCGACGCCCATCTTCCATCGTCAAGGCGCGTACAACGCGGGCCGGGATATCCGCCTGATTCAGCATATCGACGACCAGTTGAGCCCGAGACTTGTGGCCACGCAGCAGTTCAGCATTCTGGTTCTGGTTGCTGAACTCCTTGAGAATCTCGCGTGTCAGGGTATACGCATCGGCCGAGCGCTCTTGTGCTCGGGCCAATAACTGAGACATGGCAGTGGCAAACGGCTCTTTTTCGATCACTTTTTCAATTGGCGGAACCGTCGCTGCTGCGGCGCGGGCATAAGGGTCCGTCATCATATCGACACGGTAGTAAAGCTCTTGATGCCCTTTGGCCGTACGGATCGACCACTCGGCACGGGTGGTACCGTTCTTGTCGACAAATGACAGCCCATAACCCGGACTAGCGGCGGACTCATCTACCAATGTGAAGCCGGGTTGGGTTGCCGGAATGGCCAGCGAGGCCACAACCGGTTGCTCATCGGCGTCAAACTCAACCTTGGCTTCAACAGACCATATTTGCCGATATTCACCGGGCAACCAAGGCACATCAAACGCCATGTGACGGTAGATCATCAGCCCGAGTCCAAAAATGAACAGCAGGGCAACTACGATGTAAAAGGGACGACGGGAGACCATGACTTATTGCGCATCCTTGGCTGGTTCGGCCTGAGCAACCGGCTTCTTGGCATCGCTCTTGGATGCATCAGCCTTCTTTGTGTCGCTCTTCTTGTTTTCACTCTTCTTGGTAGCGGGCTTCTTAGCTTCTGCTGCCTTTTTTTCTTCCTCTGCCTTCTTGGCCGCCTCTGCAGCTGCCTGTTTGGCCGCTTTCTTCGATGCAACGTTTAATGCAGCATCAGGCTTGGGTTGGACAAATTCGCGTGCTACATCGACCACGGCGACATCCTTGATAAACTCCCGTCCCAACAGGACTGAGAAATCCATCTCGGAGCGATCCTTGAGGCTGAACTCGGCCTTTTCGGTCATTGAGCCCAATTGCATCGTCAAACGCACGACTGGGCGACGATCCGAGCCATCGGCCGAGGCCTGCTTGATACGAACATAGCGGACAAACGGAGCTTCAATATCCAGGCTCTTACCGCCATCAATAGGCATCTTGAACTTGACCCAGCGCTTACCTTCACGCTCAAAAACGGTGATGTCGGTGGCGCTAATCGATGAGGTGGCAGCACCGGTGTCGACACGGGTCTGGAAGGCGCCGTTGGCCTCATCAATGTAAACCCATTCGGATTCACCCAAAATCAGCTTGCCATCCTGGGTGGTGAGCCCTGGTTCGACGATTGGGCAGCTACTCTTGTCTTCACTACTCATGGTGCCTCTTACCACTTGTTGCATTTGCTTGCTTAACTGCTGCTGCAAGCTCTTGAGTTCCTGGATGGATTGGCGGGTTTTCTCTTGTTGGGCTTGTAACTGTTTAAGTTCGTTATCCATCTGATAACCGTTATCAAGCAACTTCTGCTGTCCCTGAATTACGGTTTGCTGGATACGGCTTTCGCTGCCAACCAGTTCATTCTTCAGTTGATCGGCGGTGATGTCGGCGAAGGCATTACCGGAAAGCAGAAGCAGGGGAAACAAGGCACTGCGGGTAAATGTAATGTTGGTCATGGACGTCGTCTATTGGGGTTAAAACAAGTTAAGGTCATTGTATCCCAGTCGCATGAGGGCGGACTAGCCATCTGCTCGACGGGTGGCGATTATTACGGCTCGCTTCGGCGCCGGATGTCCCTCAATAGTAAGGGTTGAGTCGTTCGGGTCAAGGAATTCAGCGAGCGAATCGTTGCGCATCCACGGGGTACGTCGTTGTTCATCCAAGGACGTAACAGACTCATCAACAACGCGTATGTGATCGAAGCCACATTTTTGCAGCCAGATTGTCAACGCCGCGGTCGACGGGATAAACCAGACATTGCGCATCTGGGCATAACGATCCACGGGTACGAGAACATCATTGGGGCCGCCATCAATAATCAGCGTTTCCAAGACCAGTTCGCCTCCATCTCGCAATTGATCTCGCAGTTGCAGGAGATGATCTATCGGCGAGGGTCTGTGGTAGAGCACCCCCATGGAAAAGACCGTATCGAAGGCTTCCAGTTTGGGCAGCATTTCAATACCTAGCGGCAGGAAATAGATGTCGTCGGGTTTTCCTGCCAGCTGGTGGATAGCGGTGAACTGACATAAGAACAGCGCCGAGGGATCAATACCGACCACGAGTCGCGCGTTTTCTCCCAGCATTCGCCACATGTGGTAGCCACTCCCGCAACCGACATCCAGCACATGTCGCCCATTAAGTGGCGATATATGAGGGAGCAGACGCTCCCACTTCCAGTCAGAACGCCACTCGGTATCGATATGTACACCGAAAACCTCATAGGGGCCTTTGCGCCACGGGTGTAACTGTTGCAGTACATTTTCCAACTTGCGTTGTTCACCAGTCGAAATGTCGTCAGCCTGGCCCAGTGTGACGCTGTGCTTGATATCGATCTGTTTTGCCTGCAGGTCAGCGAATTTGCTCAGGGCGCGTTGCCAACGCGGGAAGTCCCCGTGCCGTTGTTCTTGCGTCCAGTTGTAGAGTTGGGCTGGCAGCACATGCAGCCAGTTTTGCAGCCGGTCTTTAGCGATACGCTGGTAAAAGGGGGCAAAGTCAATCATGCGGCCTCCTGGTGCGACTTGATAGCAATCAGCGATCCAAAATTGAAACATTGAAACCACAATTCGCTGTGCGCAAACCCAGCCGCCTGCAGCCGTGATTTATGCTGGGCGACGGTATCAGCGCGCAGCACATTTTCCAGCAAGGTGCGCTTTTGACTGATTTCCAGCTCGCTGTAGCCGTTAGCCCGCTTGAAATCCAGGTGCAAGTCGACAATCACATCGCTGACCGGTTGATCGTCAAAACGGAACTTTTCACTCAGGATCAATAGCCCGCCAGGTCTTAGCCCGTGATGAATACGGGTTAATAACCCCAGCCTCTGCTCCGGCTCGATAAATTGCAGGGTGAAGTTCAGTACGACAACGGAGGCATCTTCAATCGCCACCTGACAGATGTCACCTTCGCGAATTTCGACCGGAACAGGGGATTTGTAGCCATGGATATGGTTGCGGCAACGCTCGACCATGGCAGGTGAGTTATCGATACCGATAATCTGGCAATCGGTATAAGGAACGTGGCGGCGCATCATCAAGGTTGCAGCACCCAGCGAGCAACCTAGGTCGTATAAACGGCTACCCGGTTGGGCAAATCGTTCCGTCATCATGCCGATAGCGGAGAGAATATTGGAATAGCCCGGAACCGAACGTTGGATCATATCCGGGAAAACTTCGGCCACCTGCTCATCAAAGCAAAAATCCCCCAGCTGGGCGATAGGAGCCGCGAAGAGTTGATCTTTCTTGTGCATGGTTGATGTAGACCCGATGCTAGACATGTCGGGCGTCAAGGACGGGCGTCGGTGACGCGGAAAGTGGCGGCATCTTATCAGAAATCCCCTGGTTGCACAGAAAATGTGACAGATGTGGCGAGATACAGTGGCTTTTCAAGATGCTCGGTTGGCGGGTGTTATCACAACGCCAGATTTGTCCTATAATGGCCGCCCTTTGTCTCCGGGTAACATGCATCTAAATCAGTTCGTGCCATGCCAATTTACGAATACGAATGCCGACAGTGCGGTCATCGCCTTGCGCGCCTGCAGAAATTCACCGATGCACCGTTGACCGAATGTCCTGCCTGCCAGCAACCGGCACTGGACAAATTGCTTTCTGTACCGGGCTTTCGCCGCAAGAGCGATGGCGGGTGCGAGGCCGATTTCAAGATCGGCACGAAAAAGAACCTGGCCCCGTGTGATACCGGTGGCAGCTGTCAAGGCTGTCCGGCCAGCCGATAAAATTATGTTAAGGAGTGCTTGATGCGCACCATTTATTGCGGACAGGTCAATGCCACCCATGTTGACCAACAGGTCACACTGTGTGGTTGGGTCCATCGTCGTCGTGACCTGGGTGGTCTTATCTTTATCGACATGCGCGACCGCGAAGGTATCGTTCAGGTGTTCTTCGATCCGGACCGTCCTGACGCGTTTGCTCTGGCTTCTGAATTGCGTAATGAGTTCTGCATTCAGATCAGTGGCCAGGTTCGGGCCCGCCCTGCTTCGCAAGTCAATGCCGACATGGCCACCGGGGCGATTGAAGTCTTTGCGCATAGCCTCGAGATCATCAACCGCTCAGAGCCTCTGCCGCTGGATTTCAATCAAAACAATACCGAAGAGCAGCGCCTGAAATATCGCTATCTGGATCTGCGTCGTCCGGAAATGGCACAAATGTTAAAGACCCGGGCGCGCATCACCAGTTTTGTGCGCCGTTTCATGGATGAGCACGGTTTCCTGGACATTGAGACACCGATGCTGACCAAGGCCACGCCCGAAGGCGCGCGTGACTATCTGGTGCCGAGTCGTGTGCATAAAGGCAAATTCTACGCGTTGCCGCAGTCGCCTCAGCTGTTCAAGCAGTTGCTGATGATGTCCGGATTCGACCGTTACTATCAGATCGTTAAATGCTTCCGTGATGAAGACCTGCGTGCTGATCGGCAGCCCGAATTTACCCAGATTGACGTCGAAACCTCCTTCATGACTGCCGAACAGGTACGTGAGGTGATGGAAACATTGATCCGGGGATTATGGCTGGAGATTGCCGGTGATGATCTGGGTCAGTTCCCGATCATGACGTTCGATGAAGCCATGCGTCGTTATGGTTCGGACAAGCCTGATCTGCGTAACCCGATGGAGCTGGTCGATATTGCCGATCTGGTCAAAGCGGTCGAGTTTGCGGTCTTTGCCGGTCCGGCCAATGATGCCAAGGGGCGCGTCGCGGCACTGCGTGTCCCGGGTGGTGCTCAACTGACGCGTAAGCAGATTGATGAATACACGCAGTTTGTTGGCATCTACGGTGCCCGCGGTCTGGCGTGGATGAAGGTCAACGAAGCGGCTAAGGGTATCGAAGGCGTTCAGTCGCCGGTAGCCAAGTTCCTGAACGACGACATCGTGCGTGAACTGTTGTCTCGGACTGCCGCAGCCGATGGCGATCTGATCTTCTTCGGCGCCGACAAGGCCAAGGTAGTTTGCGATGCCATGGGCGCCTTGCGCTTGAAGGTAGGCCGCGATTTGAACCTGGTTCAAGCGGGTTGGAAGCCGTTGTGGGTTATCGATTTCCCGATGTTTGAGGAAGATGGTGATGGTGGTCTGGCGGCCATGCACCATCCGTTTACCGCGCCTAAACAGATGTCGGCAGCCGAGCTGGAACAAGATCCTTGTGCCGCCTATGCCAATGCCTATGACATGGTGATCAATGGTTATGAAGTCGGTGGTGGCTCGGTGCGGATTCACCGCGGCGAGATGCAGCAGACGGTATTCCGGATCCTGGGTATTAATGAGCAGGAACAAAAAGATAAGTTCGGTTTCTTGCTGGACGCGCTGAAGTTCGGCACCCCTCCGCACGCTGGCCTGGCTTTTGGCCTGGATCGTCTGACGATGCTGTTGACCGGTACCGACAATATCCGTGACGTGATTGCATTCCCGAAAACCACGGCGGCAGCATGCCTGATGACGGATGCTCCCAGCTTTGGTCATCCAGCATCACTGGCAGAGTTGGCAATCCGGACCACGGTCGAAGAGTAATTGCCGTCGTCGCTGACGCCTTAGCGAATCTTGATGCCCTGTGCTTGCACGGGGCATGACAACAAAATGGAGACAATCTATGGCAGGTCACAGTAAGTGGGCCAATATCAAACACCGCAAGGCAGCCCAAGATGCCAAGCGCGGTAAAATCTTCACCAAGCTGATTCGGGAAATTACCACCTCGGCTCGTATTGGCGATCCGGATCCGGCCTCCAATCCGCGTTTGCGCGCTGCGGTGGCAGCCGCACTGTCTAACAATATGACGCGTGATACCATCAACCGCGCTATCCAACGCGGCGCGGGCGGTGGTGATGGCGCAGAATTGGAAACCATCATTTATGAGGGCTATGGTCCTGCCGGCACGGCGGTGATGGTGGAGTGCATGACCGATAACCGTAACCGTACTGTATCCGAGGTTCGCCATGCGTTCAGCAAGTGCGGGGGTAACCTTGGCACCGACGGCTCAGTTGCCTACCTGTTTACCAAAAAAGGCGTATTGACGTTCAACAGCGCAAATGAAGATGCGCTGATGGATGCCGCGCTGGAAGCGGGGGCAGATGATGTCGTCACTAATGATGATGGCAGTATTGATGTCTATACCACCCCCAATGAGTTCGGTACCGTACTGGATGCCTTGGAAGCGGCGGGTCTGAAGCCGGATAACGCCGAAGTGACCATGATTGCGTCTACCGAGGCCGATCTGGATGTGGAGACGGCTCCAAAATTGTTACGCTTGATCGATATGCTGGAAGATCTCGATGACGTGCAGGATGTGTACCATAACGGTGCCATCTCGGATGAAGTGGCGGCGACGCTCTGATCCGTATCCATACGCAGCATGGTAAGGGAGCTTCGGCTCCCTTTGTTTTATTCCGTGGAGAGGTATTGTGAGCATAGTGCTAGGGATAGACCCTGGCTCCCGCGTGACCGGTTATGGCGTGATCCGGACGCTCGGCGGGCGCATCGAATATGTGGGATCTGGTTGTATCCGGATGAAAGAGGGTGATCTCGGCCCGCGTCTGAAACAGATCTATGATGGTGTCAGTGAGGTCATTCGCCAGTTTTCCCCCGATCTGTTTGCAATAGAGCAGGTGTTCATGGCGCGTAATCCTGATTCTGCGCTCAAACTGGGGCAGGCTCGGGGCGCGGCGATTGTGGCGGCTGTCAATGCAGGCCTGGAGGTGGCTGAATACGCTGCCCGTCAGGTCAAGCAATCCGTAGTGGGCACCGGTGCTGCAGATAAAGCTCAAGTACAACACATGGTGCGACAGTTGCTGAAACTGCCGGGGAATCCGCAAGCCGATGCTGCGGATGCCTTGGCGGTGGCGTTGTGCCATGCCCATACATTGCAGAGTCTGGTCCGGATGGCTGGCCGCGGTGCCGCGTTATCCTCCCGTAGCGGTGGTCGATTCCGTTAGCAAGACTGGATACTTATCCAGTTATTCATTATGCTAGCGCCATTATTCATCTCGGAGAGTCGGCACTGTGATTGGACGTTTACGCGGTATCATCATTGAGAAACAGCCACCGGAGATTTTGCTGGAGGTCAATGGCGTCGGCTATGAATTGCAACTGCCGATGACCTGTTTCTATGAACTGCCAGTCATTGGTGAAGAGGTCTCGCTCTACACCCATTTTGTCGTCCGTGAGGATGCCCAGCTGTTATACGGTTTCAGTGAGAAGCGGACCCGCACTCTGTTTCGTGAACTGCTAAAGGCCAACGGCGTGGGGCCAAAGCTGGCTCTGGCCATTTTGTCCGGTATGTCAGCCACCCAGTTTGTCAACGTGGTTGAGCGCGAGGACATCAGCAGCTTGGTGAAGTTACCCGGTGTCGGTAAAAAAACGGCGGAGCGGTTGGTAGTCGAGATGAAAGACCGCCTCAAGGGCTGGAGCGAAGGAGCGCTGTTTACCCCGTTTGCTGATGCGGCGGCATTGTCTGGCGCCAATGAACCAGCGCCCTCCGGCGTGGAAGAGGAGGCCATCTCCGCATTGTTGGTATTGGGTTACAAACCTCAACAAGCCAGCACTGTTGTCAGCCGTATCTATCAGCCAGATATGAAGGTTGAGACGGTGATCCGTGAAGCATTACGTTCGATGGCGTGAGTAAAGAAGAGATGATTGAAGCCGATCGCCTGATAAACAGTGCGGAAACCCGGGAAGATGAGCAGCTGGACCGCGCTATACGGCCCCGCCATCTGGCGGACTATCAAGGACAGGATCATGTGCGTGGTCAGATGGAGATCTTCATCGAGGCCGCACGGCGGCGTGGCGAAGCGCTGGATCACCTGCTGATCTTTGGCCCGCCAGGCCTTGGCAAGACCACGTTAGCAAATATTGTCGCTAACGAAATGGGGGTCAGCATCAAGACCACCTCTGGCCCTGTGTTGGAGAAGGCCGGAGATTTGGCTGCGTTACTCACCAATCTTGAGCCGAACGATGTGCTGTTTATTGATGAAATCCATCGCCTGAGTCCTGTGGTCGAAGAAGTGCTCTACCCGGCAATGGAAGATTACCAGCTGGATATCATGATCGGCGAAGGTCCTGCTGCGCGCTCCATCAAACTGGAGTTGCCGCCGTTTACGTTGATCGGTGCCACGACGCGAGCCGGGTCATTGACGTCACCGCTGCGCGATCGTTTTGGCATAGTTCAGCGCCTGGAGTTTTATAAGGTTGACGATCTTGCCGAGATCGTGGCGCGCAGTGCGCGTTGCCTGGGGTTATCGATGGAAGAGGCGGGGGCCCGCGAAATTGCCTGTCGGGCGCGAGGGACACCGCGGATTGCCAATCGATTATTGCGTCGGGTGCGCGATTACGCCGAAATTCGTGCCGATGGTCATATCAGTGCGGATGTTGCTGCAAACGCCTTGGATATGCTGGACGTGGATCAGCAAGGGTTTGACTATATGGATCGCAAACTGCTGTTGGCTGTCATTGATAAGTTCATGGGTGGTCCAGTGGGGCTGGATAATTTATCTGCAGCCATCGGCGAAGAAAAAGAGACGATTGAGGATGTGCTCGAGCCTTTTTTGATTCAGCAGGGTTTTTTACAACGCACTCCGCGTGGCCGGATTGCAACTCAGCGCGCTTATCAGCATTTCGGGCTTGCTAAATCAACCAGCGATTAATTTGCTCAGTGCAATTACCCAGTTCCAAATCGCATATATATCCAGTGCCATCTTTAGACATCACAATTCGTGATGTCTTTTTATTCCATTATTGATTCGCAGCGATTGGCTACTATTTGCCCAACGTCGACTTTTGATTAAAAAAAAGCCTGCATATTAGGCAGGCAATAATTCAAAGTTGTGAGTTCACGTCTGTGAATAACAAACAGGATAATCCGTTAATCTCAGCACGGCGCCATTCTAGGCAAGTGCGCACAGCCCAACAAATGATATAAATCACGGCTGACTGATTAGAAAAACTAATTTGATAACAAAAGTGTGAAAAGCAAGATAGCCACTTGATCTTTAAATCAGGATAATTCGTAAGGTTATACTGTCTAAGTTGCTGCAAAAAATTAACATTTGCCCCTCATGAGCAACGGGATGGCAAGTTGGCTTTATTGCAGCAATACAGCGCAAAATGGTATAAAGTTACCGTTAAAATACAGCTTTAGGTGTAAAATGTTGTAATTTTGTTGCATTTGATCTGGTTTTGTTAATGGCGTGTTGCGGATGTCAGCTGCGAGACCATACCAATGCATGGAGGCGGCTTTCCAGAGAGCGGATTGCCATAGGTAGCTATCGGTGAGGACAAATCATGATTAATGAGACTGTGGTCGAACTGTCGCGGATCCAGTTTGCCGCAACAGCGCTCTATCACTTTTTATTCGTGCCCCTGACGCTTGGGATGACATTCCTCCTGGCGATCATGGAGTCGGTCTATGTAATGACCAACAATCCTATCTACAAGGACATGACTAAATTTTGGGGCAAACTGTTTGCCATCAATTTTGCGCTGGGGGTGACGACCGGTCTGACAATGGAATTCCAGTTTGGCACCAACTGGTCCTATTACTCTCACTACGTTGGCGACATCTTTGGTGCCCCATTGGCTATTGAAGGCCTGATGGCGTTCTTCCTCGAGTCTACGTTCGTTGGCATGTTCTTCTTTGGCTGGGATCGGATGAGCAAGGTGCAGCACCTTGGCTGTACCTGGTTGATGGCGATCGGTACGAACCTTTCAGCGTTGTGGATTCTGGTTGCGAATGGTTGGATGCAATTTCCGGCGGGTGCGGAATTTAACTTTGAAACCATGCGTATGGAAATGGTCAGCTTTGCCGAGCTGATTTTTAATCCTGTAGCCCAGGTTAAGTTTGTGCATACCGTGGCAGCCGGTTACACCACTGGAGCCATGTTCGTATTGGGCATCTCTTCCTACTATCTGTTGAAGGGGCGAGATATTCCATTTGCCCGCCGTTCCTTTGCCATCGCCGCGGCTTTTGGCATGGCGTCCGTTCTCTCGGTCTTGGTATTGGGCGATGAATCTGGATACGAGATCGGTGATCTGCAAAAGGTAAAACTCGCGGCAATTGAGGCCGAGTGGCATACCGAGGAGGCTCCTGCAGCCTTTACCGTGATTGGTATTCCTAACCAGGAAGCCATGCGCACCGATTATGCAATCAAGATCCCGTATGTCATGGGCATCATCGCGACCCGTTCGCTGGATAAGCAAGTTACCGGCCTGACCGATTTGGTCAAGCAGCATGAAGATCGTATCCGTAACGGTATGCAGGCTTATGCGTTGTTGAATAAGTTGCAAGCCGGCGATAAGTCAGAAGAGACGGTTAAGGCATTCAACGCGGTGAAAACCGATCTTGGATATGGCCTATTGCTCAAACGCTACACGGCTAACATCACCGATGCGACCGACGAGCAAATTGCAATGGCAGCCAAGGACAGTATTCCTAATGTAGCGCCAGTCTTCTTTGCTTTCCGCATCATGGTCGGGGTTGGCATCTTGATGTTGTTGCTGATCGGCATCGCGTTCTTTGATAGTGCCCGCCATCGTATTGGCGAGCGCAAATGGTTGCTCAAGGCGTTGTTGTGGGGTATTCCGTTGCCCTGGATTGCTATCGAGTGCGGTTGGTTTGTGGCTGAGTATGGCCGTCAGCCGTGGACGATCGCCGAGGTCTTACCGACCTTCATGTCCGCATCCACACTGAGCGAAGCTGATCTGTGGTTCTCTTTGATTGGTATTTGCAGCTTCTATACCGTTTTGCTGGTAGTGGAAATGTTCCTGATGTTCAAGTTTGCACGCAAGGGGCCGAGCAGCTTGAAGACAGGCAAATATCACTTCGAAACCCATAGTGCATAAGGAATTCAGACATGTTGGACTATGAAGTATTACGTGTGATCTGGTGGGCACTGGTTGGCGTCTTGCTGATCGGTTTTGCCATCACCGATGGTTTTGATATGGGCGTTGGTGCCTTGTTGCCGGTAATTGGTAAAAATGATACCGAGCGACGTGTGATCATTAATACGATTGCGCCGCACTGGGATGGCAACCAAGTTTGGTTGATCACCGCAGGTGGGGCGATTTTTGCCGCATGGCCAACGGTCTATGCCACTGCCTTCTCGGGATTCTATGTCGCCATGGTCTTGACGCTGATGGCACTGTTTTTCCGTCCGGTCGGCTTTGATTACCGCTCAAAGATTGAAGATCCGCGTTGGCGTACAACCTGGGACTGGTGCCTGTTTATTGGTGGTGCCGTGCCTCCGATCGTCTTTGGTGTGGCATTTGGCAACTTGTTGCAGGGGGTGCCCTTCTCGTTGGATCAGTATCTGCGCTCTACCTATGAAGGCAATTTCTTCGGTCTGCTGAATCCGTTTGGGTTGCTGGCTGGATTTGTCAGCCTGTTCATGGTTGTGACTCAGGGTGCGACCTGGTTAATGCTGAAAACCGATGGTGATGTACTCAAGCGTGCTCGTAATGTGGCATCGGTTACCGGTGTGCTGACGGCCGTTCTGTTCGCTCTGGCAGGCTACTGGGTTGCCCATGGCATTGATGGTTATGTCATCACAGCGTTCAACGGTGTTGATGCCGTGTCCAATCCGCTGCACAAGAGTGTGGCGACTCAAGCTGGTGCCTGGCTGCATAACTACAGCGTCTATCCCTGGATGATGGTGGCGCCGGTATTGGGTGTCGTGATGGCGTTATTGACCTCGTTACTGGCGAGATTCGGGCAAGGCGCCTTGGCCTTTGTGACGTCCTCTTTAACCATGGCCGGCATTATTCTGACGGCAGGCTTCAGCATGTTTCCGTTCATCATGCCGTCCAGCCTGAATCCCGCACATAGCCTGACTGTCTGGGATGCGACTTCGTCACAGAACACCCTTTCGGTCATGTTGGTGGCTGCCGTCATCTTTGTGCCTATCATTCTGGCGTATACGCTGTGGACTTATTTCAAGATGTTTGGCCGCGTGAACAAGCAGTTTATTGAAGCCAATAAGCATTCTGTTTACTAAGGAGTCTTACGATGTGGTACTTCACTTGGATCCTTGGTTTGTTGCTGGCTTGTGCATTCGGCATCATCAATGCACTTTGGCTGGAACATTCTGAAAACCTGGATCGAAAACTCGACTGATTTCACATAAATAGCAACAGGCCACCTCAGGTGGCCTGTTTTTTTCATAACCCGACCACAAGTGACACGGATCACCTTCTTTCCATTTTTTACCTGCGGTACACTAAGCGCACTTTCTCAACCGGTGGAGTGCCTTCCCCCAAATGCAACCAGCAGATTTTAAGTTTCCAGTTCGTGTCTATTACGAGGACACGGATGCTGGAGGCATAGTTTACAATGCCAACTACTTGAAATTTCTGGAGCGAGCTCGCACGGAGTGGTTAAGAGCCCGCGGTGTCGAGCAGGATGAATGGCTTGGCAGGGGAATCGCTTTTGTCGTGCGACATATCGATATCGATTTTCACCGGGCTGCCCGCTTCAACCAGATGCTCCAGGTCTCCTGTGCGATACAGGAGTTGAAAAGGGCGTCAGTCATCTTTACGCAACAAATTGAAAATGAAAGTAGTCAGTTGGTGGTATCCGCCAGGGCGACGATTGCCTGTGTCAATCTCGATGGTATGCGACCAACCGTCTTTCCTGATGTGATCAAGGGAGTTTTTAGCAGTGGAACCCACGCAACTGTCGTTTACTAATCTGATTTTTGAAGCCAGCCCGCTCGTTCAGATCGTGATGCTGATCTTGCTGAGTATGTCGGTCGCTTCATGGGCGATCATCGTTCAGCGCACGCGTATATTGCGTGAGGCGCGCGGAACCTCAGAACAATTTGAGGAGCGCTTCTGGTCTGGGATTGATCTGAATCGTCTTTATCAGGAGTGTTCGTCACGTCGTGATGAATTGACTGGTTTGGAACAAATCTTTTTCTCCGGTTTCAAAGAATTTGCCCGCTTGCACAATACCGGCCTGCGTAGCCAAGAGATGGTGATGGATGGCACTTACCGTGCGATGCGAGTTTCTTTGTCACGGGAAGTTGACGATCTGGAAACCAGTCTGCCGGTGTTAGCGACAATTGGTTCAATCAGTCCCTATATCGGGCTGTTCGGAACCGTGTGGGGCATCATGCATGCGTTCGTTGCGCTAGCTGCAGTGAAGAACGCGACGTTAGCCATGGTGGCACCGCCTATCGCTGAGGCCTTGATCGCCACTGCAATGGGCCTTTTCGCGGCAATCCCTGCCGTTGTTGCGTTCAATCGGTTCAGTACCAAGGTTGAAAAACTGGAGAATGCCTATATCAACTTCATGGATGAGTTCTCCACCATTCTCAACCGTCAGCTGGTCAATAAGGGCGAGTGATCATGCAAGTTCATCAACGCAGCAAAAAGCGGGCTGTTGCAGAAATTAACGTCGTTCCCTATATCGACGTGATGCTCGTATTGCTGATCATTTTCATGGCAACCGCTCCTGTGATTATGCAGGGGGTGACCGTCGATCTGCCTCAGGCTGATTCTCAACCCATAGACGAGGATATGAAAACGCCTGTTGTTGCCTCTGTGGATGCAACGGGTCGTTATTTTCTTGATATTGGGGACACCCACAAAGAGACCTTGGATCTTGTCGATTTGGCGGGGCAGGTTTCTCAATATCTGAAGATGAATCCGGACTCTCCTGTTGTAGTGCAGGGCGATGCCAAGGTTCCATATGATGCAGTTGTTCAACTGATGGCTGCGCTGAAGGAAGCTGGCGTACCTTCAGTCGGCCTGATGACTGAACCAGTCGGCAAAAAGAAGTAATCGGAGTAATCAGACGGTGAAACGCAGTATGACCGGCCCGGTCGTGGTGTCTCTGGTATTACATGCGCTGTTGATCCTGGCATTCGTCTTAAAGTGGAATCTGGATAAACCCAAGCGTCCCGGCGGCGGTGGCGGTGGGGGTGTCGTGCATGCCGTTGTCGTTGATGAATTACAGTTCCGCCAACACGCTGAATTTGTGAAGCAGCAAAAAATACAGAAACAGCAGGAACAAGTTCAACAGCAGGAAGAACAACAAAAAGCGCAAGAACAGGTTCGTCAGCAAAAAGAACAGGAAACGATTCGCCTGCGGAAAGAAGAAGAGAAAAAGCAGGCCGAGAAGGAAGTGACGCGCAAGAAAGAAATTGAGCGGCAAAAACTGGAAGCAGAAAAGAAAATAGCGCTCGAAAAGAAAAAAATCGAAGAAAAGAAACAGAAAGAACTTGAACAAAAACGCTTAGATGAAGAGCGGAAGAAGAAACTTGAGCAAGACAAAGCCGAGGCGGAGAAAAAGCGTCTTGATGAGTTGAAGAAGAAAGAAGAAGAGTCTGTCTCTTATACACATCTGACGCTGCCGACGACTAGTCGAGTGTAGATC
>CAMFKP010000080.1 GCA_945957385.1 uncultured Aeromonadaceae bacterium
GGCTCGGAGATGTGTATAAGAGACAGACGTATGAAAGCAACCACCTCTCCATAGCATTTTTTAATTCGGCAATTAAATCAATAAAATTAAAATACTTAGTATCATGATCTTTAAAGGTTTTGGTTCCAGCCGGTGCAATCGCAAAGCTTACTCTTTCTATTTTACCCTGTTTAACTTTGTGAGAATCCAAATTTGTCATGTGCAAAATGGAGTTACGAAACTCCCAGAGCGCCTCCCCTGTAATATCTAAGTCAGCTAATACTGCATATTTTTTCAACCATAGAACAAAAACATTACCGCTCTCACCAAAGTCTAAGTAACCCAGAGTGTCTACGAAAGATACAAGTAATTTCATGGAAGAGAGGTAATGCTGACTATTAAAAAGTTGTTTTATTGCAATGTAATGATCGTTATGAATTAAAGCAGCAATATCGAACTTCCCATCAACAAAGTACTGTTCTAGGTAATCACTCATATGTCCAGCACCTAATTTTGGATGACCTTGGTGGTCCGTAAGATATAAGACACCATGATTTGATTGTATATCGTATGTGGGTGTATCGTGGACTACAGGGGTTGAAACATAAAGTACATTCGCAGGCGCTTTTAGTGTTTTAAAAATGTCCTCAAACAGCTCAACGCTCAGACCCAGTCGGATCATTGAATTGTACTGTTCCATGGCTAACTTACCACCTTTATCAGCTAAACCAGTTGGTACAGGGTAACGCATGCATACTAATGAATCGTTTTGCACGTTTTGCTGCAGAAATCTAATTTTATATTCATCAGAGCCCGATATTCTATGGGTAACTACGCCAAGCTCAACAATTGACTGCTGATCGTAAGAGACGAAATAAAAAACATTAAAAACTGTCTCAATCATAAAATTACCCTAACATCCTTTTTTAAGCGGCAAAACGAGCACCTATCTGGCAAATGGTCTCACGAGATCCGTACGTGCGATTAGCGCAGCGTAATCGCACGCATGAATTAAATCAGCAGCATAGGATTAAGAAGCTAAAACACAGCAAATTAATTAGAGGATGAAGTTATAACTCATCCTCATTTTTTAAATCATTTTATTTTTATAAGCGCACAAAAATGTGAGCGATTGCTACATAGATCATTTAAATACCATACCAAGGTAAGACCAATCTAAAATGTCAGAAAATTCGCACACAGCAAATTTCAAAGGGTTTCGGCTGTTATTAACATGCGTGCGATTACGCTCCGCTAATCGCACCTACGGACCTGTCAGCAGCCGCGAAAGCAAAACGGAGTAATAGTAATGGTGGATTGATTACCACCGCGAGTTGTTAAAAATCAATTCAGCACGCCAAATGCGTAGCCTACTAATTCATAGCCATAGATGCTACTTGATTGACTAGCTACTATCTGGTTGAGAAAAAGCTCATCTGGTATTATTGCCATAACACTAGGGTCATTATTTTTATGTTCTTTTGATTCCTTATCAAAGATGGAATTACCTTCATCCTTTTTTAGCTCACGGTAGTAACTTAGCCTATATTTATTTTTCTTGTAATCGTCAAGGGCATCAGTAATACCCAAAAGACAACTTCTATTGCTTATGTGATACTGTATTTCTTTGTATGATTCATCAGTGAATGTTTTATCATTTGTCAGCTTCTGTTTTAAACCTAATAAGTACTTAGATGAAAAAACAGCATTTTCTGAACACTTATTGTATAAGGCATTCATTACATTGCTTGGGCTGAGTTCATTATCACTTGCATACAAATTATTAAACACCATACAAAATAGCACAACCAACACTAAGGAGATTTTATTTATCACACACATAAAAGTGCCTGTTTTCACCAACTTCAAAGTGAATACCTCTCATCATTACATAATTTCTATTCAAATAACCCGTAGGTGCGATTAGCGCAGCGTAATCACACGCATGAATTAAATCAGCACGTAGGTTGGGCTGAATAAAATGAAGCCCAACGTTTACCGCGTTTAAGTTAAATGCCATTGTCGAGTCGTAATATTTGGTTTAACCAGCAGCATTGTTAATTGATAAAAGCCGTTAGCTGCTCGGTAAACGTTGGGCTTCGCACGCTCAGCCCAACCTACGTGCTATTGCGCACAACGGTCCTTGTCATTCGATGACATAATGAGCCTTAAATTCTTCAACTTTATCAATAAACTGTGTTTTGTGTATCATTCGGTGGCAATTTGAGCACAGTACAGAAAAGTCTTTTAACGGATCAAAGCCAACCTTTTTACCCTTAATTTTATAAACAGGTGTCAAATGGTGTGCCTCAATAAAGCCTTTGCCTATTTCACCATATTTTTGTTCGAAATCGAACCCACATGCAGAACACTTGTAACCTTGAAGTTTTTTGACCTTTTTTGCTAACGTTTGATTACGTTCAATCCTTTTGTGCTCACGTAATTTTGTGCCATCTTCTACATCCAACCCCGCTTCATCTTCTTCTACATTTGAACCATCTGAAACGCTCTGATTAACAACCATCTTAAGATAAAGGTCGACAAAAGATACGAGATCATATTCGAGCTGAGAATTGTCTGGGATTTTACCTTTTTCATAATAAATCGAGTAGATAGCACCGTGTTGATATAAATCACCTAGGGATCCCTTTTTAGATGAAGCTAAGTCAATTGGCCCTGCAATAGAATCTTTATGTTGAAATTTCAGCTGAGCAATAAAATCTGCTGCTCTAACTCGGAGTACATCAGTTACAGACCTGCCGTATTTTTCTTTTAGATTTGTGACGCCTTGATTGAGACTCAAATATAGGCCAGCACCATCTTCTCTAAGTAAGTAAACAAGATAAAATCCATTTTGAGGTGATGTGGTAACTGTTCTATCTAAAATTGAAACCCAAGGTACGTTGGCCCAATCACTTTGGCCTGCACTCCCTTTGACGTAATATCTGTCATTTTCCCCTAAAATTTCTCTTACATTATCAGGGATTGCATTTCTTATGTGATTTGCTAAATCGTTACCTGTGAAATATTTTGTTTTCTCTACAAGATAGGTTTCAACAAGAAGAACTATAGATTCTTTTAAATTCACTGACATTTCATTCCTGTATAAAAATTACGCAAGCTGGGCTGAATTAAATGAAGCTCAACGTTTACCGCGGTTAAGTTAAATGCCATGGTCGAATCGTAATCGTCGATTTAACAATCCACATCGTGAATTTATAAAGGCCGTTAGCCGCTCGGTAAACGTTGGGCTTCGCACGCTCAGCCCAACCTACGTGCTGGAAATAGGTGGCTATTCTGCCACCTATCTCACTTTCGGACTCGATAGCATCGCATTGATCGTTGTAACCACCTTCCAAGCTACCGCTCCTGACTTGCGGCTGTCACAGTGCCGATGGCGGTGGGGTGCCCTGTCAGTGCCAACAGGCACCTTGCGCTTTTTGAGTCCCAATGCTAGCGCAATCGTTTGCCATGCAACACCTCAACGGTGCGCAAACTGGGCAGCGGTTAGGTTTTTATTCAGCTTTGCGCGCGCACCACCGGCGCGGCGGCATGGAATCAGCTTCAAATGAGTTGCACGGCGGCGACGGCGCACCGTAGACTGCGGGTCGCAGACGGCGTCAGACCGTCACCACGGCGCGAGCGACCACCCAGTCGCCGCACCCGCCCCGCAGAGGGGGGACTCTTTTTTCAGCACAGCCCCGACGGCCACGCCGCCGGGATCGGACGTTATGCAGACGAAACAAGGAGTCAATCATGTCCATACCCTCATTCATCTCCTCACGCATGCCCAGGTTAATCCCGCCCCTGCTGCTCAGTCTGCTGCTGGGTGCCTGTGACTATTCACTCGCACTCGGCCACGGCGAGCACGCGTCCGCCAGCGCCAGCAGCGCGCACGATGGCGTGCAACTGCAGGGCCGCACTGGCCTGGCGTCGCTGGACGGCGACACGGTACGGCTGCGCAATGGTCATCTGCTGCTGAATGATCAGGACTACGGCGTGGTGGCAAGCGACGCGATGGTGCGCTATCGGCGCACGGCCGCCGGCAAGGAGTTGAGTGTCAATGGCAAGGTGATCGCCACGCTGCGCTGAGGGCAGCGGCGGTAACGGCCACCACCCCGGCCGCAATGGCCGGTGGTGGCGGCACAGCGCTGGCCGGGTGCTTAGCAGCAGTCCCAGTTGTACCAGACGCGGGAGAAGTCGCCGGCGGCGAGGCGCTCGGGCTGGATAAAGAAGTTACCGACGCCGCAGTCGCCCCACATGATCCAGACATCGTCGTCTTCGTCGTGGGTGTCCATCTGGAACAACAGGTGCCACTGCTCGTTCGACAGCTCGTAGCTGCGCGGATCTTCTTGGGTGAAATAGGCATAGCCGCCCAGCTTGCTGCCGGTGCCGATACCGAGATCGAACAGGTTGTCGATCAGGCTGTCGTCGATCTCGTCAATCTTGCGGGCAATGGCCTCGAAGCGCACATCACTCGGCGCCGGCAGATCGTTGACCAGCGCAAAGCTCAAGCTGTACTCCTGCTGCAGCGGCAGCTCGCACG
Source organism: uncultured Aeromonadaceae bacterium (assembly GCA_945957385.1). Classification (GTDB taxonomy): domain Bacteria; phylum Pseudomonadota; class Gammaproteobacteria; order Enterobacterales; family Aeromonadaceae; genus Pseudaeromonas. The sequence continues at coordinate 4,526 of CAMFKP010000080.1, forward strand.
GGCCGTCCGGCTGCGGGATCGCCGCGGCATCCAGCGCCGGGAGATCACAGTGCGGGTGATAGACCACGCGATAGCCATCGGGCTGGGCCAGCACCTGATCCAGCGGACGGTCGAAATCCATGCCATAGGTGTCATCGTTGGCGATAAAAAACTGCAGCAGCCCCTGGCGCGGCCAGAGTGGCAACGCCGGCAGCTCGGCCAGATTGAACTGCGCCAGCAGGCACAGCGGCGCACCGGCCGCGGTGTGCGGGTAGTCCATCGCCTGGGGCCACCACGCCAGGCCACCAAACTTGCTGCTGGTCGCGCTCGCCGGTGCGGCGGCATGGGGGGTGAGCTGAATGGCCGGCAGGCCATGGGCCGCCAGCTTGGTCAATACGGTCTGCATCTCGTTGTGTGCCGTCATCAGATTTCTGCCTCATCGGGCGCCGGCGCAAACGGAACCGTCCGTTTCGCCTTGCTGGCGCATTGCACCAAGGTAACGCAAAGCCGGTGCCCAGACCACGCCGGGCGCGGAAAAATGGCTGCAGAATCAAGTTTTTATTCGGTTTGCAAGCGGTGGGCCTGCAACGCGGCCTGCAGCCAGCGCGTCGCCGGCCCCTGGGGACGACTGGCGTGCCACAGCAGCTCCAGCGGCAACGCCGGCAGCGGCGGCAAGGCGCCGAGCGGCAGGCGGATGACCTCGCCGCGCGCCAGTGGCTCCGGCAGCAGCAACGCCGGCACCGAGGCCCAGCCCAGGCCGCGTTTGACCAGCTCCAGCACGCTGAGATCGCCTTCGGCCCACCAGATGGCGGTGGCGATGCGAAAGCGCTCGCGCTCGGCGCCGGGCTGGCGGCCGGTGACCATCACCTGACGCTGACGCCGCAGATCGTCGAGCGTCGGTGCGGCGAGCCGGGCCAACGGATGCTGGAGTGCCACCACCAGCGGCATCGGCATCTGGCCAAGGCCAAAGCGCATCAGGGCCGGCGGTGTGGTCAGCGCCTGGTAACCGACGCCCAGCTGGGCGCGGCCGCTGAGCACCATGTCGCTCAGATCCTCCAGCAGCGGAAACAGCAGCTCCAGCTCCAGCTGCGGGTAGACCTGTGCCAGCTGTTGCAACACCGGCGCCAGCCACGGCAGCAGCGAGGCGTCGTCGATGGCCAGCGTCAGACGCGGTTCGACGCCGGCCGCCAGCTCGGCCGCCACGGCCTGCCATTGCCCCTGTTGTGCCAGCAATGCGCGCGCCTCGGCCAGCATGCGCTCACCGTGCGCCGTCAGCCGGGGCAGCCGGCCACTGCGGTCAAACAGCGTCAAGCCGAGATCGATCTCCAGATGGGCGATGGCGGTGCTGACCGCCGACTGGGCCTTGCCCAGCTGCCGCGCGGCGGCGGAGAACGAGCCGCTGTCCGCCACGGCCACCAGCAGTTGCACACTGTCGAGGGAGAGGTTCATCTATCTTTATTCCTGATAGGTTCTAACTTGGTTCTATAACAATAACTATATAGATTGCGCGACATCACGCCACTACACCGGAGATCGGAATGAAGATGCGCACTGGCGCCGACCGCTTGCGCCATACAGTCGGATTTGAACTCTGCGGCATGCTGTTGTCAGTACCGTTTCTGAGCCTGGTCACCGGCCAGAGCCCCGCCCACCTGGGGGCGCTGACCATAGGGTTCGCGCTGTTGGCCGCCGGCTGGAACTACCTGTATAACCTCGGCGTCGACCACTGGATGCTGCGCGTGCTGGGGCGGCTGGAGAAGCGGCTGTGGGAGCGAGTGCTGCATGCGCTGCTGTTCGAGCTGGGGTTCTTGCTGATTGCGCTGCCCCTCACCGCCTGGTGGCTCGGGATCTCGCTGTGGCAGGCGCTGTGGCTGGATATCGGCATGGCGCTGTTCTATGTCGTGTATGCGTTTTTCTACAACCTGGCCTACGACCGGCTGTTCCCGCTGCCGGCCAGCCAGCCTGTGTAACGACGGATCTTGCGCGCGCCGCCCACCGCGGGCCTCATACGCCTTGGCGGGCGACACGCTGCTCACGGCATCAGATGCCGGCATCAACCGCATCGGGCAGGCTATGGCGCATATGGATCAGCGCCAGCGTGTTGCCGTGCCAATCCTGGCGCGGCTCTACCCCATAGGGCACAAACCCTAGTTTGCTGTAGAGCAACAGCGCCCGACTGTTGGCACTGAACACCGACAACCGCGGCTCGGCAGCAAGCTTCTGCCGGCACAACGCAACCATGTGGGCGACCAGTGCCTGGCCGATACCGCGCCCCTTGGCGGCCTCGGCGACAATCACATTGCCGATAAAGGCCGACACGCCGGGCTGCACCTGATACAGGTTGGCAAATGCCACCACCTCATCCTCCAGCAGTCCGACGGTGAGCTGTTCGCGGCTGGCCGCCAGCCCGGCAATTTGGGCATCATCCCAAGGGAAATGCCCGGCCGGATGGACTAAAAACAGCTCCTCGGGTGTGGTGATCAGTGCCGCAATCGCTGCATGGTGTTGTGGCTGCGCGGCAACAAAACGCAGCGTTGGCAACGCCGCCGGGGGCACGAGCTGTGGTGTACTCATCCTATCCTCCATTAGCGCGCGCTCAGCGCCAGGCGCACACCCAGGCCAACAAACAGCACGCCGACCAGCCGGTTCAAGCGCTGCACCCAAGATTGCGCCAGCCGCACCTTGCGTCCCAGCAGCCCGCTGCCGAGCGCCAGCAGCAGGCACCAGAGGGTACCGTTGAGGTTGAAGATCATCCCCAGCAGCACAAACGCCAGTGCCTTGTGCGCTGACGCCGGATCGATGAACTGCGGCACAAACGCCAGAAAGAACAGCGCCACCTTGGGATTGAGCACATTGGTCAGCCAGCCCTGCACAAACAGCCGCGACAGGCTAACCGCCGGCACGCCGGCTTGATTGGCGACAAGTGGCTGGCTATCTGTTGCCGCCGCTCGACTGCGCAAGGCCATGACCCCCAGATAGAGCAGATAGGCCGCCCCCGCCATCTTGATCACGGTAAACGCGGTCGCAGACGTCGCCAGCAGCGCCGACAGGCCAAAGGCGGCGGCCAAGACATGCACGATGACGCCACTGCCGATTCCCAGCGCCGCGACACATCCGGCTCGCCAGCCATGGGCCAGCGAACGGCTGACGATAAACAGTGAATCCGGCCCGGGCAGCACATTCAGCAGCAGGCCGGAGAGAATAAACAGGCTCAAATCATGAATACCGAACATGGGTTCCCTCCCTGATTTCAGGTGTTGGCGCTATGCCGACACCGAGAGCCGCCATCATGCCCTGTCACCCGACGGTGCGTAAAGCCAGGTGCGCCCGCCGCGCCGCAAGCAGGCTACCGCTGAAAGCTTGCTGTCGACCCCTGCTGGCGGCATCATGCCGGGGTCGTTTGCCACGGATACCACCATGACGCTGTTGACCCGTCTGCGCCGCGCGCTGTCCGGCACGCCGCGCACCGCCCCCACCCAACCACGCCCGCGCAGCGGCGCTGTCTCCGCCCGCCGCCGGCCGCCGGCGCTGGATCCTGCGCTGATCGCCCGTTGCCAGCAACGGTTGCACGAGCTGGTGTTGCAACTGCAAGCGGCCGGGCAATGGCCTGCATCGCGCCCCGTTCCCGGACTGGAGTTTGGTCAGCGCGGCAAGGCGGCCGGCACGGCGCACCTTGGCCGCTGGCTGATCCGGTTAAATCCGGTGCTGCTGGCGGCACACCCGCAACGCTTTCTGGGCGAAGTGATCCCCCATGAACTGGCGCACCTGCTGGTGTTTGCCCGTCACGGCCGCACCCGCCCCCATGGCCCGGAGTGGCGCCAGCTGATGCAGCAGCAGTTCGGGCTGCCGCCCCACGTGACCCATGATCTGGATGTGAGCGCCGTCAGTGGCCCGCAGTTTGCGTACCGCTGCGCCTGTCGTGACCATCTGCTGAGCCTGCGCCGCCATAACCGGGTCGTGCGCCATCAGGCACGCTATCTGTGCCGTCTCTGCGGCCAGCCACTGGCCGCAACATCAGATGCCGCTGGCGCCACACCGAATCATCAGCACGGAATAACCGAAACGACACACCACACAAAATGACGCAGGCTTGTCTCTTTTTTGCACGCCGGAGTGCGTTAACCTAATCAAAGTACCCCATCTGAGTCGCTTTGCCGGACTCACTTCCGAGTCGCTTAGCCGGGCTCATTCCCAGACAAGAGGAGGCCATAGTGACCACACAGCAACCATCCCCTGTTCCCCGTTGTACCCTGTCGTTACCCATCCTGATCCCCAGTCTCGTGCTGATTGGCCTGCTGTTGCTGGCCTGTTCATTGGCGCCTGAGGCCGCCGCCCGCTTTTTCGGCGCCGGACAGAGCTGGATTGCCCAGCACTTCAGCTGGTTTTATGTGCTCGCCGTCGGCCTGTTTCTGATTCTGTTGCTGGTACTGGCCTTCAGTGGCTATGGCCGCATCCGTCTCGGGCCGGATGATGCCCGCCCCGAGTTCAGCTTCACCTCCTGGTTGGCAATGCTGTTCGCCGCCGGCATGGGGATTGGCCTGATGTATTTCGGGGTCGGTGAGCCGATGATGCACTTTTTGTCGCCGCCCCAGGCCGCCGCGTCGACCCCCGCCGCCGCCCGCGAGGCCATGGTCACCACCTTCTTTCACTGGGGCTTCCATGCCTGGGCCATCTACGCGATCGTCGGCCTGGTACTGGCCTACTTCGGCTTTCGTTATAACCTGCCGCTGACGATCCGCTCCGGACTCTATCCGATCTTCAAGGAGCGGATCCGCGGCCCCATCGGTCACGCTGTCGATGTGTTCGCGCTGGTCGGCACCATCTTTGGTATCGCCACCACGCTCGGTTATGGCGTGCTGCAGCTCTCGGCCGGCATCACCCGCCTGACCGGACTCGATACCAGTGGTGATCTGTTCCGCTTCGGTCTGATCGCCGCGGTGATCGGCATGGCCGCCATCTCGGCGGTGACCGGTCTGGATAAAGGCGTGCGGCGGCTGTCGGAGCTCAATCTGTTGCTGGCAGTTTCCCTGCTGCTGTTTGTGCTGTTTGCCGGACCGACCGAGTACCTGCTCGGTGCTCTGTCCGAAAACATCGGCAACTATGTCTCGCAGTTGACGCAGCTGACCTTCCGCACCTTTACCTACACGGAGCCAAACCAGAGCGGCTGGTTCGGAAACTGGACCTTGCTGTACTGGGCCTGGTGGATCTCGTGGTCGCCGTTTGTCGGCCTGTTCATCGCCCGCATCTCGCGCGGGCGCACCCTGCGCGAATTCATTCTTGGCGTCCTGTTCGTGCCGACCGCGTTCAACCTGTTGTGGATGACGGTGTTTGGCAACAGCGCGATCTGGATGACGCTGCAGGGTGGCCAGCAGGCCTTGGCCGATACCGCGGGTAACGTGGATGCCCTGCTGTTCAATTTCTTCGATCTGCTGCCGTTTCCGGAGATCACCTCGGCACTGGCCGTCATTCTGATCAGCGTCTTTTTTGTCACCTCGGCAGACTCCGGGGCCTTTGTCATCGACAACATCGCCACCCAGGGCAGTGAACGCTCACCGGTCTGGCAACGCCTGTTCTGGGCCGCCTTGCTGGGTCTGACGGCCAGCATCCTGATGGCAACCGGTGGCCTGGCCGCGTTGCAGTCGATGACGTTGATCGCCGCTCTGCCGTTCGCCGGCATCATGCTGCTGTTGTGCTACAGCCTGTGGCGTGGTTTGCAGGCCGATGTGGCCCATTCGACACGGCGTTTGTCGCCTGCCTCCGATTTCTGGAATGGCAAGCACTGGCGCCACCGTCTGGATCGCCTGGTGCGCCACACGGGGCCATGGGAAGCGCAGCGTTTTATCGAATCGACCGTGTTGCCGGCGTTACGCAGCGTCAGTGACGAACTCAACGAACGCGGAGTCGACAGCCGGGTTGAGCAGCGCGAGCACAGCCAGCTGGCCCTGGTGGTGCCACAACAGGGGCGCCGTGATTTCTGCTACGGGGTACGGCTGGATGCACGCGCCGCCCCGGCGTTCAATCCACTGGCCGCCGCGCACAGCAATGATCAGGACAAGCAGCTTTGTGAAGTGATGACCTTCTTTGCCGATGGCCGCGCCGGATACGACATCCAGTATCTGACGCAAAATGAGGTCAGTGCCGATGTGCTGCGCCAATATGAGCGTTACCTGAGCCTGATCCAGAGTGACAGTGCCGAACTGCTGAACTCGGCACCGGAACATGCGCCTGAGTTGCCGCCCAACCAGACGGCATGAACCTGACTACAGTAAAAACCACAAGGCCGGGATGATCCCGGCCTTGTTCTACACGCAGACATCCATTGTCATAGCGTTTGCAGGTTCAGCCGGCGTTGCCAGCGGCGTTTGCCGATACCCAGCCCGACCAATCCCGTGACCAGTAACGCATAGGTTTCCGGCTCCGGAACGGCGGCAACACTCGAGACATTCAGCGTATAGCCCTGCCCTGTGCTCAAGGCACTGGAACAACACCGCCCCACGCCGACGACATAGCGCCCAGCCTGACTGAAGGCATAGTTCAGATAGCTATCATAGCCGTGGATTGAGCCGACATCGGTGATATGACCATCATCGTTATAGGACAACAGGACACCGTCACTATTAAACAGCTTCAGGTAGGAATCCAACGCTGGCATACCATGGTCAATATCGAACAACACATTGGCTGCACTATTCAGGGTAAAGCTGTAATAGTCCCACGCATTCTGTCCGCTACCTTGAACAGAAGCGTGGGGGATGGTCGTCGCATCAGTGATCTCAGCATTTGCCTCCGTGGTGAAGGCACCGTTGAGCGATTGTGCTGTGGCCAGCGTATGGTTATTTCCATTGGCGGTGACCAGTGCTGCATCGGCGTGCCACGCAGCCATCAGCAAGCTGAGGACGATCAGTTTGTTGCGTTTGTGTTTCATGACAATTCCTTTTGATGGACAAATGTCCGCCATCAAAAGTAGACCCATATAGCGCCATTTCAAGATGCGTCACGAAATTTTTACTAGCGCAATAACTCAACTATCGCGAGTTACACCACGCGCTGACGCAGGATCGAGATCGCCGGATCGGCAAGCGTGTTGTTTTGAAGCCCAGTGCTGATCTGCTGGGGCGTGAAGCGATCCGCCGGATAGAGCACCACCAGGCTGGTATCACCCGGTTGCAGGAAATGATGCTCACCGAACGGCGTATAGCGTGTCGCGCCTATGCTGATCAGCGCCTGCTGCGGGTAACCACACCGCGCTAAATGAGCGGCAATGTCCTCCGCCGGCCCTTCATCCGCTTGCTGATTCATTTTCTCGATGATCCAGTCCAGCAGTGTGTGGTGGAAATAGCTGTAATCGACCACCGCACTATCGATACCATAAGCGTGCAGCTCGCCGTCTCGCAGCAGAAAACTGGCGATGCGATAACCATCCAACACCCCGCCAGGCTGCAGGTGATCCACCGGCAACAGCGTACTGGCAACCCCCTTGCTTTGCGGACCCCAGTTTTTCTTCTCGCTGATCTTGCGCGCACCTTCACGGCGAATCGAGCAGTCGTTATAGGCGCCAAACGCGCGCGGATGCAACGCGATCACGCGATGCGCGGCGTCATACTGGATATCACACAACAAGCCGACCTCAGGCTCGATCTGCAGATGATCGGCGCCTTGCGGATAGCAGATGGTGTCGTGGCTGAGGGGATAGGTGCCCAGGAAATGGTCCGCGACGCCGGGCAGGTAGAACGGGAAAATGGCTTTGGGGGCAATGGCATCCTTGACCTTGACGGCCACAAAATCCCGCGCCTCACCCGCCTGTTCCAGATGACCGGCAAAATTACCCGCCACCCCCAAACCAATCACTTGCTGATACGCCATGACGACTCCTTGTTGGCCATGAAATGCAGTGCAATGGCCCCCGAGTCTAGCCAGCGCATCTTCGGCGTCAAGGCAGGTCCCCTTTTCTTCTCGTCCCTGAATGGTATCCTTGACCGCCGCACAACCTGTCAGCGCTGGCAGGTAGCCCCTATTGATACCGCTGGAGTCCATGTTGAGGCTGATCCCGTTATTGCTGTTGTTTCTGGCCTTCGGAGCCACCGCAGATACCTTGACCTTTGTTGAGGCCAAGAAAAAGCTGTTCACGCTCTACTGGTCTAACCGCGAGCAAACCAGCTTCTATTGCGGTTGTCCGATCCGCTACCAGGGCAAGAAAATGACACCGGATTTGAAAGCCTGTGGCTACAAGGTGCGCAAACAACCGCAACGCGCGGCCCGCATCGAGTGGGAACACATCATGCCGGCGGCGGACTTCGGTCGCCAACGTCTGTGCTGGCAAGAGGGTGGCCGCAAAAACTGCGTGAAGAATGATCCCGGCTTTGCCCAGATTGAAGGTGACATGCACAACCTGGTACCGGCCGTCGGCGAGGTCAATGGCGATCGCGGTGACATGCCGTTTAGCCAGTGGAATGCCAAACCGGGCATGTATGGTCAATGCCAGATGGTAATTGATTTCAAACAGCGTCAGGTTCAGCCGCCAGAGCGCAGCCGCGGTGCCATCGGCCGTACTTATCTCTACATGGCCGAACGCTACCTGCTCAAGCTGTCTGCACAGCAACGTAAGCTGTATGAAGGCTGGAACCGGCAGTACCCCGTCAGCGAGTGGGAGTGCCGCCGCGATGACTACATCGCCGACATTCAGGGCAACCATAACCGTTTTGTTCAGGAGCAGTGTCACTGATGCGCATTCCACGAATTTATGAACCCGGTCCGTTAATCCCAGGTCACGTCATGCCGCTGAGTGAGGATGGTGCCAACCACGTCGGACGCGTATTGCGCATGCAAGCAGGCGACAGTGTGATGCTGTTCGACGGCCGAGGTGGCCAGTATCCGGCCACCATACAGGAAGCCGGTAAACGCCAGGTCGTCGTCACGTTGGGCGAACATCAGCCCATCGACGTGGAGTCGCCCCTGGCTATTCATTTGGGCCAGGTTATCAGCCGTGGCGACAAGATGGAGTTCACGATTCAAAAATCGGTAGAACTCGGTGTGACCTGTATTACGCCGCTGTTCTCCGAGCGTTGTGGCGTCAAGCTGCAGGGCGACAGGCTGGACAAGAAGCTGGAACAGTGGCAGAAGATCGTCATCAGTGCCTGCGAACAGTGCGGGCGCAACCGGATACCCGAGGTTCGCCCAGTCATGGCGTTGGAGTCCTGGCTGGCAGAACCGACCAACGAGCTGAAGCTGAACCTGCACCCGCGCGCCCCGTACAGTATCAACACCCTGCCACACCCGGATGCCGGCATTCGTCTGCTGATTGGACCGGAAGGTGGCCTGTCGGCCGACGAGATCGCTAAGGCCTCGACCCATGGTTTTGCCGATATGTTATTGGGCCCCCGGGTGCTAAGAACTGAAACGGCCGCCATGACGGCCATAACCGCGTTGCAGTGTCGTTTCGGCGACCTGGCATAAGGAGATTGCATGGCCATTAAATTGGGCATAGTGATGGACCCGATTCAGTCCATCAAAATCAAGAAAGATACCAGCTTCGCCATGCTCTTGGAGGCCCAGCGCCGCGGCTACGAGCTCTATTACATGGAGATGGGCGATCTCTATCTGGAGCAGGGCTGTGCCTATGCCACCATGCGCCCGATTGAGGTGTGGGATAATGCCGAAAACTGGTTTGAACTGGGAGAAGTTGTCGATCAGCCCTTGAGTGAGCTGGATGTGATCCTGATGCGCAAGGATCCGCCATTCGATACCGAGTTCATTTACGCCACCTACATGCTGGAGCGCGCCGAGGAAGCCGGAGTCCTGATCGTTAACAAACCGCAAAGCCTGCGTGATGCTAACGAAAAATTATTCACCTCCTGGTTCGCCAAATATACGCCGACGACGCTGGTTACCCGTTCGGCGACCAAACTGCGTGCATTCCATGCCGAATTTCAGGATGTGATCCTCAAGCCTCTCGACGGTATGGGCGGCGCCTCCATCTTCCGTCTGAAACCTGAAGATCCGAATGTTGGCGTCATCATTGAGACGCTGACCGAGCACGGGCAACGCTTTTGTATGGCCCAGAGTTATCTCTGTCTCTTATACACATCTCCGAGCCCACGAGACGTAGAGGAATCTC
>CAMFKP010000081.1 GCA_945957385.1 uncultured Aeromonadaceae bacterium
AGTCCGGTTTCAGACAAGCTGATTACTCTGCAGCAGGTGCTTCAGCAGCAACCGGGGCATCGGCAGCGGGAGCAGCTTCAGTCGGGGCGTTCGCTTCCTTGATGGAGAGACGTACGCGGCCCTGACGGTCCACTTCCAGCACCTTCACCTTCACCACGTCACCGATCTTCAGGTAGTCGGCTACGTTCTGCACGCGAGCATCGGTAATCTGGGAGATGTGCACCAGACCATCCTTGCCCGGCAGGATGTTGACGAAAGCACCGAAGTCAGCCAGACGGGCGACCTTACCTTCGTAGATACGACCCACTTCCACTTCCGCGGTCAGGGCTTCGATACGACGGATAGCTTCCTTGGCCGCCTCGCCATCCACGGCAGCGATCTTGACGGTACCGTCATCTTCCAGCTCGATGGTGGTGCCGGTCTCTTCGGTCAGCGCACGGATCACGGAGCCACCCTTACCGATGACGTCCTTGATCTTCTCCGGGTTGATCTTGATGACGTGGATACGCGGCGCGAAATCGGAGATCTCGGAACGCGGTGCGGCAATCGCTTCATCCATCACCTTCAGGATGTGCAGACGTGCATCACGAGCCTGCTTCAGCGCGATCTGCATGATTTCCTTGGTGATACCTTCGATCTTGATATCCATCTGCAGGGCGGTAACACCCTCGGAGGTACCGGCGACCTTGAAGTCCATGTCGCCGAGGTGGTCTTCATCACCCAGGATGTCAGACAGCACGACGAAGCTGTCGCCTTCCTTGACCAGACCCATAGCGATACCGGCAACAGAAGCCTTGATCGGTACGCCGGCATCCATCAGTGCCAGTGAGGAGCCACAGACAGAAGCCATGGAAGAGGAACCGTTGGATTCGGTGATTTCAGAGACCACACGCACTGTGTACGGGAACTCTTCCGCAGTCGGCATAACCGCCAGAACACCGCGCTTGGCCAGACGACCGTGACCGATTTCACGGCGCTTCGGAGAACCGACCATGCCCGTTTCACCGACGCAGTACGGCGGGAAGTTGTAGTGCAGCATGAAGCGGTCTGTGCGCTCGCCGGCCAGTTCGTCCAGGTTTTGAGCATCGCGCTCGGTACCCAGGGTACAGGCTACCAGCGCCTGAGTTTCACCACGGGTAAACAGTGCAGAACCGTGCACGCGCGGCAGCAGACCGGTACCCATGGACAGGGCACGGACCATTTGCGGGTTACGACCGTCGATACGCGGCTCACCACGCAGCACGCGGCCACGCACGATCTCGCTCTCCAGCGCATGGAACATCTCGCCAACCAGCTTGGCATCTTGGGTCTCGTCTTCGGCGACGATCTGCTCGACAACCTTCTGCTTCAGCGCAGCGATGGTTTCGTAACGCACCGCCTTCTCGGTGATGCGATAGGCTTCGCCAAGCGGAGCAGTTGCCAGCTCGGCAATCTTGTTCTTGAGAGCGGTATTGACCGCCGGAGCCTGCCAATCCCATGCCTTGGTACCGACTTCAGCGGCAAATTCGTTGATGGCTTGAATGGCGGTCTGCATCTGTTCGTGACCGTAAACAACCGCACCCAGCATGGTCTCTTCGGAGAGGATCTTGGCTTCAGATTCAACCATCAGAACGGCGGCTTCGGTACCGGCAACAACCAGGTCCAGATCGCTGTGCTTGGTTTCGTTGTTGGTCGGGTTCAGTACATATTGGCCGTTGATGTAACCAACACGGGCCGCACCGATAGGACCATTGAACGGAATGCCGGAGATAGCCAGCGCCGCAGACGCACCCAGAATGGCGATGATGTCAGTCGGAACCTGTGGGTTCGCAGAAACCACGGTCGCGATCACCTGAACCTCATTGAGGAAACCTTCCGGGAACAACGGACGGATTGGGCGGTCGATCAGGCGGGAGATCAGCGTTTCTGATTCACTCGGACGGCCTTCGCGCTTGAAGAAGCCACCTGGAATACGGCCAGCCGCATAGGTACGCTCTTGATAGTTGACGGTCAGCGGGAAGAAGTCACGACCAGGAACGGCCTCTTTCTTGCCGACAACGGTAACGAATACAGCGGTGTCGTCCATGCTGGCCATGACGGCGCCAGTCGCCTGACGTGCCATGACGCCAGTTTCGAGAGTTACGGTGTGTTGACCGTATTGGAAGGTCTTTACAATAGGATTCACGTGAATTTCCTTTATCTGTTTGGGTCGCTAAATTTCGCGGCAGATTATATCTGAATATCGAAACAAACGGGAATAACCGTCGCGTAATGACCAAATATATCGCCGGAATACGAACACCACATCACAAAAGGCAGTCAGAGACAGTGTCGTTCGTCAACCACAGCGATGCTGAGGCCCAAAACTGGAAACAAAAAAGGAGGCTTGCGCCTCCTTTTTTAAGAACCGTATGTCGATTAGCGACGCAGGCCCAGCTTCTGGATCAGAGCCACGTAACGGGCTTCGTCCTTACGCTTCAGGTAGTCCAGCAGCTTGCGACGCTGGGAAACCATGCGCAGCAGACCGCGACGACCGTGGTGGTCCTTGGTGTGCACTTCGAAGTGACCTTGCAGATGGTTGATCTGGGCAGTCAGCAGCGCAACTTGCACTTCAGGTGAGCCAGTGTCGTTAGCGCCACGAGCGTTGTCAGCAACGATTTGCGCCTTGATTTCAGCATTTAGTGACATAGTGATTCTCCAGTTTAAGTGATTCCCCGCCGATCACTAATTCAGCGGGGAAATGGGACGCGGCATTCTGTCACAGCCGCCCCCGGCTAGCAACTTTTTCAACGGGATTCGTCGTCGTATTCGTCGGTTTCACTGCCGATACGCACCAGGCGGCGCGGGGCCACTTTGCCATCGTCATCGATCTCGCCGACACCGATAAACAGGCGCTCCGCACCAACTGTCATACGGACATGACCATCACGAGGTGCCTGAGCAACCTGGACCGCTTGCCCTTGCAGGACATAGCTGGCCACCACATCGGACATGTTGACTTCCGGCAATTCGGCAACCGCCGTATCCATCGGCAACAGCAACGGATCCAGCTCTTCACGCGGCGGCCGGCCATCAGCCTTGCAGCGCTCAAATAGTGATTGCAACTGTTCCAGCGTCACGGTGCGCTCGGCCGGATAACGCGCAACCTGGCTGCGATGCAGTTGGGTTACATGGGCACCACAACCCAGCAGTTCACCAAGATCATCGATGATAGTGCGGATATACGTTCCCTTGGAGCAGTGAATATCCAGCACTAATTTGTCGCCGCTAAATTCCAGCAGGTTCAACTCATAGACAGTGATGGGGCGCGCCTCACGCTCGACCTCGATGCCTTCGCGCGCGTACTCATACAGCGGTTTACCCTGATGTTTCAGCGCCGAGAACATAGATGGGACTTGCAGGCTGTCGCCACGGAAACGCTCTAGTGCCTGCAGTAACTGGGCATCAGAGACCACCACAGGCCGAGTACTGATCACAGTGCCATCGGCATCACTGGTGTTAGTGCGTTCGCCCAACTTGGCAGTGACCTGATAGCGCTTATCCGCATCGAGCAGGAACTGAGAAAATTTAGTGGCTTCACCCAGGCAGATTGGCAACATGCCGGTCGCGAGCGGATCAAGCGCCCCGGTGTGTCCGGCCTTGGCCGCGTTATAGATACGCTTGACCTGCTGCAGGGCGTCATTCGATGTAATACCGGAAGGCTTATGCAACAGCAGAATGCCGTGCACATCACGGCCCTTGAAACGACGTCGTCGAGACATCTTTAGTCTTTTTCCTCCTCGTCCGGCTGGTCATCCGCCTGCTGGCGCGCCATATCCTGACGAATAGTATTAGTAACCAGGCTGGAGATTCGCATCCCTTCAACCAATGTTTTGTCATAGGCAAAGCGCAGCTCAGGTACCACTCGCAACTGCATGGCTTTGCCCAGCAGCAGACGGATATAACCCGATGCTTCACTCAACCCCTTGAGGCCTGTTTCTATGCTTTCTGCATCATTGTTCAGAAACGTCACATAGACGCGAGCATGCTGCAAGTCACCAGAAACATCCACGTCGGACACAGTCACCATACCAATACGCGGATCCTTGATCTCACGTTGCAGTATCATGGCAACTTCGCGCTGCAACTGTTGCCCAACGCGACGAGCACGACTGAATTCTTTAGCCATTCCACTCTCCAGAATAATCAGGGGGGCCGAAGCCCCCCTGATTCAGGGTCGGACATTACAGCGTACGCTGTACTTCCACCACTTCGTAAACTTCAATCTGGTCACCGACACGAACATCGTTGTAGTTCTTGACGGCGATACCACACTCGTAGCCGTTCTTAACTTCGGCAACGTCATCCTTGAAGCGACGCAATGATTCCAGCTCGCCTTCGTAGATAACGACGTTATCACGCAGGACACGGATCGGATTGCTGCGTTTGACGGTACCTTCCGTCACCATACAACCAGCGACCGCGCCGAACTTCGGTGACTTAAACACATCACGTACTTCGGCCAAACCAATGATCTGCTGCTTGAACTCAGGCGCCAGCATACCACTCATCGCTTGCTTCACTTCGTCGATCAGATCATAGATGACAGAGTAGTAACGCAGGTCGATGCTTTCAGCATCGATCACACGGCGAGCAGAACCATCCGCCCGGACGTTGAAGCCAAGGATGATGGCATTCGAAGCCGCGGCCAGACTGGCGTCAGTTTCAGTGATACCACCGACACCCGAACCGATAATCTTGACCTTGACTTCATCCGTGGACAACTTGGTCAACGAGTCACAAATGGCTTCGACAGAACCCTGTACATCCGCTTTCAGAACCACGTTCAATTCGGACACTTCGCCATCGCCCATAGAAGAGAACATGTTCTCCAGCTTGGCCTTTTGCTGACGCGCCAACTTGACTTCACGGAACTTGCCTTGACGATAAAGCGCCACTTCACGTGCTTTCTTTTCATCACGCACGACGGTGGCCTCGTCACCTGCCGCCGGCACACCGGACAGACCGAGAATTTCGACCGGGATCGACGGCCCAGCATCTTTGACTTCTCGGCCCAGCTCATCACGCATTGCGCGAACACGGCCATATTCAAAGCCACACAGCACGATATCGCCCTGACGCAGCGTACCTTCCTGAACCAGAACGGTTGCCACCGGACCACGTCCCTTATCGAGACGAGATTCAATCACGACACCGCTAGCCATGGCATCACGCACAGCCGTCAGTTCGAGAACTTCAGACTGCAGCAGGATGGCATTTAGCAGATCATCGATACCTTCACCGGTCTTGGCAGAAACCTTGACGAATTGATACTCACCACCCAACTCTTCAGCCACCACGCCGTAACGGGTCAGCTCAGTCATCACGCGCATTGGTTCGGCAGTCGGTTTGTCAACCTTGGTGACCGCAACAACCAAAGGTACGTTACCGGCCATGGCATGTTGAATAGCTTCGATTGTTTGCGGCATAACGCCATCGTCTGCGGCAACAACCAGTACCACGATATCGGTAGCCTTGGCACCACGAGCACGCATCGCAGTAAACGCAGCGTGGCCCGGGGTATCCAGGAAGGTGATCATGCCGTTTTCAGTTTCAACATGATAAGCACCGATATGTTGGGTAATACCGCCCGCTTCACCCGCTGCCACTTTGGCCTTACGGATGTAGTCCAGCAAAGACGTCTTACCGTGGTCAACGTGACCCATGATGGTCACGACCGGAGCACGTGATTCAACCTTGGCGGTAGAGTCACGGTCCTGCATCACAGCTTCTTCCAGCTCGTTTTCACGGCGCAGAATAACCTTATGACCCATCTCTTCAGCAACAAGCTGAGCAGTCTCCTGATCGATGACTTGGTTGATGGTCGCCATTGCCCCCATCTTCATCATCACCTTGATCACTTCAACACCCTTGACGGCCATCTTGGCTGCCAAGTCGCCTACAGTGATGGTCTCACCGATGACAACATCACGTGACACCGGTTGCGCCGGCTTGTTAAAGCCATGCTGAATGCTGCTCTTGCTACGCTTGCCTTTACGCTGACGAGCACCGCGCTCTTCACGATCATCATCTTCACGGCTCTTCGTCTTTTTGACGCCACCACGACGACGATTGCGCGCTTCCTCTTCGCGCTCACGCTGTGCTTCTGCCTCTTTGACATAGGTCGAAGTGGTCGCAGCATCATCATCTTGCTCTTCAGCTTTGCGACGAGCCGCCTCTTCCTCTGCCCAGCGAGCGCTGTTTTCTTCAGCCAGACGCTTGGCTTCCTCAGCAACGCGTGCGGCTTCCTGCTCAGCCTTACGGCGAGCTTCCTGCTCTTGTTGTTGTTTCAGTGCCTCTGCTTCACGCTTGGCCATTTCTTCTGCCTCTTGGCGAGCCTTTCGTTGTGCTTCAGTCTCGTTACTTTGAGCTGCCTTGCGAGCCTTTTCACGAGCTTCTGATTCGATCTTGGCCTTGGCATCAGCTTCGGCTTTCAGCTTGGCCTCTTGGTCTGCCTTGGCCCGGGCTTCTGCCTCAGCCTTAGCACGCGCTTCAGACTCGGCCTTGAGGCGGTTTTCTTCAGCCTCACGCTGCGCCTGCTCTTCAGCTTGTCGAGTCTCTTCCTCGGCTGCGGTACGGCGCACGTAGGTCTTCGACTTGCGCACCTCAACCTGAACAGACTTGTTCTTACCACCAGCACCCTGAACACTCAAGGTGCTTTTGGTCTTGCGTTGCAATGTCATCCGCTTTGGCTCGGAATCGTCAGCACCACCGTGCTGACGCTTCAGATGCGTCAGCAACGTCTGCTTTTCTTCTTCCGATACCATGTCATCGACAGCCTTGCGGATACCTGCATCGGTAAACTGTTGAAGAAGACGTTCAACCGATGTGTCAATGTCGTTGGCAAGTTGCGTTACAGATACTTCTGCCATTCAAAACCTCCGCAGTTTATTCGGCCTGCTCACCGAACCAGCAGATATTGCGGGCAGCCATGATGAGTTGGCCCGCTTTCTCTTCAGTCATTCCATCGATCCCCATCAGATCGTCAATGCCCTGCTCAGCCAGGTTTTCGAGCGTGCCAATGCCGCGTGCAGCCAGCATATATGCCAGCTCGCGACCAACACCCTTCAGGCCGAGCAAGTCATCGGAAGGCTCAACACCCTCAAAAGACTCTTCTTTGGCAAGAGCGCGCGTTGTTAGTGCCTGCTTGGCGCGGGCGCGCAGCTCTTCTACCATGTCCTCATCAAGACCATCGATAGACATCAGTTCATTGATTGGTACATAGGCAATTTCTTCGAGAGTCGAAAAGCCCTCATCCACCAGAACTTCAGCAAACTCGTCATCAATATCCAGAGACTGAGTAAACAAATTGAGAATGCGATCCTTCTCGGCTTGGTGCTTGGTTTCCATCTCGTCGATGGTCATCACGTTCAACTCCCAACCAGTAAGTTGGGAAGCCAGGCGTACGTTCTGACCATTACGGCCGATCGCTTGAGCTAAATTGCTGGCTTGGACAGCAATATCCATGGTGTGATTATCTTCATCGACGATGATGGAAGCCACATCAGCCGGAGCCATCGCATTAATCACGAATTGAGCAGGATTATCATCCCACAGTACGATATCGATACGTTCGCCACCCAACTCGCCAGAGACGGCTTGGACACGAGCACCTCGCATACCAACACAAGCCCCGACGGGATCAATACGACGGTCGTTGGTTTTAACCGCAATCTTAGCGCGAGACCCAGGGTCACGAGCCGCCCCCTTGATTTCGATGATTTCTTCACCGATCTCAGGAACTTCGATGCGGAACAGCTCCTTTAGGAAATCAGGATGGCTACGGCTGATAAACAGCTGGGAACCACGAGCTTCAGGGCGCACAGCAGCCAGCAAACCACGAACACGATCGCCAGGACGGAACGACTCACGGGGCAACATATCTTCGCGGTATAAAACCCCTTCAGCATTACTACCCAAGTCAAGAATGACGTTGTCGCGGTTTTGCTTCTTCACCACAGCGGTAATGATGCTGCCTTCCTGATCCTTAAACTGTTCAACTACCTGAGCGCGTTCAGCCTCGCGGACCTTTTGAACGATCACCTGCTTAGCTGTTTGTGTAGTGATACGGTCAAAGGTGATCGAATCAATCTGATCTTCGATAAAATCACCGACTTGAATATTCGGATCTTCTACAAGGGCAGCAGCAAGCGTGATCTCGCGAAACGGGTTCTCGAGTTGACCTTCAACATCAACTACCTGCCAACGACGATATGTATCGAAATCCCCAGTTTTGCGATCAATGCAAACCCGAACATCAATATCGTTTTCCTGCTTTTTCTTCGTCGCGGTAGCCAGCGCTGTCTCCAACGCCTGGAAGATCTTCTCGCGGGGAACGGCCTTCTCGTTAGAGACCGCTTCTACTACTGCCAAAATCTCTTTGTTCATCTCCGACAGCCTCGTCAGTCAAAATTCGGAATCAGATTTGCCTGCTGAATATTGGCAAAGGCAACTGTCTCTTCATTACCATCAACAGATAACAACAAATTGTCGCCATCCACACGGCTGATAACACCTTTAAACTTGCGGCGATTATTCACTGCAATCCGCAGCGTCAGATTTAACTGTTCGCCGATGTAGCGGGCATACTGCTCTGGTTTGAACAATATGCGATCCATCCCCGGGGAAGAGACCTCGAGGTTGTATTCGGTTGTAATCGGATCTTCAACATCCAGAATACTGCTAACTTGATGACTCACTTCGGCACAATTTTCTACCGTAATGCCATCCTGGTGATCGATATAGACACGTAGCGTTGAATGCTTGCCCGCGCGGACAAACTCAATCCCCCACAGTTCAAAACCGAGTGCCAGGATCGGAGCCTCCAGCATCTGGTTCAGTCGTTGTTCCAACGTAGCCAAAGTGACTCTCCACAAACGAAAAAAGGGCATGACCGCCCAGTGAGATGAATACGCCCACCTGCGGGCGAATTGTAAATACAAAAAGCCCCGATTATTCAAATCGGGGCTTTCCAACCGGACCCTGATTGTCGCCTCGCGACGACCGTCCCCAGCTCATCGTAAGGGAACGTGATCAAAATTGGTTGCGGGGGCCGGATTTGAACCGACGACCTTCGGGTTATGAGCCCGACGAGCTACCAGGCTGCTCCACCCCGCGTCCGAAATCGTGCGAGATTATAGTCGCTTATGCATCAGGCATCAACATAAGTGACTTATTACTAATTTGGTGCCCAGCGCGGGACTTGAACCCGCACGCCCGGAAGCACTACCCCCTCAAGATAGCGTGTCTACCAATTCCACCAGCTGGGCAAAACTTACTTAATTTGGTACATCAGTGTCTTTTTTATCTACTGGAGCTGTGTCTACCTTCTTCTCGACTTGCTGAGAAGTTCCTTTAGACAAATCACTCCAATTTTCCATTGGCTTTCCCCGGCCATTACCCATTGCACCTAGGACCAAGCTAATGACAAAGAACACGGTAGCAAGAATCGCCGTCGTGCGGGTCATGAAGTTACCGGATCCTGATGAACCAAACACGGTGTTAGATGCACCAGAACCAAAAGAGGCCCCCATGCTTGCACCCTTACCATGCTGAACCAGAACCAACCCAATTAAGGCCAGCGCTACCAGCAGATAAACCACCATTAAAATTTCGTACATATATACACCTTTTGCTGACATGCAGAGGTCGATATCTTATTTCACCCTGGCCAGCCAGGCATCGACAAACCTTGACGGCTCATCAAGGGGGGACCCCTAAAACCTTCGATGCTGACTTATTCGCACCGTCCCTACGTTAACCTATTGAAAAGCTACGGCTTGGGAGCGGGGCTAATACTAGCCATGGTACTGATAACTGACAAGTAGTTTTTTCCATTTCAAGCTTGTTTGTGCGTTTTATCGACAAACAGGCACCGAGATAAGTTTGCAATCAACACTCACGCACCCGATGAGCGATTTCTTCAGCCAATGACGAGACCAATTCGGCCTCTTCGCCCTCTACCATGACCCGTATTAGTGGTTCAGTACCAGACTTGCGTAACAATACACGGCCTCTCCCGGCAAGCCTATCCTCCGCATCTGCCACCGCTTTCAACACGGCGGGTTGCTGAAGGGGGTCGACACCGCCGACAAAACGGACATTCACCAGGCGCTGTGGAAACAGGCGTAAGTTTCGACGAAGCGTTGACAAGCCTGTTTGGGCTCGGACCATAGCTTGAAGCACTTGTAAGGACGCAACAATACCATCACCGGTCGTTGCATGATCGAGGCAAATGACATGTCCGGAGTTTTCCCCTCCCAGACGCCAGCCTAGCTCTTTCAGCATCTCCATCACGTAACGATCACCGACATTAGCGCGGGCAAACGGTATCCCTAACGACTGTAACGCCAGTTCCATGGCTAAATTTGTCATTTGTGTTCCAACGACACCGCCAACAAGTTTGCCACGAGATTGTTGATCACAAGCGATCATGAAAAGAATTTCATCACCATCAATCAGGTTACCCTCGCCATCAACCATCATGACGCGGTCGCCATCACCATCAAACGCAATACCTAGATCCGCGCTCTCTTCACAGACGCGTCGCATTAGAGCATCAGGATGGGTAGAACCGACTTGGTCATTAATGTTTAAACCGTTCGGTGCACACCCCATGACTACAACTTCAGCACCCAACTCTCGAAAGACAGAAGGCGCAATGTGGTAAGTAGCGCCATGAGCACAATCCAACACTATCTTGAGCCCATCCAAGCTTAACTCACCAGGAAAGGCACTTTTACAGTATTCAATATAACGACCAGGAGCATCATCAATACGCGTTGCCTTCCCTAGTTTCGCAGACTCAACACACTCAAATGGCATATCTAATTGACGTTCGATTTCAAGCTCAACGTCATCGGGTAACTTAGTACCATCTTGCGAGAAAAACTTGATGCCATTGTCATAATAAGGATTGTGGGAGGCGCTAATGACCACCCCCGCTTCTGCGCGAAAAGCCCGAGTCAGATATGCCACAGCAGGGGTAGGCATTGGGCCTAACAATACAGCCTGGATCCCTGCGGCGGAGAGCCCAGCCTCCATGGCAGACTCCAGCATATATCCCGAAATACGAGTATCTTTACCGATTAAAACTTTACGAGTGCCTTGTCTGGCAAGAACCTTACCTGCAGCCCATCCTAGGCGCATTACAAAATCAGGTGTTATCGGTGATTGACCAACCAAACCCCGAACACCGTCCGTACCAAAATACTTTCTACTCATCGTGTTACTTCTCTGATGAAAATTGTTGTGCGTGACAGAATACCTTCACAGCGTCGACTGTTTCCTTGACGTCATGCACGCGAATAATGTGCGCGCCTTGTGCAACAGCAAATAATGCGGCGCCAAGGCTACCAGCCAAACGCGCGTCCACAGGACGATCCAGCAGATGGCCAATCATCGATTTTCTGGACATCCCCACCAGAAGTGGCAACCCATACTTATGAAAATGCGATAATTCACCTAGTAATTGATAGTTTTGGTTCATTGTCTTACCAAAACCATAGCCAGGGTCGAGAAGCAGTTGATCTCGGGTTATTCCTGCAGCCAGACACGCCTCAATTCGTTGGGCAAAAAATTCATCTATCTCGCCAATGAGATCAACATAGTGCGGTGCTTGCTGCATGGTTCGAGGTTCACCTTGCATATGCATCAAACAGACAGGAATTCTGGCCTCCGCAATAGCTGCAAGCGTTTGGGGTTCCTGCAAAGCCCGAATGTCATTTATCAGGTGGGCCCCTGCTGCTATAGATTCACGCATCACAGCGGCCTTGGATGTGTCAACTGAAACCCATACATCCAGCTCTCGAGAAATACGCTCTACTACTGGAATGACACGATCTAATTCCTCTTGCTCCGATACCTCCGCTGCACCGGGGCGCGTTGATTCACCTCCTATGTCGATCAACGCCGCGCCGCTGGCAACCATGTCTGCAGCATGATGCAGTGCTGCATCTAGGTGCTGATAACGAGCACCATCAGAGAATGAATCCGGAGTGGTATTCAAAATACCCATAACCTGCGGCAGTTCAAGGCTGAGACACCGCCCTCGACTTTGTAAGTGCATTTTCGACTCCAAAACAAAACCCCGGGCACGCCCGGGGTCTGAATTTACATGTTACCAATTTATTGTGGAGATGCGTCGCTGTTATCCGTTGCTGATGACTCTGCTGCTTCATGTGCAGGAGCATCTTTGCTTTCATCCAGCACAGCGGAATTGGACGCGGACTCCACCGCAGTACCACCATTGTGATCTACCGGCGGACGAACCTCACGACGGGCCATCAAATCATCAATCTGATTCGCATCGATGGTTTCATACTTCATAAGCGCATCTTTCATCGCATGAAGAATATCCATATTTTCCATTAGGATATGCTTGGCTCGGTCATAGTTACGGGAAATAACGTGACGCACCTCAGCATCTATCGCACGAGCAGTATCATCAGACATGTGTTTTGCTTTCGCTACAGAGCGGCCAAGAAAGACTTCACCATCCTCTTCAGCATACAGCATGGGCCCCATCTGTTCAGACATCCCCCACTGAGTGACCATTTTTCGAGCAATATCTGTAGCTCGCTCAATGTCGTTTGAGGCACCTGTCGTCATTCGATCGCGACCATAAATGACTTCTTCGGCAATACGGCCACCATAGAGGCTGGAAATCATTGACTCAAGATACTGTTTAGAATGACTCCATCGATCCTGCTCGGGAAGGTACATGGTAACACCGAGCGCGCGACCACGCGGAATGATAGACACCTTGTAGACGGGATCGTGCTCAGGAACCATACGACCAACAATGGCATGCCCCGCCTCGTGATAGGCTGTCATCTCCTTCTCACTTTCAGACATCACCATCGACTTGCGTTCAGCGCCCATCATGATTTTGTCTTTGGCGCGTTCAAACTCCAACATACCAACCAGTCGCTTGTTACCTCGGGCTGCAAATAAGGCGGCTTCATTGACTAAATTTGCCAAGTCAGCGCCAGAGAAGCCAGGGGTACCACGGGCAATAACCGAGGCGTCAACATCATCTCCCAAAGGTACTTTTCGCATATGCACCTTGAGGATCTGCTCACGACCTCGCACATCAGGCAGGCCAACCACGACCTGACGATCAAACCGGCCGGGACGTAACAAGGCCGGGTCCAAAACATCTGGGCGGTTAGTGGCCGCGATGACAATCACCGCTTCATGGCCTTCAAAACCATCCATTTCAACCAGCATCTGGTTCAACGTCTGCTCACGCTCATCATGCCCGCCGCCTAATCCAGCACCACGTTGCCGGCCGACAGCATCAATTTCATCAATGAAAATAATGCAGGGGGCCGATTTTTTGGCTTGCTCAAACATATCCCGGACACGCGAAGCACCGACCCCGACAAACATTTCAACAAAATCCGAACCTGAAATGGAGAAGAAAGGTACTTTTGCTTCGCCAGCAATAGCTTTGGCCAGCAGTGTTTTACCGGTTCCTGGTTGGCCGACCATCAAAATCCCCTTGGGGATCTTGCCGCCCAGCTTTTGGAAACGAGTAGGATCTTTAAGGTAATCAACCAGCTCTTTGACTTCTTCCTTTGCCTCGTCGCAGCCTGCAACATCCACGAAAGTTGTCTTGATCTGGTCTTCACCCATCAGTCGTGCGCGACTTTTACCAAAAGACATCGCTCCTTTCCCACCGCCACCTTGCATTTGTCGCATGAAGAAAATCCATACGCCAATCAGCAGTAACATAGGGAACCAGGAGATAAAGATAGAACCAAGTAAACTCGGCTCTTCTGGTTTTTCACCAACAACTTTGACGTTATATTTCAACAAGTCGTCAATGAGCTTGCCATCAGGCATAGGAATAATGGTGGTGAACTTATCACCGTTACGCTTGACGCCATTTATCGTCTTGCCATCAATGCGCACCTCACGGATCTGCTCCTGAGACACTTCGCGGACAAAAGTGGTGTAGTCTACCTG
>CAMFKP010000082.1 GCA_945957385.1 uncultured Aeromonadaceae bacterium
TACTTAATACTTAATACTTAATACTTAATACTTAATACTTAATACTTAATACTTAATACTTACTTAATTACTTAATTACTTAATACTTACTTAATTACTTAATTACTTAATTACTTAATTACTTAATTACTTAATACTTACTTAATTACTTAATTGCTTAATGGTTAATAGTTGATGGCATATTAATCTGCGTACAGATGGTATGTTTTTTGTGGTCAGTGATGAATAGATTAAATTGATTGCTATGAACTGATTTCACCCGGTTAGCATGTTGATATTTTTATTGCCCGGGCGGAATAATCGCGCTCGGGATAATAATATCAACCAGGGGCGTGTAACTGGACGTTGATTTATGCCGCTGATGAGGGGGCGTTAATATCTCGCTCATTCGGGCTTTGTTCAGGCACTGCCGCGTAGCGGCAGCTTGAAATGTGTGGCGGCGCGCTAGGCGGCTGCACTCGGATTTGATGTATATTCATCCTTGTGGTTGGGCCTGTCGTCTGCTGATTGAGCCCATTTCAACCCATGTCGATGAGGGGGCGCAGCGCCATGCCATCGCGATTACATCTACTCCAGCTTGGTTTACTGATGCTGTTGCCCCAGCTCGCTGTGGCAGGCGAATCCTTATTGCAAAAGCAGGCCAATGCGGCCATTGCGATGATGACCTTTACCGTTACCCCGGATATCACGGCGAGTAATCTGAGCATCAATGACAAGAGCTCGGGCAAGTCTGATCTGTTGCTTTCGCAATTGGGTGGCGGGGCCACGCTCGACGATAAATATCCGATCTACCTGGAGGGGAATATCGGCTTTTGCCGTTATGATCCCAGCTACTTAATAGACCACGAAGGCAGTGCCATCGAGATACCGACGCGCTGGAATACCTTGTCGCTGTCCGGTGGTATCGGTTGGGATTTTTATATTTATCCGCATTGGGCGTTGCGTCCGATTGTTAATGTTTCCCTGGGTACGGTGGCCAGTGATTTACGCATCGCCGACTGGATATTCGATCAATATCGCGCCAACGATAACCGCTTTCTGGATAATGGCCGCCTTAATACGGCAGGGCTCGGTGGTTCATTGATGCTGGATTATGAACTATTTTCCGCAAAGCAGGATATTGATGCTGAACTTCGCTATTCGTATATTCATCTGCAGAGCTTTGGCAGTACGGATGGCGGTGTGACTGGGAAGGCCGATGCTGAAAACTTGAATATTTATCTGCGGCGCCGAGCTCCAACCGGGGTTGAATTTTTGTCGCGCCCATTGCGCTATGTACTTGAGGGCGCGCGCACTGAATATTTTGGGACCCAGCGCGGCATGCTCGGATTTGACGCGCTTAATTCTCTTGGCGTCGGCCTGGAAATAGACAGTAGTAAATATGACATTCTGATATCCAGAACCAGATTGGTAGCCAGATATATGTTTGGCGAAAATACGTCTGGTTATTCCATGGGATTGGCCGTGAGTTTTTAAACGCCGATCACCCCTGTGGTCAACAGCATGGCTCTCCGGGCGTTTTATCCGCGATGGCCCCTTTTTAACGGACTCTTTCTAGCTGCTGAGTCAAGCCGGCATCGCGCCGGCTAACCTCAGCATCGCGTTGTCAACGCCTCTGGTGTGACGGCAAGGGCGATTGCGCCCCCACCTGTTCACGATAGCCGCAACGTCGAGGCAAGGAACTGACGCCGGCATCACCGCCCCGACAGGTTCAGGGCGGTGGCCGTCAACCGGCGAAGACGCCGCGGCGTGTTGGCTTAGCCCAGCAGACGCACGCGGTAGCTGCGGCCCTTGATCTTGCCGTCGTTCAGGCGTTTGAGTGCGGCCTTGGCCTGACTGCGACGCACCGCAACGTAGGCAAACTGATCCTGCACCTGGATCTTGCCCACCTGATCGCCGCTTAAGCCGCCGTCGCCGGTCAAGGCGCCGAGGATATCCCCCGGGCGTAACTTGTCCTTGCGGCCGCCGCCGATTGACAGGGTGGCATACTCAGGCAGTACCGGACGCAGGCTGGCTTCCAGACTGTTCAGATCGCCCTGTGGCAGCGTGCTGCCCAGGTACTCTTCGATCACGGTGACGCGCTGGGCCTCGTTAGCCTGATACAGGCTCAACGCCAACCCTTGCTGACCGGCGCGGCCGGTCCGCCCGATGCGGTGCACATGTACTTCCGGATCATAGGTCAACTCGTAGTTGATCACGGCACCGAGCTCCTTGATATCCAGACCCCGCGCGGCCACATCGGTGGCCACCAGAATGGCTGCGCTGCCGTTGGCAAAGCGCACCAGCACCTGATCGCGGTCGCGCTGTTCCAGATCGCCATTGAGTGCCAACGCCGAGAAACCGCGGCCGATCAGGTAGTCGGTCACCTCGTTGCAGGCGCGCTTGGTATTGCAGAACACCACGCAGGAGCTGGGCTGGAAGTGGCTTAGCAGACGCGCCAGCGCCTCGGGGCGTTGACCGGGTGCACTCTCGAATAATTGCTGGGCAATCGCGGTCTCTTGATGCAGCGCTTCGACACTGACCTCGACCGGCTGGCGCTGCACACCGCGGCTCATGTTGGCAATGCCTTCGGGATAGGTGGCAGAGAACAGCAAGGTTTGTCGTTCGCGCGGCGCAAAGCGGATCACCTGGTGGATGTCCTCACCAAAACCCATGTCAAGCATGCGGTCAGCTTCGTCCAGCACCAGAGTGCGCAGGCTTTCAAGCCGCAGCGTTCCCTGCTCCAGGTGCTTGAGTATCCGGCCCGGTGTACCGACGGCGATGTGAGCGCCAAAGCCGAGGGTGGCGGATTGAGGTGCGGTCGGGACGCCACCACACAGGGTCACCAATTTGACGTTTGGCAGGCAGCGTGCCAGACGGCGGATCTCGGTGGCCACCTGGTCGGCCAGCTCGCGGGTGGGGCAGAGCACCAGTGCTTGCACTTCCAGACGACTGACGTCCAGTGCAGCCAGTAGCCCAAGACCAAAAGCGGCGGTTTTGCCACTGCCGGTTTTGGCCTTGGCAATCAGATCCTTACCGGCCAGCACCAATGGCAGGCTTTGTGCCTGGATTGGCGTCATCTGCTGATAGCCGAGGCTGTCGAGGTTGTCTTGCAGGGCCGCAGGCAACCCCAGTTGGGAAAAATCGGTATGGTTCACGGCAGTCTCTCGCAGGGCCAAAACAGGGGCGCGCAGCATAGCAGAACTGTCGACAAAGCGCGCCGTTATTGCGCAGTTTGTCTGCGTGGGCCGCCTGGGGTTTGCAATACACCCGCTATCGGCTGTTGCTTCGCCTGTCGCTGGTGCCGCGCGCGCGTTGTCGAGGGCGTTGTGTCGGCCGAGCCTGCGGTTTGACGCCGGCATCACGCACCACGTCAGGCGTGACGCATAACGCTGGCCGCGTCATTGCCAGCACCGGATGAGGCAGGTGGTGCAACGGTGTGGTCATAAAACGGTGTCAATGGCATTGATTACGGACTATTATGCTGCTGCCTAATCCAAACAGTTCGGATGAAGGTGGCAGGAGAGCGATGGGTCACCATCCACCGAAGAAGTAAATCTTTCAGGTTCCGGGAAACCGGTGTGGACTGCCACTGGACGATACTCTGGAGAGACCCGTTGAATCGGGCGCCGAAGGAGCAAGGTTGTCACCCTGACAGCCGGAAACTCTCAGGCAAAAGGACAGAGGGGATGGGATGGTTGTACCCGGGCTTGCCCGCACGATCCGATCGCCGCTGTGCGACCGCTGTATATGGGAAGATCATCCTTCTCCTCCTTAATTTTTTTGTTTAAGGAGGACACATGTCATCACTGCAATCCATTCTACAAACGTTGGACTCCCTGGTCTGGGGGCCGCCCTTGCTACTGCTGCTGGTGGGTACCGGCCTCTACCTGACGATCCGCCTGGGTCTGCTGCAGATCATTCGTTTGCCGTTAGCGTTGCGCTTGGTGTTCGGGCGCGATCAAGGGCAGGGCAAGGCGGGGGATGTCTCCAGCTTCGGCGCCCTGTGCACGGCGCTGTCGGCCACGATCGGCACCGGTAACATTGTCGGTGTTGCTACCGCCATCAAGCTAGGGGGACCAGGTGCCCTGTTCTGGATGTGGATGGCGGCGCTATTTGGCATGGCGACCAAATATGCCGAGTGTCTGCTGGCGGTGAAATACCGGGTGCAGGATGCCAATGGTCAGATGGCCGGAGGCCCGATGCACTACCTGGAGCGCGGGCTGGGTTCACCAACGTTGGCCAAGCTGTTTGCGCTGTTCGGTGTTGGTGTCGCTTTCTTTGGTATCGGCACTTTTCCACAGGTGAATGCCATTAGCGATGCGATGACGATCTCCTTTGCGGTGCCTCGTGAAGTGACCGCCGTCGTGCTGACGCTGCTGGTGGCCTTGGTCACGCTCGGCGGGCTCAGCTCAATCGCCAGTGTTTCGACCAAGGTCGTGCCGTTTATGGCGCTGTTCTATATCGTTTCGTGCCTGGTGGTGCTGGGTGCCAATCTGGCCGATTTACCGGCCGCTCTGGGGTTGGTGATCAGCAGTGCCTTCTCCGGCACGGCCGCCACCGGCGGATTTGTCGGCGCCGGTATCATGCTGGCAATCCAGTCCGGCGTGGCGCGCGGGGTGTTTTCTAACGAATCCGGTCTGGGCTCGGCGCCGATTGCCGCGGCAGCCGCCAAGACCGACTCCTGTGTCGAACAGGGGTTGGTGTCGATGACGGGAACCTTCTTCGACACCATAGTGATCTGCACCATGACCGGATTGGTATTGGTGGTGACTGGCGCCTGGAGCAGTGCCGAGAGCGGCGCTGCGATGACCAGCCTGGCGTTCTCCCACGGCATCAATCCCCATGTCGGTATCTATCTGGTCAGCATCGGCCTGCTATTTTTTGCCTTTACCACCATTTTGGGCTGGAACTACTACGGTGAGCGTTGTGCCGAATACCTGCTGGGGGTCAAAGCGATCAAACCCTATCGCCTGATCTATCTGGTGCTGGTGGCCAGTGGTGCTTTTTTGCATCTGGATCTGATCTGGCTGCTGGCGGATATCGTCAATGGTTTGATGGCGGTACCTAACCTGATTGGTCTGATTGGATTGCGACAGGTGATCATCGACGAGACGCGCGCCTTCTTCGCGCTCCGCGATGCCGATGATCAGGAGCCGGATGCTCAGCCGGCCTGAGTGGCGAGCCGACAGTAAAACGCCTCAGCCCGGTGATGCCGGGCTGAGGCGCTAAGCAGGGCGAAGGCGTCTAACGGGCAAATGCCAGCAGACTGGTGGCGAGGACGTTGAGGCTGACCAGCCAACCGAGCCAGCCCAATGGCTGGCGTTCACCCTGCAGCTGCCGGTAACGGGCGTAGAGAATGCCTGGCCAGCCACCGAGCAAGGTCAGCGCAGGCAGCCATTTTTGTAACTTGTTCAATTGCGGATCCAACGCCGCACTCTCCTTGCCAGGCAGCGAGAACAGTGTCAGCAAGCTGGCTAACAGGTAAAGCATGGGTAACAGTACAGGCAGGCGATCGTACTGGATCCCCAACCATAACAGCACGAACCAGCCACTACACAGTAGCGCTGGCGGCAGCACGCTACTGCGTTGAACGGCCTTACGCTGTTTCCAGTCATCCAGTAACCATGCTTCCCGGGCTTCCGGTCTATGTATGGTATCGATGTCGGCCTGATAGACGACGATATCGCCATCTTGTGGTGATCTGGAAAGCGAGCTGAAAGCATTGATATGCAGATACACACGTTGTGTCACGCCATGGGGTTCTATGAAGCCATAGCCACGTTCCTGGCTCCAGTCGGTAACTCTGCCCTGAAAATGCATATTGTTGGTCCTGTTTCAAAACCGGGTGTCATCCTCTGACAAGCGTTGTCATTTCAGAGTCTAAGCTCTAAATGAGGCTTGTTTTGAATGGCTCCATTTTACTAGCCAGTGTCGCCGAGAGAATCTTTTGCTGCTCAGGATGAGAAGTAGCTCGTGCAGCCGTAACTTTTGCTCGGCATTGGCCGCGTCTTTGTTCCATTTGGCTAAGCTGGATCAGGAATACACCAAAGTTTCTCTGGAGTTGCCATGTACCGGATCCTCAGTCGGTTTCGCCTGACCACACTGCTGGTGGTGATCAGCACTGGCCCCATTCTCTATGCACTGCTGGTCGGCGCGTTTTTGATTCATGGTCGCATTGTTGCGGTGGCGCAGAGTGAAATGACGCTCTCGCTGGTTGAACATGTCGCCACGCTCGATCATGCCGTAGATGCCAATGCGGTGGAGCGGGGGATCAGCATGGGGTTTCTGGCTAGTCATGGGCAGAAATTCAGCCGCGAATTACAACAGGCGCGCGCTGACAGTGATCGTACCTTGGCGGCATTGCAGCAAGAGCAACGGGGTCGTGATGAATCGCAACGACTGGCTCGGCTGTTTGCCGAGCGCACTATGCTGCGCCAACGGGTAGATCAGTTGAACAAGCTAGGGGTGTTTGACGGCTATAGCCAAATCAACCGTTCGGCGTTGAATCAGATCACCGAGCTAGTGAACCTGTTGCCGGATACCGATGTGCGGCAGCAGGGCATTGCGATTGCCCGTCTTCTGATTCTCAAGGAGCTGGCGGCCCAACAGCGTGGACTGGTTAACGGCTTGTTGGCTGCGGATCGAGCGGAGGCAAGTGAACAAGCCCTGCTGATGATGTTGCGCCAGCAGGAGGCTCAATTGTTGGCGGCACTGCGCGAGCAAGCGTTGCCGCCCGTGATGGCAGCATTAAGCCGTTGGCAGCAGGATGGCCACTGGCAACAGGTAGAACAACGACTCGCCTCGTTGCAGCAACTGGGGGCGGGCCCTTTCGCCGGGCTCGGCCAAGCGGATGCTTGGTTTGCTCTGGCGTCCGAGCGCATCAACGCGATAAAGGCCACCGCAAATGAGCTTTCGACGCAGATGGCTCAGCATGCCGAGCAAACCGTGACCACGGAGCGTTGGGTGGTCCGTACTGCCGTGACTCTGGCCGTGTTATCAACCCTGTTTTTGGTGCTGCTCAATGTGCTGATAATTCGTTTTACCCGGCAGCGTGTTGGGCGGATTGAGCAGACCTTGGCAACGGCGGCTGAACAAAATGATTTGTCGGTACGCGTTGAGGTCATCGGGCAGGATGAGCTGGCACACATCAGTTTGGCGGTGAATCGGCTGCTTGCCGCTATGGTGCGACTGTTAGCCGAGATCCGGGGGCATGCCGCTGAGGCCAGCGAGATCGCCCGCCACGTTGATGAACAAAGTGCAAATGGTCAGCGACAGGCGCAAAAGACCCACCAGCATACGGATATGATTGCTACGGCGATTACCGAAATGGCACAAAGCAGCTTGGAAGTCGCCAGCCATAGTCGTAATGCCACGGCCAATACGCTTTCGGTTCGAGAGCTGGGGGCGGAGAACCAGCGCATCATGATGGCAGCCAATCAGGCAATTCAGCAGTTAAGTAGTGATGTTGCAGTGACACAACAGGATATTGCTGTGCTCGCTCACAGTAGCCAGCAGATTGGCTCTATTCTCGACACGATTCGCGCCATCGCGGAACAGACTAATCTGCTGGCGTTAAATGCGGCGATAGAAGCCGCTCGCGCCGGAGATCAAGGGCGAGGATTTGCTGTCGTAGCTGACGAGGTACGTCTACTGGCTAGCCGTAGCCAGCAGGCGGTTGAGGAAATACAGCAGATGATTGTGCAGTTGCAACAGAATGCCGGTCATGCGGTAGAACGCATGAGTGCCAGCAGTCAACGTACGGCCGAAACTGTGGGCTTGATGCAAGGCGCGGGTCAGGCGATGGCTAATCTGTTTGCCAATCTTGATGATTTGTCGGCGGTAATTGGCCAGATTGATCAGGCGGTCGCTCAGCAAACCGCCGTAGCCCAGCAAATCAGTCAGCAAATTGATGACGTGGCACAGCTGGCGGAGCATACCCGCCAGGTAGTAGAAGATAGCCATCTGCAGACGGTAATGCTCGACCGTATTGCAGGCCAAATCGATCAGGAACTGGCGCGTTTTCGCCTTAATCAGGAGGCGTGATTCAGCAGTTGCATGCAACGGTCCGGTAACTCTGGTTGCGGGTTGGGTTTAGGATTGGCGGTGACCTCTGTTGGTCCCTGAAACCAGCTTTGCAGCTCGCTACCACAGCCATCGCCGTAGGGGATCGGCTTTTGACTCTGACAGTCATGTGAACCGCTTGGGCAGTTCAGCCGGACATGAAAATGCGCGCGATGACCAAACCAGGGGCGGATCTTGCGTAGCCACTGTCGATCGCCCCGGGTCTGAACACATAACGCCTGTTTGATCGCAGGATGCACAAAAATGCGTTCTACCTCCGGGGCCGAGGCGGCAAGTTGCAATAACAGCGCCTGCTTACGGGTGAATGACTTACTGACCTCTCGGTTATTCGCCGCCACCATATCCAGTGGTTGCGGGTTACGCAACGCACTGCTGGAGAGCCGGGGTTGGGCAAAGCGAAACCAGAGATCGGCATCAAGCCCAGATTGATGACTCCGGTGGCCACTGGTGAACGGGCCACCTTTGACCATGGCCATATCTCCAATCAGCAGCGGTGGCAGGCCAGCGTTATGGGCTGAGGTGACCAGATGTTGCAGATAGTGAATCAGGTTCGGGTGACCAAAATGGCGGTGATTCTGCGGGCGTAGCAACTGATAAGTTGGGGCATCGGCCGGTATTGGCATACTGCCTTGCAGGCAACCGGCACTGTAAGCACCGATGGCATCTGGAGCGCCTGGGGCGCGGCTGGTCTGTAGGGCCCAGGGATTGCTGAGACTGGCGGCAAGTATCAAGGCTAACATGGTGAGGGATTCGCAACAGTAAAAAGGCGGTGTCTATTGGAGCGGTTTTTGGGATGAACAACAAGCCGTGCCAGTGAACAAGGCGTTGTCGCATGACAACGCCTTGACATCGATCAATCCTCAGCGGCGCAGACCAGAATGATGATTGAGCGTGATTTTACGCGATAACTTCGACCAACCCGGCAAAGAGCCCGGCCGTGCGAGTTGATATCGTCGGGGGCTGGCAATCCGGTGTCGATCAGCCGCAGCCAGCTACCTTGCAGATTGTTTGGCGGCACGGGTAGCTCGACATCCAGATCGTCCCAATAGGCATTGAAGAAGGCATAGTAGTCGGCATGATGGCCAACTGAGTAGACCGTCAATCCCAGACTGTGGGAGTCGGCACCCCAATCGGGAGAATAGGGTTTGACACCATGCCAACAGATCTCGGCTTTCTCCAGCGCTTCCGTGAGGCTAATGAGTTCTGGAATGCTGTCTGAACGCATCGCGCGGTAACTCAGTAGCTCGCGGGTGAAGCGAAACATCTCCGCTCCTTTCTGATCCCGTTGCCAATTCATCCAGCTGATGGGGTTGTCCTGGCAATAGGCGTTATTGTTGCCGTGCTGGGTTCGCAGTCGTTCATCTCCCATCAGCAACATTGGCGTGCCGACCGACATCAGATTCAGCAGCATCAGATTCTTTGCTTGACGCAGACGTAACTGGTTAATCTGCCGATCATCGGTCGCACCTTCGACACCGTGGTTCCAGCTGCGGTTATCATCCGTACCGTCGCGGTTATCCTCGCCATTGTCCAGGTTATGCTTGTGGTCGTAACTGACCAGATCCCACAACGTAAAGCCATCATGGCAGGTTACGAAGTTCATACTCTTATGCGGATCCGTATACGGGGTTGTGTAGATATCCGGGCTTCCGATCAAGCGGCTGGCAAGTCGCGAAACCATGCCATTCTCACCGCGAATGAAGGAGCGTACGTCATCGCGGAAATGACCATTCCATTCACGCCAGCGTGCACCCGCCATGCGCCCGACTTGATATAGACCACCGGCATCCCAGGCTTCGGCAAATATCTTGGTATCGGCGAGGTTGTAATCGCTGTCGATGGCCAGCAGGGTCGGGGGGTCATTTAGCGGATGACCGTATTTGTCACGCGAGAGGATCGCGGCCAGATCGAAGCGAAAACCATCGATGTGCATCTCCTCTTTCCAAAAACGTAGGCTGTCGGTGATCATGCGCTTGGTCATCGGATGCGAGGCATTGAGTGTATTGCCGCATCCTGAGTAATTAGTATTGAAATTACGCGTCTCATCCAGGATGTAGTAGGCCGAATTGTCGATGCCGCGATAACAGAGTGTTGGGCCATTATCGTCACCCTCAGCAGTATGGTTGTAGACCACATCCAGAATGACCTCGATATTTGCCTTATGCAGTGCCTTGACCATATCGCGGAATTCGTTGATTACGCCGGTCAAACTTTGATCGCTGGCGTATTCAGCGTGGGGTGCAAAAAAACCGATTGGGCTATAGCCCCAATAATTACTTTTCCCTGGCCGGGCATCTTGCGGATCAAACTGGAATACCGGCAACAACTCTACTGCGGTGACACCGAGTTCCTGCAGATAGGGGATCTTGTCGATGAGCCCGGCATAAGTGCCCCGTTTGTCATCTGGTAGTCCAGAACTGGGATCCTTGGTAAATCCGCCAACGTGCATCTCATAGACGATGGACGTAGACATCGGGTGCCGTGGCGGCTTGTCCTGCTCCCAGTCATAGTGGCTCATGTCGATGACGACGCTCTTGGCGCAGCAGCGCAGGTTACTTCCCGGCCGGGCGGCGCGTTGACGATCGTAGTTATCAGGCAGAACAATCCGTTTGGCATAGGGGTCGAGGAGTACTTTCTCCGGATCCCAGCGATTGCCTGGCATCGTCAGCAGAAGGGATGGTATCCGCCAGCCATAGACTTGCCCCTCCTTTAACCCTTTGACGTGAACATGCCAGTAGTAGCCTGAGCGATGCTGCGGTGCAGTGAGACGAATGATCTCGGGGCGGGTATCTTCCGGGTTGGAAAACAGCAACAACTCCATCTCTTTGGCAAACCGGCCCCAGATAGCAAAGTTGACACCATCGTGTTCAAGCACTGCGCCAAGTTGACGGCAGTGTCCGGGTGTAATCGTCCAAGTGTTGGCCATAAACAACTCGATTCCAGTGATGTCGTAATGGGGCCATGGTACTGCATCTGGTGGTTATACAAACAGCAGCGAAAGAAAAGGAACCGTTTTCTTGAGTATTTCTTCAATAAAATTTTCTAATCAGATTCAATTGCGTGCGGCTATGTGACTATTTTTTCGTCGCTGCTCTAATTTAGTAAACACTGCGGAACTTTTATTGGTTTTCCTACTCTAATCAGCCATCAATCATGGATGGGATGCTGGATGAAGTTGAATGCGGGGTACATGGCACTGTTCAGTGTCTGCATGCTGATGGGGGCGAGCCAGGCCGCCGAACAGGCACTCAAGCCTAATGCCGTCTTTGGCGAGTGGCAGTTAGTTGGTGCCTCGGTCAATGTGCCGCCTGCCTGTCGGCACTCCCGATTGTCAATCAACCCGGACAGCGTTGACATCAGTACTGGTCAGCCACTGGACTCTCAATTTTCTTTTCACAGTCGTATGAGTCTGCAGCAGGCCGGCAATGTGTATGTATTGCATTTGAGTCAGCCTGTGCACAATAACCAGCCTGACTGTCAGGGCAATGCGGCTCGCGACATCATGAAACATTTTAACGATACCCGTTACCTGCAGGTGAACGGGGATCGTCTGTATCACTATCTCGGACCGGACAGCAGTGCCGGCTACTTGCGCTATCAGCGGGTGGGGGTATCCGGAGCCAGAGCCCAGTGAAGGGTCTGGGGCGCGTCGGCAGAGGATGATGCGCTACTGCGGTCGGCTTGCCAGAGTGGCAAAAATAGCTTTTCCATCGCCCGGGCGCGACTGATATCAAATAGCCGAGGATCCTGTCCGTTGCCATCCAGGCAGGCCGTCACCGCTGCCACCACCCGATAGTTGGCCTCCATCCATGGATTTTCCGTCACGGGTTCACCTGGCGTGATGGCGATGCCGTCAGCAAGTAGGGGGTCAAACCACCAACCGCGCTCAGGACGGAAGCCGCCTCTGAGCTGATAGGCATTGCGGCGACCGATCACCGTTAAATCGAAATGCAGTCCCGGCACCGGCCAATCACACAGCAGAATATCAAACAATGCCCCCTGACACCGGTATTGCACTGTCATATTGTTGCCTTCCGCCAAGCGAACCGATTGAAACTCGAACTCGTCGAACAGGGTGTAGAGCAGTGAAAACGGGTGCACGACATCTTCAGCAAACCACTCGACCGGGCTCTTGGGGTAGGGCAGGTTAACGCCGACCACCAGACATAAGCGGGTCAGCTCTCCCAGCTCACCGCGGTGAATCTGCTCTCTGAGTGCCTCTGCAGCCTGCAAAAAAGCAAAGGGATAGCTGATGAAATGCTGCTGGGCTGTGAGTGCATCAAAGGCCATGACATTATCGGGTGTCAGGCCGAGCGGTTTTTCGCAGATGACGGGACGATCCGCCAACGCCTGCAGATAGCCAAGGTGACTCGCCGTGGGAGTTGCGATCGTGACCAAGTCACAATCAGTCAGCACGTGCAGATTGGTTCCGCTGTGAGGAATGTGCTCCTCAGCGGCGATGCGAGCGACCACATCGGCATCGTGGGCCATCATGGCCGTGACGTCACATCCGGCCTTGCGTAATCCCGCCACATGCACCCGACCCCAGTTGGTGCCAATGACACCGGCTCGACGCCGTGTATCCCTGTTGATCATGCTCTCTCCTTGTATTGTCTGTTTCCCGGAGCATGAATGTGAAACCAGCCTCGCGCGAGGGTTCGATTCAATCAGGTCCGGTCTTTTTTACCATGCGGTCGCGATGTTAATTTGAAACACAATGTAAAACGCGCGCCACCAAGTTCACTGACATCAATCAGCATTTGTCCTTCATAGGACTCCAAAATATCGCAGACTACTGCCAACCCTATGCCTTGTCCTGGCTTGAGCGTGTCGATGCGGACGCCGCGTTGTAATATCTGTTGGCGGCGGTTGTCTGGGACGCCAGGGCCATCGTCCTCAATCTGGATGACGAGCATATTGTCAGCCTGGGTACAGCGCACTTGGACATATTCCAGACAATATTTGCAGGCGTTCTCTATGACGTTGCCCACCATTTCCTGAAAATCGTTGCGGTCACCGTAAAAAAACAAGTCCTCAGGGCAGCTCAAGGTCAATACGACCCCCTTGCGGTCATAGACTTTTTGCAACGCGCTGCATAACGGAGCGATCAGGTTTTTCAATTCATGCTGCTGGCGGATCAGCCCGAGATCGCGACTGGCGGTGGCACGGCGCAAGTAATAGCCGATCTGTTGATCAATCCGGCTGATCTGCTCGAGCAGCAGCGGCTCTTGCTCGCGCATCCGCTCCGGGTGCCCGCGCAAGGAGTGAAAGCTGGTCTGGAGTACCGCCAGAGGCGTCTTGATGCTGTGCGCCAAATCACCCAGTGAATGCCGGTAGCGCTCCAGCTGTCGTCGCTGTTGTTGAAGTAGCAGGTTGAGGTTGTTAACGAGACGGCTGAGTTCAGCGGGAGGAATAAAATCCAGACGTTGCCCTTCGCCTTTTTCTAATTTACTGACCGCCCTGGCCAGGCGCGCTATGGGCAATAGGCTCCAACGCGCCGCCACCCACACTAACGGTAGCAAGATAAACAAGTTCAACAAGGTGACATTGCGCAAGGTGTGCCAGAAGAAGGCATTTTCCTCACGCTCTTGTGGTGTGGTATCGATGAGTACCAGTCGCAGGGGTTGTTGATCACCATGGGCGGGGTAGTGTTTGACCAGGACGTAGTAGCTGAATTCGTCGTGATGCTGAACGCTGGATGAGGGAATTTCAACCCCCTCCTGATCGCGCGAACCAGGCAGGAGGGTCGGGTGCTCTATTTCATATAACCCGGGCTTGTCGAGCCATGCCGGCTGCAGTTTGGCGGCGAACTCGGGCAATTCCCGCGAACTCCACAGCACGTTTCCGGCCTCATCATAGGCCCAGATGGCGTAAATCCGACTCCGCAGATCATTACGAAACGGCCGAAAGTGCAGCTTACC
>CAMFKP010000083.1 GCA_945957385.1 uncultured Aeromonadaceae bacterium
GCGCTAACCCGGTTTACTATCCAGTTTGAGGAACGACTTCCTCAGTAATCAACGAAGCCGATTTACACAAAATTCTGCACACCCTCACATGAGGCCAGCACGAGCATTCTTAAATAAAGCATGCTATAGGTCGTTGGGTGGCGATATAGCTTTCAAGTCTATTTCTAATTTTTTTGTAAAACTACTTTTCAGGTAAATCTAAGTGATTTACGGCGACCTGATGCTGCCATGCATTTCCATTTAATGCTCTTTCATATCCTAGTGAGAATAATTTTTTCATGTATTCTCTATCAAAGAAGTCGTTTGGCTTCTCATTGAAATCCATTGGGATCCAGGACAAATTGAAGCCGATGCCATCCCTTTGCGAAAGAATATAAACTTTGGCTAAATCGCCTATTCCCTGGGTCCGGATTAGTGATGAAATCGACTTGCTTAGAATTGGAACTAAAGAAAGTCCAACGTTGTCCCACTCCGGTGTCAACTTTGAATTCCTTATTACATAAATCTGTGGGGTGCCTTCAACCTTAAGTCGTTGTGCGATTAGTTTCCAATTCAAACCCGGTGCAGACAGAAATAGTTGTGAAGTTACACCGCCATCCACATGAACCTCCTGGTACACTCTAGTACCCACATTGACATCAATAAGCACAGGTGGGAAAGCCCCAGGGATGGATGCAGAGGCAAGAATCACTTTGTGAATAAGCTCCTTTGCATTTGGGCTGCCACTAGCCGCTATTTTGGTAATGTCCCATGTCACCGGACGCGTGGCGTCTAGGTTCGTCGTGCCAACTAACAATGATCGTCCCTTGCGGCCTTCAATCGCAATTTTCTCAATCATTTGATCATTGATGTATTTTTTAATGAGTGTTTTCAAGCGAACTGTATCTGCAGCCGCATCACCACTTATAATTGATAAAATGCTTCGGACTTCTATCAGATCCTTGGATGAGTAACTTGTGTATATTTCTTTTAATTGAGGATCATATTCAGCGCCTAAGAAAGCAAAAGGTGCGATCAGTGCTCCAGTACTTACACCTGTAACAATCTGAAATTCTGGGCGTTTGCCTGCTGCAGATAAACCGACCAGAAGTCCAGCCCCAAAAGCACCATCGGCGCCCCCTCCTGAAACAACGAGATAATTGTGAGGGCGATTCATTATCGCTGAAAACCTCGACTCCAATTCACTATCACTTAGATTTTTCCAGCGTTCAAACCCATCTGGAGTTTGATCTCCCCAGT
This sequence comes from uncultured Aeromonadaceae bacterium, assembly GCA_945957385.1. Lineage (GTDB taxonomy): Bacteria > Pseudomonadota > Gammaproteobacteria > Enterobacterales > Aeromonadaceae > Pseudaeromonas. The sequence goes on from CAMFKP010000083.1 coordinate 1,240, forward strand.
AGCGTGCCTCTGGTATATCAGGGATAAAAGCTTGCTTCTCTAAAGCCTTCGGAAGAGGAGAGGTTCGATTTTGGGGCGTTGCACAGCCGGAAAAGGCAACAACCACGAACGAGAGGATGATGGAGCTAAGTAAAGTAGTAACCCATTTGCTACTGGTTGTAACAACGAATTGACTCACAAAGACTCCTTTAATTTCGAACGTGTCATTAGAGGTACGAAGCCCCCCCAAATATTATAAACCATCTTAGATCATCATCTTTTCATTAGGTTTACATCAAGATGGATCTTGGTGACTAGCATGCACAGATAAAATAATCATTTTTAGGCGTCTACTTGCTTGCAACTAGGCCTCAGCTACACAACAATGAGGGTTAACTAATCTACCAACCTAAGAACGTTATGCAGCTTCGCTTTGTGCTGATTTTTTTATTGTTATTGTCGTTCTATAGCAATGCAGGTCTAGATGCTTTGTTTCCATCCCAGATTCAGCGTGATGGTCAAAACGCAAGTGGGCCTACAAAGCTCATGACGGAGAATGATCCTCAGCGATTGGCACAGAAAATCGCCCTAGCTCAGCAGGCTATCGATCGACTCAATGCATCAGATAGTGGCGATCAGAACGACAATCGTATCTGGCTTGAGCTACAAATCTATGCATACCAGCAAAATCAAGTTGCACTTGCCGGACTTGCTGGGCAAATCGAACTTCGTAAGTCTATTATCTCTCAGCCATTATTCCCAGTCGATAATATAGTAGATCTTGATAACCGGCGGAGTCAACTTCAATTAGCAGATAATGAAATAAAAAATTTAATTGCAAGTTTGACTATGCAAGAAAAAGAGCTTGAGCAGAATCGAAGCAATCTTACCAATAGTGAGGTCGAGTTACGTCAGAAAACAGAAGATCTAGATAAAAATGTATCCGATTCCAGTAAAAAGACTCAAGCACTACAGGCTCTTCAGATTGCACAGCTGAAGCAGGAAGCTTATTCCGCAATATTGGCGGCACAAGATGCTCGACAACGATTTACACGTGCCCAGTTGCAAACACAGCGCGAATGGCGTGATGCATTGAATGCTAGCCTCTTGAAAGTCTCCCCCGCACCTAGATTCGAAAAGCAGGACTTAGATCGCATATTGAGTAGCATTTCTAAACGCCAGAAAGAACTTAAAACTAAGCAACAGCAATTGAATGGAGAGGAAAACAAGCTACAGCTGGGCCTTGGTAATTTAATTGCCAGACGGCAGGAGTTGGAGCAAGAATTAAGACTATATCCATTAAGTGATAAAGTACAGGCAGACGAGAGAAGGAGACTCCTTTCTCATCAGCTTAATAAGCTAATGCAGGATGAATACCTTTTGCAGATGCGCCTAGAAAGCAATGCGATTAGTGCTGGTTTGCTGTCTGATAGTATTTTAGCAAATACACTTGAAAGTACATTCTGGAAGAAAAGATTTGAAATAAGTCAAAGTGAGGCTCGTGATCAACTCGCCGTTGTTTACGAGCAAATTCTAGGTTGGATTAAGCATCTATCTGGTCTGGAAGAAAATCTTGAATCATCCATATTGGTGGCACAAAGCCAATCAGCTCGGCTATTTCAGGAAAAGGATCCCCATAGCCAAAATCTTGCTCAGCTATGGCAAGCTCGCGAAGCGCGCTATTCAGAAGCTAAAGCAGAGATTACACATAATCGGATGCTATTCAGTCGCTGGGCTGATGAGTTCGCAGGAAAAGAAGTAACCCAAAGCCTTGGTGCCCGTTATTCGCAATGGCAGGATACATTGCTGTCATTTGTTGAAAATAGTTGGAGTTTTGAGTTGTTCAATGTTAACGATGATATTAACGTTGATGGACAAAATATCTCAATTCGAAGAAGTGTTACCGTTGGCAAGGTTATCGTTGCAATTCTATTGGTGACTGTCGGTTTTTCTGTGTGTATCTGGCTTGGTAATTTAATTGAGCGGCAAGTGCGCCAACATTCATGCTGGTCCCCAGTTGCAATTCGGATTACTAAGCGATGGTTGCTTTCATTTTCATTCCTGATTCTATTGATTAATAGTTTGCTTTTGGTGCGTATCCCGTTGGCTGCGTTTGCATTTCTTGGTGGTGCCATTGCAATTGGTCTAGGTTTTGGTACTCAGACACTTCTTAAAAACCTCATTAGTGGACTCATGATGCTCCTAGAGCGCCCATTTAAGCCTGGAGATACTGTAGAAGTTGGTGGGTTACGTGGCACTATCGTTGATATGAGTGTTCGTGCTGCCGTTTTGCGCGATATTAACGGCATTGATACTCTAGTTCCCAACAGCACTTTTTTGGAGCAAAACGTCACGAATTGGACCTACTCAAGTAGTCTTGTGAGACAAAGTGTGCAAGTCGGTGTGGCGTACGGTAGTGATGTGAGATTGGTCGCTCGGTTACTTGAAGACGTTCTTCTGCAGCATGGGCATATCGACCAGCATCAAAAGAAAGAAATCCTACTTGAAGACTTTGCTGCAGATGCCTTGGTATTTGGTGTGTACTATTGGGTTGATCTAAATGGTTCAATGACGGGCCGGCAGATTGCTAGTGATTTGCGCTTTATGATTGAAGCAACTCTAAGAAAGCACAACATAGCGATAGCTTTCCCACAACGGGATGTACATATAGATCTAGCAGGAGATAAACCGCTTCGTGTTGAGTTGCAAGCTGCGAGTCTGTCAGTTGAAAATAGTAGGCCAAACCAAGCATGATTAGTCCTATCGTTTGCGTGCCCCTTGAAGGGAATGGATACTCTGATGCTCCACCACCCTTGATTATTTTTTAACCAGAACTGGATTGAGCGCTCCGATCGGTGTAAAGCTGAACACGATCTGCGGCAAGGTGTTCAGGTTAATCACCACCTCATGCACGATGTTAGCTTCCAGCGGGTCCATCGGGAGCAAGAATGCTTGGGCAGCATCAAAGCCCGACTCACCCTGATAGCAGCCCGTTAGATCACCAGGAATTGGATTGGTACACCCATTTTGGATGCGACGAACCGGTACAAATTGGCCGGTTCTGGTGTTTTTGATCGTTGCTGAGATGATTGAAGGTGTGACCCCTTGTGGCACTTGAATCAGAATCGGGGTACCCACTACACGAGCGCCAACATCCGGTGCGGGATTCGGGACTTCCTGATTAGGGCGGAATTCATTGGGGACTTTGGAACCTTGGCAGGGATAGGTTCTGGCACGATCTTGGCCTACTTTGCCTGCATCCACGAAGGTCAAATCCCCTTGCAGGAAGGTCAGCCGGAACTGCTCGCTGCCATCAGCGGTGGTGGCTTTGACGAAAGATGTTCCCACGTCACTGAGCGGCAACATATTGGCCCCCAAGTGATACACCGTATTCAATAGGCTTTGAGCCATGGCTTGGCCGGCTGTATTCAAACTCTGGAAGGTATAGCCTGCCGGCAAGCTCTGAGTGGTGAGGGTTTCTGCAACCCGAGGAGTCCCCGTCATGCCACCCGCACTATTGGCATTGGGATAGCCGCGATAACTGGCTCGCTGGGCTGGGGTGACACCGGTAAAACCAGTCTTACCCACGGTTTGAGTATGCACATAACTCAGATCGTTTTCGGCTACTCGGTTGAGATAATAGTTATTGGCATCAACCACTGCTGAATTGAGGGCGCTTGAAGTCGTGATGGCGCCGAACCCACATTCATTGCGCGCGGCATTCAAATACGCTTGCGCCGCTACGGTGGCTGTCGCAGTGGTCTGCGATGGATCCACTGTCGGTGCTGGGGTCACCAAGGGGGCAGGCGTACTGGTACTCGTCGACGTACCGGTATTGGTCGAGGCGCCTGTACCACTACCCCCACCACAAGCGGTGAGTAGCGTGGTCAGCATCAGAAGACTCGTGGTGAGCGGGTGTGGATGTCGCATGATCAATCTAGGATTTGTTGTATGAGAATGAAATTTCAGGGGTAGGGTCCAGCTCTTCGGACGTGACCGCCTCTGGATCCGCTAGGCATTCCAGCAAACGATTGACGACTCGCTCTAAGTTGGGCTTGTGCACCATCCAGAATTGCGGCCAGTCGAATGCAAAGCCGACTTCGGGTGCCGCCGTCATATTGAAGATCAAATAACAGCGCGCCATCAGGGCGTACAACAAAGCCAGTCCACCGAAACCCATGATCAGCCTGCCGTCATTGGTCGCGAAACTCGCAAGCCAGGCCCCGAGCACTGCAATTGGGGTGAAGATCGTCGGGACATTCATAAAGTCACGCAATTTGAAGGCATCCCGAATATCGCTCGCGCTGGCCAAGAGATAGCGCTGTTGCGTACTGTGATTCACGATGCCAATCGGCAGCGTGCGGATTTCGGGCTTGCCAATCAGTGGTTTGAACTGAGACGAGGCGTAGAGCAGGCTCAGCACTTGTCCTTCGCGTAGCGAGATATCCAACTTAGGTAAATCCACTTCGACTTCACCCACTGCAGGATCAAATAGCCAGAAGTGGCTATCAACCTCGGTCTTGGACGTTACATACAGCTTATGGGTATCAAACCCCGGGTGTTGACCGTAGTGGCTGGTGATTTTTTCTCGTTCGCGGCGCTCAGGGGCAAGGACGAGTCCGTTAAGACTCGTGAAGCCCACGAGGCGCTTCCCAAAGAAGTAATTCCGCATCCGAAAAGCACGCGCTTGGCAAAAGGCGTTGAAGTTCGTTTCGTCGAGCTCAATGGGCGTCTGATTCATAGCCTGACACTCCATCATTGTGTGCAGTATTGTTTGCTGAAGGCCTTCTGCGTCGGTAAAGCCTGACCTCGACCGACTGCACCACATAACTGATCGAACTGCTCCAGCTTGGGTCCTGCTAAGAGGCTATTGGCATTGCCCCGGCTGGCATTCGACAGTGACCACAGATCATCTGCCTTGAAGCGTTTGCATTCCTGCTGGATTTCGAACAAGCGATCGCAGTCGCCTTTGGCCAGCTTGCCGCCCTCCAGTGGTTTTGTGGCGCCGCAATGTTTTGCCACCCACTCATCCACCCCAAAGCGACCACTATCTCGGAAGACCTGCTCAGGCACACTTTGCACGCAGCGGTCCCATTCTGCGCCAGTCTTGGGTTTAGACCAGGCTGGGGGACTCAGGCAGAGTAATGCAATGAGGGGGAGTAGGATTCGTTTCATAGCGGGGCCTCGCGCAGGACAGGCTGTAATTGATCAGCAACTTCTCGCTGTTATTGCATAACAAAAAGATAACGATAGTTGTCATATATGCAACGATAGCGCGTAGTGAAGCGTGCGGCAACTGGGCATGCTGCAATGCATGAAAAATACAACCCAACCCGCAACAGCTCGACAAGTGTTTGCCTACAATGTCCGGCTGGCACGTCGACTTAAAGACCTCTCGCAAGAAGCGCTGGCCTTGCAGGCCGGGATGAGCCGAACCTATGTGTCGGAAGTGGAACGAGGGGAGCGGAATATCTCAATCGATAGCATGAGCTTGCTGGCACAAGCCCTCGGTGTGCCCTTGTCAAAGCTGGTCGACCCTGATGGGTTTGAGCACATCAAGCTCTAGCAAGTGCATCCATAACGGAGACAATAAAAAGCCCCATCCAAGGATGGGGCTTTTGCGTTTGAGGGACTTACTCAGTCGATCAAATTAGATCGCCAGTTCTTCCAGCGTTTTGCCAGCAGTCAGTGCATCGTGAACCCATTGAGGTTTACGGCCGCGACCTGTCCATTGTTGTGATGGGTCTTGTGGGTTTGCGTATTTTGCCGCAACTGCTTTAGCGGTTTTCTTGCCCGCTTTGCCGCCGAACAGGTCGGCGATGCTCAGGCCCAGACTCGCTGCACGTTGTTGCACTTCAGCGCGCAGTTTTTCAATCTCAGTCGAGCGACGGCTAGCCAACTCAGCATTAATCTGAGTGAGCAATGAATTCAGTTCTTCGTAGGTTTTGTTATCAAGTTGCATGTGTTTTCCTTAATTACTATAGGTACTTATTGTGTTGCAGTAGTCCGTCCGAGCAAACATTCTAAGCGTGCATCACAGACAACTAATCTACATCATACACATAAACCTAATTTAACCAATCCCTGATTTAATTCAGATCTGATTTTTATTGTATCTGCCTCAGTGATTCAAGACAGAGACTTTGATTGGTGATGTCACTTTTGATTCATCACACTGCCTTCTGAGGCCAGGGTGCTGGACTCAAGTGCGGTAGCCGCAAGAGCCTGCTCAAATACTTGATAGGCCATTACGTGCGGTGTGCTTTGCGTTTCCTGACCATTGTCTTTTTTCTTGATCGCTTGCGCTGCACGAATCTTTAATTCGGCATAAGTATTTCTTGTCTTTAAAGTGTGAGACAGATTCAGATTGACCCCAGCGGGTAAACAATCTGTCCATATCCCGGCTGTGCTTGGAGTCACGGATTGATTGGTGCGAATGGTGGTTACGAGTGCCTCATGCTCAATTTTTACTTCATGAACCAGCCAATTGATGACACTTAAAAATTGTGCTCGTTCGCGGAATTCATAAATATGTTCCCGAGGGACTAAACGTCGCAGCATTATCTTCGTGATGGACTCGCTCAGTATCGGATCCCTTTTCCAGGCTTTTTGAAGCTGCGCCAACCAAGCTCGGTATGTTGCGATTAGGGCCATCGGGGGGAGCTTAATTTTAGGGATGCGACGATGGCGGGAGCCATCTTTCCTTTTTTTCTGTGATTGTAGTGACTCTATCCACTTGGCATTTCTTACCCAGCGCTCGGCAGATTCTGGAGCGTAGCCCATTGCAATCAGGGGCGCTATGGCCCAGTTTTTTTCACGTGGCCACTTGAGGATGTTTACAACTTGCTCGGTTGAAATTGCAGGTTTTCCAGGAGGCCAATGCATTGTTGGCTTCTGGTAATGACATAGCGTAGTGACTTGTTCATAAAATTGATTTTTATCGGCGGAAAACTGGAACAGTGACGAAATGGGATCACCATAGTCCTGCGATTTATTGTCATTTGCTTGGTAGGTCTTGCTAATGTGTTTATCTGCTAACCAGGCCACTACATGCCGCGATAGGAGAGGGGAATTGAGCTGAATTAAACGTGCTGACAACCAACCATGTAGATGGATATACGAAGTTAAAGTAATTCCAGGCTCAGCATGTCCCATCATCGAACTGATTGCATACAGCCCGCGACGATCTGGGCTGATTGCCGCTTGCTGAGATGTTTCTTCCATAAAGGCACTCCTAAACCGCACCAATGCATCCCTCTCAAAAAAGGGATGTTCAAATAGGGGATAGTCGCGGTCCAGAATCCTGTGCTCTTCTACTGCCGCCAAACGGATCATTGCCCAGTTGGCAAAGCTATGCCGAAGGCTATGAAATACTACTTCTTCATCACCCGTCGCAAGTCGTAATGCGCGTTGGCAAATATTGATCAGCCAAGGGGCCTTGATCCTTTCATAGGTCAGGTCCGCATCTGCAAAGATGAAAGAGTCTTTTTCTCGCGACTTATTTTCTTCGTCTCGCAGATGCAAAAGCTCATCAAGGAGTGGGGCTGGCAATAAGGCCCTCAATGGCAACTGTCTTCGCGATGTTTCTGTTTTAAGTTTTCGTGCTTTATGCGGTGTGATGATCAAATAAGGGTCATGCGTGCCCTGAAGATCCTTGCGACGAAGAAAGAGGATTTCATTGCGCCGCAAACCACAATAAAACCCGAGTTTGAGGATGATGGTTGCGAGCTTAGCTGAACGCTGATCGTTTTGTGCTGCAGAACTAAGGATTAAATCGCAGGCGCGATCTACATCTAGAGGTGACACGAGCTTGGCATGAATTTTTTTTGTGGCGTGGCAAAAGCCCTCAACCGTTTTAAAATCAATTGGGGTAATGCCATACTCATTGGACAGCCAAGTATGGAATTCACTCAAATTCCAACTAATATCCCCTCGCCGTGCCGCCTTTTGCATCACGATTTCATAGCATTGTCGCCAATCCTCTTCATCAAATTCATACACATTTTGACCCTTTGCGGCCTTGATAAGACGACTGTAAAAACACCCCAAATAGCGTCTGATGGAGGAAACTCGAAGGACCTTCCGTTGAAGACCTCCATGCTTAAGCAGATGAAGTGCACGAGCCACGATTAGACCAGTCATTGAATCGTATGAGGCCTGATATGTTTCCTTAAAGGCGACGATTGCATTTTTGAAATCAGAGGTGTTTTTTCCGGTGTTGATTGCTGAGCGCAGGCTCGTAAGGATGGCTGGATCAAAGTCCTGTTGTTCATAGGTTCTGGCAGTCGCTAATTCCAGGCTGGGCGAGGGAGGCAAATCTGTAGCCTCAACCGCCAAGCTTTGGTTGGGGCGAAGTACCATTCCCATCAGAATTCGCTGAATATCTGGCGTGGGTAGCGGAGTAGCGATGTTGACGCCGTAAAGCAAATCACAAAGATAAGGAGGGAGTGTCAGCGAGAGTGCCGTTTGCCTACCAATTTGCAACGCTTTGAAATTCACATTCAATGGTAAACGAGTTTTGAGACGTGCTTTGATCCCCGCAAAGATGGCGCCATTTTTTTTGAAAGGGTTTTTGTTAAGTTGAATATTTAACTTTTTAATTAAAGCGGTTAGCTCTGGAGGCAACCAATGTGGATGCTTCTGGTTTTGTAGTGTTTCGAATAGGTATAGGTTTAAACGTGCCGACTTAGTGGTGTGTGGAGGAGGGTGCCCAGTCCAGACTAACCAGCCAATAAATGCCAATTGGACATCTGTGAATAAGCAGTTCGGACCAGAACTGCGCAACGTTAGCTGCTCAGTCCACATTTTTTGCAGCAGCTGCCATTGCTGATAGAGCGCAAATTTATCAGGGGTAAAACGTTTGGCTGGAATTCTGAAGGAAATTGCAGGTGGCTGAGGCAGCGTAGTACCTGCGAGGATGTTGACTGCCTCTATGACCCGCCCGATATATGCGAGTCTTAATTGTTTATCTCGAGGGTGCAGCCCCTTTTGAAGAATTTCATATAACTGAAGCAACTTCTCGTTTTTCAATGACTTCAGTTCGTTGGTATCAAGCAAATCCGGAAACTCAGTCCGAATGATCTCGTAAACGGCGGCCTCTTGATGCATCCTGCGTTGATGTCCCGCAGAGACCTTGCTGGGCTGCCTGGTGAGGTGTTCCTGCCAGAGTGAATCAGTTACAGGATCGGACATGCCATTTCTCGAATGCTGAGTTCCTCAAGTATCGGGGCAAGGTGTAATTCAATATTTTTTCTGAACTGTTGCGGATTCATGCTGGAGTAATTTGACCACGGTGCCTCGCCATACCGATGGTGGCCCATAAACGCTGCCAATGCTGTTTGTCCCATCCCATTTTCTAGCAATACGCTACGCAAAAGATGTCGATTACTGTTTGGGCGGATATTGAGAAAGTACTCAAGCTTATCTTGGTAGCTTTGAGGGCTTACCTCAATAATCGAATGCTCATGATTCAGAAAGAAGATGAGGGGCAGGGACTGGATCTGCTCGATAGGGCATGCGCTTACTGCATTGCTCCTCGTGGCATTATTCTTTGTTTTACGTGCAGTTGCGCCTTTTCTGGGGTTTCGGTTTAGTTCTGCAAACACCGCTGGGTTGTGAGAAGCCAGTCGGGTGAGCAGTCGTTTGCGATATTCGAGGAAGTTTCGCATGTGTGCACAAAGAACTTTAGGCAGATAAACAATTCGCGTATGCGCGAAATCATCACTATCCTTGTCGGACAAAAGACACCATCCTTGCTCAAGATCTAGATCCGTATCTCTGGCGAATGCGCCACTGGTAGGGCGTGCACCGGTTGCTAATCCAAGTATCAATAGTGTGTATACCGCATATGCATTATGCAAATCCTGCAAGCGGTATGACTTCAAACCTTCCTGAGTGATCTTTTGCAGGTCAAGAATGCACTGCTTCAACGGCGTCATGAATGGTTTTAGACGAGAGCCAATCGTGTTCTCACTTTGTAATTCGGATGTCGTGTGAGATGGGGTTGTAAGCGCAGATGCCGGCCAAAAAGGCTGCGCGCCATCACTGGTCAGCAGTGAATGTAATGCCTCACGATAGCGTTGAAGCAGGAAACTCTCTGGTAAGGCGGTATATGCCAGTTGAACCAAATAAACTTCACGTTGCTGGCCTGTGATGATGCTGGCTAGGGATGGATCACCTCCCGGCATTTGGATGAGCCGATGAAAAAGTAGGGCTTCAATTCGGTGAAGTGTCCATCGGTACGCTCCAGGTCGATGTATTGAGTTCAGGATGGCTTGGATTCTGTCTTGCAAGGTATCGCGATGTTGCGTGAAACAAATATTGTTGTCAGGGCTGCCCCTGAGGCTTTGGATCGCATCCCCAAGCTTGGTTGGTAGTGGCAGGCTCAGGCGATCAATGACTGGAAAATAGTTTCTTTTTTGCTCTGGCGTTAGGAGCTTGTCACTCTGCGTTGAATGAGTCGGCACCGTCAGGAACCAATCGTGACCCGCTTTGCTGAGTTGGGCGGCTTTAAGTTTGGCTGCAGCCCCAGTCGTCGTTGCAAATTGCACCCTATAAATTTCCTCAAAGGTGCGCCCACTAATGATGATTAGCCAGAGTAGGCATTGAGCGGGATCATCTAAGTCACGACTCTGAAGCGCTTGCAGTAGTCGTTTGATCTCGGTTGGTGTCGCCTGATTTAATGAAAATGGCAAATTCTGCCGCTGACGAGCGAGCGCGTTGTGTAGCCCTTTGGCGCTGCGGCGCATCCTAATCACATCAATCCGTTTGGTGTTTGCTGTGGGTGTGATAGGTGTAATGCTAATGGTCTGAGTCTCTACACCAAATTCGTGACGTGCATCGCCTGGAATCTGTGTTTCTTTACTCTGCAGGATCTCCTGAATGCGGAGATCGTGCTCAAATTTGAATTCATCCGGGGGCAAGGATTCATCTGTGAGTTCTCCACGGTTAGGTTGGCCGATCATCTTGCCACCCCCCTGACCATTTCCACCCTTGGGTTTAGCGGGCGTGCGCTTCTTTAGTTCCCCATTGAATAAGCCCCATGCCTCTAATGCTCGACGGGTAAAGAATTGCAGCGGCTCATCGGTGCTCCTGCCTAGCTTAGAATGATTGGTTATGCCCGCTTGAATTTCATTAAACATTTCAGCCACAGAGCATGGCTTCTCTGGTACCGAGTCCAATAGGCCTGCGGATGCAAGCTCCCCAAGCTTGCGCAAACATCTTCCGAGATCTGCTCGTTTACTTTGTTTATCAATAAAATGTGGCTGGTTCAGCGTGAATAGGGCAAAGGCCGATAGTATTTCATGCTTCTTTCTGAACAGACTTGATGCGCAACCGTACCAAAGTGCGCAAAAGAGAGGATGGGTTTCTGTATGAGGTCGAAGCGTTTTTCTACCTAGGCCATTGGGATTGATATCGCTCGGACTAAAGAAAATGAGTGGAAAGTACTGGGTGAGGCTTTCAGGGGTGGTGGCTTTTATTTGCTTTAATGCATCAGTGAGATTTTTAAAGATTAATTGGTCGCGCTCAAAGTCCGCACTGAATTTATATTTAAAGGGTTTTTCTTCCTCTTTATTTAAGTTTGCCTTGTGATTGATCTCTGCAAAGTCTTGTGCAGTTTGCAGGAAGTTTGGCGCATGTCCCACCACATGAAATAGTCCCATCAGATCGGGGGGCGCATCAATTCGTCTCAACGCGCTGAATAGATGCTCGTTGTCCAGATCCGGAAAGCATAGACTAAGTGGCACCCATTCTTTCATTCGTCTATCCGCAGATCTCGAGCCGCGTACAAGTTCGCTGTTGCATCATCCATCGTGAGGCCTTGGTGTTCGCTTGAAATGACGGAGGTCTCAAGCGATTGCGGTTTGATGAGTTTCTTTTTCCGGCTTAGCGTTGCGCGAGTCAACTGCGCGTATTTCAAAAAGCGATTTTGCGAACCATATATTTCCGCAATTGCCCCCTGCTTGGCCGCATTTTTTTCCGGCTGAGATTCATCTTGTTGGGCCCAATAAAGCTGTGCAAAATCTTCTTTGCTCAGCTGAGATGTGAATGGGCTAAGAAACGTCTCGAAGAATGGGAGCTGCTTGAGCTGTTCTCGAGACGGCTTTGGGAAAAGGATGGCTGGAAGTGGACGGTCTTGAGTTTTGTGCATCGGATTGGCATCCATGAAATCATGCCACATCGCTAATGTTCTAAAACCAGCTATGAAAATGTATCGTTGTTGATCAGAGGCTTTTGAAGTAGCCCCTGTGACAATCATGGGACTCAGGCAGGCCTGCAGGTAAAGCTCATCCTGATTGCATACGGGAATTCGGGTCGTTCGTTGATGATCGGCTTGAAGATGGCCATAGCGTTGAGCAGGCTCTCTGGGCGCTTCAATTTGCCCAAGTCTGATTTCAATCAAGCGAGGTTGCTCTCGATTCATCCACCTAGATTCCCATATCACACCAATGAGACTAACTGGCAGACCGGATTGAAACTCGGGCTATCAGTCAGCATAACTATTTTGTTTGATCTTGGTGAGAAAGTCTTGAGGCACTTCAATGCTGTATCTACTTTGCCGGATTATGGCTAGTAAATGAGCTGATTTTGAGTTGTAAGCTTGTATGGCACATGGGTAAAATGGCAAGAATAACAACAAGTTTTGGTATGAGTTGTGCT
>CAMFKP010000084.1 GCA_945957385.1 uncultured Aeromonadaceae bacterium
GGTGAGTTCTCATTGGCGGATTTGGTGAAAGACAAGGAACGGATGTGTGGGTTATTAGGTATTGAAAGTTTACCTGTATCCAATACGGACTCCTGAGTCGAAGGGGATTAACACTGCATGCTATTTGATGTCTGGATGTGGTGGCTCATTGGTGGCGTTTTATTCATCTTTGGCGGCTATTCTTTTTGGCTGGCCCGGCGTTGGGAAATGCGCGCCAGGCTGAGTGAACAGGAGTTGTCATTACTCGCCGAACAGTTACAACATACCCAGCAAGAAAACCGTGACTACCTCGAACGCCATGAACAACAACAGTCCTTGTTGTTGAAGCTGAATGGTCGCCTCAAAGAGTATGAAACCCTGCTGTATGCCGAACGTCAGGCGGCCGAGGAGCGACGGCAACAGCGCAGTGATGAAGAACGCTTATTGGCCGAGCGCTTCGAGAATTTGGCCAACCGCCTGCTGGAACAGACATCCGGCAGTTTCCGCGATCTCAATCAGCAACATCTGGACGTGCTGCTGGCACCACTGAAAAACCAGATTGAACATTTCCGGCAACAACTCGGTGAGCAGCACAGCGAAGAGACTCGTCAACGTTTGGGCCTGCAGTATGAGCTGCAACGCCTGGCGGCATTGAATCAACAGATGTCGACCGATGCGGCCGCCTTAACCAAGGCGTTGAAAGGCGACAGCAAGCAACAAGGGAACTGGGGCGAACGGGTGCTGACCCGAGTGCTTGAAGAGTCGGGTCTGCGGGCGGGCCATGAGTACGAGTTACAGGTGGCCATGCAGGCCGATAATGGCCGGCGTTATCAGCCAGACGTGCTGGTCCATCTGCCGGGGCGTCGTCATGTCATCATCGATGCCAAAGTATCGCTGACCGCCTATGAGCGTTATTTCAGCGCGGAGTCGGAGGCGGTTCGGGCCCAGGCCTTGCGTGAACATGTTGCCTCGTTGCGTAATCACATTCTTGAATTAGGCAACAAGGCTTACCATCAACTTCCCGGCGCAGTGACACTGGACTATGTGTTGCTGTTTGTCGCTGTCGAACCGGCATTTCTGGTGGCGATCGATGCCGAACCGGAGCTGACCCGGTTAGCGTTCGAACACAATATCCTGCTGGTCAGTCCGACCAATTTACTGATCGCGCTGCGTACGATTGATAACTTGTGGCGCCAGGAGCGGCAACAGCAAAATGCCCGACTGATTGCACAGCGTGCTGGGCGCCTGTATGAGAAGTTCCGCCTGTTTGTCGAGGAGATGCAGCAGATCGGCTCGGCGCTTGGAAAAGCGCAGGAGAGTTACCACACGGCACTATCACGGCTTTCGACCGGCCGCGGTAACCTGATTGCCCAGGCTGAGCAGTTGCGCACGCTGGGGGTCGAAGTGAAGAAGCCTCTGCAGGATGAGCTAACACAGTTGGCCAGTCTGGATGGGGATGAGCCAGAGAGTGATGAGGTGAGTTGAGGGCGGCAACGCCGCCCTCGATAGGTCAGGTCAGTTTTTCCAGAATGATGGGAAGAACAACACGGCGACGGTCAGGATCTCCAGCCGGCCGAGCATCATGTCAAACGCCAGTATCCATTTTGCCGCATCCGGCAGTGACGAGAAGTTACCGAGCGGGCCGATGACCGGACCCAGGCCGGGACCGACATTACTGATGGCGGTGATGCTACCGCTGATGGCTTCCAGCGGCGTCAAGCCCAACATTCCCAGCAGCGCCGAGCTGAACAGGATGACGGCCACGTAACTCAAGACAAAAGCGACAATCGAACGCACGATATGGTCGCTAACCGGGCGGCCATTGTACTTTTGCGGGAACACCCCGGCCGGGTGCATCAACTGACGGGCCTGCTTGCGAAACAGCGCGGTGGCCACCTGAATACGGAAGATCTTCATCCCCCCGGCGGTCGATCCCGAGCAGGCACCAAACAGCATCAAAAAGATGAACAACACGGTGGTGAAATGGCTCCAGACTCCGAAATCAGTCAGGCCATAACCTGTGGTCGTCAGTACCGACACGATGTTGAACAGGCTGATGCGGATGGCATCCTGTAGCGGGAATATCCCCTTGTGCCACAGCCAGAGGCTCATCATGGTGCCGGTAACCAGGACCAGATAGAAGAAGCCACGCACCTGGGCATCGCGAAATAGAATCAGCTCACGCCGGCGTAGTGTCTGTACATAGAGCAGGAATGGTAAGCCGCCGAGGAACATGAACAGGGTTGCTACCCAGTGCGCCGAATTTGAAAAGTGTGCCATGGAGGCATCTGATGTCGAGAAACCGCCGGTGCTCAGGGTGGTCATCGCATGGTTGATGGCCTCGAATACCGTCATGCCGCAGAGCCAGTATGCCAGTACGCACATCAGGGTCAGCGTCAGATAGACGATAACGATGTTCTTCGCCACGTTGGCAGCGCGCGGCGAATCCTTATCCGACTTATCGGATGACTCGGTTTGGAACAGCTTCATGCCACCGACATTCAGATAGGGCAGTACGGCCACCGCCAGCACGATGAATCCCACCCCGCCGAGCCACTGCAGCAGCGAGCGCCACAGCAATATGCTCGGGGCCATGTTATCCAGTCCGGAAAGCACGGTAGAACCGGTGGTGGTCACACCCGACATGGTCTCGAAGTAGGCATCGGTAAAACTGATCTGGTTGATGAACACAAAGGGCAGGGCCCCGAAGACACAGACCACGACCCAGACCGAGCTGGTCAGCAGAAACATGTCTCGCACTCCGAGCCGGAGCTGGCTCTTGTGGCCGAAATGCAGACAAAACAGCGAGGCCAGGTGCGTCAGGATCACGGCGGCAAGAAACTCGGCCAGCCCGGAGGTCCCGGTGAAAAACGCCAGCAGTGTCGGCAACCACATGAACAGGGCCAGCTTGGAGAGCGTCAGGCCCAGGATGAAGAAAATCGGTTTGAGATTGATCATGATTAGAGGAAGAACGGGCTGGGTTGGAACAGACGTTCGACTTCCTGGATGTGTTTCTTGTCTACCAGGAACATCACCACATGGTCATCCTGCTGGATGATCAGGCTATCATGAGCAATCAAGACTTCATCACCGCGGACGACAGCACCGATCGTGGTCCCTGGTGGCAGCTTGAGCTCGCCAATGGCCCGGCCGACGACCTTGGAGGTGTGCTCATCACCGTGAGCGATGGCTTCGATGGCTTCGGCAGCGCCACGGCGCAGTGAGTAGACATTCGCGATGTCGGCGCGGCGGACATGAGTCAGCAAGGCGGAGATCGTGGCCTGTTGGGGCGAGATGGCAATATCGATTGTGCCTCCCTGGACCAGATCGACGTAGGCTGATTTCTGAATCAAGACGATGGCTTTACGTGCCCCCAATTTCTTGGCCAGCATGGCAGACATGATATTGGCTTCATCGTCATTGGTGACGGCAATGAAGACATCGATTTGATCGATGTGCTCTTCAAGCAACAGCTCCTGATTGGCTGAATCACCGCAGAAAACAATGGAGTGTTCCAGCATTTCGGAAAGCTGTTCAGCACGCTCTGGATTACGCTCAATCAATTTAACGCTATAGCGTTTCTCCAACTGCCTGGCGAGGCCGGCACCGACGTTACCACCGCCGACAATCATGATGCGGCGATAGGGGTTTTCCAGACGTTGCAACTCTGACATCACGGCGCGGATATGTCCGGCAGCGGCGACAAAAAAGACTTCGTCATCGGCTTCTATGATGGTGGTCCCTTGTGGCCGAATCGCCTTGCCCTGCCGGAAGATGGCGGCAACCCGGCTTTCGATATTCGGCATGTGATCCTTCAAGGTCGCCAGTGCATTGCCAACCAGCTGTCCACCGTAGTAGGCCTTGACCGCCACCAGGCCAACGCGTCCGCCAGCAAAATCAACAACCTGCAATGCACCCGGGTACTCAATCAGGCGACGGATATAATCCGTGACCAGTTGCTCTGGCGAGATGATGTGGTCGACTTTGAGGCCTTCCTCGCCGAACAGCTCGTCACGTTCGGTCAAGTAAGCTTGAGAACGGATGCGGGCGACTTTATTCGGGACATTGAACAGCGAGGCGGCCACCTGACAGGCAATCATGTTGGTTTCATCGCTATTTGTCACCGCAACCAACATGTCCGCATCATCGGCCCCTGCGTCACGCAACACTTTGGGATGGGAACCAGGGCCTGCAATAATGCGCAGATCGTACTTGTCTTGCAGCTCGCGCAGGCGTTCGACGTTGGTGTCGATCAATGTAATGTCATTGTTTTCACCCACCAGGTTTTCGGCCAGGGTGCCACCTACTTGTCCGGCGCCAAGGATAATGATCTTCATGATGCGGAGACCGCCTGCTTGGTGAGTTTTGCGTAATAGAAGCCGTCCATGTTGTCTTCTCCGGGCAATCGTTGCCAGCCAGGATGGTCTGGCGAATCATTGTCATGCAAAGCCTGCAGACGGGCATCTGGGGTGCGAGCCAGAAATGCCTTTATCTGCTCCCGATTTTCAGCGGGTAAAATCGAGCAGGTGGCATACAGCAGGGTACCGTTGGGTTTCAATTTGTGCCATAGCGCATCCAGAATTTTCGCCTGGAGTTGCACCAGTTCAGCGATGTCACTTTCGCGGCGTAACCATTTGATATCTGGGTGGCGGCGGATGACGCCGGTCGCGGAGCAAGGGGCATCCAGCAGGATGCGATCGAAGCATTCTCCTTGCCACCATGTCGCGGGCTCAGAGGCATCACCATGAATCACCTCGGCACTTAGCTGTAGCCGAGTGAGATTTTCATGTACCCGACGCAAGCGGGTATCGTCTGCATCCACTGCGATGACGCGCGCAAGCGCGGGTTGCAACTCCAGCAGGTGTGCCGTTTTGCCGCCAGGGGCAGCACAGGCATCGAGTATCAGGTCGCCAGCCGCAGGCTGTAACAGGCTGGCCGAAAGCTGTGCGGCACCATCTTGGACCGAGCAATCGCCATCGGCAAATCCGGGTAAACGACTGACATCACAAGGCTGTTGCAGACAGATGCCGGCACCAGCCTCATCCTGTGCCGCAATCGCCAGCCCCTCAGCTTCAAGGCGTTGCAGATATGACTGCCGATCCTGGTGCCGTGTATTAACCCGGATCCACATCGGTGGTCGCTGGTTGTTTGCGGTCAAAATCTGCTGATAACGGTCGGGATAGGCCTGTTGCAGCCGTCGAATCAACCAACCAGGATGCGCATAGCGCGCCGTCTCCAGCTGATCGGCCTGCTGTTGTAATGTGTCGGACTGTCGCTGGGCATTACGTAATACCCCATTCATCATGCCTTTAAGCCCTTCTGCTTTTAGCAGACGACAAGCATTGACTGTCTCGGACAGTGCGGCGTGGGCTGGAATTCGGGTGTAAAAAAGTTGATAAAGGCCGACTAGCAGCAAGAAGTGAATCGGGCGCTGTTTACCTTTTAACGGTTTGCTAATCAGTGGTTTGGCGATGGCCTCCAGACGGCTAAGCCAGCGCAATGAGCCAAAGCAGAGCTCCTGCAGTAAGGCTCTGTCTCGTGGTGCAACTTTTTCCTGAGCTGTCGGAAGGAGGGATGATAACGACATCCCATGGTCTACAACCTGATAAATAACCTGTGCAGCTTGAGCGCGCGTTTTCATGATGGTGATCCTGTATAGCAAAACCGGGCCTGCAGGCCCGGTGACATCAAGCCAGCACTCGGCCAGGTTGGAACCAATCCCGTCGGGCATTCAGTAGCTCTTGCGCCGACATGGGTTTCTTTCCGGGCGGTTGAAGGGACAGCAAGCGGAGTACTCCGTCGGCAGTAGCAATATCGATCCCGGATTTATCTGCATTCAGTACGGTACCGGGAAGCGCGGCTGTCGATGGCGTAACGGTTTCGGCGCTCCAGATCTTGATGTTGAGATCGTCGATCAGCAAAAAACTCACCGGCCAAGGATTGAACGCGCGGATGCAGCGTTCCAGCTGGGTTGCTGGTAGCTGCCAGTCCAGACGAGCTTCGTCTTTAGACAATTTACTGGCATAGGTCGCTTCAGCATGGTTTTGAACTTCAGCTCGAGCCTCACCCTTTGCGAGCTGTTCAACCGTGTGCAGCAGGCCTTGCGGCCCGAGCGTTGCCAACTTGTTATACAAGGATGCAGATGTTTCATTTGCAGTGATATCGCAAACTATCTTGTGCAGCATAGGGCCGGTGTCGAGACCCGCATCCATCTGCATGATGGTGACACCCGTTGTGTTGTCACCAGCCCAGATGGCTCTTTGTATTGGTGCTGCACCACGCCAGCGTGGCAACAGGGAACCATGAACGTTGATACAACCTAACCGGGGGGTATCAAGCACGGCTTGAGGTAGCAACAGGCCATACGCGACCACAATCATCAAATCAGCCTGCAAATCTACCAGACGCTGTTGGGCGGCCTCATTTTTCAATGAGGGCGGTTGTTCAACCGGAATATGATGTTGCATTGCCAGCATTTTTACCGGGCTGGGCGTGAGTTTGTTGCCTCGGCCCGCCGGTCTGTCCGGCTGGGTGTAGGCAGCAACAATATTACAGCCTGCGTCGAGCAGAGCGTGTAAATGGCTGGCCGCGAAGTCGGGCGTGCCAGCAAAAACGATGCGTAGATTTTGCAAGGAGGTACCTCAGAGCTGATTGCGTTCCAGTTTCTGCATTTTCTGGCGAATACGCTGACGCTTCAGCGGAGAGAGATAATCGACAAACAGTTTGCCTATTAGGTGATCCATTTCATGTTGGATGCAAATTGCCAGAAGCCCGTCGGTTTCTAATTCGAATGTGTCGCCTTGCAGGTTCATCGCACGGATCTTAACCCATTCAGCTCTGGGCACTAACGCCCGGCATTCAGGTACCGACAAGCAGCCTTCTTCAATACCTGTACTGCCTTGCTGATCCAGCAGTTCTGGATTGATCAAAACAAGACGCTGGCTACGGTCTTCGCTTGTGTCTATCACTATAATTCGCTGATGAATGTTGACTTGTGTCGCAGCCAGGCCAATCCCCTCTTCTGCGTACATGGTTTCAAACATATCATCGACAATCTGGAGAACTGCGGGATCGATTGAAGCCACAGGTTTTGCTACAGTGCGCAAACGCTCGTCAGGGAATCGTAATACTTCTAGGACCGCCATAGTTCACTTTGCTTTAATTGATGAATGGTGCTGGCGTAATTCTAGTCATTTGCGTCAGTAATTAATAGTTTTGAGGGTTGGACACGCAGGGATCGCTATGAAATATCACAAGCTTGCTGTTTTCTTCGCCAGCATTTTGCTGGCCACCTCCTCGTTAGCCGATGTGTTACAGCTGAAGGATGGTCATCCAGATTCCTATGTCGTCAAGAAAGGCGATACGTTATGGGATATATCCGGTGTTTTTTTGCGGAAACCTTGGTTATGGCCACGCCTTTGGAAACTGAATCCTCAAGTTAAGGATCCGCATTGGATCTATCCCGGAGATGTCCTCAACTTAGTATGGGTCAATGGCGAGCCGCAGTTGGTAAGAAAGAAAGTGGTGCGTTTGTCACCAAGCATTAAGAAAAGTGTAAAAGAGAATCCGGTGCCGACGGTCAAGCTCAGTGCGATTGCTCCTTTTCTGCAATACGACCACATATTCAATCAGCAAGACGACTTGAATTCATTGCCCTATGTACTGGGTGATGACCAGAATGACAAAGGACTGATTGCCGAGCGGCACCTATATGTCAAAGGCGCCTTAAAGGATGGTGTGCAATACGGGATCTACCATCCGGGCCAAGTTTATAAGGATAAAGTGACCGGCGAGGTGTTGGGCGTTGAGGGTATCTTGGCGGGAATCGCGGTGGTGGGGGCCTCGCATCCTGATAACGTCACAGAAGTCGTATTGACTAAAAATATGCGTGAGGTCATGCAAGGCGACCATTTGATGGCGATGCCTGATTCTGCACTGTTGAACAGCATTTATTATTTGAAACCAGCCGCGTTGAAACAGAATGGTTATGTCGTTGCGTTTCCAGGAAACCATGGCTCTGTCAGTGGTCAATATGGTGTCTTTGTGCTGAATAAAGGCGCACGCGATGGACTGCAAAATGGCGATGTCGTGAAGTTGATGCGTCCAGGTGTTGAATTGACGGGAAATTCAGCCAAGACAGTTGCATATCGGCAGAACAGCACGGCAGGACAAAAGCTTATGTCCTCCGACACTCACCGGTTGCCGGATGCCGAGGTTGGCGAGGCGATGGCGTTTAAGGTGTATGACAAAGTATCAATGGCGGTCATCTTGCGAGCCAATGATATGGTGCGTACGGATTATGTGGTGAGTAATCCGGACTGATGTGGATACAGAATTCGGATGCACTTCAGGATTGGTTGCGCCTGAGTTCCGTATCTGGATTAGGAGCCAGTGGCGCGCGACGGCTGCTGGCTTCAGGGTCTCCTGAACAGCTACTGCAGTGTCGCGATGTCGAATTGCTAAGCAAAGGCCTCAAACCTGAGCTTCTACCCGCATTTCGAGAGTGTACAACCCGCGTTTTTCCCTCGGTATCGAAATGGCTGGACTCTGGTAGCCATCGCTATGTCATCAGTTGTTGCTGTCCTGAATACCCGATGCAACTCAATGAGGTGCATTCTGCGCCTGTTCTGTTGTTTGCTGAGGGGGCGATAGATCTGCTTTCTCTACCGCAAATTGCCATGGTGGGTACCCGGAACCCGACTCCTGGAGGAATGACTGCGGCCCGCTCTTTGACTCAAGAACTGGTGTGCCGAGATTTTGTGATTACTTCAGGCCTTGCCTTGGGGATTGATGCCGAGTGTCATCGCGCCTGTTTGCAACACGGAGGGAAGACGATTGCCGTTTTGGGCTCGGGATTGGCTCAGTGTTACCCGCGACGTAATCAGGCTTTAGCGGAACAAATTCTAGCGAGTGGCGGTGTATTGGTGTCAGAGTTTTTTCCAGATGTGTCCCCTCGGCCCGAATACTTCCCGATGCGTAATCGAATCATCAGTGGTTTGGCTTTGGGGACTGTAGTTATTGAAGCTTCTTTGCGTAGTGGATCTTTGATCACGGCCCGTTATGCCCTTGAACAAAATAGAGAGGTGTTTGCGGTGCCGGGGGCGATTCATAATCCTGCAGCTGCCGGATGCTTACATTTAATTCAGCAAGGGGCAAAACTTGTGACTTGCGCGGCCGATATAGAAGAAGAGGTCAGAGGGCAATTACGTCCCTGTTCTCTCAAGCCTAAAGTGGTAGCGAGTTTGCCAAGCCCGGCATTGTTGGATAACGTAGGGTATGAGACGACCTCGATTGATGAAATTGCCGCATGCAGCGGCCAGTCACTGTCCGAGGTGATGCAAGCGCTGTTGCTGCTGGAACTGTCGGGTTTGATAGTGTCAGTGCCTGGCGGTTATGTGAGGACGAGGAGGGACTGAAGATGTTTGATGTACTGATGTACCTGTTCGAAACCTACGTGCAAAGTGATGCTGATCTGAAAATGGATCAGGATGAATTGACCGAGGAGCTGAGTCGAGCTGGTTTCCATGCCGATGAAATATATAAAGCCCTGAATTGGCTGGAGCAGCTAGCGGCTTTGCACGATGATGAGCGGGCATCGAGGATGATATGTGCTTCGGGCTCGTTTCGTGTCTATGCGGCAGAGGAAATGTCTCGTCTGGATGCCGATTGTCGGGGATTCCTGTTATTCCTTGAACAGATCGGGGTTCTAAACTGCGAGACTCGAGAGATCGTGATTGAACGATTAATGGATCTCGATAATCCCGAAATCGAATTGGATGACATGAAATGGGTCGTCCTGATGGTGCTGTTTAATGTTCCCGGAAATGAAAGTGCCTGTCATCAGATGGAAGAGCTGTTGTACGACGATCCCGAGGGTGTGCTGCACTAACCTGGGTCTGATGATAATCACTGGAGATGTATGTCCAAGATAGATCCTGCATTGTTTGCGGCTCGCGAACAGGCTTTGGACAAGGCTTATCGCAGCTGTCCCGAATGCGGCAGCGCGCTGATTGTTCGCAATGGAAAACATGGCCCCTTCCTGGGATGTTCTTCTTATCCTGAATGTGGATACGTACGTCCCTTGGCGACACAAGGTGTAACGGTTGAAAAACTCCTTGCCGGCTCAATCTGTCCGGATTGTGGCCATGAGCTAGCTATCAAGAAAGGACGCTACGGTCTATTTATCGGTTGCACTCAGTATCCACTTTGCCAACATGTGGAGCATGAACACCAGGCGTCGGTGGATAACGTAGCTTGCCCTGCTTGCCATAACGGAACGTTGGTAGCTCGAACCTCTCGTCAGGGCAAACAGTTTTTCGCATGTGATCACTACCCGGCTTGTAAATATATCCTCAATGACAGGCCGGTCGCTCAGTCTTGCCCTGTGTGCGGTTGGCCGGTGCTAACGGTTCGTCAAGGTAAAGACGGTGAACGCCTCGTCTGCCCTCAAAAGTTGTGCCAGTTCGAATCTGACTTATAATGCCTCGTTCCAGTAATAGACCTGAATCAAACGAGAAGGATTCCTCACCATGTCTAAGCCATTTGTCGCCATCTTGATGGGTTCTGATAGTGATTTCCCTGTCATGCAGTCTACTGTCGATGTGCTGAAGTCATTCAACATCCGCTGTGAAGTGAAAGTGACGTCTGCCCACCGCACACCTGCCGCCACCCATAGCTACGTCAAGGACGCCGAGGCTCGCGGATGTAAGGTGTTTATCTGTGCTGCAGGTCTGGCTGCGCATTTGGCCGGCGCGGTTGCAGGTATTACGACCCGTCCGGTAATTGGTGTGCCGATTGATGGTGGTCCGCTGCAGGGAATGGATGCGTTACTTTCTACTGTTCAGATGCCAGCCGGGGTGCCGGTTGCGACGGTCGCCATTGGTAAGGCCGGTGCAAAGAACGCAGGTTATCTTGCTGCGCAGATGTTGGCTGTCGCTGATGATGAGTTGGCTGAAAAAGTGCGCGCTGAGCGCCAAAAAAATGCTGAAGAAGTCATGGCAAAGGATGCCGCGTTGCAAGCTAAACTGAACGCCTAATTATCTTGGCGGTCTGATTGGGCCGCCTGAGCCATTGCATCATGAAGCAACAACTTAAGATTCTTGACCAGGCGGTCAGCTGTTTGCGACAAGGTGGCGTCATTGCTTACGCCACGGAGTCGGTATTCGGTTTAGGCTGCGATCCTGACAACCGAGCATCGGTTGAACGCCTATTGCGGATTAAACAGCGCCCGGTAGAGAAAGGACTGATACTGGTTGCGGCAGAGATTCAACAGCTCGAGCCCTATCTCAATCTGGCCTTGGTACCCGACGCCCGCATGGCAGACGTGCTTGCCAGTTGGCCAGGACCTCATACCTGGGTCATCCCTGCTAGCGAACGAGCGCCGCGCTGGATTACCGGCGCCTTTGACTCGATTGCCGTGCGGATCTCCGCCCACCCGCAGGTACGTGCATTATGCCAGTACTGGGGTAAGCCGCTGGTCTCCACCAGTGCCAATCTATCCGGTCAGGCACCGTGCCGAACCGACGTCGATACATTGAGCTTTCTGGGCGAACAGCTAGATTACGTGTTGCCGGGAGTGGTCGGCGGCGCGCTCAATCCATCGCAAATTCGCGATGCTATCAGCGGTAACGTGTTGCGCCCAGCCTGAGTGGTTTTGCTTGTTCTTCGTCGGTTGTCGTCGTTTAATCGACACCTCTGTGACCGACGAAGAGCGTGCAACATGGATCGTTATGCCGTATTTGGAAATCCCATCAAACACAGTAAATCACCCTATATTCACACCTTATTTGCCAGGCAGACGCAACAAGCGCTCAGCTATGAGCGCATTGAAGCGCCACTGGATGGTTTCGCCGCGGCGGTCATGTCTTTTTTTGCTCAGGGTGGTAAAGGTTGCAACATCACTGTGCCTTTCAAAGAAGAGGCCTTTCACCTAGCCTCGGCATTATCTTCCCGCGCGCAGCTTGCCGGTGCGGTTAATACCTTGAAACTGACCGATGATGGGTTGCTATGGGGCGATAACACGGATGGTGCCGGGCTGATACAGGATCTGCACTTTAATGGCGTCGCCATATCTGGTCTGCGTGTTTTGTTGTTAGGGGCGGGAGGGGCGGCGCGAGGTGCCATCGGCCCACTCCTTGCCGAGCAGCCGGCGCAACTGGTTGTCGCCAACCGTACCGTGAGCAAAGCTGAAGCGTTGGCAGAACTGTTTCAACCATTGGGTCCAGTCACGGCCTCTGCGCTGCATTTACTGGATGGTAAATTTGATCTCATCATCAACTCGACATCCGCGAGCCTGGATGGCCGGGTACCAGAGCTGGCCGGGAGCTTGATTCATCCAGATATCACTGTTTATGACATGATGTACGGGGTAACGGACACGGCATTTAACGCCTGGGCTCGCAAGCTGGGAGCTTATAGGATCATGGATGGTCTGGGCATGTTGGTATCCCAGGCCGCCGAAAGCTTTGCAATATGGCGCGGTATTCGACCTGGCACGCGGCAAGTGATTACGGAATTACGTCGGAATATGGGGTAAATATGAACCAATCCATTATTTTTAACGATAACGTAGTCTGGCATGCGGCAGAGCAAGAGTTTGTTTTGACGGCAATGACTACGTTTGGTGCCGTCACCTGCCGAATTAGCCGGCAGCGATTGCATAGTATTCAACACATCACGGCTGTAACCGATGATGAATTATTAGCCAGCTTCGAGTGTTGCCGCGATGAAATTGAAGAACTGCTGAGCCAGCGAATTGGTGAACAGGATTTCTCTGAAGATGGCAGTATTTGTCTCTATTAATTAATCACTGCACATTTCATTGGTATATTCATTTTTCAGTCGCACATAATGTTCAGATGAGCGTTCAAGCATTTCCCGTTCGGAGCTGGTTAATGAGCGAATCTGCCGAGCGGGATTACCATGATAAAGATAGCCGCTGGTCAATACCTTTCCCGGTGGAACCAAAGCACCCGCACCCACAATCACATAATCTTCAATTTTGACGCCATCCAGTAGGATTGCGCCCATTCCGATCAAGACATGATGGTCAATTACGCAGCCGTGTAACATGGCTTTATGTCCGACGGTGACGTCGTCGCCAATTATCAATGGATAACCTTGCGGGTTATTTGGTGTCGGCCGGGCAACATGTAGCACTGAGCCATCCTGAATATTGGTACGTTTCCCAATCTGGATGTAATTCACATCACCACGAATAACAACGTGTGGCCAGATGCTGACATCGTCGGCTAATTCGACAACGCCAATAACCACTGCCGATAAATCGATATAAACATGGTTACCAATATTGGGCTGTTGGCCCTTATAAGTACGAATGTGGTTCATTATTGACCTTTGTGATTATTTGTTGAGCCATGTCGGTGATGGAAATTAGAAAATAACATTTTATCTGAAAAAGGGCTTGCCAACGAGCGCGGCATCCCTATAATGCCGCCTCGCTGACAGGGCAGAGAC
>CAMFKP010000085.1 GCA_945957385.1 uncultured Aeromonadaceae bacterium
CACCGACCCCCACCATGTCAAGGTGGTGCTCTAACCAGCTGAGCTAAGGACGCACACAGACCAGAGGGCATTGCCGCTCAAGTGGGGCGCATATTAACGGGCTTCTCCCGTACTGGCAAGCCTAGAAACCAAGATTTGCAAGTCTGTGAGTGCGTTTGCTTTTTTCGTAATCAATCCTGATGACGGGTACCGAATTGCATGCGCGATCTGATGGTCCGTCAGCATAAAAAGGACGGCATTAAGCCGTCCTTATTTCGATACAGGGTGTCTATGCTGCGACTGTCTGATTGATGCCGCTATGCTGTTTTTCACGGATACCTTTCAATACCGTATCTGCGGTGGTTAATAGCCGATCGATCAGCGGTTCAGTGAAGGTCAATGGTGGCTCGATGCGCACCGTCTTGGCATTGATCAGTGTTCCCGCCACTAAGATGCCGGCATCGAACATCCCTTTTGAGAATTGATAACCCAGCTGATTGTGCTGAAACTCTATCGCTTGCAAGAGTCCTTGACCCCGTACCGTCACGATGAGATCAGGATAATCAGCCGCCAGATCTTGCAACCCTTGCAGCAGATACGTCCCCACGCGAGCGGCTTGCTCTGGCAAGCGCTCTTCCAGTAACACATTCACAGCGGCGATGCCGGCCGCACAGGCAAGCGGATTACCGCCAAAGGTTGTGGTATGCAAGAAGGGATTATCGAATAAAACCGAGAATACTTTCTCACTGGCCAACGTGGCGGAGATTGGCATCACTCCACCACCGAGGGCTTTGGCCAGACAAAGAATATCGGGTACGACGCCGCTATGTTCACAGGCAAACATCTTCCCTGTGCGGCCCATGCCGGTTTGGACTTCATCAATGATCAGTAATGCTCCGACCTCATCACATAACTTACGGACACCTGGCAGGTAGTCCGTAGGTGGAAGAATGACGCCGCCTTCACCTTGAATGGGCTCCAGGATCACTGCCGCCACACCATCACCTGTGTTTAAGCTGGCATACAGTGCATCACGCATCGCTTCCAGATCGCCAAACGGAACATGACGAAAGCCAGGAACCAAGGGGGCGAAGGGTTTACGAAAAACCGCCTTTGAGGTCGCGGACAAGGCACCAAGACTTTTTCCGTGAAAACCACCGTTGGTCGCGATAAATGCCGTCTTGCCGTGGGGGGATTGGTAGGCTTTAGCCAGTTTGATGGCCGCCTCTACGGATTCGGTACCGCTGTTGCCAAAGAAGCAGTATTTCAAATCCCCGGGGGCCAGATTGGCCAACATCTTGGCAAGCAGGGCGCGTAGCGGATCCAGAAGTTCCTGGCTGTGCAGCGGTTGCTTGGCAAGTTGCTGTTCTACGGCTTTTACGACTGTCGGATTGCGGTGCCCGACGTTGAAGATGCCGAATCCACCGAGACAATCTAGATATTCTTTACCGTTGGTATCAATGAGGGTATTGGGCCCTGTGGCGCGCCATTCAATGGCAGCAAACTGACCGCCAGCAGTAACGGATTTTCGGTATTCAAGAAAGCCGGGATTAATGTGGTCACGGAAGCCACTGATGGTTTGCTCATTAAGCCAGTGGGTATCGTCGGCCGTAAGTTGAGTTTTACTGATTAACTCAAGTGCCTGACGCGATAGCGTCAACGTCGTTGTGATGTCCTTATGCATACAAGCCTTCCTAGGGCGTCGCCCGATTATGTGCCTGTAATTAATCTAGAATACCGAACAAAATATGGCAAGTGCTTGTTTTAAAAGAAAAATGCACCAATTAAGGGCTTTGACTGCTTATGCAGGAAATAGTGGGTGGCAGGCGAGAAGGTGATGATGATCACGTGATGGCAAAATCATGATGTAGAGGTAATAACAGAGAATCATTAATAAAATAAATGTGGCTATGCAGCGAAGTTATGCTGGGGAAATGTCCGTTTCTGACAGAAACTCTGGTCAGACCAGGTGGTTTCACAAGGTGGATGATTATGCAGCGATCATGACCAAAAAAGGCGGAAAGATCGCTGCATAACGCATTATTTATGCTTGAAATGGCGGAATATTACACTCAATCGAGTCCCCAACATCAAGGCTGCACTAGAAAGGCCCACGATAAAGCCGATCCAGAAGCCTGTCGGCCCCATTTTGGGGAAAAACCAGTCGGTTAACCCTAAAATAACGCCGGTTGGTAGGCCTAATCCCCAATATGCGACCATGGTGATGAAGAAAATTACCTTGGTGTCCTTATAGCCCCGCAGAGCACCTGAACTGACGACCTGAATCGTGTCGGATAGTTGGTACACAGCGGCAAACAACATCAACTGGGCAGCCAGTGCGATAACCAGCGGATCTTGCGAATATTGCGTAGCGATCCAGTGACGGCCAAGTACGGTAAACAGTGCAGTGAATAAGGCGAGGAACAAGCCAAGCGTTAACCCTGTTAGGGTTGCTCTTTTGGCCATGTCGGGATCCCGTTCGCCAATGGCATGACCAACGCGAATGGTCACAGCAAAGCCCAGCGATAGCGGTAACATAAACACTAACGAAGAGAAATTAAGTGCAACTTGGTGACTGGCTACAATTTGTGATCCAAGCGGGGCTAATAGGAGTGCTACCAGAGTAAAAAGTGTCACTTCACAAAATAGCGCCAGTGCGATTGGACATCCGAGGTGGAAAATACGTCCAATCTGCTTCCAGTCCGGTCTGCTCCACTGCTGGAATAAACGCGTTGGCGCATAGAAAGCCGCGCGACGCACATACCAGAGCATGGATAGAAACATGGCCCAGAACACCATCGCCGAGGCGACGCCACAACCTACCCCTCCCAGTGCCGGCATACCCAATTTACCGTGAATAAAAACGTAGTTGGCGGGGATATTAACCATCAGGCCAACGAAACCAATAAACATGGTAGGCACTGTGTGCGAGAGTCCTTCCGTATAGTTCCGTAACAGCTGGTAACCGACGAAGGCTGGAACGCCCCACATCATGGCATGCAAAAAACCGGCAGTTTTTTGCGCGAGGAGGGGGTCGACATTCATAACAGACAGAAGTAACGGGCTCATGTAGAGCAGTAACATCGTCGGTGGAATGGTGATCAGGCTGAGCCATAGCCCTTGATTAACGGCTGCAGGGATCGCTTCAGGTTTTTGTGCCCCGTTGAGCTGCGCCACTATGGGGGTCAAGGCCATGATGATGCCCTGAACAAACAATACTATCGGTAACCAGAAACTGGCGGCCACAGAAACAGCGGCCAAATCGGTGGCACTAACCTGACCCGCCATAATGGTGTCAACCAGCGTCATGGCTGTTTGAGCAACTTGAGCAATTAAAATAGGGGATGCCAGACGGATAAGCCGGCGTATTTCATCAAAAAAGGGAGACACTCATACCTCGAAGAAAAGCCGTGCGGGAACACGGCTGAATGGTCAATCGTCGTTATAATCGCTCATCAGCAAGTTTGCGGCAGCGTAAGCAGCCTTGCTTCTTACCTCGTCAGGCAGCTGGTTGTCAGCGGCAATCTCATCCAGAGCGCGTATGGCTGCGGTAATGGCTTTGGGGATGAAGCCCAGGTCACCACCACCTATCTGGCTATATGCCTCACGCACCTTTTCGCAACAGGCCATGTATTTCATGCGACACCTCGTCTGTGATAGAGGCCACACTATAACTGTTTCTGCCGCCATGCGTCACGTTGATGCGTAAAACTGCCTTTAGTAGACAAAAGTTCAGAATATCTGCTCGTCATCCGCATCAACAAACAATTGCAGACGGTCGTATTGCTCATCGCGATGCAGGCGTAAATGAATTGGATTACAACAGGCAAGGCAATCTTCATAAAACTCCTGATCACCGTCACTGGCATCCAGTTCAACCGCCGTATGATGGCCGCAGTGCGGACAAACAATGGTTTTACTCATATAGTCGCGCATAACGCCTCCTGTACCACATAGAGACTACTCGTTGTTCTTATTCAGTATGACGCACATTGCTATAGCGAGGCGGGAGTCGTGTTGCATTTCTAACTGGCCAGCAAGCGTGCAAGGCCTTGTTCGACCTGCAGCTGAAAACCGTCGCCAAACAGATTGAGGTGATTAAGTTTATGATAGAGATTATAGAGGTCGCGTCTTTGGTGGTAAGTGCGCTCTAATGGCCAAACGGATTCATATCCCTGATAAAATGCAGTAGGAAAACCCCCAAATAATTCGGTCATGGCAATATCGGTTTCGCGATCACCAAAATAACAGGCTGGGTCAAAAACCATGGCCCCTTCCTCGGTAAATCCGGTATTTCCTCGCCATAGATCGCCATGAAGTAAAGAGGGTGAGGGCTCATGTTGACGGAGTATTCGATGGGTAATTTCTATTATTTCATCAATATTCCAATGTGCAGCTAAACGCCCTTTTTCCTTTAATAAAGAGAGTTGCCAACCAATACGCTCTTCAGCAAAAAAATTCGCCCATTGTTTTTGCCAGCGATTGGGTTGGAGCGTTCTGCCAATGAAATTATCTTCATCCCAGCCATACATTTCCTGCTCGCTGCAACGATGCAGACAGGCAAGTTCACACCCCATTTGAAACCATTGTTCTGGGGAGCCATCAATAAGATCATGGTAGGGTAGCAGCAGGAAAGATACGTTGTTAGCGACACCACATAATAATGGCCACGGCGCCATAATCTGCTCGTATTGCGCCAGTCGTTGCAAGTCCCTCTGTTCACAGGCGAACTGTTCACAACATGTTCTGGGTTGTAATTTGATAAACAGTGGACCTATGGTGCTGTTCAACCGATATTTGCGCTCAGTTTCATCCTGCGATAAGGGGAGAGGAGCGTCGAAGTGGATGTCCCGTTGCAAGGTGGCGGCAAGCTGATTGCGAATACTGGCCCACATGATAATCCCTCCACAATGAATCTGTTTATGAGTATAGATGGCGCCATGAATACGCCTGAATAATGGCGCTTTGATTGCGTGAACTCTCCATTTTATTTAGACTGCTCAGCCACATGTCCTAACGTAGCGGACATCAGGAAATTCTCTTCATCCGAATCAGAATTCAATGTACTGACAAGTGGCACTTGGTAGGTGTCACCACTGTAAAAGGAAAGAATCATGCCCGTCATTACTCTCCCCGATGGTAGTCAACGCAGTTTCGATGTGCCGGTCTCGGTTATGGATGTTGCGCTGAATATCGGCCCTGGATTAGCCAAGGCTTGTATTGCTGGCCGCGTCAATGGTGAATTGGTCGATGCTTGCGAAGTAATTACCGAGGATGCCCAACTGGCTATTATCACCGCCAAGGATCCTGAAGGGGTAGAAATACTGCGTCACTCATGTGCTCACCTGTTGGGTCATGCGATCAAGCAATTATGGCCGGATACCCGCATGGCTATCGGTCCGGTCATTGACAATGGCTTCTATTACGACGTCGATCTGGATCGCGCGATTACTGAAGAGGATTTGCAGGCGCTGGAGCAGCGCATGCAAGAACTGGCACAAAAAGACTATGACGTCATCAAGCGCCGTGTCAGCTGGCAAGAGGCTCGTGATGTATTTGAGGCACGCGGAGAAAGCTACAAGGTAGCGATTCTTGATGAGAATATCGCCCGTGATGATATGCCTGGCCTGTATCATCATGAAGAATATATCGACATGTGCCGTGGCCCGCATGTTCCCAACATGCGCTTCTGTCATCACTTCAAATTGCAAAAGGTCGCTGGGGCCTACTGGCGCGGCGATTCGAAGAATAAGATGCTACAGCGAATCTACGGCACTGCATGGGCAGATAAAAAACAGCTGGCTGCCTATCTGCAACGACTAGAAGAAGCAGCCAAGCGCGATCACCGCAAGATTGGCAAGCAGTTAGACCTCTACCATATGCAGGAAGAGGCACCGGGGATGGTTTTCTGGCATCACGATGGCTGGACAATTTTCCGCGAACTGGAAACCTTTATTCGTCAAAA
This sequence comes from uncultured Aeromonadaceae bacterium, assembly GCA_945957385.1. Lineage (GTDB taxonomy): Bacteria > Pseudomonadota > Gammaproteobacteria > Enterobacterales > Aeromonadaceae > Pseudaeromonas. Next base: position 5,945 of record CAMFKP010000085.1, read on the forward strand.
GCTCAATGAATACGACTATCAGGAGGTTAAAGGCCCCTTCATGATGGATCGGGTGCTGTGGGAGCGCTCTGGGCATTGGGATAAATATGCCGATGCCATGTTCACAACCAGTTCAGAAAATCGTGAATATGCCATCAAGCCGATGAACTGCCCGGGTCATGTGCAGATCTTCAATCAAGGCTTGAAATCCTACCGTGATCTGCCTTTGCGCATGGCGGAGTTTGGCAGTTGTCACCGTAACGAGCCATCGGGATCGCTCCATGGTTTGATGCGTGTACGTGGTTTTACACAAGATGATGCCCACATATTCTGTTCTGAAGCGCAGATCCAGGATGAGGTGAGTGGTTGCATCAAGATGGTGTACGACACCTACAGCACGTTTGGATTCCAGAACATTGCCGTGAAACTTTCAACGCGACCGGAAAAACGTATTGGTAGCGATGAAATGTGGGATCGGGCCGAACATGGGCTTGAGGCAGCACTACAAGCGAATGGGCTGGAATATCAGCTGCAACCCGGGGAAGGGGCCTTCTACGGACCCAAGATTGAGTTTACTTTACATGATTGTCTCGACCGAGCCTGGCAATGTGGTACCATTCAGCTCGATTTTGCCTTGCCGGGCCGCCTAGGTGCAACCTATGTCGGTGAGGATAATGAGCGACATGTTCCGGTTATGATTCACCGAGCCATTCTGGGGTCGTTGGAGAGATTCATCGGTATCTTGACCGAAGAATATGCGGGCTATTTCCCAGCATGGCTGGCTCCGGTGCAAGTCATTGTCGCTAATATCACGGATAATCAGGCCGATTATGTCAATGACGTAGTCCGTCAACTCAATGAAGTCGGTATTCGTGCCAAGGCGGACTTGAGAAATGAGAAGATTGGCTTTAAAATCCGCGAGCATACACTGAAGCGGGTACCGTTTATGCTTGTCTGTGGCGATAAAGAAGTCGAGACAGGCGAGATTGCAGTGCGTACTCGCAAGGGGACGGATCTTGGTAAGTTCAAAGTGGCAGATTTCATCTCTGCCCTGCAACTGGAGATCAAGTCTCGTGGTCAAAAGAGAGTGGAGGAATAAGCTATAAACGGCGCTAAAAAAACGGGCAAGCAACCGCCCCGCACCCGAATCAATGGTGAGATCCGTTGCAAAGAAGTTCGACTGGTAGGTCTGGATGGCGAACCGATTGGTGTAGTTACCATCGAAGAGGCTTTGGACAAAGCGGTCAAGTCGGGTGTGGATCTGGTCGAAATTAGTCCGAACGCTGAACCACCTGTATGCCGGGTGATGGACTACGGCAAGTTCCTCTACGAGAAGAGTAAGTCTCAGAAAGAGCAAAAGAAGAAGCAAAAGCAGGTTCAGGTCAAGGAAATCAAATTCCGTCCTGGCACTGATGAAGGCGACTATCAGGTAAAACTGCGCAACCTGATTCGCTTTCTTGAAGATGGCGACAAAGCCAAAGTCACACTGCGTTTCCGCGGTCGTGAAATGGCGCATCAGGACCTCGGCATGAACGTTCTGGAACGTGTTAAAAACGATCTGGAAGAGTTGGCCGTTGTGGAGTCCTTCCCGAAAGTGGAAGGTCGCCAAGCTGTCATGATGCTGGCGCCGAAGAAGAAGTAAACAGGCCAACAAGTAAATCCGGCTCGCCGGACTTCGGTCCGGCGAGTTGTTTTTCGCCTGTTTTACGTTAATGGCAACAATGCGGAGTTATTTATGCCAAAGATGAAAAACGACAAGGGTGCTTGGAAGCGTTTCAAGAAAACCGCCAATGGTTTCAAGCGCAAGCAAGCTAACCTGCGTCACATTCTGACCAAGAAGAGCACCAAGCGTAAGCGTCACCTTCGCGCGATGGGTATGATCCACAAGAGTGACATGCTGCGTGTTATCAGCATGCTGCCGTACGCATAAGAAGGGAGAGTGACAAATGCCAAGAGTTAAACGTGGTGTGACCGCTCGTGCTCGTCACAAGAAAGTACTGAAGGCTGCCAAGGGTTATTACGGTGCTCGTTCACGCGTTTATCGCGTAGCCGTGCAAGCCGTTACCAAGGCCGGTCAATATGCTTACCGTGACCGTCGTCAGAAGAAGCGTCAGTTCCGTCAACTGTGGATTGCCCGTATCAACGCGGCAGCCCGTCAGAACGGTCTGTCATACAGCCGTTTCATTGATGGTCTGAAGAAGGCTTCAATCGAAATCGATCGTAAGATCCTGGCTGATATCGCTGTTCACGACAAGGGTACCTTCACCGCCCTGGTTGAAAAAGCCAAGGCTGCGCTGGCCTAAGCGATTGAACACGAAAGGGGAGGCTCATGCCTCCCTTTTTTATTGTGCTCGTATCCTGACAGTGATATTTAACAAGCTTCCGTTCTGATATTTAGGTTTGCCGTGAAACGCCTGATTGCTTTCATTCTGCTGCTTATTTTTACCGGCTATAGCTGGGCTCTCCAGACTATCGAGATTAAGGATCGGCATACCGATCAGAATATCACCCCTGTCCTCGAATTTTTACCTGCCCCAGATGATGTCCGTTGGCCGTGGGAAGTGGCAAGCGCCCCAGGCTGGAGACATGGCGACGATGAGGCTTTGACCTTTGGGTTGGAATCGGGATCTTATTGGTTTCGCTTCACGATCGATAACCGCTCCGGCGAACAGCAATTATTGATGCTTGATGTCCAGCATCCATTATTGGATCAGCTGGATGTGTTTTTTATTAAAAATGGCCGCATTCAACGGGTATGGAACACTGGGCTTGATCGCGGTATCGGCGCCAAACCGTATCCAGCAAAAACCTTTGTATTGCCGCTTGCGTTGGATATTGGCGAGCGTTACGACATTTATTTACGTGCACAATCGGATTCATTTTTACAGATGCCGGTGGTTCTACAAGATATTCGTTTGCATGCCAATCAACAGGCGGTTGGCAAATTACAGATGGGTATTATGAGTGGTGCCTTCTTGCTGGTTGGCCTGTATGCATTGCTGATGTATGGCTTTATTCGTGAACGCCGGTTTTTATATTATGCGTTATTCAGCCTCAGCCTGGTGTTGACGACCTGGATTTTAAAAGGCTATGCCACCTTATACGATATTTTTCCTGTCTGGTTAGATTTGCAGCAATTGCTGTTATCAACGGGGAATTTGTTATTAGCCGGGCTGATATTGTCTACGCTAGATATGTTTCGCATCTGGCTACCGCCCAAACTGCGGCTGATCTGCCGATTGTTATTGCTGTTGGCATTTGTGCTGGCAGTGTCAGTGTGGTTCATACCATTATGGTGGGCGATTTATGCCACCTTCGCCGGTTATATCATTACCTCGTTGTTAGCTGTTCAATTCTGTTTCTATTTCCTGCGTCGCGGCAGTTGGTTACAACGCCTGTACTGCTATGCGTGGCTCGGTTTTATGTTGGGCTGCCTGGCGCTGTTCTCTTGTCGTTTCAATTGGTTGCACGATGAATGGGTCAGTGAGTACCTGTTGTCGTTATTCTCGTCGTTGGCGGCTTTTTTACTCTGTTTCTCATTGGCCTACCGTACTTATATCGAGAAAAAGGGACGCATGCGGGCCAAACGCCAAGCATCCGAAGGGCTTAAACGGTATTTCGAACTTTACCACAGTGCCAGTGAGGGGTTATTTACCTCGACATTAGAAGGTCAATTACTGGCCGCTAATCCAGCGTTTTGTCGCATGTTTGGTTATGACGACATCCAGATGATGGCAACGACAATTGGCCGTACGACCCATGCCTTGTATGTCAATGGCAAGGACCGGGACGATTTGTTGGCCAGATTATTTACCTCGGCTAAAGACGGTGTGCGCAGTGATGTCGAAATGCGGCATAAAGATGGCACAACGTTCTGGGCACGAATTTCATTACGCATCTCCCGCCGGCAGGGTAAACACAGGGCGATGTTGCTGGAAGGTATTTTGGTCGATATTACCGAGAGTAAACAATATCAAGCCAAATTGGAGTTTCTGGCAAATCATGATGAAGCGACCGGATTGCATAACCGGCGTTATTTGATTCAGGCGCTGGAAGATCTGTTTAAACGGCGTCGGGCGACACCAGGCACCGATTATTTATGTTTCATCGATATTGACCACTTCAAGGTGATTAATGAAGGGGGGGGCCATTTAGCCGGTGATGAATTCTTGCGCCAGATAGCCACCCATATTTCCAATTTAAAAAAGGACAATTTCCTGCTGACGCGACTCAGCGGTGATGAATTCGCTGTGGTGATGGAAAATAGCTATATCGATGAAGTCATCCAATATGTTGAACGCTGGCGTAAAGCGATTCAGGAACTCAAATTTGTCTGGAATGGCAAAATATATTCGGTCACGGCCAGTCTCGGGGTCGTGCCGATTCAACCTGGCTGTAATGATGCCTCGGCATTGATGGCGCTGGCGGATGCCGCCTGTTCCACAGCCAAACGCCAAGGGCGTAACCGAATCCATGTTTACTCCGATCTGAGTCCGGAGATGAAGCTGTATCAGGAAGAGGTCGCCTGGGTGGCGCGGATCCACCAGGCGTTGGAAGAACGCCGTTTTGAGTTGGCTCGGCAGCTGATTGTACCAGCCCAGCCGACCACTCATCAGGGCTTGAAATATGAGATCCTGTTACGGCTGCGAGCCGAAGATGGCTCGCTGATCCGGCCGGCGCAATTCATCGGTGCGGCCGAGCGTTTCGGGCTGATGCCACAAATTGATCTTTGGGTGCTGGATACCCTGCTTAACTGGTATGCCGCCCATCCTGACGAGTTGGCGCAGTTGGAGATGGTGTCGGTGAACTTGTCTGGTGAGTCGATCGGTACGCCGAAGATGCACCGCAAGATCCGGCGATTGCTGGAGGGCGCCGAATTTCCATGGCAACGGCTGTGCTTTGAAATCACAGAGTCACAGGCGATCGCCAATATCGAGGCAACGCGCGCCTTTATCGATACTTTCAAAGGACTGGGCTGTGCATTTGCGTTGGATGATTTCGGTAGCGGTTTCTCCTCTTATGGTCATCTCAAGGAGCTGCCGATTGATCTGTTGAAAATCGATGGCCAGTTTGTACGTCATCTGGATAGCAGCGAGACCGACCGGGCGATCGTGAACTCCATGGCCGAGCTGGCGCGGGCTGTCGGGGTAAAAACGGTGGCCGAGTTTGTAGAGAATGAGGACATCGCGGCCAAACTGGCGGCGATGGGGGTAGATTACCTGCAAGGGTATGCGATTCATGAGCCCTCTTTGCTGAGTGAGCCGATTCGCGAGGTGGTTAGGGCTGGATAACTGGTCATGACAGGTGGTTTTGACTAACATGGCCCTCTTATGCAATGAGCGATTGCGCCCCTCATGGGGTGAGGGAAACGAGGAAGCAATGCAACTAGAAGAAGTGATTGCCAAGGCACAGGCAGAAATAGAGAGTGTCAATGACGTCGCCGCTCTGGAAGAGCTGCGCGTTCAGTACATGGGCAAGAAGGGTTACTTCACCGAGCAGATGAAGAGCCTGGGCAGCTTGCCTGCGGCGGAAAAGCCGGCGGCCGGCGCACGCATTAACCAGGCCAAGGAGCAGGTACAAACCGCGCTCAATGCCAAGCGTGATGATCTGCAAGCGGCTGAATTGAATAAAAAGCTCAGCGCAGAGACCATTGATGTCTCGTTGCCGGGGCGTCGTCTGGAAAACGGCGGCATGCACCCGGTGACCCGCACCATTGAGCGTATTGAGCGACTGTTTGGCGAGCTGGGCTTTGCTGTCGCGACCGGACCGGAAATCGAAGATGATTTTCACAATTTCGATGCCTTGAACATTCCGGCTCACCATCCGGCGCGCACTGACCATGATACGTTCTTCTTCAATCCGAGCCTGATGCTGCGTACCCATACCTCTGGCGTGCAGATCCGCACGATGGAGCATCAGCAACCACCGATCCGCATCATTGCGCCTGGCCGTGTGTACCGTAATGACTACGACATGACCCACACACCGATGTTCCATCAGGTGGAAGGTTTGTTGGTTGATGAAAAGACCAGTTTCACCGAGCTCAAGGGGATCTTGCATGACTTCTTGCGCAACTTCTTCGAAGAAGATCTGACGATCCGTTTCCGTCCCTCCTATTTCCCGTTTACAGAGCCGAGTGCCGAGGTGGATGTGATGGGCAAGAATGGCCGCTGGCTCGAGGTGCTTGGCTGCGGCATGGTGCACCCTAGCGTGCTGCGTTCCGTGGGCATTGATCCGGAAAAATACTCCGGTTTTGCTTTCGGTATGGGGGTTGAGCGCCTGACGATGTTGCGTTATGGCGTCAATGATCTGCGCTCGTTCTTCGAAAACGATCTGCGCTTCCTCAAGCAGTTCAAGTAAGGGTAGGGATAACAGCATGAAATTCAGCAAATCCTGGGTAGATGAGTGGATCCAGGCCAATCTGTCAGCCGATGCACTGGCTGAGCAAATCACTATGGCCGGTCTGGAAGTGGATGGTGTCGAGGCCGTGGCCGGCGTGTTTTCTAATGTGGTCGTTGGCGAAGTGGTTGAATGCGGTCAGCATCCGGATGCCGACAAGCTGCGGGTGACCAAGGTGAATGTCGGCGAGGCCGAGCTACTGGACATCGTCTGTGGCGCGCCGAACTGCCGGCAGGGGCTGCGCGTTGCCGTGGCGAAAGTAGGAGCCAAGCTGCCAGGCGATTTTGAAATCAAGAAAGCCAAACTGCGCGGTCAACCCTCTCATGGCATGCTCTGCTCCTATAGCGAGCTGGGGATCCCGGTCGAGGCGGACGGCATCATTGAACTGCCGCTGGATGCACCGATTGGCACCGACCTGCGTCAGTACCTGCAACTGGATGATGTGATGATCGAGGTCGATCTGACGGCTAACCGTGCAGATTGTCTGAGTATTGCTGGCTTGGCGCGCGAAGTGGGGGTGTTGAATCGTTGTGATGTCCGGGCACCGGAATGCGCGCCTGTGGCGGCAACGATTGCGGATACCTTTGCGATCAAGGTGAGCGCGCCTGACGCTTGCCCGCGTTATCTCGGCCGTGTACTCAAGGGGTTGAATGTCGGTGCCGCGACCCCGTTGTGGATGCAGGAAAAACTGCGCCGCTGTGGTATGCGCTCAATCGATCCGATCGTCGATGTCACCAACTTTGTGATGCTCGAGTTGGGACAGCCGATGCATGCGTTCGATCTGGACAAACTTGATGGCGCGATTGATGTGCGTTTGGCCAAGAGCGGTGAGACGCTGACGCTGCTTGATGAGAGCGAAGTAACGTTAACGCCAGATACGCTGGTGATTGCCGATACCAACGGGCCGTTGGCATTAGCCGGGGTATTTGGTGGGCTGCATTCTGGGGTGAGCA
>CAMFKP010000086.1 GCA_945957385.1 uncultured Aeromonadaceae bacterium
ACCGGAGTTGGCTTTTTGAACGGCATCCATACTCAATGCGCGAACGGCATTGGCTAACTCTTTACGAGAAGGCATCTGTAACTCCTGGGGTCTAAATTGCACTATGCCAGTTTGGGGCGCGTATTGTCCCAAACACCCTGTTGCTGCGCAAATGTTATCTCGGATCTGCGCAATTGTTATGCGAGCGCAAGCGTTATCGCAGCGCGATTGCGCATCTGTATGGCCTGGCTGGGGTTTTGGACTATTTTTTGCTGGCAAAGGTCGCGTACTGAAAATAGAATAGACGTCCAGATGTGAATACATCCGTTCACAACCCCCATTTCACTTGCGATGCGCAGCGTCGCCAGAACAGTAGAGAGAATCATGGCCCGACTGTTTACTTCCGAATCCGTCTCTGAAGGACATCCTGACAAGATTGCCGACCAGATTTCTGACGCTGTGCTCGACGCCATTCTGGCGCAGGACACCATGGCGCGCGTCGCCTGTGAAACCTTCGTCAAGACTGGCATGGTGCTGGTTGGTGGTGAAATTACCACCTCCGCCTGGGTCGACATTGAAGAGCTGGTACGTAACACGGTACGCGAGATCGGTTATATCCATTCCGATATGGGCTTTGATGCCAACTCCTGCGCCGTGCTGAGTGCTATCGGCAAGCAGTCCCCGGACATCAACCAGGGTGTTGACCGCAAGGATCCCAAAGAGCTGGGCGCCGGTGACCAGGGCCTGATGTTCGGTTATGCCACCAATGAAACCGACGTCCTGATGCCGGCACCGATTACTTATGCTCACCGTCTGGTCAAGCGCCAGTCTGAAGTGCGCAAGAACGGCACCCTGCCATGGCTGCGCCCGGACGCCAAGAGCCAGATCACCTTTGCTTATGATAGCCAGGGCAAGATCCAGGGTATCGATGCCGTCGTCCTGTCCACCCAGCACGACGAAGCGATTGCCTACGACGATCTCGTCGAAGCGGTACGTGAAGAGATCATCAAGCCGGTGCTGCCAGCCGAGTGGCTGACCCGTGATACCAAGTACTTCATCAACCCGACCGGCCGTTTTGTCATCGGCGGCCCTATGGGGGACTGTGGTCTGACCGGCCGCAAGATCATCGTCGACACCTACGGCGGCATGGCCCGTCATGGTGGTGGCGCTTTCTCCGGCAAGGATCCGTCCAAGGTTGACCGCTCAGCCGCCTATGCGGCGCGCTATGTTGCCAAGAACATAGTGGCGGCCGGTCTGGCCGACCGTTGCGAAATCCAGGTCTCCTACGCCATCGGTGTTGCCGAGCCGACCTCGATCAGCGTGGAAACCTTTGGTACCGGCAAGCTCGAAGAGTCCGAACTGATTAAGCTGGTGCGCCAATTCTTCGATCTGCGTCCTTATGGTCTGATCGAGATGCTGGATCTGAAGCGCCCCATCTACCAGGCCACAGCAGCTTACGGCCACTTCGGTCGCGAAGAGTTCCCGTGGGAGCAAACCGACAAGGCTGCCCTGCTGCGTGATGCCGCCGGTCTGAAATAAGGCCTAGCGCCACAGCATTAAAAAGAGGAGGCCAAGGCCTCCTCTTTTTTTGTCCTGTTCTGATGTTGTTCTGTTCTTACGCCCTCTGCGAGCAATCAGGATTTAGGCACTATGCAGCTATCACGCTTGAAACGGTACAGATAAGTGCCGTCGCTGGCCTTGAGCACCTGCTTGTCCTTGCCGACCTGCATGATGGTGTCCGTTGTCGTCGCGCCCACCGGGTAGGCCTGCGGATCCGAGCTGCCACTGATCGTCAGCTTCAGCTGGCCCGCTTCAATCTTCCAGTTGCCATGCACGGTTTGGGTCGGTTTTTGGCATGCGACATCGGCATAGGCGTAACCATCCACCTGGCCGTTGGCATGATAAACGCTGATAAAACCATGCTTGCTGTAATCGGCATCCTTGGGCGCTATCACCCAGGAGCCCACCTGGGCTTTGCTGAGCTCCGCATCACTCATACCCAGCTCGGGGGTGTCATCATCGGCCTCTTCGGCCGCGAGCTTCGGCCAGGGTGGATTGAACGACCCATTGTCACTGCCGGGAATAAAGCGCAGGTGGATGTTTTGATCATTCTCCGGTTTTTTGGCTTTCAGGTGCAGCAGTACCGAACGCTGCGCATGGTCGTAATGCAGCTGTGGCCGGTCGCGGCTGATCGTGATGTCGCCTTCCCGAGTCTGGCTGATCAGCAACATCGAATAGTTATCTTCACCCAGGCTGGTCAGCTCGCAAGCCCGCAGCAGCCCTTTTTTCTCGCCCATGCGCACCACCAGCGCACAAGGCACCTGCTCGTGTCCGATATACAGGCGCATGGTGCACCGGTTATCCGGACACTGATCCTGATAAACCCCAGTCGGAACCTGGGACGCACAACCGGCCAACACGCCGAGCAACGACATCACTAAATAGCGCAAAAGAGCCCCTTATCATCCAATCCATGAAAACGTCTATTCCACACAGCCTCACCACAGCCTGACGCGGTGGAGAACGGCGGCGGCCGGCTTGTCTCCGGGCGGCCCCGGTGGCTGACATCAGGCCGCCAGACAGGGCCATGATGCTAGTCGACTTTGCATCCAGACCCAATCCGTTACGTCATTTTTTTTGGACAAACACACACTTAACCGGCTAATTGCACACGCGTTTTCCGCCGCACAGACAAAAACAGACAGGCGGTTCACACCGCCTGTCTGTCACTGGGTTGTTATTGTATGTTGCCCGCGAGGGCTGACCCGCTTTTTGCCGTGCTCTCTGTGCCGGCGAACCGGCAACAGCGTGGATGCATAGTGATGTTCTTATTTCCTGGCTAACCGCCCGATTTCAAGCTTGGGCTATTCAGGCCCGGTCAGTGCTTGATGTTGAACTTGGAGCGGGAACACTCCGCCTTGTTGCCATCGGCCGCGTTACGACAGTCGACGACATCATTGCGATGGTTGACATTGACCTTGGCGCGCACACATTCATCCTTGTTGGCATTGGCGGCATTACGGCAATCGACAGCTGTCGAGCCGTCATTGACATTCACCTTGACACGCACGCACGCCTCCTTGTTGCCGTTGGCGGCATTGCTGCAATCCACCACATCATTGCGCTGATTGACGTTGACCTTGGCGCGTACGCACTCATCCTTGTTAGCGTTGACCGCATTGCCGCAGTCCACCACATCATTGCGGTGATTTACATTGACCTTGGCCCGAGCGCATTCGGCATGGTTGCCATTTTTAGCGTTATGACAATCAACCGTGGTGGCCGCCAGCACACTGCCGGACAGACCGAGGCTCATTACAGAAACCAGCATCACTTTTTTCATGTTCATGCTCAGCATACTTCTCACCCATTTTGCCAATCGTAGTGTTGTTATGTGTTAACCAGACATCAGCGCCTGATGTCTCCGGCGTCGATGTGGGCGCATCATTTCACGATGCAAAACAAGGTGGCAATCCCCCGCTGGATATGGCTGACACAAGCTTACACAACCCATAAAACAGGTAGAAAATAGGCCTGTTTCGCCACACTTCGGCTTTCTTTACACAAGGCGCGAAAAAAGTGCGGTTAAAAAAACAGATGCCCATGCTGCAGCGTCAATGGCGCGGCCAAAACAGTGAAATCTTCGGCTTGGCCGCCATCAGTGCCTTGCCGCAGCCGGCTCGGCACACGGTTCAGCTTTACGTAACTTTACAGCGCACACTGGGGCTGCCCGCGGATGAAAACGGCTACAACGGCGGCCGATGAGATGATGTTCACGAAGCGGAGTGGGCATTTGCCGCCAGTACCGTGCTCTGCGGCGGCAAGACCTCGACACTGGCAGTCTGCCCGGCGACCAAGCGCACAGCAGTCGGTGGGGCATCCAGCGCAATGCGCACCGGAATGCGCCGCGCCAGCCGCACCCATTCAAAGGTCGGACTCACCGCCGCCAGCTCGCCCTGGCTACCACTTTGCACATCATCCTGAATGCCGCTGGCAATGCTGCTGACATGACCTCGCAGCGGAGTTGCCACCCCCATCAGGCGCACCTCGACCGGTGCCCCCGGCTGTACCCGTGGCAGCTTGGTCTCCTCGAAATAGCCGATCACATAGAACTCGTTTGCGCTGAGCAACGCCAGCACCGGGCTGCCCGCTTGCAGGTAGTCGCCGGCATGCAGCTTGAGGTTGGTGACATAACCATCGCACGGCGCCCGCACCTGGGTCCGCGCCAGATCCAGCCGCGCCTGCTGCAGCGCGACCCTGGCCTGTTCCAGCTCGGCGGCGGCGATGCGCGCCTCGGAGAGCGTCTGCTCGCGCGTGGCCTCGCTGATCATCTGGTTTAAGCGTTGTGCCCGGCTGGCGTCCCGCGCTTTTTGCGCCTGGGTCAGCGTCAGGCGCTCGACATTGGCCTCGGCCTGGGCCACCGCCAGCGCAAAGCGGCTGGGATCGATGGCAAACAGCAGATCGCCTTGATGCACTAGCTGATTGTCCTGTACCCGCAACTCGCGGATAAAACCGGAAACATCGCCGGCGACGCGCACCAGCTCGGTCCGCACCCGCGCATCACGCGTCCAGGGGGCCGACTCGTAATAGTCATACAGATGAACCCCCGCCAATAGGGCGCAGCCCACTAACAACAGGGTTGCCACCACCCGTGGCAACAATATCCAGAATGAACGCATATCCAGCCTCGCCTTACGACATCACGACGGGTAACCGTTGCAGCAACTGCCACAGTCCCCAGATACTCACGATAAAAACCGCCAACCGCGCCAGCTGCGGATGCCACAGCCAGCGGTAGCAAACCGCCGGAATCAACGGCTGCAGCAGCAGCGCCAGACACCCGGCCAACAACAACGGCGACATCAGCAGCCCGCCCAGATCCAGCTCCAGCATGTCTACCTCCACAAGGCACGAATAAAGAATGGTTGATGCAGTCGCAGCGCCAGCAGCAGATGGTCAAACTGTTGCAAGGCGGCCGGAGGCGTCGCCCCCGCCGGTTGCAACAGAAGCTGACGACTCTGCTCGAGGGTCTGCATCAGAACGGGAAACGCCGACGCACGCTGAGCCGGCGGCAGTGAGAAAAACGCGCTCAGCGCCTCGCGGCTGGCCTGCAGGGCCTTACGCCCGTGCGGCAACAGCCGGCCGCTCAGACTCTCGAGCCGCAACAGGCCCAGCCCCATGCGGATCAGCGCGCCGCCGCCACCGAGCACGCTGCGCGCCTCGTCACCACAGCGCTGCACCATCCCAAGCAGGATCGCCTGGCCATGACTCTCGAACGCGGCCCGCGATACGCCACTGCCCGGCCGCGCGACGCGCAGCAACGCCTGTTCCAGCGCGCGCTGCAGCCGGGGCAGTTGCACCTGGGCACCGAGTCGGCGTAGCACGCCGGTCAGCAACAGCGGGATGCCGATCCCCACCTGCTGCGCCACGCCCATATTCAGGAAGGTCGAGAAACTCATGCGCGTGTCGTTGTTCAACGTCAGCATCGCCAAGGTGCCCAGCACCAAGGGCACAGTGCGCGCCGCCGTGGCGGGGCGTGCCATGCGACGCCCACCCCAGATAAAGAACGGCAGCAGCACGGCGATCATGCCCGGCAGATCATCGACAAACGGCAGCAAGCCAAACAGCAGCACCCCGGCAATCGGAATCGACAACAAGGAGCCGATGAAGAAGCCCTTGGCCGGCAGCAACGGATTGTCGCTGGCGGCAAACAGCGAGCAGGCCACCCCGGTCATCATCACCGCCAGATAGCCGCTCGACCAACCGGTCAGCATCCAGCCCAGGCCGCACAACAACAGCGATATGGAGCCGGTCGCGGCCGCCTGCAACGCACGGCCGACATCAACGTGCGGATAGCTGCGGCGCGTACGCCGTCTGCGCGTCGGCGCCTGCTCCAACACGCCGTTTAACTGCTGGATCAGATGATGGCTCTGCCACCAGTAGCCCAGCAGCGCCGCCAGCTGGGCGGCCGGCGTCAGCGCGCCGGTGTGTGATTGCGCCTGTAATGCCGGCGACGGCGCCCCCAGGCGCTCGCCGCGCTGCAGCGTCGCCAGCGCCTGCTGCGCCTCGCTCAGTAACGCCTGCAACGAGGGATCCTGCCGTTGTGCGGCTGACAGCGGCTGCAGCAGATCGCTCAGCGCCAGGCCGAGGGTCAACTGCGCCTGCAGCTCGCCGTGTAATTCAATCAGCACCGCCTGATGGGCGCGCAGCCGTGCCGAATCGCTAAGCGCCTGGGGGCGCAACTGCTCAAGCTGCCCCAATTGCAGCAGCAGGGCGTCCGGACCGATCGTCGCGGCGTCGTCATCCTGGTTGTCCGAGGCCGCCCCTTGCAGCAGCTGTTGCAGCCAGCCAAACAACTGCTGCTGCCACTGAGCCAACTGCTGCACAAAGCGGGCATCGGTGCGCCGCGGCCACAACAGCAGATCCAGCAGCAGGTAACAGCTGATGCCGATGGCAATCTCTTCCACCCGGTTCAGCGCCACCATAAACAAGGTGTCGGGGTGATCGACATACGGCAGCGTGATGAACAGCGTCGTATAACCGCTGAGCAGGAACGCATAGCTGAACAGGCTCTGCTCAAGCAGCGACAGAAAGATACACAGCCCTAGCCACAGCGCCAGCGCCATCAGGTGCAGCAGCGGCCACTGCACAAACAGCGTGGTCAGCAGCAGCGCCGCCATGCCCCCGACGCAGGTGCCGGCCAGCCGCGAGGCCCCCTTGACGAGGCTTAAGCTGGCAAACGGCTGGGCGACAATATAGGCCGTCATCATGGCCCAGTAGGGGCGCTCCAGTCCCAGGTGGATAGAGCAGGTAAACGCCAGCATCGCAGCACTGAACGCCTTGATGGCGAACAGCCACTCCTGACTGGCCGGACGGGCAACGAACTCGGACGCATCGGACTACAACTATCGGCAACAGCGGAAAAATAGGAGGGCATGACAGCACCTCCGGCATTGCGTCTTACGGTAATGCTTTAAAAGCGCCTAGAATAGAGGCCATTTTCTGCATGAAGTATTAAGTGGAGCTTCATAATGGAACATCTTAAGCGGCTGGCGGTGTTTGCCCAGGTGGTGGAATCCGGCTCGATGACGGCGGCGGCTCGGCTGCTGGAAATGAGCCCGTCGGCGGTCAGCCAGCAGGTGCGCCAACTGGAGCAGGAGACCGGCGTGGTGCTGCTGCACCGCTCCACCCGCCAGCTGACGCTCACTGCCGTCGGTGAGGGCGTCTACGAGCACTGCCGCGACATGCTGCACGCCTCGCGGGCCGCCGAGGCGCTGCTGGCGGCACAACAGGATGCCCCCAGTGGCGAGCTGCGCATCGCCAGCACCATCATGTTTGGCGCCCAGCATCTGGGGCGGGCGCTGGCACCGCTGCTCTTGGATTATCCGCAGCTCGGGCTGCGTATCCTGTCGACCAATGATCCGGTCGATCTGATTGCCGAGCGCGTCGATCTGGCGATCCGCCTGGGGGAAGCTGAAGACTCGAATCTGGTGGCGCGCAAGCTCGGTTCGCTGCGCTATGTGCTGGTTGCCGCCCCCGCGTATCTGGCGCGCATGGGCACTCCGGCCGAGCCGGAAGATCTGCAACAGCACCAGATGCTGATCCTCACCAGCCGCAACAATCCGACCCGCTTTCCGTTCACCCACCTGCACAGTGGTGAAGAGCGGGTGCTGGAGCTGAACGGCCGCATCCAGGGCAATGAGTCCCAGGCGCTGGCCACACTGAACCAGCAGGGACTGGGGCTGTTTCACCGCTTCGAGCTGGATATCCAGCCCGAGCTCGCCGCCGGCAGCCTGGTGCGCGTCTTGCCACAGTGGCAGTTGCCCCAGGTCAACCTGTATGCGGTCACTACCAGCCGCGAGGCGCTGCCGGCCAAGGTACGCTACGCCATTGCGGCGATCCGCCACTATCTGCTGCAGGCCCAGCATGCCGGTGCCGCCATCGAGGTGGTCGCAGAGTAACCGCGCCGGCCTCGGCCTCTGCGCGCGCAGTGCCCGTCAGTCGGCCTCGACCTGGCCGTCGCGTTGCCAGTGGGTTTTCTGCGCAAACAGGTAGTCGTTGCTGGTGTATTTGAGCTGCTGCAGGCGCAGCGCCCAGATGTCGGTACGTTTGAGTCGGGCGATGGGGTGGCGCTCGGCAAAACACTCCAGCGCCGCGTCGGCGTCGGCACCGGCGAGCAGCTGCGCGCTGGCGGTAAACTGCAGGCCGCAGATGTCACGCCAGTGCTCGGGTTGCCCGCTGATGGTCCCGGCCACAACAGGCGCCTGGCTCATCTGCTGGCCGTGGCGCGTCTTCAGGCTCGTCAGCACAATCAACTGGCCGGCGGCCAGATCGCAAGCATAAAAACAGCTGGCGGCCCAGAGCCCCTGTGCATCCTGCACCGCGAGGCTCAACACATGATGACGTTGTAAAAATTCGGCGATCTTGCCCGGGATTGGCGTCATGCCCCCTCTCCTTTCCTTAGGTCTGTGACTCGGCGCCTGCGCGCCGTTAAGCGCCGCCGATACTAGCCGTCGCGCCGGCGCATCACAACCCTGATCGCCGCGCGCCGCACCCGGAGCACCACCGCCAGCGCGGCACACCATACTGACTCACGAACGTCGGCCAGCAATCCGCGCCGTCGCGGCGCCTGCCAGCCGAGCGCAACAGGCGGCGCAATACTCAACACAAGATGCAGCGCAACACGCAACGCAACCGGTTGCATTGCGAGATAGAGGCTGGCATCATGCCGTTCATTCCTCGCCGCTGAAGCCGGCACCGGCTACGACGGCGACACCTCATGTGCAACAGACAACCACGCGGAGGCGTTATGCAACACTCATTGCCAGAAGACTTCTTATGGGGCGGCGCCGTCGCGGCCCATCAGCTGGAAGGCGGTTGGGATCAGGGCGGGAAAGGGCCGAGCGTGGCCGACGTGCTGACCGGCGGCGCCCACGGCGTGTTGCGCCGCATCACCGACGGCGTGGTCGAAGGCGAGTTCTACCCGAACCACACCGCCATCGACTTCTACCACACCTATAAAGAAGACATAGCGCTGCTGGCGGAGATGGGCTTCAAGTGTTTCCGCACCAGCATCGCCTGGACCCGCATCTTCCCGCGCGGCGACGAGCTGGAACCGAACGAAGCCGGCCTGCAGTTCTACGACGATCTGTTCGACGAGCTGCTCAAGCACGGCATCGAGCCGGTGATCACCCTGAGCCACTTCGAGATGCCCTATCACCTGGCGCAGCACAACCACGGCTGGCTGGATCGCGCCGTCATCGACCACTTCGTGCGCTTCGCCGAGGTGGTGATCCGCCGCTACCAGCACAAGGTGCGCTACTGGATGACCTTCAACGAGATCAACAACCAGATGAACACCGATTCGGATCTGTTCGGCTGGATGTGCTCCGGCGTCCGCTTCAGCCAGCAGGCCGATCCGCGCCAGGCCATGTATCAGGCGGTGCACCACCAGTTTGTCGCCAGCGCCCGGGTCGTCAAATTCGCCCATGACCTCAACCCGACGCTGAAAATCGGCTGTATGTGCGCCTTCACCCCGTACTACCCCTACTCCTGCCACCCGGACGATGTGGTGCTGGCGCAGCAGGCGATGCATGACCGCTACTTCTTCACCGATGTGATGGTGCGCGGCGCCTACCCCCGTTATGCGCTGCTCGACTGGCAACGCCGTGGCTTCGACATCCAGATGGCGCCGGACGATGCCGCCATCCTGGCCGCCGGCACCGTCGATTACATCGGCTTTAGCTACTACATGTCGAACACGGTGCAGGCCGGCGAGGCCAAATCCATCGCCGAAAGCCAGGACGCCAGCTCCCCCTATTCGGTAGCCAACCCGCACATTCGCAGCAGCGACTGGGGCTGGAGCATCGATCCGGTCGGCCTGCGCTATGCGCTGAACTGCCTGTACGAGCGCTATCAGCTGCCGCTGTTTATCGTCGAGAACGGCTTTGGCGCCATCGACAAGCCGGACGCCGACGGCGTGATCCGCGACCCGTACCGCATCGACTACCTGGGCGCCCATATCCGCGAGATGATTAAAGCGGTGACCCTCGATGGCGTCGATCTCATCGGCTACACCCCCTGGGGCTGCATCGATCTGGTCTCGTTCACCACCGGCGAGTACAAGAAGCGCTACGGCTTTATCTATGTCGACCTGCACGACGATGGCAGCGGCACGGGTGCCCGCCTGCGCAAGCAATCCTTCGACTGGTACAAACAGGTCATCGCCAGCAACGGCCGCGAGCTGTAACCAGCCGCGACTGGTAACGCGGGGCGAAGTAACCGGCGGCGCCGGTTTTCACCCCGCCATAACGAATCAGGCCCGGCAAATGCCGGGCCTGTCCATCCTCAAGCCCATGGCTCTGGCGGCGAATTAACCCGCTGCGCCACTAAAATCCATCGAGCTAACCGAATACGCCCGCGCTCCATCGCAACGTGGTCAACACCCCGCTGTCGCCAGTGCCCCCAAAATGGACATGGATCCCGACAGCTGTTTTCCTCGTCTGCATTGAATAACTGAGTGATTGATCAAACTATTCAATACATGTACAACACACACCTCTTATTCATTTATGCGTTGAGCTAATCTTTGGTAAGATAATGGTTGCAAATTTAATAATAACATGATCAGAGCACATATTTTCTGATGATATAACACTCTAATTTTTTAAACTGTATATTGCGAGCCATGCGTTTTGCGTGACAACCAAATCTGTCATGCATGGAGAATAACCATGAAAACTCTTCTGGCGTTTGAAATAAATGTGCTGATTTACTTCGTAATCCCATTTCTTGCATGTTCCGTCTACAATAAAAGCCGTGTCGATGCCCTCTATAATTACCTTACAGCTGTTTTGTTATGGGGAGGGTTCGCTGGTGCCATCTACTCATTTAAATTATCTGACGAAATCACAATCTCGGGTGGAAATATCGCCTATGGCGCATTCATGATGACAGCAGTATTGTTGATTCTCACAGAGCGCAGCCGCACAACTTTTTTTAAAATAATAAGAGTTCTGCTCGGTGTCGATGCAGTGGTATTTATTGGCTTCTGCTTCATGACAGCCATTTTTAAAATGGGTGTCACCGTTAATCCTTTAGGAGTCCCCCCAGAACTATTCCATACCTCATTCTGGATATTGGTTTTTGGTGGCATACTAATCCTGTGTGAAATTCTGACTTTATACTTTGTGTTTCTACATCTGGGAACACGAATAAACGATATAACACTGTTATCTATACTCTATGTGCTGGCATTTACCGTGATGCTGATACTGGATGGCATCCTGTTTCCAATTCTTGTTTTTGGCATGCATAACGATCTGGAGCACACTATTATCGGTGACCTGCCAGGAAAATCTTTATTAGCCGTCAGCTTTGCGGTCCCACTCCTGATCTATCTATTTATTAACCGAAACGATGTTGAAAATTTTAAAGATGCCAACATCAAGCTGCGTGACGTCGTTAATTATCGATTTGAGCTGCTCATACACAGAATGCATGCTTATGAAGTAAACAGTGAGTTACAACAACGAAAAATAAAGCAGCTCATCGATATTTCGGGAACGGACACATTGACTGGAATAGCGAACCGAAGGAAGTTCGAGGAAACATTAAATAGAGAATGGTTTAGGGCCCAACGCACCCAACGACCAGTCACACTGATCATCGGCGATGTCGATCATTTCAAATATTACAACGACACGTATGGTCACCCTCAAGGTGACGCGTGTTTAAGACAGGTTGCGGCACTCTGGCAGCAGATGGTGAAACGCAGCACCGATCTTGCCGCACGCATTGGTGGCGAAGAATTTGCCCTGATTATTCCAGATACCGAAGCCAGTACGCTGACGGGGACACTGCAACAATTCATGCTCGATTTGGAAAAAGCCGCTATCACGCATCAATCCTCGCCGATTGCTCCCTTTGTCACGATGAGCATTGGTGTCGCATCCTGTATTCCCTCCTCGGATAAAACGCCGCTGGAATTATATAAACTGGCAGACAAGCGCTTATATCAGGCCAAACACAGCGGACGTAATCGCATCGTCTATGAATAAATCGGCAACACGCGGTGAAGCAGTCGCGGATCGCACTATCGTCTGAGGTGCCTTAACGAATCAGGCCCGGCAAATGCCGGGCCTGGTTGTCTTCCCTCTTCCGATGCGCATCCCTGTGTTAACCGCGCCGGTAAATCGTACTGTCAAGTTTCAAATGGATGCGGTAATTTAGCACGTAGGTGCGATTAGCGCAGCGTAATCGCACGCATGAATTAAGTCAGCACGTAGGTTGGGCCGAATAAAATGAAGCCCAACGTTTACCACGTTTAAGTTAAATGCCATTGTCGAGTCGTAATATTTGGTTTAACCAGCAGCATTGTTAATTGATAAAAGCCGTTAGCTGCTCGGTAAACGTTGGGCTTCGCAAGCTCAGCCCAACCTACGTGCTGAATAGATTTTTAGGGTAATTTTGCGTAGCGGCTATCGGCTAAAACACGATCATAGCGCTGTCTCTTATACACATCTCCGAGCCCACGAGACCGGAGCCTATCTCGTA
>CAMFKP010000087.1 GCA_945957385.1 uncultured Aeromonadaceae bacterium
AAAGCCAAGCACGCCAAGAAGCCGGTAGCGCAAAAGACTCAAGCCGCCAAGGCACCGGTCAAGCACAAGAAAGCTAAGCATGCCAAGAAGCCTGCTGCTGCCAAGAAAGCAGCTTGATATTGAAACAACTGATTGAGGTTTAGTGAGGTTATGCTGCGTCGCTCTCTTCTGGTGGTAATGTTGGTTCTAGCCCCGTCTCTTCTATTCGGAGCCACATTACAGGAGCGAACGCAGCTTTTTTTTGGTCACGATGACCGCACAGCCCTGCCAATAGATCAAACACCGTGGAATGCAGTCGCACGCATTCAACTCGGTGAGGAAAACCAATGTAGCGGCAT
This sequence comes from uncultured Aeromonadaceae bacterium, assembly GCA_945957385.1. Lineage (GTDB taxonomy): Bacteria > Pseudomonadota > Gammaproteobacteria > Enterobacterales > Aeromonadaceae > Pseudaeromonas. The sequence goes on from CAMFKP010000087.1 coordinate 339, forward strand.
TCTGCTGGCGCCACATTGGGTACTCACCGCCGGGCATTGTCTACTCGATGCTCAGCGTCACCGCCTCTGGCCCATCACACTAGAGCTCGCTGGCTTGCCGGATAAACAGTGGGATGTCGATGCAGTACGCTATCCCGACTCATTGCGGCGTGGCCTGCAACCGGACGGCGACAGTTTTATCATCACACCCGAAGCCAGCCCACGCGACTTTGCTCTGCTGCACTTATCTCAGCCGGTATCACAAATAGCGCCCATACCACTGTGGCCTGGTGATACCAAAAAGCTATCTTCTGTGTTGATGAATAAAAATACACGCATCGCACTGGCGGGTTATCCGGAAGACCACCTTACCCAGTTGATGGGTGATCTTGGCTGTCAACAAGTGAAGTATGCTGGAGACGGCTTACTAACCCACCGTTGTGACAGCCTGCCGGGTGACAGCGGTGCCCCGTTGCTGCTGCAGACGCAGTCCGGTTGGCACGTAGTTGGCGTACAGAGTTCAGCGCCCGATGCCGAGAACCGCTGGCAGGCAGATAATTTAGCTGTCGCCATTCCTTTCTGGAAAAAACAGCTGCAAGCCTGGCTGCGCTGAGCACGAAGGAACTGGCGTCACCGGTTCTCCTGCCACCATACTGGATATAGGACTCAGCACGGGAGACGGGTTCATGTCCGCATTAATCGAATGGAACAGTGTTTTTTATACCGAACACCAAGTCATTGATCAGCAACATCAACAGATGATTGGATTGCTGAATGCCTTGCATGGTTGTCTGGAGAACACCGGCAACTCGCGTGATCTGTCAGAACAGCTCGAGGCTTTATGCAACTTCACGATGGAACACTTTGCCACCGAAGAGCAGGTCATGGCCAAAATGGGCTACCCCCATTTGGAGCGACACAAGGCTCAACATGAACTGCTGGCCGCCAAGGCACGAGAGCTAAATCAGTCGAGTCTGAATGGACAACAACCACTGTGCTGCGATGTAACCGAACAGTTACGAGAGTGGATGCTGGACCATTTTTTAGGCGAGGATCGGGAGTTAGGGCTGTTCCTGCAACAAAAAAGCCGGTCGTCATGACCGGCTCCACCATCACTGTTGTGGGGTTGCAGCACTGGCTGCAGCCTCCATGCGTTGCTTGTGCATAGTGCGCATGCCAGCTTGCAACTCTTCACGGCTAAGTTGGCCATCTTTGTTGGTATCCAACGCAGCAAAACTCGGTGTAGCCGCTTGCATCGCAGCCTGACGTTGTTGACGCAACGAGATCAACTTCTGATATTCGGCCTCGCTCAGCGAGCCATTTTTATCTGCATCGGCTTGCGTGAATAAAGCATCTCGATTGTGCCCCTTGTGCGCCCCACGCTCAGCATGGCGCGCCTTCATTGCCGCCCGCAATTCATCCTGGGTGACAAAACCATCACCATTCTGATCCAACGCCGCAAAATCAGGACGACGCTTGGCCATTTCCGCCTCATGCAAGCGCTGTAAATCAGCAAACTCCTTGTTATCAAGTTTGCCATCTTTGTTCGCATCAGCTTGCGCAAACAGCGCCCCCGCCTGCGGGCGTGCCGATGGTTGATTATCATCAGCGGCCCATGCAGCAGACGCAGCCAGAAACAGAACAGGTAGTACCATCAAATGTTGTTTTTTCATGTTAAGACTCCTCATCAGTGGATGATGAAAGCCTAAACGTAGACTGTCACAGAACTTTGTCGCCCCCCGCAAAGTGTGTGACAAATCGTGGCAATCACAGCGAGCGAGGCCAAATACGGGGCAGCAATATCTCCGCCATCCATGGATAGTCATCCTCGAAATGGTGCCCACCTGGCAAACCGATGCCTGTAACATTCTGTTGATGCAGACGAGAACAGAGATCATCTGGTTCGTCGTCATCAATGCCATAGAAACAGAACAGCGGAATATCACGTATCCGCTCGGTTTCCGGCAGCGTAGGATAGCCCCCCTTCCCTGCGGTCATCAGGATATCGCCAACATGGATTTCAAAATCAGAATTGGTTGTTGGTGACAGCATGACTCCCGCGACCAGACGTTGACGGTAATGCGCCGGCAAGCGATTAATCAAAAAAGGGACTATCTCAGCACCAAAAGAAAAACCCACCAACACCAACTGCCGTTGTGGCCACTGTTGTTCATAGTGATCAAGGATACGAACCAGATCCGCGGTGACCTCATCTGGTGTTCTACGTTGCCAGAAATAGGTTAACGTGCTCCAACCAACGACAGGACAACCGGCGGCCTGCAACTGTCCACTGACGCCCCGATCCAGGGGCGCCCAACCGCCATCACCACTGAAAAAGACCACCAGCGGACAGCCGGTATCATGCGGAACGGGAAGCGGCACTATGCCGAGACGTTTCCCCCATTCGCTCGCCTCCAATGGCATAGAACAAAGCAGTAACAGTAATAAGCCACAACACAGGCGCATGCTCATCCCCTTTATTTCTTCACCACCCCGAGGGCACCGCGATTGATCAAACTCACTAGTTGGGGTAACAGGCGTGGCAAACGAATCCCGCCTGGACAGAGCAAATAGCGAGGCTGCCATTTGGGATGAAATTTTTCCTTATAGCGACGCAAGCCTTGGAAATTATAGAGCCGGTTGCCCTTTTGATAGACCAAGGTGGCCATCTTGCACCAGAATGGCGCCAGTGGATGGGAGGCAAAACCGGACATCGGTGCCATCCCCAGGTTGAAGTGACGATACCCCGCTTGCTGTCCCCATAGCATCAGTTCTGTGAACAGGAAGTCCATGATGCCGCCAGGTGCAGAGCTGTCATAGCGCATCAGATCCACGGACAGCTCATCCCGGCTATCACTGACCCACAAGTTGGCAAAACCCACCAGCTTCTGTTGACAAAACACCAAAGCCATTGGCCCACGACATAGATAATCCGGTTTGAACCAGCCGACCGAGAAGCCTTTCTCCTGGCCTTGCTTTTCATCCAGCCAGTGATGGGAGATCGCATCCAGCTCAGGCAGAAGCGCTGCAACCTCGTCGGCAGCGACGACCTTGAACGACATCCCCTCTCGTACCGCTTTACTATGCGATTGACGTAAGGAGCGCCACTGACTGCTTGATAACACAAACTCGCTGAGCGTAATTAATGCCTCTTCGCCAAGTTTGAACGGCATCAACCCCAAATCCAGCGCCAGCGGCAGCATCCGAGGCGAAACCTGATATAGCACTGGCCAGCCATCATGTTGATCGCACATCTCGCGAAATTGCCATAATAGTGCCGAAAAGCGCGCCTCATTGCCCACAGGCTCACCCATGACGACCCAGCTGCGTCCACTGACGGCGTACATCAAGAACGCATCACCTTCCGCCGCAAACAGCAAGCTCTTGTCACCAAGCAATGCCAAATGACCATGACTTCCAGATGACTGACGCACAATTTCACCAGCACGCGCCAGTGCCTCTTCATCCGGTTGGCCAACCAACACCGGCATAGGACGCAATAGGTAGGCAAAACCCGCCACAGCCAATACCGCCACCACGGCTCCCATCGCCCGCAGCCCGCGGGATGCCATACCGTCAGAGGCGAAATACCACCATAGATCATGGCTGTAATCGACATGGCGATACGAGAACAGCAAGACCCATATCACCCCCAGCAATACAGCGCCGCTGGCCAATAACCATCCAGTGGATAACGGCGCATGAAGTAAGGATCCACGCCGATAGAACAGATCTCGACATGGCCACATCAATACCATCAAAAGCCCCAGAATGGAGGCCTCTTCCCAATCCAGCCCCTTGAGTAGCGATGTCACCACGCCGGCCGCCAGCAGCAGCATCGTGATGCGGAACGCTGAATCGTAGCGGCGATAAAGACTACGAGCCAATAACAACAACAATATGCCACTGACGCTACCCAGCAAGTGCGATAGCTCGAGCAATGGTAGCGGCAACACCCCCAGTAAGCTATCAATCCGAGAATCAATCCCCGGAGTTGCGCCAGACAGCAACAGCAGTGAACCAGCGGCAAAAGCCCCGAGGCTAATCAGTGCGGGTAGCAGCGCGCGCATGCCTGAAAGCACCTGTTCAAACTGTTGCCACGCCCTACGTCGTGCAATCACTTCGCTACCAGCAAACAGCATCAAAGCACTGGAGAATGGAAGCACATAGTAAATCAGGCGATACAGCACCAGAGCGCCCAGCACCTGAGAAGCCGGCATGACAGGGGACAGCATCAACACCACAACCGATTCAAAAACCCCTATCCCGCCCGGCACATGGGCCAGCACCCCTAACAAGTTGGCGATGACAAAAATCGACAGTACATGGAGATAGCCCACGTCAGTGGATCCCGGCAAGAGCGCATAGAAAACGGCCGCGGCCATCAACCAGTCCCCACTGGCAACCAGCAACTGGGATACCGCTTGAGCAAAGGAGGGGTGGGGCAAAGCGTGACCACGAAACGAGAGTGGCTCGCGGCGCCAGAACGGTAACAACAAATAGCCTACCGCCAGCAAGATGCACCCAACACCCATGAGGTGCAACCAAGGACGAATCCACTCTGGCAGCATGTTCAGTGGTAGCGTTTGAAAACCGATACTTAACGCCACTCCGCCAATCAGCAACAACCCGAGGAAAAACGTGACCGAGCAGAAAAATACCACCCGCGCTATCTGTCCCGTCGACAAGCCTAGTGCCGAATAGAAGCGGTAGCGCACGGAAGTACCGGTAACTAATGCAAAACCGAGGGTATTAGAAAAGGTGTAAGCAATGAAGGAGGTCAGGGCAACCCGGCGATAAGGTATGGTTCCACCCACCTCGCGCACAGCCAGAAGGTCATATCCGGTCAGCAAGAAATAGCTGCCCAAGGTAAATAACCCGGCCCAGGCAATCTGATACCAGGCCAGCGCAGCTATCTCATTACGAACGTCTTGCCAGTGGTACTCATGCGCTATGTGGTACATCACCACGAATGCCAATGCCAGCACAGCCAAGCTGGCCAGCACCCCAAACCAGTAACACAAACTTTTCATACGTTCACGCATACCTTAGCCCGGAACCCCAGCCAGCCTCGCAACGTCATATCCTGGCGCGCGCGACTCCAGTTCAGGGACGGATTTCGATGGGAGTACCCGGTTCAACGAGATGCCAGAACTCTTCCATGTCTTGATTCAAGAGGGCGATACAGCCGTCAGTCCAGTTAGAGCGTTGTACTGATTTATCCTTTGCCCGGTTAGGTTGGCCGTGAACCATGACCATATTCCCAGGTTCAACACCCAACGTTTTAGCACGATGCAAGTCATCCAGATTGGGATAGGAGATATGGATAGCTTTGTAGTAATTGGATCTGTCTTTTTTGTAGTCGAGAAGATAGCGGCCTTCCGGCGTCCGCTTGTCTCCTTGGCGAACTTTCGGCCCCCGAGGATTCTCTCCCAGCGCAATCCAGTACTGACGAATCGGTCGGCCATTTTTAAGTAGCGTCATGCTGTATTGTGATTTTTTCACCACAACCATATCGGCTTTCATATCCGCACTCAGCACCGGATTCCCCAGCATATCGGCGTGAGCCACCTGCCACATCATTGCCAACAGACAGGCTAAAAACTTGTACACCTTGGTTACTCCTTGCGAACGTCCATGAACACCCCTCGCGGGCTGCAGCGATCATATGGATTTCGACGGGGCATACAACAGCTGACGATGAGCCAAAGCGGCTTTTTTTTACTTTTGTCTCTCGACTGCAGCCTCATGCGCACGGGCCAACTGATAAGCCTCCTCACCATGGGCAAACAGAACACCAACCAGTTGTGGATCTAGCTTGCCACGCAAGACCATCTGCGCCATGACATCGCGAGCAGCATCCAGCGTCATCGGCGAACGATAGGGCCGGTTTTGCACCAGCGCCTGAAATACGTCAGCGATTGCCACAATCCGTGCCGCACGCGGCAGATCCACAGCCCCCAGACGTTGGGGATACCCTTGCCCATCCAACGTTTCATGGTGCATGGCCGCAATACGCGCCACATGTTCAAAACCATGAATCCGTTTCAGTAATTGCCATGTATCAAAGACATGGCGATGCATCAAACGTCGCTCCTGTTCATCATAGGGCCCCGGTTTTTCCAACATGTGATCCTCAACCCGCAATTTGCCCAAATCGTGCAACAATGCGGCCAGAATCACTGACTCGCGCTCCTCCAGTGGGAGCTGTAAACACTCAGCCAGAAAACCAGCCACCGCCTTGACCCCAAGGGAGTGGCTGAACGTAAACGGGCTCTTGCTGTCAACAATGTTGGCAAACATGAAGCCTAACTCCAGCAAGTCCTCAAAAGCGACTCTCACCTCGCCTTCGGCATGCGCCCACTCCGCCAAAAAGTCATCGACAGCATCCGGAGCCAACTGCAACCAGAAGGCATCATTGGCCGACGCAGAGACAAATAATGCGTAAAGCTCCGGATCGAACTCTTGCCCAGCATGGGGTGCTATCAGTTCTGCCCAGTATTCAGGAGGCGGTACTGTGCTCTGGGTACAGATATGTTGTGCCCGTAGGGCATCAACCCGATCGACTAAAAAAATCAAATTAGCAAACCGCCGTGTCTGCTCTGCAAGCGCCAGCTGCTTCAACTCACACCAGTGGGTATGATGGTAACGAACAGGCTCGGCCAGGTGGCTCAATAAGCGGCACTCGCGTAATAACTCCGCCCCCCGATCAGCATGTTGTTGACTCTCACGCCAGTCCCACTCCTCGACGAGTCGGTTGTGAACCCGGGTACTGGACACCCCACAATCGTGCAACAGTCCCAACGCCACCAGCAAGGCGCAATCCTCTTCTGGCCACTGAGCATAACGCGCGCAAGAGGCCGCCATAACGGCAACGCGCTTGCCATGCTGCAAGTCATCAACCCCGACAAAATCCAGTGCGCCACCAAGTGCCACCAAGACTTCTCGTAACGCCAATGTGTACTGAGCCATCCACACCTCCTGATTTTCCTGATATTCAGGTTATGTTTTATCCGGCTAAGGACTCCATCAGCAGTATAGACCGCGGACCACCGGATCAGGCACGATGGGGTCTCACTGTACGTAACGGAGAGAGGCTCATGGTTGCACCGTTTTACTGGCATCATGGTGACGAGGTTTGTTGGCGGCCAGGCAAAGCTGTATGCGTTGGCAGAAATTATGCGGCCCACGCGGCCGAACTGGGGAACACAGTTCCTGAAACGCCATTACTGTTTATTAAACCGGATACCGCCTTCAGCCCGCTTCCCGGAACCATCGCCATTCCGACCGATGCGGGCAGCGTTCATTTCGAAGGCGAGCTGGCATTACTGATTGGTCGGCCTCTCACGCAGGCCAATCGTGATGATGCGGTTGAAGCAGTTGCCGGTATCGCATTAGCGCTGGATCTAACCCTGCGCGACCTGCAAAGTGATTTGAAACGTCTGCAGTATCCATGGGAAAAAGCCAAGGCCTTTGACGGTAGTTGTCCAGTATCGCCGTTCTTGCCGCTGGGTCCAGGTGATCTACTGACCCCCTGGGGTTTTCAGATCACCATCAATGGTGAAACACGCCAACGAGGTGACAGCCGGCAGATGATCTGGCCAATGGCTGAGCTAGTAGCCGAGATCAGCCATCATTTCACACTTCGTCCCGGAGATCTGATTCTGACCGGCACGCCAGAAGGCGTAGGGCCTCTGTATCCAGGGGATCAGCTACTTTTGCAACTTGGCCACCTGCCCGCATGGGAGGCTGATGTCATCGCCAGATAAGCAGCCCAGGGCAGGTGAGCGCTATTCTTAATAGAGGTGTGGGTAAGGGGAGTCATGATGCGCACCACGAACCGGATCCGTTATCTGCTGCTCTTAAGTCTGTTCTCGGTCTCCGTTCCGGCGGGCAACTTCGTCGGGTTATCTGCTGGGCAAGGCAGTGCCCAAACGGATGGAGTACGGCTATATATCGCTATGCCATTTCCTCCCAACTGGTTATGGGAGCAGCTCCCACTGCCGGCGCTGAGCCTAGAGTGGAATGCCGGGATCTGGTGGCAAGATCATGACCAGCTCCTCAGTGCCGGGATCACCCCCATCGCCAGCTGGGAACACCCGCTGACGGCACAATGGCAAGGTTATCTAGAGCTGGGACTGGGTCTTGACTATATCAGCCAACAACAACTGGGATCCCTGGAGCTGGGTAGCCAGCTATTGTTCGGTGGCCTGCTCGGTGTCGGCATTCGCAGCGCGGACTGGTCATGGGGACTACGCAGCTATCACTACAGTAACGCCGCCCTTGATGGCGAGAATAACAGTATGAATATGTTGATGTTGGAGGCGGCACGCCGCTGGTGAGGCCAGAGCGTGCCATGGCACAATTTACTCCCCCCCTCAGCTCACGAGACCATAATGTCGCGCCAGACCATATCCCCCGAGGTTGTCGCCGAATCAATGCGAATAGCGAAAGCCAATCAGGTTCCCGGACAGACCAAGGAACAGACACAACTGATCGCCCAAGGCATCCAGAAAGGCATCGCCGAATACAAACGCAACCAAAAAGCACGCCAGCGTGCGGCTAATAAAGCTAAAAAACAGGAATTGCGCCAGCGCGTAGTTAATGTTGAAAGTGACGAAATAGACTGTGAGGAAGAGAGCACCGCTGTACCTTCGCCACGTTATGGGTACTGGCTGCCTTGGTTTCTATTACTCATGACCTGGTGCTGGCTGCTCTGGCGCTATCTGATGACCTGACAGCAATGACAGGGGCAAACATCCAACTTGCCTCCCAGACTCAATTCATTGCGCCCTACTTCAGCCCGTAGACGCAATACGGCGACTGCTGTTTTCGCCTTTGGCGATACCCCGCCCATCCGGCGGGGTTCTTTTATCCGCAACGGTATGTAAAACGGAGAGCGGGGATAAAAAAAGCAGAATCGAGTTCTGCTTTTTTTCATCAGGGCTCGATAGCCCAGACAGGCGGATGTCTCAAGCAACCAGAAACGCCCGCGCCTCATCACGTGCACTGTCCAACCCTTTTTGACGAGCCTCGTCACCCATCCCCAAACCTTGGGCGTAAGCCACGTGTTGATCGGCCAGACCAATAAAGCCCAGCACGGTTTGTACGTGCGCCAATGCAAGATCAGTGGCGGTGTTCCGGTGCATGCCTCCTGTTGTGGTCACCAGCAATACCGGTTTGTTGGCCAACATGCCTTCAGGTCCCTGTTCGGTATAACGGAAAGTCACTCCCGCGCGGCAGATGTAGTCCAGCCAGCTTTTGAGTTGCGTCGGAATACCAAAGTTGTACATCGGTACCCCCACTACGATGCGATCGGCGCTCTGAATTTCAGCAATCAGCTCATTCGATAATGCCACTGCCGCCTGCTGGCGTTCAGTCTGCTCGGCAGCACCGCCGAATCCACCGAGGATTTCACCATCCAACTGCGGTAGCGGCTGGGCCCCCAGATCGCGGACCACCACAATTTGGGACGGATCTTGCTTAGCACTTGCAGCCAGCAGCTCATCAATCAATAAACCTGAGCTGGAATAGCTGCCCAGAATGCTGGATTTGATCACCAATACCTTTGCCATGTTTACCTCGGAATCTGAATATGGATTTAAGCCCTGACATGGAGACTCTATCCAGCCATAAAGTGGATAAAAATCGCAAAATAACGACGAAATCATTCGATGGAATAGAACGGTTTGCATTGTGTGTTATTCCCAACACCACTGTCGCATTCTCGACATGGCACCGGGGACGTCATGGAACATGAGCGACAGAACCGCTGCCGGGGCGCCTTGCTCGGCCTGGCCATCGGTGATGCGTTGGGCACCACGCTGGAATTTCGCCCCCGCGGCAGTTTTCAACCCTTGACCGATATGGTCGGTGGCGGTCACTTCTGTTTGAAAAAGGGCTACTGGACCGACGACACCTCGATGGCGCTGTGTCTGGGCCACAGCTTGCTCGCCTGCCAGGGGTTCGATGCCCATGATCAGATGCGTCGTTATTGTGACTGGTTGGATAATGGCTATATGAGCAGCATCGGCAATTGCTTCGACATCGGCACCACGGTATCCGGAGCCTTGCGCCGCTTTCAGCGCACCGGCGAGCCGTTTGCGGGGCCCAAGGGGCGTTGGACCTCGGGTAATGGTTCGATCATGCGCCTGGCGCCGGTCGCCATTGCGTTCCATCGTGACCTCCAGCTCGGTCGCCGGATGGCGATTGACAGCTCGCGAACCACCCACGGTGCCACACTGTGCCTCGACAGTTGCGCCCTGCTCAGCCAGATCCTGATGCGCCTGATCAACGGCTCTGCCAAGCGCGCCTGCCTACCGACAGATGGGCTGCTCCAAACCACTGAGGTACAGGCGTTGCAACAGGGGGCGTGGCAACACAAAACCTATGCGGAGCTCAACGGCAGCGGTTTTGTCATCGAAAGCCTGGAGGCGGCACTCTGGTGTTTCTGGCACACCGACAACTTCGCCGATTGCGTATTGGCTGCCGCCAACCTCGGTAATGATGCCGATACGACAGCGGCCGTGGCCGGCCAACTTGCCGGGGCCTGCTATGGATACGACGGAATCCGCGACGACTGGTTCGCCAGCCTGCATCGTGGTAGCGAGATCCGCGATCTGGCCGACCAACTGTGTCAACTGGCCGGCTCGCTCACCTCGTTCAAGGCCACTATCAATGTGTGAGCATGCCGCAACGCCAGACTGCCATGCGCTCGCCCTGCCGCTGAATCACTGTAATCTGCCTGGGTGGCTGATCGCGTCACTGACGTTCCAGCAGCATCCTGTTGCCTTGGAGATTGACGGGATCGCGTTGCATCACGCCGACCTCTTCACCCGCCTGCAACAACAAGAAGATGCCCGCAGTCGAGCCCAGCTGTTTACCAATTACATGGCCGTACACTTCCGCCTTCCAGACCATGAGCTGGCCCCCTGGCCGGAAGCGGAGCCTATTCCCCGCCCCAACATGAATTACCGGCGTTTGCTAATCGGCTGGTTGTTTGACTCCGATTCCGATGCCGGCGCCGCCTGGCGTGGCTGGGCAGAATCGCGCTTTGGCCTGCGCACCCGCTATCACAAAGCACCGATTGCCGATGACGAAGCGATGGCCGCCTGGCAGTTTCGTCAAGCCTGGGTGCGCGCCACCTATCACACGCACGATCTCGCCCGGCAACTCGACCTGCTATACAGCTACTGCCAATTCGAACTAGCTTGCCGCTATCCACACCACACTCACTTGCAGCTTTACCGCGGTAGCCACCAGCCGTTTCCTCGTGGAGCGCAAGAGCTGGTCATGGCGTTTAATAACCTCAGCTCGTTTACCCAACAGATAGACGAGGCTTACCGCTTCGGGGCCCATGTTTGCGTCGTTCAGGTCCCACTGAGCAAGATCGTCTGCTTCGACTCCTTGCTACCCGGCACTCTGGATGGTGAATCCGAATTTATGGTGCTCGGTGGTTGGTATCGCGTACGCCGCGCCCGCTAGCCCAACGCCGACGATAGCGGCCACAGTTCAATGGTCAGCATAGGTACGGCAATCAACCCAACGTACCGGGCTGGTCTGCAGACGGAGAAAGAGATCCGGCAGCACACGCATTGCCCAGGGCTGGGCATCGTGAAAGCGGATAACTCCACGGCGCCACAACAGCATCTGGGTCATGACATCATCGCGAACGCGCTCATTGCTGGCATCTGCCGCATCATCACGGCTGTCGATGTTCCACAGAATCAGTCGTCCCGGTGCGCGGGTGCTGATCTCCAGATCCCGGATCCCATCCGGTGGCCGGAACCATGGCAAACGCGTCGTATCGGTCAACGACTGCAGCAACTGGCGCCCTTGCTCCAATGATGCCAGCCAGTCGCCCTGCTGCGGTAATACCTGATCTTGCATGCCCTGGGTGGCCACACAATTGTCAGCGTAGGCGCTGGCCGATAACGAGCCCAGGTGCAAGCGATCCTGCAACTGTCTCTTATACACATCTCCGAGCCCACGAGACCG
>CAMFKP010000088.1 GCA_945957385.1 uncultured Aeromonadaceae bacterium
TATCTCTGACGCCTCCGTTATACTTAAGAATTAGGAGTTGCTAAAAGAGCTGACGGGCCAGTTAACCGGTACCACAACGGCTTACGACCAAGCATCGACCCGCACCAATAATCTCGAGGGGGATATTCTTTCGCTGAGATCGGCGGTAGAGGCGTTATCGCTCAGTATTGGCACTCGGCTCAATGGCGCGATGCGCGGCGGCGTGCAAGGCGTGACTGAGTCGGTTAACACGTTGAACGCTAACTTTGACAGCATTGCTGATTCAGCAGAGCAAGTGGCGCTGCCGGCGTTGAGCTTGCTGGTTCATCAGGGACTGGTTCGAGTAACCAAGAGCTCTCGCGATGCGTGGCAGGCGGGCAGTGAGCTGGTGGCTAAGAACGTGGAGTCGGCGGCGAGCTTTAAGGAGAAGTCTGCTGCTGCAGTGATGAATAGTGAGCGTCTGCGCGCGCAAGCGCTGGCAGAGCGACAAGCTGCTCAGGCGGTACAAAGTAATCTTGCGTCGCAGTTAGCCGCAGCGCAATCGGAGAAAACCAGAACCGCTATTCGCACGCAGATGGCGGCGCAGTCAGGGGTTATCCGGACGGCGTTGTATGCCGAAAAGCAGGCGATTGATGCGCACACCGCTGCACTGATTCGCAACGAGACTAGCACATTGGCGCTGCAGCAAGCACAGCGACAAGCAACTGTTACTGGACGAATATTTGCGTCAACAGCCAATGCAAGTAAATCGGCATTTGCTTTTATCGGTGGACCGTTAGGGGCTCTTACCGGTGCGTTAATGGTAGGTGCTGCAGCGTGGTATTCCTATTCGGAAAAGACGCGCCAAGCGAACCGAGAACTGATTGATTTTGCCGGCAGTGCTGAGGTGGCTGTCGATAAAATCAGAAAGATGAATGATATCGAGCTGGGCGCGGCGGCAGCAAAACTTCGCCAGGCTATTCAGATTCAGACTCGTGAAGCAAAAGAGGCTGCCCAAGAGGTTGAGCGTCAACAGCAAGCGATACAGCGAGCCAAGGGGCTGACTGAGTCTCCGGAGTTGCAGCAGATGTATGCTGACCGGCTTGCGGTGCTGAAAGAGAAACTGGCGAAGGCCAATCAGCAGTTATCGCAATCTGAGTCCACGCTGCAGATGATCACCGCACAGCAGACGCAAGGTTTGGCGGATAACTTTATTGCGTTGGATAAAAACAATCAGCAAACCGGTATTGCTGCGCGTTTGCAAGCCAAGGTCAATGAGGTCATCAAAACCGGTAATGGCCTTTTGCAGGAGCGTATCTCACTGGTTAATTCGCCGGTCATGGCGCTATCGGCAGGCGCCGAAGAAACCTTGGCCAAGCTGCAGCGGGAAGCTGAACTGCTCAAAATGACGGACAAGCAGCGATACGTTGCACAATGGACGGACAAACTCACTGACACCACGCCGCGTGAAATCCAACTGATAAAGCAAAGTGCGGAAGCGATCTTTGACCAGCAAGAGGCGATTAACGCTAGCAACAAGGCCAAACAGGAAAGTATCCGTTTATCGAAAAGCTCGGCCAAAGAAGCGCAGGAGGAAATTAAGCGGATCCGCGAGGAATCCATGAGTCGAGTGACTCAAATTGCCGACCATGAGCAGACACTGCTGCGTAAGATTCAAGCCTACGAGGCGGCCAAACTCATCAGTACCAAGCAGACCGAAAGTTTGCGGACGTTGATTCAAGAGAATGCTGCTCGTGAGAGATTAGCGCTGGTCAGTAAGTACTCTCCGGTTACAGCTATCAAGCGAGACCAAGACGAGGCTCTAAGGGAAATTCAAGAGCTGCAGAAGGTCGGTGCTATGTCTGCCAAAGAAGCTCAGGAAGCGATGGTAAGGGCTAGGACAGATGCTTTTAAGCGTTTAGCTCAGGAAAAGTCATATGCATCGGTTCGTCAGCTAGATACCCTTCAAGGTGAGTTTGACCCGTTAAAAGCATTGCAAAATGAGCTTTCTAAAAAGAAAGCCCTGTATGACGCCTATTACCGTGATGGTGTGATGTCGAAGCAGCAATACCAGCATCAAATGCTGCAGATGTCTGAACAAGGGGCTGCACAAGAGTTGGAGATTCAGCAGTCCATGTTTAAGTCGCAGTCTGCATGGCATGCGGTATCACTTAATGCCATCAATGCGATTGCGGATAGAACGGCTAACTCGCTAACTGGACTGATTATGGGAACGCAAAGCTTGGCAGATGTGATGCGTAGTGCGTCAGCCACTATTTTGCAAACCATGATTCAGACGCTGGTGGAGGTGACGGTAAAGGCATGGGCTGCTCGTAGTGTGATGTCGTTCTTTGGTTTTGGTGGCATCGGAACCGCAACCACTCCTGGACTCGGTGACTTGATTCCTGCGATCCCATCTTTTACCGGTATGTTTGATTCGGGTGGCTACATTCCTAGCGGTAGTTTTGGTATTGCTGGGGAAGTGGGGCCTGAGGTTGTTATGGGGCCGGCTCAGATTGTCAGCCGACGGGATACGGCCCAGATGTTGGGCGGTGGCCAGCGAACGGTACAGATCACGTTATACAATACGTTTCAGACTTCCGGTGAAGGCGGCTTGCAGGCGCAGTTGTTATCTTGGTCGGAGACCATGAAGCAACAGATGTATGAGATTGCCCAGATGGCCATGGTCGATGAGAGCAGGCCGGGTGGAATGTTAGGAGGATAGCTATAAGTGGCCAATGTGGATTGGCCACTTAATTACGGCGATAGCTTGCAGTGACATTAACATTCATGTAACGGCTCATTATTTGCAACAATGAATCCGAGATCAGCACCAAAACGAGATCTTGGAAATCCAGACCGAGGTAACCCCATTGCGTCATATCCACAACCGGGTAAGTTTGGTTTTGTATCAATCAGGTCTGCCATGTCTCTTATCCAATTTGATGCAGGTCCGATTTGTTTAACCAAAAACCAAGTTATGCAAATGGCACTGTATATTCGTGGTTTTGCATAGTCGGGCACATCAAGAGTATTAAAGAAATCGTTTTGAATTAGTGTTAACTGTGGGTGAGTTCTATTCCAAATCCTAGAATGGTGTGCACATCGGTTTCTGATTAGGTTTAAGCACTCGAGCCATTTTTTTAAAGTATGAGTGTTAGATATACCAAGGCGTTTAGAGATTTTTTTCTGCATTCCACCATTTAGCATAGCGTAGTATTTTGACATTTGGCCAAAATCCCATACTTCAATGGCTACCCAAAAAGGTATTTCTTTATCAGAATTTTTGTGCCAAATGATGCAATCATCGCGGCTATCTTGAATTTTTTTATCAAGTTTAATTAACCATTGATTGAAAAATTTTATCTTGCTTAGGTTAATGTAGGATTTATTGCGGTATGCAAGAGGATCATTTCGGCCAACTTCGTGGGCAATAATGGAGCGAATGTGGATTTCAATTCGTTCTAGCGCATCGAGAAACAATAGCCGTAATTTTTTATCGAAAAGATAAAGGTCGTAGGCTTTCTCAAAGGTTGTCCCAGGTAGGAAGTTATCTGTTCGGTATGATTGGCCATTATCTTTTGTAGCCATTACTCGTGACGGATACCAAAAGCCAGAAAGCCGATAATAGCCAACTTGAGATAATTTCCGGATTGCCCGCTCTTGGTTAGATATAACCATATTTCGCGACAGTAATATTTCTAGCTGCTCGTCATATTCCTTATGAGGTTTCGCTTCAATCATATTCTGTTTGTTAAGAGTAGCGTGCAGATAATAAAAGGCCCGATCTTGAAACTCTCGTACCTAAAAAGGATGCGGAGAAACAGAGGACCGGGCTCGGTTGACATTAAATCTACATCATTAAGTTTGGCTGTCAATCGTCCCCTAGGTGGTGAAGCGGGCTTTTGTCGTATTAGTGTGCTGAAAAAACACAATATGTTGTTGTTATACGTAACCTAATGCACAACCTATACCGATTGATTGTTTTTACCTATTAATTTGATGAGTGAATGGTGCTTATGACTAATCACTAGGTGATATGTGAATTGGAGGTTTAAGTGGCGTTACATACTTTTGGCTGGGCACCGCGCTCGGCTATGGACGCTAACCACGAACCACGCGTTAGCGCCGTGAAGTTCGGTGATGGCTATGAACAGCGTAGTCCGGACGGGATTAATTACCGGCTAGCCAAATATCGTGTGGAGTTTCGAGGCACCAAGGACCGCATCACGGCCATACATAATTTCCTGTTTGACCATGGTGCCGTACGGGCATTTTTGTGGACACCGCCAGATGCATGGCTGCAAGGGCGATATGTATGCCGCAAGTGGTCACGCAAAAGCTACAACACGTATGCCGAAATTCGTGCGGAATTTGATGAGGTGGTGGTGTGAGAGAAATCAGCAGTGCCATGATTTTCGAAACGGCACGCATCGAACAAGATGCGTTGCTGGTGCTGTATGACGTAGACATGACAGCTTTTGGTGGTGATGTATATCGTTTTTACGCCGGTATGACCGAACTGCGTCAGCCTATCGTGTGGCGTGGGCAAACCTATGTGGCCTTTCCTGTTTCGGCCTCGGGGTTTGAAGGTAATGCTAAAGGGACCAGTAATAGACCGAAGCTCACGTTGGCGAATGTGGGCGGCCTTCTTACCGGTCTGAACGCTGAGTTCGATGATTTGGTCGGCGCGGTAGTGTCTCGTCGCCAAGTGTATGCCCGTTTTCTGGATGCCGTGAATTTCCCGCAAGGCAATGCGAACGCGGATCCGACACAAGAAGTGGTTCTGCGCTTCGAGATAGAGCGCATGATTGAGCAGAGCCGCGAGACTGTTTCTTACGAATTAGCACTACCTTGTGAGACTGATGGGGCAATCATCCCCTGTCGCCCAATTCTCGCGGATGTTTGCCCAGTTGAGTATCGCTCGGCTGACTGCGGGTATACCGGCGGACCGGTCGCCGACATCAAAGATAATCCTACCTCAGACCCTGCATGCGATCGCTGCGGCAAACGGCTAACCAGCTGCAAACTCCGCTTTGGCGCTCACAACCCTCTGCCGTTTGGCGGCTTTCCGTCAGCAGCAAAACTTAGGTAAATCCATCATGGCTCAACAGCAGATATTGGCTCATGCCTTGGCATGTGAGCCACAGGAGTCGTGCGGCTTTTTGCTCTGTGATGGCCGTTACTATCCCTGTGAAAACGTGGCCGCAGATCCACTCAGTACCTTTGAGATAGCCCCACAGGCATGGATTGATGCCGAGCAGCATGGACAAAGCGTGGTAGCCCTTGTGCACAGTCATCCTGATGGGTTGCCCTGTTTAAGCAGTGCTGACCGGCACATGCAGTTACAGATGGGGATCCCATGGATAATCGTGTGTGAAGGGCAATGCCATGAATACTTGCCGGTCCCTGCATTGGCAGGCCGAGTCTTTGCTCATGGCTCAATGGATTGCTACACGCTGATGCGTGATGCCTACCACCTGTGCGGGATCCGTTTGCCGGACTTCGAGCGAGCGGATAATTGGTGGCATACCGGTGCCGAGTTGTACTTGGACAATATGGTCGATGCCGGTTTCTATCAGGTACCGGTAGAAGAGGCCGAGCCAGGGGATATTTTCCTTATCCACCTCGGTAGCACGGCTGCCAATCATGCCGCTGTCTATCTGGGCAATCAGATGATCTTGCATCACCCACCTAATCATTTTAGCCGCCGCGATCCCTTTGGCGGATTCTGGGCGCGTTACCTTCATAGCGTTTGGAGACATAAACAATGGCCATCGTTCGGTTATACGGCGATTTACAACGATTTGGTCGCCGCTTTGATTTATCCGTAACCACAGCCGCTGAAGCTGTGCAGTGCCTGACTTGGCAAATCTCCCCTCTACGTACGCATATCCAAAACGGTCGTTACCGGCTGCGCATCAATCGCAATGACATTGGCGAGCAAGACTTGGTGACTAGCATGACCAGCCCGTTGCCTGCAGATGCGGTAATTCACATTGTGCCGGTGGTCAGTGGCGCTAAGAGCGGCTGGTTTCAAACCATTCTCGGTACCGCACTGCTGGCGGTTTCTTTCTTTACGCCGTTTTCGTTTATCTCTGCCGGTGTCTATGCCGCGATGGGGACGATCGGTGCTTCGATGGCGCTGGGTGGTGTGGCCTCGTTGCTGACTAAAACGCCGGAGTTACAGAGCCGCAGCACTGATAACGGCAAAGAAAACACCTACTTTTCCAATTTGGATAACACCATTGCACAAGGTTCATTTGTCCCATTGCTGTACGGGGAAATGATGACCGGTAGCAAGGTGCTGTCACAAGGCTTATCAACGGAGTAACCCAATGGGCAAAGGTGGTGGAAAACAACATATTCCTTATGAAGAACCGGATAATCTCAAATCTCGACAGATACTTGCGTTGGTTGACTTAATCTCTGAAGGCCCGATTGAAGGACCTATTGATGGCCTTCAAAGTGTTTTTCTCAATGATACGCCAATCATGACATTGTCCGGAGAAGCTAACTTTAATGGCATAGATATTGAGTGGCTATCAGGCGCTCAAATACAAAATTATCTGTCGGGTTTCCCTGCGGTAGAAAATGAAGTTCGTGTAGGTGTTGAGGTCAAAAGTGATAATCCAATAGTGCGTAGTATCACTTCTCAGGATATTGACCGCTTACGCGTTACCGTTGGGGTACAAGCATTACTCATGATGGAAGATGACGGTGATATGTATGGTACAACCGTCGAGCTATCGGTTCAGTTGCAACCAGCGGGTGGTAGTTGGTTTGAAGCGCAGAAGGTGGTGATCAGTGGTAAAACCCGCAGCATCTATTTGCGCTCGGTAATGCTAGAGAACTTGCCGGCACGACCTTTCAATATGCGAGTGGTGCGGTTAACGGCAGACAGTACATCATCAAAACTGGAGAATCGTACGCTGTGGTCTAGTTACACCGAAATCATCGATGCCAAACTGACGTACCCGAACACAGCGGTGGTTGGCGTTCGTATTGATCCTGAGCAGTTTAGTGGTGGAGTTCCGCGTCGAACTTATCTGATGCGCGGTCGACTGGTAAAGGTTCCGGATAACTATGACCCGTACAATCGTACCTATACCGGTCTGTGGACGGGTAATTTCAAAGTAGCTTGGACAAATAACCCCGCATGGGTTTTCTATGACTTAGTGACCTGCGAACGCGCGGGCCTTGGGAAGCGGCTAGGCGCATTTGGCGCAGATAAGTTTGCGCTCTACATGATTGGTCGTTATTGCGATGAGCCGGTGGATGACGGTTACGGGAATAAAGAGCCCCGTATGACCTGCAATGTTTATCTAGCTGAGGCGCGCAAAGCCTATGACGTGCTCAGTGATTTAGCTTCAGTCTTTCGTGGGATGCCGATTTGGGATGGATTGTCCCTGACTTGCATTCAAGATCGGCCAGCAGATTCGGTGTGGATGTATACTGAAGCAAACGTCATTGACGGGCGTTTTACCTATCAAAGCAGTGCACGAAAGGCGCGTCACACCGCAGTCCACGTTCAGTACGTCTCTCCAGATAACGGTTGGCAGACACAGCTTGAGTATGTTGCTGATGACGAGGCCATTGCCCGTTATGGGCTGAACGTCCTTGAAGTTTCGGCGTTTGGTTGCACTTCTCGTGGTCAAGCGCACCGCACCGGTAAATGGATATTGGAAACCGAGCGCCTCGAGCGTCAATTAGTTTCTTTTTCTGTTGGCCGTGATGGTCTGAAGCATTTGCCTGGCGACATTATCCAAATTGCCGACAGTGGATATGCGGGGATCCGAATAGGTGGACGGATTAAAGCGGTGGTAGGGCAAAACGTTCAGCTCGACCGAGACGTGGAGTTACCGGGAGTTGATGGCGGTGCCACAGCGTATCTAACATGGATTGGTGTGGACGCTAAGCCTATCAGGGCACAAATATTCAGTCAGCCGGCAGCGGATACCGTTGTTCTAGGCAATGTGCCAACCGGTATGTGTGCCGGTGATATCTGGACGCTTTCGCGTGACGATATACGTCCTCGGCTGTTTCGCTGCATCAAAATCACGGAAGAGAAAACAGATACCGCGACACAATTCAAAATCGAGGCAGTTCAGCACGAACCGAACAAAGAGGCAGTGGTTGATGCTGGCGCTGTATTTGACCCTAAACCGGACACGATTTTCGGCGGCAAAATCCCACCCGTTGAACATCTGGAAATTGATGCTTTCCCCTATGGCGATAGCTATCAGATTCGGATGCGGTGGGAGACTCCACGCGTCATAGAGGGCATCAGTTTTGAAGTTCGTTTAACTCGAGCAGATAAGCTGCATCTTCGCGATACCACTACGGATCCAGAATATGTCTGCTATGGCTTGCCGTTAGGAGACTATACCGTTTCTATCCGCGGTAAAAATGCAGGGGGCCAGCTAGGCCAAGAGACGGAAAGCACCTTTACGATTGCACCACCCACCGCACCGACATCCTTATTGCTCAGATCAACCAACTTCAGTGTCACCGCTCGCCCTGTAGTTCAGCCGCCAACTGCACTCGGTACGCAGTATGAGTGGTTTAAAGGCATGAGCCGTGCGGAAGTGGAAGCGATGAGCGAACCGCTTGGCCGCGCCATGATAGTCAATGATCAGGAGTGCGTTCCTGATACTGAATACTGGTATGGCTGCCGTGCGGTGAATGGGGTGGGAAAATCCACCTTGGTTATTGCGAACATCAAAACCAAGCTTCAGCCTGAGGATATTCTCGACCTGATCGGCCCTGAAATCCCCAAGCTGGACTGGGCGAAAGACTTGTCGCAGATGGTGGAAAAGAACAGCTCCAATATTGTTCTGCTCTCCGATCGGGCGGCTTTAGTCGTCAACAAGGAAGGGCGTGTATCGGGTATTACGGTCACGGCAGAAAGTGAGGCGAGCGCGGTAGATTTTCTGGCTGACTTTGTTTCGTTTACCGATCCGGACACGCTGCAGCGTAACCTCTATTGGGATAACAGCCGGCGAACGCTGGTGGTGAAAGGGGAGTTACGGCTGCTGGATGGTACCGCGATATCGAGTAAAAACGATTTAGGAAACGGCGCTGGTGGGATTTTTCGATTACTGACAGAGTCAGGTCTTTTCCCTTCAGATACTGAAACCGCAAACTCACTTTTTAGATCGGCATTTAGTACGGAGCCAGGGATAGATACTGTATTTACAGTGTACGCCTTGGACAGCAACGGCCATATCACACGCACAGAGTCACGGATGTATGACGGTAGAGAATGGCTTATCCCCAAACTCTTTGTCGACGGTGATTTGATTGCGTTAGGGACAATTAAGGGGGACCGGCTAGTTGCAGGGGCAGAAATTTATGCACCTGTAATACGAGCTGCTGTTATTGAATCATCGATTATCCGAAGTGATGAATATCCACCAACATTTGAGTTGTTACCTGACGGGACATTAAATGCTCGTAAGGTGAATATCTCTGGTGCAGTAAATGCCACTTCAGGGCTATTTCAGAACGTCGTGATAGATGAAACATGCGAAGTGAGACGACTTGATGCGGAAAGTATAGTGGGGGATGTTGTAAAGGTTGTGGCGATTACGCCGGAATCAGATCAGACGATTACGCTCCCTGAATATAGACGAAATAGATATGTTGTTGTCACGGGGATATCGCTAGTCGTGAATGGAGGTCGAGTGTCAACCGGTGGACAGGGAGGGAGTGGATATCGGGATACGGCAGGGAAGGCGTCGTGCAATATTTGGATTAATGGAGACCTTCATTCCGGTGAGATTTCTGCCAGTGGGCATGATAGCCGAGCGTCTCGTGCAATGGGGCATAAAGTGGTTGTTGGTGCAGGGGAGCCCATTACGGTGCGCGTGCAGTATGCATTAGAGACTAATGGCGGTGGCTCCTATGCTGCCGTGGATACGATAGGTGCTGTCGTAATGGCATTTCAGATTTGATGATGAATTTCAAACTACAGCATATCGTCAAAGATTAGGGCGATCATAAAGCTATCGAAAAATCAGAGACGCCATCCGTAATCGGGTGGCGTTTTTGTTTTCCTATCAGATAAGAGGGCGTTTCATGTATTCAAAAATTCTTATCTCTGGGCGTCTTGTTGAACCCGCCGATGATAAGCCACGTTCAGGTGTTACGCTGATTCTATCTAGTGTGACAAACAGCAGTGTGGTGCTTAAGCATGCTACTTATCAATGTGTGACAGGTGGAAATGGTGAATACAGTTTTAATGCTGCGCCTGGTACTTATGCTGTGGCGGTGAGTGTTTACGGCATTGAACCTGAGCGGGTGGGGCAAATTCACGTTTATCCGGATTCGTTACCTGGTGATTTAAACACATTTCTCATTGCTCCTACGGAGGATGATCTAACACCAGAGATCATTCGGCTGGTGGACAGTATGCGTAGTGAAGCGGTGAAAGCTGCGGAGTCCGCCAAGCAAAGTGAGCAATTAACGAGTAAGTTGGCCAGTGATGTAGCAACACATGCCGAACAAGTTGCATCCGATACGGTCGTAGTGGAGCAGAAAACTACGATAGCCACAGATGCTGCAGCAACCGCAGTAGCCGCTAAAGAGCAAACATCTAAAGACGCTGTAGCTACGAGAAATGACCGGCAGGTTACTCAGGCTAAAGCACAGGAGGCTGCTGCTTCGGCTAATGCTGCTAAAGCCGCGCAAGATAGCATTGTGAATGACGCAGCTGATGTCAGAGATAAGGCCCTGCAGGTTGCAGACAATGCTGCGTCTGTAGACAGCAATACGGCACGTGTTCAGCGTAATGCCGAACAGGTGGCACAGAATACACAAACGGTAACCACTAAGACGCAGCAAGTATCAGAGAGCGCGCGGAGCGTTGCAGCCGATACACAGGCCGTTAGCCAGAAACACGATGAGGTTGTGGCTAAAACGCGCATAGTTCAGGCGGCGGCCGATACCGCGACACAGAAAGCCGCATCAGCCGCTGAACATGATGCGGCCGCTGCAGAGTATGCTCGTCAAGCACAAGAAGCTGCACAAGTAACGGCCGGTGCGCTAATTGATGGCGGTGCTGCTGATTTATCCGCAGGCGTATATCCGCAACCGGTGCAGGTAAGTGGTGTCGCTCGCCCAACCTTTTGGAAAGTCACCAATGGTGGCACAGTTGGTGGCATTGATTATGGTGTAGGCGACACGCTTATCTACACGGTAGCGGGGAGTGGCAGCTACTACAAAATTGATAACACTGAGTCTGTCACGAGCGTTCAGGGCGAAAAGGGCGCAGTGACCTTAACGCCGGAAAAGATAGGTGCTGAGCCGGTTGGGACTTCGGCGGCTCAATTGCAACAGCATCTTTTGAGTTCAGACCCCCATAGTCAATACGCACACAGAGATGACGTTGAGATCAAAGGTGCGGTATCTGCCGGCATCGCTGAGCATGAGGCAAAAATATCTGCACATCATGCAGACCAGATTGTTGGCTTAGTCGAGGCTCTTTCAGAAAAAGAAACGATAGGGACAGCATCAGAGATGGTTCAGTCTCATGCTATGGCGGAGCGCGCGCACTCAATCAATGGTATTGCAGAGCTACAAGAGGTTCTTGATAGTAAATACAGTCCGTCAAATCCACCGGCAGTGAACATGAGTTTTAATGCAATTTTTACATGCTATAACGGATGGTATGTGGATGACGTAGAAAGTATTGGTATTGAGTTTCCGACCCACTATGTGTTTCAACTGATATTTCGGCATCCAAGTGGTGCGCCTTCTGGCGAGTTGGGTGTTTTTAATCGAAATGTGAGTTGTTCATACATTCCTTATTTTGCCAGCAATGCCGTCGTTCACTATTTGGAACGAATCTCCCCAGGTAGCGATAACCGATTATTCACACCCACATCATACCTAGATGGCCAATATTGGCTGATGCTAACCCTGTTTTTGCTCAAAGTGTAATCGAGGTTTATCCCGCGTTTACTGTATGTTGTGGGGGGATATGTTTAGTATGCTTGAGTAAAAAATAACCTAATGATTTAAATGATATTTTTGATTACTGGATTTGAGGTCGTTACGGACAAAAAAAATGGGGGTTTTTATGCAAAATGGCGTCAATAAATGAATTGAAATTCAGTGATATGAATAACTCTTTCTCCAAAACTAATTTTTTCTTTTTATTAATCAAAAGCTTAAAATCACTCAAAATTCTTACTGCATAAGAAAAATCGTCAAATTCCACTTTAAAATCATATAGATAAAAAAGAGGCCAGACACGATTCCTGTATCTGGCCCAGGGGAATGGCTCTTTG
>CAMFKP010000089.1 GCA_945957385.1 uncultured Aeromonadaceae bacterium
AGTGAAACGCTGTAGCGCCGATGGTAGTGTGGCATTCGCCATGCGAGAGTAGGAAACTGTCAAACACCCATCATAAAAGCCCGCGAAAGCGGGCTTTTCTTTTTACCTTTCTGATACCTACTTTGTTACGTTTTTTTACCCACATCTCACTCTGAGTAAAGAATCTGGTATCAGAGCCAGAGAGTGTGAGATTGGACAGATTTTCTGAACTGCGCTTTTGGTTTAATGCCGTCCTGAAGGGTTGCTATAAAACCCTCGGAAATTCAAGCCGATAAACAATGAACGAAGGAAAGTCTATGTTTAAGAAAACGCTGATGATGGTATTCGCTGCCAGCGCCTTAGTTATGTCTGGTTGTGCCTCTGATGGTAAGACTGCTGCTGCCGCTACCGGTGCCGCTGCCGGCGCTGGTGGTGCTGATGTATTCGGTAAAGAAATCTACCTGCGTGGCGAGATGAACGATTGGGCTGCGCTGCCTGAATACAAGATCGTCATGGTAGAAAAGGGTGTTTATAAGGCTAAGGCCAATCTGAAGGTTGACTGGGCTCCGTACAAGTTCAAGTTCGCTGACGCTGCTTGGACTCCGGGCACCAACTTTGGTTATGCCGAAGTTCCTGGTGTGTACGAGATTGGTAAGGACCCAGTTACCCTGAACCCGAATTCCAAGTTTGAAGAAGTTAAGGTCACTCCGCCGACTGATGGCGACTATGACTTCTATATCGACGTGCGCGGCGAAAAGCCTGTAACTTACGTCAAGCCAGCTGCCAAGTAATAATCGGTCAGCATTGCTCAGTAATAAAAGCCCGTCCTCGTGACGGGCTTTTGTTTTATGGGCGCTCGCAAGAAAAAAGCATTAGAAATAAACCATTTGTATCAACTGCGCGTAAAATGAGCTGCTAAATCCACTCATCTTCCTTAAAATGCCGCCCCCTGGCGTAGCTAACGCACGTCCATAAACACTTTATGTAGTGGTCTTTTTATTTGTGGCTACATGATATTGTGTTATTGCTTCAATTTTACAACTGGTTTCTGGTTCACATTCCTGACGCCTCAGCCCTGCTAGAGTCGCTCGGTTTGTATGGGCAAGGCACTTATCACTTCGGGAGGATGCAATGGCAACGCAAAAAGTGGATGGTACGACACAGCTGGAACAGGAGCTGGCACCCCATATCCCGCTGCAGGAGACGTCTCAGGAGATCTGGGATACCAAATATCGTCTGAAGAGCAAAGATGGATCTCCCGTCGACAGCGATATCGATGCCACCTATCAGCGTGTTGCCAGCGCGCTGGCGGCACAGGAGGCGGATCCACAAGCCTGGTATGAACCCTTCCTCTGGGCGCTGCGCAATGGCGCCATCCCTGCGGGACGCATCACCTCCAATGCCGGTGCCTTTGAACACAAACCGGCGACATCGACCATCAACTGCACCGTCTCGGGCACTATCCATGATTCCATGGATGACATTCTCAACAAGGTGCATGAGGCGGGTCTGACCCTGAAGGCCGGGTGTGGCATCGGCTATGACTTTTCAACGCTACGGCCGCGTGGTGCCTTTGTCTCAGGGGCCGGCGCCTACACGTCGGGTCCGCTGTCGTTCATGGATATCTACGACAAGATGTGTTTCACCGTCTCGTCGGCCGGTGGTCGGCGTGGCGCCCAGATGGGCACCATGGATATCCGTCACCCGGATGTACTCGAATTCATCCAGGCCAAGCGTGAAGATGGCCGTCTACGCCAATTCAATTTGTCACTGCTGATTACCCGCGACTTTATCGAAGCGGTGAAGGCTGACGCCGAGTGGCAGTTGATCTTCCCGCTGAACCGCAAGGAAGTGGAGCAGGATGGCATCGATCTGCAACAGGAGGGGATCGTCTGGGCGGATTGGCCAAGCAAAGGGGAAGCGGTGGTCAACGACACCGGGCTCGTCGCCTGCAAGGTATACAAGACAATGCCGGCACGTCGCTTGTGGAACGTGATCATGACGTCAACCTATGACTACGCCGAGCCGGGCTTCATCCTGATCGACAAGGTCAATGAGATGAACAACAACTGGTTCTGCGAGGATATCCGCGCCACGAACCCTTGCGGTGAGCAACCGTTGCCGCCGTATGGTGCCTGTCTGCTGGGCTCTATCAATCTTACCAAGTTCATTCGTGCCCCCTTCACCGACCAGGCACACTTTGACTGGAGCGCGTTCCGCCGGGTTGTCACGCTGTTTACCCGCATGCTGGATAACGTGGTCGAGATTAATCAGTTGCCGCTGGAAAAACAGCGCCAGGAAATCCTGAGCAAGCGCCGTCACGGCATGGGCTTTCTCGGCCTTGGCTCGACGCTGACCATGCTCGGCATCAAATATGGCTCGCCGGCCTCAGTGGCCTTTACCGAGCAGGTCTCCCAGGAGCTGGCGTTGACGGGCTGGCGCGAATCGTTGGCGTTGGCCAAGGAGAAGGGGCCGGCACCGATCATGCTGCAAGAGTTCGAGCTGACCGCCGATCTGCTGCGCAAGCGCCCCGAGCTACTGTCCGATGGCTATAAACTGGGTGACAAGGTGCCAGGGCGCATCCTGCACGCCCGCTACAGCCGCTATATGCAGCAGGTCGCCGATGTCGAACCGGAACTGGTTGCGGCGCTGGCTGAACACGGTGGCCGTTTCACGCATCACAGCTCGATTGCGCCGACCGGAACCATCTCGCTGTCGCTAGCCAACAACGCCAGCAATGGCATCGAGCCGAGCTTTGCTCACCACTATGTGCGCAACGTCATCAAGGCGGGCAAGAAGACCAAGGAGAGCGTCGATGTCTACAGCTATGAGCTGCTGGCCTACCGCGCGCTGATCAATCCCAAGGCGATGCCGTACAGCAACGAGGCCGAGACCAAGCTGCCGGAGTACTTCATCACTGCCGATGACGTAACCCCGACTCAGCATGTCGACATCCAGGCCGCCGCCCAGCGTTGGATCGATTCGTCTATCTCCAAGACGGCGAATGTGCCGACCGACTTCCCGTATGAGGAGTTCAAGCACATCTACATGTACGCTTATGAGCAAGGGCTCAAGGGTTGCACCACCTTCCGTTTCAATCCGGAGGCGTTTCAAGGGGTGCTGGTCAAGGAAAAAGACCTGGAGAACACCCTGTACGAGTTCACGCTCGAGGATGGTTCCGTGGTGCAGCTCAAGGGCAACGACGAGGTGGAATATGACGGTGAGACCCATACCGCGGCCAACCTCTACGATGCGCTGAAAGAAGGTTATTACGGCAAATTCTGATTTCGCGGCCGCAAGGCCCCCACTGATAAGTGATGCCAACATGGTCAAGAAAATTCAAAGCAAGATTGTCGGTTACAAGGTCAAGAGCAAGGAAGAGCAGGCGCAGCAGGACGCGGCGCGCGTGATTCACATGCACGAGACGGTGCAACGTCCGGAGAAACTGATGGGCACCACATACAAGCTGAAGACACCGGAACACATCTCAGAGCACTCGCTGTTCATCACCATCAATGACATGGTGTTGAACGAAGGCACCGAGCATGAGACGCGCCGCCCGTTCGAGATCTTCATCAACTCCAAGAGCATGGAGCACTACCAGTGGATCGTGGCGCTGACACGGATCATCTCGGCGGTGTTTCGCAAGGGCGGGGACATCACCTTCCTGGTCGAGGAGTTGCGTTCGGTGTTCGACCCGCGCGGTGGTTACTGGAACAAGGGCAAGTATGTGCCGTCGCTGATTGCCGAGATTGGCAACGTCATCGAACAGCATCTGGTCGATATCGGCATGCTCAGGAGTGCCAGCCTGGACGAACATCAGAAGGCATTCCTCGAACAGAAACAGGCCGAGCTCAATGATGAGGTGCCGAGCGAAGAGGAGGTGGGCAGCTTTCCGCCAAATGCCACGCTGTGCTACAAGTGCCACACCAAGGCGGTGATCCAGAAAGATGGCTGCATGACCTGCCTCAATTGTGGCGACTCCAAGTGCGGGTGAGTCACTAGCGCTGTGCATCACTGAGCCTCTGGCCGCGTAGAACTGCCAGTCCGTTCACATTTCACTTGCAAGGCACGCCACACGGCGTGCCTTTTGCGATCCTGCTAACGTGCCCCCGCTCGCTTCTTCGTTAGCATGCAGACCTTTGTTTGCTGAGGATCGAGCATGACGGTTACCGACCTGCCCGGGCGTCGCGCCAGCCTGCGCGAGACACGAAAAGCCCACCTGCCGGTTGAGCAGGTGGAGCGTCAGGTCGGCCAGCTGCTCTGGTCGGCGGCGAGCCTGCTACCGAATAAAAAAATAGCCTACCGTTATATTCAATATGATGGCTTAGATATTTTACGCATGCTGGATTATGTATTAGTCAGTCATAATAATATCCAGGAGGGAATTAATGTCTGGGCGCGATTGCTACCCTTATTGGATGTGCCTATTGAAGTCAAAGCATCTCGCAAAGGTTATTCCCTGTTATTAGAGTTTTCCGGCTGTGATACCTGTCCGCAATGGTTGTTTTATTTAATCAACGCGATGCACGTGCGTTGGTTAACCATACAGGATTATCCCGACTGGTCTTTCGATCCCGGCGTCGGGAAAATAATTCAACCCGTTTCCGTGCAAATAAAACCGGCTTTGCCCATTTCACGCCAGGGGAGTGGGGTTTGCCTGACGTTATCCAATGTATTACTACATGCCTCATATGATTATCCGGTGCCAGCAATTCAGGATCTGGTGGTGCAATTTCTGGATTGGTTAACGCCGGAGTCATTTGGTAAATTCGGCACCGTCGATGCTATTAAACAGCAGATGGTGTCGTTATTGCCGTTAATTCCGTCGATTGAGCAGTTGGCCGAGCATCTGTGTATCAGCGCCCGCACACTGCAGCGGCGTTTAAAACAGCAGGATTATACCTATTCCCGGCTGAGCGATGAGGTGCGGCATGCCGAGGCGCTACGCCTGCTGGCGACGTCGGCCAGCCGCTTGGGCGACATAGCGCAACAGTTGGGATTCAGTGAAGCCAGTAGTTTCCAACGCTCGTTCCAGCGCTGGCAAGGGGTGTCACCGAGTCAGTATCGCCGCCAGTTGCGCATCGAGCCGATGCGGTTGGGGGATGAATTACCTATTCAGCTCTATTATGCCGAAAATCGCATGCGCGAGCAGAAACAGATATTACGCCGCACGGCACGGGTCTGGCTGTTAATCAGTAACCTCGGCTTTGAAAAAGAAATTAAAGTGCGCTGTCTGGATATGGATGGGTTATATCGGGAATATGAGGCACACTTTGAATGTTTTATTTCGCCACAGCAGGAGTTATGGGCAACCAGTAATTTGCCTGTCGCCGAGCCATTGCATTTTATGACCTCGATGCGGGTCGGTGGTCGTTATTATGTTGACGATAATTCCGGGGCAGGATATCGGCTCTATCACGGCGATGAAATATTGCTCGGTAAACGTGATTTTGTGCATCCACAGAGTAATGTGAATTGGCATGAAAACAGTGGCTGGCTGCTGACTGGGGTTATTTATTCGCGGCGTGACTTAGCGGGTGAATTATCCATTGTGCTGCATGACGACGGTGAAACCGCCTACGCCGTACAGGCGGTCAGTCATGGTGGCAATAACGTCAGCATCTGGCATTTTGCTATTTCAGTCGTCGATGAACATGCAGCCTATTCGATTAAATTCAGCGCAGAAGAGGGCAGTGAGCTGCTGGATGGCCCCTATACCGCCACCTTTTTTTGACCCTCCGCAGAGAGTGTTCATGTCATTTCCACCTGCCGACCACAACGCCTGTTGACCCTCAATGTGACGCTTCATGCCCCCGATTTTGGGTGAGTAATCATTCGAAATTCGAGTCAAAAAAGGATTTGAACGGATCTTTTGTTTGGTCGTTAACGTTTTCAAGTGAAGATTCCAACGAGTCTTTTGATTATCGCCTTTACTGATAAATCCCTCGGTTATGCCGTCATTTTCCCTGTTAACTGACTCACACATGTCATTTTGTGTCGTGATCGGTCTGGTATTTTGGCGCGATTTGTCGTCCTTGGTCCGCGTCGAGTCTCTTTAGACTAGCCACGACTCAATCAGCAAGGGATAGGCGTAATGACTAACAACAATTTCAAATACTCGGTAGTGGCGACCCTGGTCGCCACGGCGTTGCTGGGGGGCTGTGGCGACAGTCAGAACTCCAAACCGGTCAATCCGGGCTCAGAACTCAAACTGCATGTGGCTTCACCGGACTGGCGTGATCAGGTGGTCTATTTCGTGCTGGCGGACCGCTTTAACGATGGCGATCCGCGCAACAACGATCAGGGTGCCGCCGAGTACGATCCGAGCAAGCTGGAGTACTACTCCGGTGGCGACATCCAGGGCGTGACCGATAAACTGGATTATATCAAGGGGTTGGGCATGACCTCGATCTGGTTGTCGGCGCCGGTCGCCAACCAGTGGAAACGCGATGTCGAAGGTGGCATCACCGGTTACCACGGTTACTGGGCATCCGACTTCACCCAGGTCGACAAGCACATGGGCGATCTGAAAACTTACCAGCAGCTCTCCGATGGCCTGCACACCCGCGGCATGTTCCTGATCCAGGATATCGTCACCAACCACATGGGTGACTTCTTCGGCTATGACGCCAGCAAGCTGGATCCGAAGAACCCCTGCGCCGGTTATGTCTCCCATGCCGACAAGTCCCATCCGATGTCGGCACCGACGATGGCACCGTTCAGCAACAATGACCCGTGCAAGGATCCGGCCGCAGACAGCTTCCACTGGACGCCGAACCTGAATAACTTCAAGGATCCGGTCGAGGAGAAGACCTATCAGCTCTCCGACCTGGACGATATCAACACCAGCAGCCCGGCGGTGCGTAGCGCATTGAAGCAGGCTTACGGTGACTGGATCCGCAAGGTCGGCGTTGATGCCTTCCGCATGGATACCATCAAATACGTCGAGCACGATTTCCTCAACGATTTCATTCACGGCGCCAACGGTGTCGATGCTGCCGCCAAAGAGACCGGCCGTAACCATTTCTACACCTTTGGTGAGGTATGGCAGACCGATTTCGGCGAGCTGAACGATGGCGACGAGAAGGTGCTGGCCACCTATCAAGGCTCTACCGACAAGCCGGAAGCCGATGCGCTGCTGAACTTCCCGCTGCAACGTACGCTGCTGAATGTGTTTGCCAGCGGTGGTGCAACCGGCAATCTGGCCTACCGTCTGGAGACCGCCAACAACAGCGGTATCCTGCGTGATCCGCAACTGACGCCGAACTTCCTCGACAGCCACGATGCCGACCGTTACCTGAGCCTGGGCAACAAGGAGAGCTTCAAGCAGGCGCTGATGGCGTTGATGACGATCCCGGGCGTACCGGTGATCTACTACGGCTCCGAGCAGGGCTTCACCGAACGGCGTGCCTCGATGTTTGCCGCCGGTTACGGCTCCGGTGGTAAGGACCATTTTGATACCCAGAGCGAACTGTATCAATTCATCGCCGACGTGGCACATATGCGCACCAGCCATCCGGTGCTGACCCGCGGCGACATCAAGGTGCTGGCCAGCAATGCCAGCGCAGCGGGTGGGTTGGCGTATGCCCGTCACTACGAAGGGCAAACCGCGATCGTGGTGTTCAATACCGCCGCCAGCAACACATTGCTGAACCAGGTCGACACAGGGCTGCCGGAAGGGACCGAGCTGCAGGTGCTGAGCGCAACCGGCGTGACGCTGGAGAGTGTCGCGGTCGGTGAGCAGGGGCTGCTGACACTGGCTCTGCCTCCGCACTCTGCGGCCACCCTGCTGGCGACCAGTGCCGTCAGTGGCGATCTGGTGCCGCTGGCGGTGACGGTGAGCAATGCACCGGATGCGGCCACACCATTGACGACTGGGCTGATGCTGCATGGCACGCTGACCGACAAGGCCGCCAAGACGCTGAAACTGGTGGTGGACGATAACCTCGGTGCGGCGACCGATGTCACGCTGGCCAGCGATGGCAGCTGGAAGGCGGTGCTGGATATCAGTGCCTTCCCGTCTGGCAAGAGCAGCCACCACTTTGCGCTCTACTCACCGGAGCGTAACAAGGCCAGTGCGAACCAGCCGTTCAATGTCAACATCGCGGCCGAAGTGCTGCATGCCGAGGTGACCGATGCCGTCGGTGACGAGGCGTACCAGTACCCGACCAATGCCAGCTTTGACAAGCAGATGGATCTGACGATGCTCAGCGCCGATGCCAATGGCAGCCAGCTGACGCTGACCTACAGCATGAGCAATGTCACCAGCAGCTGGAATCCAAGTAACGGCTTTGACCACGTGCTGTTCAACACCTTTATCCAGGTGCCGGGCAAGAGTGGCGGAGCCTCGGTGCTGCCAAACCTGAACGCCAGTACGCCGGCAGATTTCAGCTGGAACTACCTGGTGCGCAGTGAAGGCTGGAGCAACAAGTTGTACGGTGCCGAGGGGGCGACGGACAAGAACCCGGGTACAGTGCAAAACGCCAAGCTGACGATCGCGGCCGATCCGGCGAAAAAGACCGTCACCCTGAGCATCGATGGCGCCTCGTTGGGGATCCTCGATTGGCGGCAGGCCAAGGTCTATGTCACCACCTGGGACTGGAACGGTGTCAATGGCACGCTCCGTCCACTGAAAGTAACCGCTGGCGATTATGACTTTGGCGGCGGTGATGACCGCGTGGATCCGTTGATCATGGATCAGAGCGAAGTGCTGCAACTGCCAGCCGGTGGTGTCAAGGTGAGCGACATCGCCGCCGATGAAGCCTACCCCTATCCGAAGATCCTCGATGGCAACAAGCAGCCGCAATATGACGGGCAGCAGGATTTCCTGCAGGGCACCGCGGCGCGCGATGGCGATGATCTGGTGGTCACATTGAAGATGCGCAAAGTCAGCAATGGCTGGGATCCGGTCAACGCCTTCGACCACCTGCGTCTGTCGCTGTACTTTGCTCAGGCCAACGGCACCACCGGCAATACCGTACTGCCGTTCAGTCAGGGCAGCACACCGGCCGGTTTCAGCTGGGACATGCTGAGCGTGATCGACGGTTGGAACAACACGCTGTATCAGGGCGCGGCCACGGCCAGCAGTTTTGGCAGCGAGGTAGCCGGCGCACCCAAGGTGTCCGCCGATGTCACTGCCGGTACCATCACGTTGCGTTATCCGGCCAGCCTGCTGGGCGGCTTCGCGGCACTGAGTGGTGGCAAGCTGTACATCACCAGCTGGGACTACAACGGCATGGACCATGTCTACCGTCCGCTGGATCCGGCCGGTGGTGACTGGATCTATACCGGTCCGAGCACGGCGCCGTATGTGCAGGACGACCTGCTGATGACCCTACCCACCTTCTAACTCCACCATAGCAAGCAATCCCCCCCTGGCATGTCGCCAGGGGGGCTCCAACACCCGTCCACCCATATAAAGGAAAACACATCATGATGATATCCCGGCGCTTGATCCCGCTGGCGGTATTGGTCGCGGCTGCGCCGTTGGCCAATGCGGAATGGATGTTCAGGGGCACGCCTAACAACTGGGGTAGCTATGCCCAGAAATGGGTGAATGATGACATCCTGGTGTTCGAACGCCGCTCCGGTACCGATACCGCCGTGGTTGCCATCAACCGTGGCGCCCAGCAGCAGATCACCGTATCGGCGCTGGGTCTGGCCAATGGCATCTATAACAACCTGGTCGGAACCGGTTCGGTTTCAGTCAATAACGGCACGGCCGTCATCGACCTGCCGCAAAACGGCATCGTTGTGCTGCATTAATTTCCCGCAATTCCCTTGTCGTGTTGACGTCGCCCCTGCTTGCAGGGGCTTTTTTTTTGCGCGCGAGGTCGCGCGGCTGGCGTGTGCCGTCCGGCCGCCAAGCCCCTACCTGGCCCGGTAGATCGCGTCTCTCCTCTACATGTTCGCGATGCCATGCGATCGGTGATTCGAAAGCCAAGGATCTGATTGGATCTTTTGTGTCAAGTCGTGATGACGCATTCGCGCGTTATGATCACATTCTGGCTAACCTGACCCAAGCCAAGCGGTGACACATCGTTGCTCAAAGTGCATATAAATTAAAATAATCTGTCGAATAGAAGCGTTTCTTGTTTTTTTCTGTTGCTAGAGAGCGCTTTCAACGGGTGTTTTATTGCCTTTTTCATGTTTTGCGGACCACTAATGTAGCTGTGGTCAGTGAATTCATGCTTGTTGATAGCAGGCTGAATAATGAAAACAGCATTTCGTTAGGCGCCAAGCCGCTGAGAGTGTTTTCACGGGGCGCTTAACAAGGGGTTGCCCAGAATAAATAATTTACTCACCAAATAGGCTGCTATAACATTTTTTTTCGTTCTGGAATATATCGAGCGGGATAAAAATGAAAGGACTGATATTTAATGCCAAACGGCAGCCTGAATGGGCGGAAATAAATAATTCACCGCTGAATGAACGTCAGGTTGAAATTAAAGTTGTCATGAGCGGAATATGTGGGACGGATCTGGCGGTATTACGCGGTAAAGAAGATGCACCCAGTGGTATTATTCGTGGTCATGAGGCAGTGGGGACTATTATTGCGCTCGGTTCCTCGGTCTCTGGATTATATATTGTCCAGCGCGTAGTCATCGATCCGAATCAATATTGCGGCGATTGTCCGGCTTGCCGCAGCGGCGCAACCCACCTCTGCCAGGGAGCCGATGGCCACGGATTGGCGATTGCGGGTGTCAATCGGCATGGCACCTTTGCCGCGCGTTTCCGCTGTGATGCCCGCTTTGTCTATCCGTTGTCGGATACGCTGAGCTGGGAAGCCGGCGTGCTGATCGAGCCGTTAGCCTGTGTCTGGAATGTAGTACATCGTGCCGGCTTGATCGCGGGTGAACAGGTTTTACTGCTGGGATCAGGTCCGATGAGTCTGGTGGCGCAGTTATTATTGCGCCAGCTGGGGATCGCCACGCTGGCGACCGAGTGCAATGCCGGGCGGCGTGATGTGGCGCGGCGACTGGGGTTGGCCTGTTGTGCTCCCGAGGCGTTACCCGCCGAACCGACGTTTTCGGCGGTGATCGATACCGTCGGCAACCAGTTGGAGCTGGCCAGTCGCCAACTGCGTCGCGGCGGGCGCATCGTGTTATTCGGTTTTGATGATGGCTATCGCTACGCGTTTCCGGCGAAACAGTTTCTGGTTAATGCCTGGTCGATCATCGGCTGTGGTGAATATAACCAGGATTTTAATCAGGCTATTTCATTGGCGCAGTCACTGCCTGATTTATCGAGTCTGGTCACCCATAAATTCAATCTGGATGATTATGCTCACGCCTTCGAACTGTTGTCACAAAATAGTCATGATTGCATAAAAGTCGTTCTGGTTTCCTGATTAAAATTTATTTTCTACGAGGTGGGATATGAGCCTGCTGGATAACTTATGCGCTTTTTTTGAAAAGCAGCGTATTTCCCGTGCGCATGAAACATGCTGGATTCCGGAAATATGGAATCACATCGGTTATAGAGAAATAATTGAATATAAAGATCGACAAATATTAATTAATCCATTCGCCTATTCACTGGCCTGCTTACAACATATTCAGGCTCAGCCGGCCGCCGATACCCAGCAGGCGCTGAATCTCGATCAGGCCACCATCTATACCGCCTTGGTGCGCTACACCGCGGCCTGGGAATATGCCGGTGACGGCGCCTGGCAGTCCGGCACCTTCCTGCGCATGATCTGGCTGCTGCCGTTACTGCGGAGCCTGGGGGTCAATGTGCTCTATCTGTTGCCAGTGACCCGCAACAGCCAGTTGAACCGCAAGGGGGCGCTGGGCTCACCCTATGCGGTGCAGGATTACTTCTCCCTCGATCCGGCGCTGCACGATCCGCTGCTGGACGACTGGCATGCCGGCAGCCTCGATCAGGAGCTGGCGGCGTTGATTGCGGCCTGCCATCGGCTGGGTATCCGGGTGGTCCATGACCTGATCCCGCGCGTCACGGCGATGAACAATGCTCTGGTGCATGAACATCCGGACTGGATCTACTGGATCCACAAGGAGGCGCTGCCGGGCTTTGCGCCGCCGCGGGTGCCGGAACTCGGTGCCTTTGCTGTCTCTTATACACATCTGACGCTGCCGACGACTAGTCGAGTGTAGATC
>CAMFKP010000090.1 GCA_945957385.1 uncultured Aeromonadaceae bacterium
AGCCGGCAAAACCACGCGGCACATTAGATAAAAGTGAACTGCGTCAGCCGACTGACGATAGTGAGATGGGCGTTAGCCGTGGCCAGTTTGATGAGTTCCGTGATGTGCCCGCTAGCCGAATCAGAGGCGTACCGGATGAGAATACAGCTACGCAGCAAGTTCTGTCTGGAAAGGACACTGCAGAATCACCAGAAGGCTGGCACCCTAATGTAAGTAAAGCGCTGGCTGGTGAGTACGGTTCTGAAGTGCGAGATATGATTGCTGCGCAAATCAAGGCGGGTAATCAGGGTGCTACGCAAGCAGAGCAGGCCGCACGCAAGCCTTTTGATAACAAATTGGATCGTGAGCTTAATCAAGTGGCTGTTTATAAGCCTATTGAGGGCGAAGTTATTCCCGCTGGCACCGATAAGCCATCAGCAACGCAGGCCGCTTTGCCGCCTAGCGATCTCAAAGCGGATTACACCGAAATCATCCCAGAGTCGCGCCGCATTGGTAAATCAGACGTCATTTACGCTAACGGTGAGGTATCGCCAGACGCTGAGGGTAATAACGCGTACGTGCCTCCTGTTCTTGCTCGCAATCAACCCGATACCAGTATGGATACGCAGAGTACGCGAGATCCACGATCTGATGTGGCCAAGGCCATTGATCGCGCCGGAGAGGCGACGGACTCTGTGTTTGGCCCGTTAAAAACCATGCGTATCACTCGCCGCGGGAAACCGTTCGCTTCCCAGAAAGAAGCGCAGATGGCTAGCCGAAAAGGTATTGAGACACCGGTTGAGCTGAATGGCGGCGGGTATGGTGTGGCTGAAATTGCTGAGGTTGAACGGGCTAAGGCAGCCAAGCCAGAACAGGCCGCCGAGGCGCAAGAGGCTCCGCCTGCCCTGAAGGCGGGAGAGAATAAAACCCAGACAACCCCAGCTGACGATGCTGGGGTTTCTGTTTCTGGGGTCAGCAATGCACAGGATGGCGCATTATTGCCGTGGTCTAGTATCACCAAAAACCCAGATGGTACGGCCACACTGATTGGTGACTCGGTCACATTAAAGGCATGGGCCAAAGAGAATGGCATTCGCACTATCACGCATAAAGATGGCGTGATGGTTGCCAAATCTGCGGTGCCGAAACTGGATGAGCTCGCTAAACCTGCCACGGTGAAGGACATCGAGGCCGCCAGAGCGGAGGTAAACGTAGCGCCGACCGAGGCGCAGAAAGAGGCCGGTAATTACAAGAAAGGCCATGTGAAGCTGCAAGGGTTGGATATCACGTTGGAAAACCCAAAAGGCTCCGTTCGCTCAGGCACTGACGCTGACGGCAAGGCGTGGCAATCAACCATGGCGCACGATTACGGCTATATCAAGCGTACGGAAGGCGCTGACGGCGACCATGTTGACGTATTCATTGGTGATAACCCAGAAAGCCAAAACGTGTATGTAGTTGACCAGCGCAATGCTGGCGGCACCTTTGATGAACACAAGGTTATGTTGGGCTTTGATGATGAAGCGTCAGCGCGCGCAGGTTACCTTGCGAATTACAGCAAAGGCTGGAAGGGGCTTGGTAATATTCGCACCATGACGATGGATGAGTTTAAGAGATGGCTGACAATTGGCGATACCATTAAACCTGCTACGCAAGCCAAGATTGGTGACTTTGGCGATAAGCTGGGTGGTGCGCGAAAGGATGTGTGGAGTGGGTACCAAGATAAACTGGAGGGTAATAGCGCAGATCAGATTGCTAAACTTCCACTGTCGCGCTCTTGGCCGGCGCCGGACTATCAAGGGCTTATCGATGCAGGTATAGACACTCGCTCAGTCGCTTTGATGCGAGCGATGCGAGAGGCTGTACCAACAAAGCCGAGAGCGGCTTATCGCGTTAGTTTATGGGCCGCATCTGTAAAATCAATGCGCGATCTGTCTGTGTCGCTGATGAATGGCGAACTTACACCAAGTCAGATTGAAATGGCTGCGGCCAGATCCAGCCTGCGCCACGCTAACCAAATTGGCACTAAAGCTGATTTGTATGAGGCCGTTGGCCATAAGGTAAACCTGGCTGACATTGAGCTATCTCAGGGGCATTATTCTCTGCACAACGGAGTGCATTACGATCCTCCGAAGGCTATTTGGCAGATCAGCAAACAAAGCAACGCAACAGCATTTAGCACATGGCCACGCGTATTGGCGTCCGGTGACAGCAAGGCGGATGTGTTGTCGTCATTCAAATCCAGTTATCAATCATTGTTGGATAATTCACGCGATAAACCGCGCGAAACTTCGTTCGATATCTACAGCTCAGATCGCCGAAAGACGTGGGTTATCGGCAAAAAAATCGGACGTCACTATGTCGATTTGGCAGGGCCATTCGACAATGTGAAAGACGCGCGCGGGTACCGTGATGCGCATCAAGACGAGCTGGAAGAAAAGCTCAAAAAAACTAAAGAGATCCCACGGGAGCGGCGTGACATTAACCAGCCTCGGGTTGGGGAAGATATGCGCGGCGGAATGGATGTTACGCCAGAGCTATTCACTGAAGCGTTTGGTTTTCGTGGCGTTGAGTTTGGTAACTGGGTAGAGCAGGCGCGCCGCCAGAAAGACCTGAATGATGCCTATGATGCGTTGATGGATATGGCTGCGGTGATTGGTGTATCGCCAAAAGCTCTGTCACTAAATGGCGAGCTGGGATTGGCTTTTGGCGCTCGTGGTAGCGGTGGGGTTGGCTCTGCTGCAGCCCACTACGAGCCGGGGAAAATAGTCATTAACCTTACCAAGAAAAATGGTGCTGGTTCACTTGGTCATGAGTGGTGGCACGCAATGGATAATTACTTTGCCAGAATGCGTGAAGATGATGGCTATATGTCCGAAGCGCGTGATGTTGATCGCTCATCTCGACAAGGAAAGTACATCCATATGGGAGAGGTGCGTCGCGAGATGATTGATGCATTTGGCGCTGTTAAGCGGTCAATTGATCAAACATCGATTCAAGCGCGCTCGGCAAAACTGGACTCAAAGCGCAGCAAGGACTACTGGGGGACGTTGCGCGAAATGAGCGCTCGGGCGTTTGAGTCCTATTTAATAGCCAAGCTGCAGGACCAGGAAGCCAGCAATGATTACCTCGCTAACATTGTGAGTAATGAGGCGTGGGATGCGGAGTCGGCGCTAGGTATTCAACTGGATGAAAGTTACCCGTACCCAACTGCAGGTGAGCTCCCTGGTGTTCGCGCTGCGTTTGACCACTTCTTTGACACCATCCAAGAGAAAGAGGTTGATGGCAAGCGAGTTCTGTACTCTCGAAATGACGCTGATGCGTCGGGCAGCAAAGAGAAGGCAACGGTAAAGACAAATGCCAAAGGGATGACTAAGAAAGAGGTCGAGCTGATCGCAAAAGGCTTTGTGCGCCAATACAAGGGCGCGGCCAATATTCTGGTTACGGTGGTGCAGACGCAAGAGGAAGCGAGCAAGCTGACATTCGGTAGTTTGCCGGAAGGGTATAAGGTGCACGCTTTTTATCAAGGTGATGGTATTGGCCGTGTTGTTTTGGTGGCTGACAACCTGACATCGGCCAAGCATGCGCTGCAGAAGATGCGTCACGAAGTGCTTGTGCACCACGGGTTCCAAGCGGTGATTGGCGATGTTGAATATGGCCGCATTCTGCGCGTGCTGTGGGATGCGCGTGATAACAAATCACTGAAGCCATTGTGGGACCACGTTCAGGATGTTGAGCGCGACACTCCACTGGAAGGTCAGTTGGAAGAATTGCTGGCATACGTGGCAGAGAAACCGCGTGGCGCGGTAGGTCGGTTTGTTGATCGCATTGTTGGCATGGTGGCTCAAGCACTGCGCAAAGTCGGTTTCATCAGCAAGGTTACTGAGGCCGAGCTGCGTAACATTGTAGAGGCCATTGGCGATCGGATGAAGGCGGTATCTATCTACGCCGATAAGGAAACTGACGCAGAGGAAAACAGGAAAAACAAAAACAGTAACGTCCTGAAAGGCAGCATGGTGAAGTTTAGCCGGGCAAGAACAGCGCAGGATATTGCGCTGGAAAAGCTAAACCTTGGTCCACGCAGGGATCCGATTCAAGCGCTGAAGTCTCGCCTTGATGAAGTGAAGAGCCGACCCGTCAGCGAATGGAAGCAAATGGCGGATGACTGGATGAAGCGGATGAACTCGGCCACGTTCGACGCCTTGGCTCCGCTTAAGTATGCCGAAGATAAGGCCGGAAATATCGAGGCATCAGATTCAGCCTACATTGCCGCGCGATTGGCTACGGGATCATCGTCAACCATGCACGGGGCTATG
This sequence comes from uncultured Aeromonadaceae bacterium, assembly GCA_945957385.1. Lineage (GTDB taxonomy): Bacteria > Pseudomonadota > Gammaproteobacteria > Enterobacterales > Aeromonadaceae > Pseudaeromonas. Next base: position 4,296 of record CAMFKP010000090.1, read on the forward strand.
CTGTACGGCGTGCCAGAGTGGAAAGATGGCATCGTGCAGATGAAGAAAGGCACGACTGAAAAAGATGCTTTCTTGGGTATTTTTGAAAGCGTTGGTAGTGATCTGCATTCATTTCTTGGCTGGATTGCCGGTAACCGGGCAAAGCGCCTGAAGGCGGAAGGTCGAGAAAACCTGCTGAGCGATCAGGATATCGATGCCCTTATCGCTGGCGCTAACGGGAAAGAGGCCAAATTTGAGGATGCACGTAAACGCCTGATGGCCATGAATGACGCGCTGCTGAATATGGCCGAAGAGGCTGGCTTGATTTCTAAGATTTATCGCCAGCAATGGCAGGATAACGACTGGTATATCCCTTTCTACCGTGAAGATGATGACGGCGATGTTATGGGGCCGTGGACGCAGAAAGGGCTGGCCGGTCAGCGCGCCATGATTAAAAAGCTCAAAGGCGGCAAACAAAACACCAATGACCTGCTGGAGAACATTCTGGTGAATGCTAGCAAGCTCATCGACAGCTCAATGAAAAACATGGCGATGCAAAAAGCCGTGTGGAATCTGGCAGAAACAGATGTCATTGAGGTGATCACTAAGCCAAATCTGATGGACATGAAGGCGGCAATGTCACCGAAGGGCAATAAAAGCCTGCTCTCTGTGAAAATGGAGGGGGAAGATTACGTTCTGCGGATTCATGATGAGCAACTGTTCAAGGCACTTACGGCAATAGATCAACAGCGCCCAGATCACCCAGGGCTTGGCATGGCCAAGGCAGCCAAGCGAATTTTAACCGCCACGGTAACGGCGATGCCTGACTTTATGCTGCGTAACTTTATTCGAGATGCCATGCAGGCGTGGACCATTGATCGGCACGGCTTTAAGTTCGGCATTGACTCGTTGCGCAGCATTCAAAAAACGTGGAAAGCGGAGGGCGGCACGCTGGATATGCTTTTCGCCGGCGGTAGCTTTATGGGTGGCTACATGAATGATACCGAGTCTATGGCTGGCAACATTCGCCGCGTTATGCGCAAGAAGGGGATGACGCCAGAGCAGATCGCCCAATATGAGCGCAGCATCGTCACTTCAGCCGTTGAGGCTAAAGAGAAGCTGTTTGGCGCTTGGGAGAAGTATCGCTCAGTGGGTGATGCCATTGAAAATGCTAACCGTGAAGCGGTGTATGACGTGGCAATGCGCGCGGGTAAATCAAAGGCTGAAGCCATCTTTGAGGCCAAGGATTTGATGGACTTCTCAATGATGGGTAACGCGCGGCTTATGATGTACCTCTCTGACATTCTGCCATTCTTCAATGCGCGTATGCAGGGCTTGAGCAAACTAGGCCGCTCTATTCGAGACAACCCTAAACTGATCGCGCAGCGTGGTGGTGCCATCGCATTGGCATCGGTCGCCTTGGCTCTGCTGAACGCAGATGATGAGCGTTATGAAGAGCTACCAGACAACGAGAAGGATTTGTACTGGCACGTATTCCTTGGTGATGAGCACATCCGGATCCCTAAGCCTTTCGAGATTGGCGTGTTATTCGGCACCGTGCCTGAGCGCATGACGCGTACATTCATCACCGGCAATGACTCTGGCAAGAAGTTGGCAGAGCGGATCCTGTGGGGTGTGGGAGAGACATTATCCATGAACCCAGTTCCGCAAGTGGTTAAGCCAGGTATGGAAGTGTTCTTTAACTATGACATGTTCCGCGCCGCGCCAATTGAAAGCATGAGCGACTTGAACGTGAAGCCGGAGGCTCGTTACAACGAGAACACGTCAGAGACGCTGCGCGCCGTTGGTGAGGCTACGGGAATGTCTCCGAAGAAAATGGAGCACCTTGTGCGCGGTTACTTTGGCACGATGGGCATGTGGGTGATGGGTGTGTCAGATATGGTGACGCGAAACGTGTCGTCAGAATATGGTGATGCGCCGGCGTGGCGCCAAGATGATATTGCGGTGGTGGGGAGTTTTTTCCGCGGCAGCGCACCAGCTAAATCAACGCAGTTTATGACAGAGTTCTACGATGTGCTACAGAAGGCTGAGCAGTTGAACAGTATCGTTCGCCAGTACCGTCAAGAGGGGCGTCATCAAGAGGCTGATGCCATTTTTAGCGATGAGAGGAACATGATTCTGCTACGGCAACGTAAGCCTTTAACGGGGATTCAAAAGCAGATCCGCCAGCTAAAGGCTCAAATTGAATTGGTGCAGAGGGATCGATCTCTCAGCTCAGCGGAAAAGCGGGAGAGGATCGATCGCATGATAGCGGCCAGAAATAAGCTCGTGAGTAACGTTGTAAAAAGAACTCAAAAGAATAAGTAATATCTATTTTATCATTAAGATTGAAAGAGAGATTAACAATTGATGTTTGTGGCTAATCTATTACATTGCTCTCGGCTTTGGAATGAAGTTTATTTGGCTATTTGTTCATCAACGTAGCAGTGATTACATAAACTACCGAATAATAAGTTATCAGACATCTGAGAAGCAAAGTCTACGGGTAATGTTTATAAAAATGCTGATCTATTGTTCATTACGTCAAAAATATCCTATTTGATCTAATTTCTTAGGTGTTATGTGCTTTAACTTGCATATAATGCAAGTTGTTCAATTATATTTGATCTATCTCAAGCATAGAGCCATTAGGATTTTGCATGCATAACTGCATGGATCAAAAATCAAAAGATGTATGATTTAATGTCGTTGTGTTTCATTATGAAACAAATAATGTAGGCATATTTCATAACGCCGTAATATTGACGGTCTTAAAGATGAATAAAATTGATTATTTGTGCTGTGTGGTAAATAAATATACTGATTTTTTCGCCATGAGAATAAATGGCTGCTTTAATAATAATCATTGGCACAAAAAGCTAATTGATAAATTTGTGCGTGGTCATACCTGTCACGTAGGTGATGTATTGTATTAAAAAAAAACCTTTGTAAAATTATGGTTCTTGATATGAAGTGGAATCATTAAATGAATTTTCAAAAGTTATCGATAGGAAATAAATTAAGTTATTCATTTTCTATTTTGTGTATGATTGTTATCACTATTGGGGCTATTTCATTTTTTTCTTCGTCAGCATTAAATAATTCATCAGATGTTTTTAGTGATAATGTAGTGCCGAGTATAGACTCGGCTTCAGCAATGCGGAGGATTGCTGCTGATTATAGACGCTACCAATTAGGAATATTCCTTATTACTAATGACAGCGCAACGGTAAATGAGTTAAGAGCAAATATGACATCATTGTCATCATCTATGGATAGAGTAATGTCTGATTATGCCCTATTGGTAAGTGATGATAATGAACGAGATATCTTTAATAAGATAATAAAGCAATGGGGTGACTATAAAAAAGAAAGTAGTAATATACTGAGTGATTTTAATGCTGGTTTAGTTGATCAGGCTAAAGAAGATGTTATGTCGAAGAATAGGATTAATTTCGATAATCTATCCAAGTTATATTCTGATTTAATTAAAATAAATAGGGATTTTGCAGATGAAGCTGCTAATGATACTGATAACATTTACCTGAATGTAAAATATGGAATAGTTATTTCTCTCTTGTTATCAGTTATCGTGGTTGTGTTTTTTGCAAAGTTACTTACAAAGCAAATTAGAGATCCATTAATTTTGGTTTTACAGCAGTCAGAGCAAATAGCTCAAGGCAATCTTATGCGATCGCATCTTTGTGATTACATTGATAAATTAGATTTAAATAACACTCATAATGAAGTGCATTTATTAGCTTTAGCTGTCAGTAAAATGAAAGGCAGTATTAGTGGCATAATTAATGATATATCTTCTGCTGTGTCACAGCTAAGCAGTGCAGCAGAAGAAGTGAGTGCTATATCTGAACAATCTGCATATGGGATGCAGAAGCAACAAGATGAAATATCTCAGTTAGTAACAGCTATGCATGAGATGCAAAATACAGTATTGAATGTATCTCAAAGCACCGCCTCTTCAGCGGATGCTGCTAATCAGGCATCGCAGACATCATCTTCTGGTAGTGATATTGTCCACCAAGCTATCTCTAGTATTGAGAATGTATCAGTAGAAATTGAACGAGCGGGAGCTGTTGTTAAGCAATTAGAAGTGGACAGCTCAAGTATTACAGTTGTACTTGACGTTATTCGTAATATAGCAGACCAAACAAATCTACTCGCCCTGAACGCCGCGATTGAAGCAGCAAGGGCAGGAGAGCAAGGGCGAGGTTTTGCGGTAGTAGCTGATGAAGTGAGGACTCTTGCGCAAAGAACACAAGATTCTACTTCTGAAATTAACAAGATTATTGAGGTATTACAGTCACGTGCATTTGAAGCGGGTCAGGCTATGGAGTCAAGCTGTAATCAAGTTAGAATGAGTGTTGATTTATCTCGCGACGCAGGGAAGGCAATTGAAAGTATCAATGGTGAAATTAACATCATTTCTGATATGAGTATGCAAATAGCAAGTGCAACAGAAGAGCAAAACTCTGTTACGGAAGAGCTAAATAGAAATATTGTGTCTATAAATGACAAGTCGAATGAGGTTGCTGAAGGGGCATCACAAACAGCAATAGCATGCACCGATTTGGGTAAGTTAGCTGAACAGCTTAGCCAGATCACACAGAAATTCACTCTATAATATTTTAAAAGCCCTATAGGGAAAATTTATAGGGCTATTTTTGTCAGGTTGTTATCGTGTTTGATATTGACTCGTTTGCTTTTGATAAAGTACTAATTTGCATCGTTGACTGTAATGGCGTCATTAAAAATGTAAATGATGATTTGGAGAGACTATTAGATATATACCATGTCTATGATAGAGTTGGCATCGATATTTTGACTCTTGCTGAAAAACTCCCCAGTTATTTAAAGGGGATGCTGTCATGTTGCCAAGGGACTTTACCAGAGTTACCAATCGAATTTGATAATGGGTACTTATCGGTGTTTTCTCATGAATTTGAGATAAATAACATCACGTATAAGTATGTTATGTCGATGTTTATAGCAAAGGCGATGAAGGTAGATGATAGTAGTTCATCGTTAGTTGTTGATGAATTAACGGGTTTTTATAATAAAAGATCTTTAGAAACTATGCCTAGGCTTAATGGACATATATTATTGATTAAGTTGAATGGGCTTATAAATAGTAAAAGGCAAGATGATGAGTTAATTAAACGTTTTTCTGAATTGTTAGAAGAGTGTTTCTTATCTGATGATGTTATTTGTAGGATTGATAGAGGGGAGTTTGTTATTATCAGGAATGTTGATAAAAATAATTTCCACAAAAATGTTTTGGCATTGAAGAAGAAAGCATTCACAGCTTTCAAGAATGATAATTCCGAACTCTGGTTTTCATATGTATTTGAAGGTTTTTTTGGTGGTGATGTATACCAATCTATTCTTAGTGCGCAGAAAAAATTAGCTATGAGTACAGTAGAGTATGTGTAATTGTTTTAATGATATATGGTGTTTGCTTGATAAACTAGGCTCAATTGTTCGTTATATTAGTGTGATAAATCCTACATTTATATCCAGATCTATTCTGGATGATTTGGAGCTGCGAAATGAAAAATTAATAGATGATATATCAATGCTGACAGATTTGTCTGTTTCTAAAATAGAGAAGTCAAGGCTTTTAGCCAAGGCTATTGACATAAGGATATTACTATCAACAATAAAACAGAGTGTTGTGAGTTGAGCTGAGTTGAGTTTATTTAGTGTCATTACTCTAATTCTTGGTGGTGATTTATAAAACAGTTTAAGTTCGATTTTTATGCTTTAGCTAAATGTGCTACATATGCCTTTTATTAGATTAAGTTAATTGTAATTTCTTGCTGTATCTTGTTAATTTGGTAGGTGTCAGATGGGGTGAGTTTTTGATCGACTAGTTGAATGGAGGTAAGCAATGAGCTCTTCCAAAATATCATTAAATAGAAATGTTTATGATGCAGCAGTAGAACGAATTGAATGGATATTCAATACCTTTGATAAGGTCTGTGTTTCTTTCTCAGGTGGTAAAGATTCATCCTCAATGCTTCATTTAGCAGCTATGGTCGCTAGAAAAAAGAAAGCTAAGTTTTCTATTTTATTTATTGACTGGGAAGTTCAATTTGGTTACACAATTGATTTTGTCGAAAAAATGAGGGATGAGTATTTAGATTGTACAGATAAGTTCTATTGGGTTGCATTACCATTAACAACGGTAAGCGGTATATCACAAATTAATCCAGAGTGGACTTGTTGGGATAGTGAGTTAGAGTGGGTTAGAGCTAAGCCAGAACTTGCAATTACTAAACATGATTATTTCCCTTTTTATACTGAAAATATGACGTTTGAGGCATTTGTTGAAGGGTTTGGTGATTGGTTTGCACAAGGTACTTCTGCGGTAAGTCTTATTGGTATTCGTAGTGATGAATCAATTAATAGATTTAATACAATAGCTTCAACTCGTAAAATGAGGTATTCAGATGATACCCCTTGGACAACAGCATCATTAAGTGGATTTCACTATAAAGCATATCCGATTTATGATTGGAAAGTAAATGATATATGGCATTTTTTATCTAAATTTAATTTAAAGTATAATGCGCTTTACGATTTGATGTTTCAGGCCGGTGTTCCTTTAGGCTCTATGAGAATATGTGAGCCATTTGGTCCTGAGCAGCGCAAAGGCTTATGGTTATATAAAATAATTGAGCCTGATATGTGGAGCAAAATTTGTTCGCGAGTGTCGGGAGCAGTTTCCGGTAGTCTTTATGGAAACAAAAGCGGTGATTTTTTTGCGAAAAACAAAATTAATAAACCTAATGATTTCACTTGGAAAGAATATGCTTTATTTCTGCTAAGTAGTATGCCACCTAAAACAGCAGAACACTATAAAAATAAAATTGCGATTTACCTTAAATGGTATATGGATAGAGACTATCCTAACGATATACCGGACAGCCAAGAGAATGATTGCGGAAGTAGGGATATACCCTCTTGGCGCCGGATATGTAAGGTAATTTTAAAAAATGATTACTGGTGTAAAATGTTATCATTTTCTCCTACCAAGATAAAAAACCATAAAAAATACTTTGACCGAGTTGTCGCTTTAAGGAAAGGTTGGGGGATAATTTAAATGGATAGAGATAGTGTTAAGGAACCATTGGATGTTTTAGATATAGCGATCCAAAGATTACTATCGATGTTGGATAAAGATGAACTACAGGGGGCTATTGAAAGATTAAATGCTACGATATCGAATAGCAGTCCATTTAATGAGCATCCGGTTGAGATGATCCGTTGGATTAGTGTATTTGAATTACAACCTAATAACTATAATCCAAATGTGATGGCTCCTTCAGAAAGTAGATTGTTGGAGTTATCTATAAAGGAAAATGGCTTCACTCAACCACTAGTTGTAAAAGAAGATGATGGTAAATTTATAATTGTCGATGGATTTCATAGATACAGTTTAGTTAAGAAAAAAAAATCACTGCTAAAAAAAACTAATGGAATGGTGCCGGTTGTTATTTTGAATGAAGATAAACGAGCCGAATTAATGGTGGCTACGGTAAGGCATAATCGGGCAAGAGGAGAACATCAAATAACATTAACTGTCTCTTATACACATCTCCGAGCCCACGAGACGTAGAGGAATCGCGTATG
>CAMFKP010000091.1 GCA_945957385.1 uncultured Aeromonadaceae bacterium
TGCGTCACTTAAATTTAACTGAGCTATGGACATGCATATATCGTGGATTAGAGCGGGCGGTAGCACAGCCAAGATTAATTGATTCGGAAAAGGATATATCAGATTTTATTTCTGAGGTGGTCGAAGGGGATGAAATATTAGATAGATATTTCACATCACAATCTAATCCTGACCCTTTAAAGGTAGCCAATGCATTAAAAAGCATTGCGGAAGGTGTTTCAAAATTATCTGAAAATGATTCATCAGAAGTCGCAATAAACGACGTTTTTTGTAAAATAAGTAAAGAAATTTATTTCCCCCGCAATGCTAATGATATTTTCTCTAAAACCATTAAGCCCTATCCAGCCAGAGAAATTTTGATAATTAAACGCCCCGATTATGTTGGTAACTCAAAGTGGGAATTTTTAAGCTTAAAGCGAAAGGGGAAAGTAATTTATGCAAAAATAACTCACGATGATTGGTTAAATAGCTGGTATAACCATGAGATACAGCTTTGGCCAGGTGATGGTCTAGAAGTAGAAGTTATTACACGAGTTACAAATTCAAAAATAAAACAAAAGCCTCACTATGAAGATGAAGTAATTAAAGTAATTGGGGTGGTTCCTCAACGTGAGATAAAACAGCTTGAGTTGGATATATAAATGACAAGAAAGCCAAATTTCACAGAGGCAATAACGGAGACAATATTTGTTTTATTGCCATTTATTGTTTTGTTCGTTATTAAGTTGATGCAGGCTGATATAAAAGGTCTTATTTTTAGCTCTGATTTCTCACTGGCTATATCAATTATGTATGGACAATTACTTGCTAAAACATTGACTGTGCCAGACAGTAGTAAGAATACGGATGCGTTTCGGTTGTTTCAAGTTATTGTTTTTTGCATCTCAATTATAACCATAGTCATGTATGCTGGATTTCAACTAATACATCAAATTCCTACTTACATATATTATATACAAATTTTTATCTTTATCGCTGGCTTCGTTATGTATATACCAATTTATACTTTGATAAGAGACGTGAGTAAAATAGAAAGGACTGAGAGATAAAAAGGATCCCGCAGGATCCTTTTTATTGAACTAAATAAACTCACTATTAGCGGTTTAATTTGGCGCGCACCGTGGCGACGATCTCGTCGATGGCCACTTCGCTCTTTTCACCACCGCGGCGTTGCTTGTACTCGACCACGCCGTTGTCGATGCCGCGCTCACCGATGATGATGGCGTGCGGGATGCCGATCAGCTCCATGTCGGCGAACATCACGCCCGGACGCTCCTTGCGATCGTCGAACAGCACATCGACGCCGGCGGCCTTCAGCTCGCTGTAGAAACGTTCGGCCAGTTCGGCGACACGGTGCGACTTGTGCATGTTCATCGGGATGATGGCGACTTCAAACGGCGCAATGGCATCCGGCCAGATGATACCGGCGTCGTCATAGTTCTGCTCGATGGCGGCGGCCACGACGCGTGACACGCCGATGCCGTAGCAGCCCATCTCCATGATGGTGGCCTTGCCGGCTTCGTTGAGGACCGTGGCCTTCATCGCTTCGGAGTACTTGGTGCCGAGCTGGAAGATGTGGCCGACTTCGATGCCGCGCTTGAGCAGCAGGGTGCCCTGGCCGCATGGGCTCGGATCGCCTTCCACCACGTTGCGGATGTCGGCGACTTCGTAACTGGCGATGTCACGATCCCAGTTGGCGCCGGTCAGGTGCTTGCCGGTGACGTTAGCACCACAGATAAAGTCAGCCAGGTGGGCGGCGCTGCGGTCGACGACGATGCGGCCGGCAAAACCGACCGGGCCGATGGAGCCGGCATCGCAACCGGCGGCGGCCTTGATCTGCTCGTCGCTGGCGAAGGTCAGCGGCTGGGCAATGCCCGCCAGCTTCTCGGCCTTCACTTCGTTGAGTTCATGATCGCCACGCAGCACCAGCGCCACAACGGCTTGCTGGCCCTGTTCGTCGGCGTCGCCGAGCACCAGCAGCGTCTTGGCCACCTGGCTGGCGGCGACATTGAAGAAGGCACAGACTTCGTCGATGGTGTGGATATTCGGCGTGTCGACCGTGGTCAGCGCGGCGCTGGCTGCCGGACGCGCACCGGCCGGCGCCACTGCTTCGGCCATCTCGATGTTGGCGGCGTAGTCGGAGGCGGTGGAGAAGGCGATCAAGTCTTCGCCGCTCTCGGCCAGCACCTGGAATTCGTGGGAGCCGGTGCCGCCGATGGAGCCGGTATCGGCCTGCACCGGACGGAAATCCAGCCCCATGCGGCTGAAGGCGGCACAGTAGGCGGCGTGCATCTTGCCGTAGGTTTCAACCAGGCTGGCCTTGTCGATGTGGAACGAGTAGGCATCCTTCATCAGGAACTCGCGGCCGCGCATCACGCCGAAACGCGGACGCACTTCGTCGCGGAACTTGGTCTGGATCTGGTACAGGTTCAGCGGCAGCTGCTTGTAGCTGCTGACTTCGTAACGCACCAGGTGGGTGATGACCTCTTCGTGGGTCGGACCGAGCACGAACGGACGGTCATGACGGTCAGTCAGGCGGCACAGCTCGGGGCCATACTGCTCCCAGCGCCCGGACTCCTGCCACAGCTCGGCCGGTTGCACCACCGGCATCGAGACTTCCACCGCGCCGGCGCGGTTCATCTCTTCGCGGACGATGTTTTCGACTTTTTTCAGCACGCGCAAACCGGTCGGCAACCAGTTGTAGAGGCCGGAGGCCAGCTTGCGAATCATGCCGGCGCGCAGCATCAGTTGATGGCTGATGACTTCGGCGTCGGAAGGGGTTTCCTTCAGGGTGGAGAGCAGGTATTGGCTGGTACGCATCGGGGTCAGATCCTTGGCAAACGCCGGCACAGCGGCGACAGAGAATTTCGTGGGGCGAAATTCTAGCAGGCTGCAGGGGAGAACATAAGGGGCTTAGGCGCGTAGCGCTGCGCTTATCCGGAGCTTGGCAGCCGCCATCACTTCGATTCGGCAAACTGGCCCGCTGTGATAGACTGGTCAACGTCTGTGATTAACGGAGTCTCCATCATGTTCTTTCCGGTCGATGTACACAGCCATACGCTGGCCAGCACCCATGCCTACAGCACGATCCACGATTACATTCAGCAGGCGGCGGCCAAGGGCATCCAGCTGTTTGCCACCACAGACCATGGCCCGCAGATGGCCGATGCGCCGCACTTCTGGCACTTCGTCAACCTGCGCGTGTTGCCGCGGCTGGTGAACGGGGTCGGCATCCTGCGTGGCATCGAGGCCAATATCAGCAACGTATTTGGCGACATCGACTGTAATGACCGTCTGTGCGAGGGGCTGGATATCATACTGGCCGGTTTTCATGAGCCGGTGTTTGCCCCCTGTGACCAGGAGAGCCATACCCGCGCCATGATCAACGCGATGCGCAGCGGCAAGGTGGATATCATCACCCATCCCGGCAATCCGGCGTTCCCGATCGATGTTGACGCCGTGGTCGCCGCGGCGGTGCAGTACAATGTGGCGCTGGAGGTCAATAACTCCTCGTTCAGCCACTCGCGGCGCGGCAGTGAGGCCAATTGCAAGGCGATTGTGCGTGCCGCCGCCGCCCAGGGGGCCACGCTGGTGTTGGGCTCCGATGCCCACATCGCCTTCAGCCTCGGCGATTTCCAGCAGGCGGGCGCGATCATTGCCGAGTGTGGTTATCCGCCGGAGCGCTTGCTGAATCGTTCCGCGCGGGCCTTGCTGGATTTTCTGCAACAACGGGGACATGCCGCTATCCCTGAATTTGCCGGTTTTGTTTAAACGGAAGTCGCTATGTCATTGCGTGTCGGACTCGGATTATCGCTGTTGTTGCTGTTCCTGTGGGCTATCCGGGCGCTGGATCAGCATCAGCACCAGTCTGCCATGCCGGCGCATCCTGACGCTGTGGTGAACGCCGCCAGCGACAGCGAAGAGGCCGATGGCAGCGAGGGCGCCGTGGTGGATGACAGCTGGTTGGGCAAGACCGGCTTGTCATTGGCGGCCGAGCAGCAGCTGATCCGCTTCATCCATATGAAGCTCGGTGAACAGGACGATGATCCGTCGGCGCTGCAGCCGGAAGAGATGGTCTATCTGGGGGCGTTCGAACAGGATGAGGGGCTGGTGCGCTACTGGCTGCTGCCGCAACGTGGCTATGGCGAACAGTATGCAACCGTCACCGGCGATGGCAGTGCGGATGTCAATTACGGCATCGCCTCGTCACCGCCGGAGTCCATGCAGAGTGATGACAACGGCGGCGAGCCGATGGAGCCGGACAGCGATCTGGAAGAGGAGAGCAGCCTGATCCCCTGAGCCGCCTGGTGCGTCGGCTTATTCGCTGGCGGCGTCGATCTGCGCCTGCTGTGCGCTGGCGGCATTCTGCAGCACTGTCTCCACCTGCTTTGCCTTATCCAGCGCCTCGGTCTGGGATTGCAGCAAGGTATTCTTCGCCTCGGGTTTGGCCGCTGGCTTGTCGGCCTGACCACAGGCCGTCGCCAAGCCCAACATCAGGACCACGGCCAGCGCAATCGGGTAATGCCACTCTTTCATTCTGTTCTCCCTGCGTATCGTGTTGCGTCGAGCCTCCATCATGCCGCTGCGGCTGACAACCGGGACAGCTAAAAACTGTGACCGCGCGGGATTAATTTTACCATCGCACCCGGCCAGATATTATCTGGCGTAACTCGCGCGCACCGCGAAAATTAATTCCCTGTAAAAAATAAATATAAAAACGTTTTTTATCAATGATTTGTGATTTTTGTTTGCAGCGGATTGAAAATAAACAACGTGTCCGCTGCAGCGCCATAAATAATGGCTTTCCGGCCGCAAAACATATTTGCGGCCGGCCTGTGATCGTTGACAGGGTTATATCGTTTCCAGCGCACTGACCACGGCGCTGTCATTCTCCATGCGCCAGCGGACATTAAAGTCGTAGAGATGCACACCATATTCGCGCTCGGCGTCGGCCTGGCGTTGGTGGAACGCCGGTCTGGGATCCTGGGCCAGCACATCGTGGATAAAGTCGCGCAGCCCGGGGTAGCGAGCACTGGCTGCGGCAATCTGCTGTTCGGCCTGGGCAGTGAAGCGCACCGGGATACAGGGGGGCGGCTCCGGGGCGAACTGGCTGACGGCCGTCGGCAGGCTGTCGGCAAACGGCACATAGGGTTTGATGTCGAGGATCGGCGTGCCATCGACCAGATCGACGCCACTGAGGTCGAGCCACACGGCGGCGCCCTGCTGTTGCCAGCCCTCCAGGCGCACCACGGACAAGCCCAGACCGTTGGGGCGAAACGGACTGCGGGTGGCAAACACCCCCATGCGCTCATTGCCGCCCAGTCGCGGCGGGCGCACCGTCGGATGCCAGCCCTGTTCGGCGCAGTGGTGGAACTGGAAGATCAGCCACAGGTGGCTGTACTGCTCGATGCCGCGCAGGGTTTGTGGATCGTTGAACGGCGGCAGCAGCTCGAGACGGGCGTGGGCATGGCTCACCAGGCCGGGCTGGCGCGGTACGGCAAACTTCTCCCGATACGGCGAGTGCAGACGGCCGATCGGTTGCAGCGTCAGGGTCCCGGCGGCGGGCATGGTTATTCCTTCGGCTCGTGGATCTTCAGCGCCTGACCATAGCAGGTGATGCTGGCCAGACAGCCCGGCGTCTGTTGCAGCTCCAGGCATTGCGACAGCACCAGCGCATTGCCGCCGAGATCGGCGGTGCGGCGCCGCGCCTCGGTGCGGGCATCCCCGATCACCGGCACCGGCTGATTCGCCTCTTCCTGACACGAGGTGCCCTCGACGGTGCCCAGCACCTGGTAATCGAGCTTGGCCATCTGCGCCTTGTCGATCAGCGTGACGGAGCCCGGCTTGAAGTATTCGGTGAAGTTTTCCTTGTCCAGATTGGTGTGAAAGCTGTAGTTACTGCAACTGGCGAGCAGCAGGGGCAGCACCAGGGGGGCGAGGCTTCTCATTGTGTCGTGCTCCGGGCGGGGAGGGCCGCAGGTTACGGAAAAAGGTTCCGGGAAAGGGCCCATTATAGGCTGCGCGCGGCGTGGGGCAACGGTCAGTGTGCCGTTCCCCCACGCCTAGGTCAGCAGGGCGCTCAAGCCAGGGTGGCATCCAGGCGTTGATGCCACTGCCGGTAGGCCTCATTGCTGGCCAGCAAGGCGCTGTGGCTGCCGCTGTCACCGACGCGTCCCTGTTCGAGCATGACGATGCGATCCATGCTGTCGAGACCGCGCGCCCTGTGGGTGATCATCAGCACGCTGCGTCCTGCGCAGTGGCGCTGAATCAGCGCCAACATCGCCTGTTCGGTCTGCGGATCCAGCCCCTCGGTGGCCTCATCCAGCAGCAGCACAGGCGCATCGTGCAGCAGGGCGCGCGCCAGCCCGAGGCGGCGCTGTTCACCGCCGGAGAGCGGGCGGCCGCCTTCGCCGAGCCAGAGTGCGAGCGCCTTGCGCGGTTCATTGCCTTGTAGCAGATGGTCCAGACCGACCGCTTGCAGCACCTGACACAGCTGTTCGTCGCTGGCATCGGGGGCCGCCAGTCGCAGGTTGTCGGCCAGTGACGCAGAGAACAGATCGACCCGTTGGCTGACCACCGCAACGCTGCGGCGCAGGCTGGTTTCATCAAACTCCTCAAGCGCAATGCCATCCAGCGTCAGAGTGCCGGCAGTCGGTGCCCATTCGCGCAGCAACAGGTTCAGCAGCGTCGATTTACCACAGCCGGTGGGGCCCAGAATCGCCAGCTTCTCGCCCGGCTCCAGCGTCAGGTTCAGATCCTGCAGCGTTGGGTGGCTATCCCCCGGGTAGCTGAAGTGAACCTGGCGCCACTCGATGCGCGGTGGCGTGCTGTGGTCGCGCTGTTGCTGGCCATAACGCAGCGGCTCGGCATCCAGCAGGATTTCATTCAGGCGGCGTGCCGCACTGAGGCTGGTGGCCAGATGCTGAAAGGCCGTCGCCAACGGCGCGATGGCCTCAAACGCGGCGAGACTGAGGAAAACCACCAGTGCGATCAGCGGATCCGGTGCCCGCCCGCCGACCCCCTGGCTGGCCAGTGCCAGCATCAGCAGCATCAGCAGCCCACCGCCGCAGATCAGCGTCAGGGTCGCCAGCCCGGACAACGCACTCATGCGCTGCTGGCTGGCCAGCAGATCGTCTTCGGCCTGTTGCCATTGCTGGCGCTGCCAATCGACGGCATCAAACAGCAGCAACTCGGCCTGGTTGGCGACAAAATCCAGGCTGGTGGTGCGCAAGTTAGCTCTATGCCGGGTCAGGGCGCGGCCCGGTGTCTGACCAAGGCGATACAGCAGGTAGGGGATCAGCAGCGCAAACAGCAGCAGACTGCCGAGCAATATCCAACCGAGCTGGGCGTCGAAGTGATGCAGCAGCGCAAACATCGCGGCCATGCTCAGCAGGCCGGTGAGCAACGGCGAGACCAGGCGCAGGTAGACATGATCCATGGCGTCGATGTCGGCGACCAGGCGGTTTAGCAGATCGGCCTGACGAAAGCGTTGCAGGCTGGCACTGGGCAATGGCGCCAGCCGCTCCCAGAACAGCAGCCGCAACTTGGTCAGCAGGCGGAACGTGGCATCATGGCTGACCACCCGATCACCCCAGCGACTGGCGGTGCGGACGATCGATAAAAAACGCACCGCGCCAGCCGGCAACAGGTAATTGAACTCCTGACGCCCGAGCAACGACAGCCCGGCGACCGCCGATGCCGACAAAAACCAGCCTGAGAGTGACAGCAAGCCGATGCCGGCCAGCAGCGTGAACAGCGTCAGCAACATACCGGCCGTCAGTAGGCCGGCGTGGTGGCGGTAGAGTCGTAAAAACGGTAACAGATCGCGCATCATGCCTCCGCCGGCGTAAACAGGTCTGGTGCCTGGGCCATCAGATCACGGAACGGCCCCGGCTGACGCAACAAGGCGGCCGGCTGACCGGCGGCCAGCAACTGCCCCTGCTCGATGAGCAGTACCTGATCCACCCGTTGTAGCTGGTGCAGCCTGTGGGTCACCAGCAGGCTGGTCTTACCCTGTAACTGGGGCTCCAGGGCGCTGAGGATCCGTGCCTCATTGTCACGGTCGAGGCTGGCGGTCGGTTCGTCCAGCAACCAGACCTGGGCCGGATGTAACAGGGTGCGGGCCAGCGCAATGCGCTGCGCCTGGCCGACCGACAAGCCACTGGCTCCGTCGCCGATCGGGTGTTCCCAGCCTTTGCTGGCCAGGATCTCCGTGGCGCCGGCACGGCTCAGGGCTTGCTCTAGCTCGGCATCGCCGTAGGTGCGACCCAGGCAGAGGTTGTCCCGCAGCGAACCATGAATCAAGCGCGGGTTCTGTCCCAACCAGGCCAGCTGGCGGCGCCAGTGGGCCACATCCAGCTGACTGAGCTCGACACCGGCGATCGTCAGCGAACCACGATAGGGCAGAAAGCCCAGCAGTGCCCCGAGCAACGAGCTCTTGCCGGCGCCACTGCGGCCGACGATGGCCGTCAGGCTGCCAGCTGCCAGCGTGAAATCGAGCGGACCCAGTAGCACCTTGCCTTGTGGGCTGAGGACCTCCAGAGCCTGGGCGCGGATCTCCGGCGCCTGTTCCAGCGTGAGGGTCTGGCTGCCAGAAGTTGGACCATGCCAGGGTTCGGCGAGGAAGCGTTCAATCTCGTCGGCAGCGCCCAGTGCTTGGGCCTTGGCGTGGTAATGGGCGCCGAGTTCACGCAGAGGCAGGTAAAAATCCGGTGCCAGCAGCAACACAAACAGGCCGGTGAACAGCGTGACCTTGCTGCCATAGTCACCGAAATTCAGGTGCTCCAGATAACTGAAACCGAAGTAGACGGCGATCAGTGCTATGGCCACCGAGGCAAAGAACTCCAGTACCGCCGAGCTGAGGAAGGCCATGCGCAGCACCTCCATAGTACGCTCACGGAACTCTTCCGAGGCGCGGGCGATGACAGCGCGCTCCCGCTCGCTGGCCTGGTAGTGGCGCAGTGTCGGCATGCCGCGCAGGCGGTCGAGGAAGTGGCCGGAGAGACGGCGCAACGCCTCGAAGTTGCGGCGGTTGGCATCGGCGGCGCCCAGTCCGGTCAGGATCATGAACAGCGGGATCAGGGGGGCCGTGCCCAACAGGATCAGGCCGGCCGCCCAGTTGACTGGAAACACCGCCAGCAGGATCAGCAGCGGCTGCACCACACACAACCGGGTCTGCGGCAGGTAGCGGGCATAGAAATCCTGCAGGTTCTCGACCTGTTCTTGCAGCAGGCTGGCCCAGCTACCGGCCGGTTGTTGTTGCAGGTAGGCCGGGCCGCGGCGGGTCATCTCGTCTAGCAATTGGCGGCGCAGATGCTGGCGAATGCGGCGCCCGGCACGAAACGCGGCCTGTTCACGCCACCAGCCGACGGCACCGCGCAGCAGGATCAGCAGCGCCAGTCCGCCCAGCGTTGGCCACAGTTGGCTGTGGGGGGCGTCGCGGATGATCAGTTGATGCAGCAGGCTGGCGAGCCACCAGGCCTGGGCGATCAGCAGGCCGCCGCTGACGGCGCCGCACACCAGCACGTGACCGGCCCACGGCCGGCCAAGGGATGCATGCTGTCGCAACCAGCGCAGCAGCAGGGTTTGCCTCTGTTTGTCCATGTCGTTATCGGGTCAAAAAAATTCAGGCCAAATCTATCTTTACGCTGCGCGCTTGGCAAATGATCATCTGCCTGAGGGCAATGGGGGCCGGCTGTTCGAGGGAAGGTCGGCGACAACGGGCCTGGTGGCCGACAGATTGGACAAAGCTTGTGCAAACGGACGGCTCTGTGCGCCGGAAGCGGTTTTCACCGTTGATTCGGCAGAAAAAACGCATATAGTAGTGCCCACACCAAGCGGGTGTAGTTCAATGGTAGAACTTTGGCTTCCCAAGCCAATAGCGTGGGTTCGATTCCCATCACCCGCTCCAAGTTCATGCCTCAGCGGGCATCGTATAATGGCTATTACCTCAGCCTTCCAAGCTGATGATGCGGGTTCGATTCCCGCTGCCCGCTCCAGTTTTCCTGACTTTTCTCTGTTGTGCTTGCCGATTTCCCTGACTCGGGTGCAGTGCTAGAATAGCCGCCATTTCGTCAGCGGGGCGTTCCGTTGCCCCTCATCAACAAGGCATTAGCATGAAAGTCAAAACCCGTTTTGCTCCCAGTCCGACCGGTTTCCTGCATGTCGGCGGCGCGCGTACCGCGCTCTACTCCTGGCTGTTTGCCCGCCACCATCAGGGCGAGTTTGTGCTGCGTATCGAAGACACCGATCTGGAGCGCTCCACGCAGGAAGCCATTGATGCCATCATCGAGGGCATGAACTGGCTGGGGCTGAATTGGGAAGAGGGTCCGTATTACCAGACCAAGCGTTTCGATCGTTACAATGCCGTGATTGACGAGATGCTGGCCGATGGTCGTGCCTATAAGTGCTACTGCTCGCGCGAGCGTCTGGATGCCTTGCGTGAAGAACAGATGGCCAACGGCGAAAAGCCGCGTTACGACGGCCGTTGCCGTGATAGTCACGAGCCCCACGGCGCTGATGAGCCGTATGTTATCCGTTTCCGCAACCCGCAAGATGGCGTCGTTGCTTTCGATGATCACGTGCGTGGTCATATCGAGTTTGCCAACAGCGAACTGGACGATTTGATCATCCGCCGGACCGATGGTGCGCCGACTTACAACTTCTGTGTGGTGATCGACGACTGGGACATGGAAATTACCCATGTGGTGCGCGGTGAGGACCACGTCAACAACACGCCACGTCAGATCAATATCTACAAGGCGCTCGGGGCTCCGGTTCCGGAATTTGCGCATGTCTCCATGATCCTGGGTGATGATGGCGCCAAGTTGTCCAAACGTCACGGTGCTGTCAGCGTGATGCAGTATCGCGACGATGGTTACCTGCCGGAGGCCTTGCTGAACTACCTGGTTCGTCTGGGCTGGTCCCATGGCGATCAGGAGATCTTCACGATGGCCGAGATGATCGAGCACTTCAGTCTCGATGCCATCAGCAAGTCGGCTTCCGCCTTCAACACCGACAAGTTGAAGTGGCTGAATAACCACTACATCCGTACGCTGGATCCGGAATATGTTGCCCGTCATCTGGAATGGCACATGGCCGAACAGAAGATCGACTACCGCTCTGGTCCGGCCTTGAGTGCCGTGGTGACACTATTGGCCGAGCGTTGCCAGACGCTGGTGGAGTTGGCGGCACAAAGCCGTTACTTCTACGAGGAGTATGAGGCTATCGATGAAGCCGCGGCTAAGAAACACCTGAAGGCGGCTGCCCGCGAGCCGTTAGCCCTGATCCGTGACAAGCTGGCTGCGCTGAGCAGTTGGGAAGTGGAACCGTTGCACCATGCCATCCAGGCGACGGCCGATGAACTCGGTCTGGGGATGGGTAAGGTCGGGATGCCGTTGCGTGTGGCCGTCACCGGGTTGGGGCAGTCCCCGTCTATCGATGCAGTGATGCAGCTGGTTGGCCGTGAACGGGTGCTGGCGCGTCTGGATCGGGTCTTGGCCCTGCTGGCAAATAGCGCCGAATAACGCGCAAACCCTCGCCGCTACGTTGTGACAACGAGCCCCGCCAAGTCGGGGCTCGTGCTTTTTTCCGCTACACAAACAGCCGGTTAGACTCTGCTGGTTGCATCCTGAGCAGGCAGGGTTGGCGAGGCATTTTTTTGTTGACACAATTCGGACGGCTGCCTAATATGCGCCTCGCTTACCGCTCATGTCCGCATGATGGTGAGTTCCAGCTTCGATGAGATGTGGGGTTATAGCTCAGCTGGGAGAGCGCTTGCATGGCATGCAAGAGGTCCGC
>CAMFKP010000092.1 GCA_945957385.1 uncultured Aeromonadaceae bacterium
ATTTGATTGTTAAAGAGCGTGACGACCGCGTCGTCGTGGGATGCGCATCTTACGCCACCCACCTGGAGAGTCAAGCACAATTTGCTTTCCCGCTCCACCCGAGCGGCTTCTCGTCCGTCGGTGAAGGCGCATTATAGGGAGTCTTCTTCATGACTCAAGCCCTTTATGCATTCCGCTGTTTCAAGTGCCGAACAAATGAACAAGGCGCTGAAAATACACGCTAATCGGTATGTTTGCGCTCACTTCCGTGCAAAAAATGCCGTAGCAAATTCGTCAACACTAGCCCAATTTGTGTATTCAATATCCTGACTTGTATCCCGACTGCCTCCCGTCATCCACATGATCAGTTGGATAATGCTGCGCTGCCAGGTGTTATAACGTGAGTAACGCAGGGCCCCAGCAAATACCGCACATAAGCTAGGTTGCCACTGAGAGGCACGTAACCATTTACGTAGATACGGATTAGTTGCTGCAGTGTCTTTACCTGGCTTGCGAGCTGTCAGGCAAACACCGATGAAGGCAGCCTGCGCGCGCGTCAATGACTCATGATGCACGCTGACCTGTCGACGCAACACCGCCGGAAAACGACCATAGCGAATCGATGCCGCAACTAATACCCGATCATATTGCTCAAGCTGTCTGCTTGGTGTTTCGTTAAGTAGACACCACTCAACAACATACCCCTGCGCCTGCTGACAAATATATTCCGCAATCTTTCTCGTCTGCCCTTCGTGAGTGGCATACCAGACCAATAAATGACGCTGCTTCAACGCTGGCATTTTGCTCCTCAAATAAATCAATCCAATTCCGTCGGCCACTCGATTTGCAACCGCCCCTGACTACGTTCTGACAATAGCTGCTGAAACTGTGCGGCTTGATGAACTGGGCACAGGCCAGCCACCCTGACCTCAGTCTGGTATTCAGCATCGCCGATACTCACCCCGCATTGTTCAGCCGCCCATGCCAATAAGCCACCCTCTTCATAACGATGCCGGAGTAAAAATCGACGCATCGGGATGCAACGCTCAGTCGGTAGTGCTCTCAGGAGTTGAGCAACGCCTTGGCCATATGCTCGGACCAGACCGCCAGTTCCTAATTTGATGCCACCGTAATAGCGCACCACTACTGCCGTTACCTCTCCGAGGCCACTACCCTGTAATTGCGCGAGGATCGGCTTCCCCGCTGTACCCGCAGGCTCGCCATCGTCACTGAAGCCGTAACCCTGTCCCTGCCATGGCTCCAGACACACTGATGCCCAACACCAATGCCGCGCCTGAGGGTGGGCCTCACGCACGGCTGCAAGCCAAGCACGACTCGCCTCCCGTCCCGGCGTATGTCTTATCATCGAGATGAAGCGACTTTTTTGTATCTCCTCACTTGATGACAGCTCAGAGGCTGGAATCAGGTAACTTCCTTTTATCTCAGACAAACTAATCTACCCATCACTCGCTATGCCGCGGCTCTTAATGAAACAAATGTGGCTTGGCTGCGTTGCTAAAGCTCTCCCCGCGACTCCATAGTTGTTGTAGATAACCGCTGGAATCCTCTGTATCGGGGAGAAACCCATGTTACATGAAGCAGATACCCTGCAACTGTATCTAAATCACTCACCGCTGGCAGAACTGGTTTTCGATACCGACGCATCAGCCAACAAACTGAATCGCCAGACCCTGCTTGCACTAGAGCAAGCGATTGCAAAGCTTGAACAGACGCCGCAAGTCCGAGGGCTCTTAATTCGCTCTGCCAAGACACACTTCATGGTCGGTGCGGATGTAACCGAGTTTTTGTCACTGTTTGCGCAACCCGAAGCGGAACTGGACAGCTGGCTGCAGTGGGTTAACCAGTTATTCTGTCGAATCGAGTCTCTCCCGTTCCCAACATTGTGCGCTCTCTCTAGTCATACCCTCGGCGGCGGCTGCGAACTGGCGTTATGTACCGACTTTCGCCTTGCCGATACCAGTTTGCAGATCGGTTTGCCTGAAACCAAGCTAGGCATCATGCCAGGATGGGGAGGCTCGGTCCGTCTACCCCGTCTAATCGGCCTCGAGCCTGCAATGAAGGCCATCACGACAGGGCGCATACTCACCAGCAGCGCCGCCCTGCACTCTGGCTGGGTCGATGCCGTTGCCGAATCAGATGACATGCTGGCATTGGCTCGACGCATGCTCACTGCCGCCGCTGATGGCGAACTAGACTGGCAGGCACACCGCCTACGCAAGCTCAAGGCGCTTCACTATTCAACGGCCGAGTTACAACTGATTCAAACCATGGCCAACGACCAACTGCAGCACCTAGTAAGTACCCACTACCCGGCGCCGTGGCACGCATCGACCGCTATGATAGCCAGCCACGCCCTCAACGTTGAATCGGCTCTGGCTATCGAGCGCCAACATTTTCTGGCGTTAACACGGACACCGCAGGCCGAAGCCCTGGTAGGGCACTTTTTGAATGAGCAACGGGTTAAAGCCAAAGCCAGAGCGACCCCACCCACCACGCTGCCGCACCAGATCAGCATACTGGGCGCAGGCATCATGGGCTCTGGCATCGGTTATCAATGCCTACGTCAGGGATTCGATACGACAGTCCATGATATTCATGCCCCGGCGTTGTTGTGGTGCCAGCAGACCATCACACACCTTCTGGAACAGGATCTGGCCAAACAGCGGCTGACCGAACACCAGCTGGTTACCGCGCTGAACCGGCTGCATCTAACCAGCAACGCCAACGACCTTGACCACAGCGAACTCATTATCGAGGCCGTTGCCGAACAATTGGACATCAAGCAGCAAGTCCTGATCAACTGTGAACGCCACCTATCCCCGCAGACGTTGCTGACCAGCAATACTTCTGCCATCCCCATTTCCCAGCTCGCGAGCAGATTGCAGCGCCCAGAACAACTCTGTGGTCTGCACTTCTTCAACCCAGTACCGCGTATGGGACTGGTCGAGGTCGTGCGAGGCGCGCGCAGCAGTGAGGCTTGTGTGGCGCACGCCTGTAACTTTGCCTTGGCATTGGGCAAAACCCCGGTTGTGGTCAACGACGGCCCGGGATTTTTTGTCAACCGCGTGTTGTTCGCGTATCTATCCGCGTTCCGGCAGTTGGTCGCCGCGGGTACCAATCCATACAAAATCGACCACCTCATGGAGCAGCAGTTCGGTTGGCCTATGGGACCGGCAAGACTCATCGACACCATAGGTCTGGATATCGCTCTCCATGCAGCCAACATTCTGACCGCCGCTTTCCCGGAGCGCATGACCCAGCCTGAGCGCGATGCGCTCAGTGCTCTGGTCGCAGATGGCCATCTCGGTAAGAAAACAGGACAGGGCTTCTACCGTTACACCGGCAATGAACTCAACGCCTTGCCAACAGAACCATGGGTACCTGACGCGGTCGGCAACCCGGCAACCTCGGCAGGTGAGCTAACGGACAGCCTGCTGACCGAACGTTTAATCATTCCACTCCTACACGAAGCGGTTCGCTGCCTGGAAGAGTCCATCATCGCCACGCCAGCAGAGGGCGATCTGGCACTGGTGTTGGGGTTGGGGTTTCCATCATTTCGCGGTGGTCCGTTCCGCTACCTGCAGCAGTGGGGATTAGCGCATGCCATAGCGGCTGCTGAGCGCCATGCCCAGCATGGAGGTCTGTATGCCGTGCCCACCACCTTGTATGAGATGGTCGCCAACCAACAAGGCTTCTATTAAGGAGGGCATATGTTCGAGGTCGTGATTGTCGATGCGGTCAGAACCGCCATGGGACGCTCTCGCCACGGAGTGTTTCGTCACCAGCGCGCCGAGACTCTGTCAGCACAACTGATGCGCGCCCTGCTACAACGGAACCCGGCGCTCGACCCGACGACCATCGATGATGTCTATTGGGGCTGCGTCCAGCAGACACAGGAACAAGGCTTCAACCTTGCACGCACCAGTCTGTTACTGGCCGGACTACCCAGCACGGTTCCCGGCGTCACAGTGAATCGGTTATGTGGCTCGTCGATGCAGGCGCTGCACGATGCGGCGCGAGCCATCATGGTTGGCGATGCCCGTATCTGTCTGGTAGGCGGAGTCGAACACATGGGGCACTTGCCGATGCAACACGGTATCGACTTTCACCCCGCCCTGAGCCGGGTGATGGCGGAGGGATCGACGATGATGGGCATGACCGCCGAATTACTGGCCCGGCACTACGCGATCGGCCGTGAAGAGCAGGATCGCTTTGCCTTGCGCTCTCATCAGCTGGCGAGCGCAGCGCAGAACAGTGGTGCCCTGGCTCGCGAAATTGTACCGATGGAGGGACACGACCCGGATGGTGGACTCATCAGAGTGATGCGTGACGAGGTAGTCCGGGAACAGGCCACGCTGGAAAGTCTCAGCCGATTACCTCCGGTGTTCGATCCGCACGCTGGTAGCATCACCGCCGGCAATGCTTCGGCCCTCTCCGATGGCGCAGCCGCGTTATTGTTGATGTCGCAACCGGCGGCAAACGCGTTGGGCATCACGCCATTGGCGTACGTTCGCGCCACCAGCGTCATTGGTTGCGAGCCGGCACGCATGGGATTGGGCCCGGTCCCGGCGATAACAAAAGTGCTGGCCCGTGCCGGCTTACAGCTGGCAGACATCAGTCGACTAGAGATCAATGAAGCCTTTGCCGCGCAAACCTTGGCTTGTCTGCGTGAACTGGAAATGGAGGACTGGCCACTGCGCCTCAACTGCCAAGGCGGCGCCATCGCCCTCGGGCACCCGCTCGGTTGTTCCGGCGCCCGACTCCTCACGACACTGAGTCATCAACTGCAAACGCAGCAAGGGCGATTTGGTATTGCCAGCATGTGCATCGGGCTGGGACAGGGCATCGCCACCCTCCTGGAACGGGCCGGTTAACCGATTCTGAAACGGTTGCAGCGTCATGGGATGCCCCAAAAGCGGGTTTGCGCAGCGGTTACCAGCCCAATCGCAGCCATCATCATGACTTCGGCTTCCCACTAATCACATCTCCCTAGCCCGTTCCTTGCATTTCTGTCAACAAATGTGTTCAATCTGCGCACTTATCCGCTGGGATTGATATGAAATGGCGAAAGGAAAGCAAATCCTCATCGTTGACGATGATCAGGAAATCCGTGAATTGCTGCAGGAGTACCTGCAACGAGCCGGATTTGAAGTGCTGGCCGCCGCTGAAGGCGGGGAGATGTATCGCCTGCTCGCCGACAACCAGCCGGACCTGATCATTCTCGACATCATGATGCCGGGAGATGACGGCTTCAGCCTGTGCCAACAGATTCGTCGCAGCTCCCAGGTGCCGATCATCATGCTGACAGCGGCCTCAGATGAAGCAGATCGCGTCATTGGCCTGGAACTGGGTGCCGATGACTACATTGCCAAGCCATTCAGCCCGCGGGAGCTGATGGCGCGCATCAAGGCACTGTTGCGTCGTGCCGAATTCCGCCAGCCGGAACGCGAAAGCGGCCGCCGTATTCGTTTTGCTGACTGGGTTCTCGACACCCTGAGTCAGCACCTGACCAATGATGACGGTGGCGAAATGGATTTGACCGGCAGCGACTTCCTGCTGCTGTCGCTGTTCCTGCAACATCCAGGACAAGTGCTGGATCGCGATAGCATCAGCGACGCCACCCGCGGCCGCGAAACGCTGCCAATGGAGCGCGGTATCGATGTGCAGATCAGTCGTCTGCGCCAGAAACTCGGTGACAACGGCAAGAGCCCGCGCATTATCAAGACGATTCGCGGCAGCGGCTATATGCTGATTGCCGAAGTCAGCCATGAAGATTAAGCGGCTACTGAACGTCTTCTTTCCCCGCTCCCTGCTGTCACGGATGCTGTGGTTGCTACTGCTGGCCATAGTGCTGGCGCAGAGTCTGATCTCCGGGCTCTGGCGTCAGCAGCTGCAAAAACACGAGCTGGACGGCATGCTGAATGCCACCCGCAACCTCTCCCAGTCCGCCGCCTCCACCATCACCTTCTTTCAATCACTGCCGGCGCAGTACCGGCAACTGGCGCTGGAACAACTGCGCAATATGGGCGGCAGCCGCTTTTTTGTTTCGCTCAACCCGGAACCGATCCACATCGACAGCATTGCCGACTCGATGCGCAAGCACCTGGTCGTCAACGAAGTACGCAATGTGCTGCACCACAAGCTGGGTTATGGCTTGGAGATCCAGGCCGATTTTGCTGCTCCGGACACCTTGCATGTTTTCAATAACCAGACCGCGCTGACCGATCTGCCGTTGTCATGGGCCCAGCACACCCTGCTGATCGAACCGTTAAACCCGCCGATTCTGGTGATCCAGACCCGAATCAGCGATCAGGAGTGGCTCTATCTGGCGGCGCTGCTGCCCGCCCCCTACATGACGCTGGAGGATGACAACCTGCCTCCGCACCAGTTTCGTTTCATCATCTTGCTGACAGCGATCCTGTTCCTGTTCACCTTTGCGCTGATCCGCTGGCAGACGCGACCTCTGCGTCGCCTCGCCTCCTCGGCCGTGATGCTGGGCAAAGACATCGATCAACCGCCGCTGCCGGAAGAGGGCGCCAGCGAGATCGTCGCCGTTACCCGTGCCATCAACGTCATGCAACACCGCATCCGCCGCTATATCGATGATCGGGAGCGCTTGTTCAGCTCCATTTCCCACGATCTGAAGACCCCGATCACGCGCTTGCGGTTGCGGGTCGAACTGCTGGAGGACGAAGAGCAGATCGTCAAATTCGGCAAGGACCTCGACGATCTGGAGATGATGGTCAAAGGGGCGCTGCAGACCGTGAAGGACACCGATATCCACGAGAACATCGAGATCATCGATCTCAACCAGTTACTGGAGCAGATTGCCGAAGGTTACAACCTGGGTGGTCACGAGAAGATGCT
Organism: uncultured Aeromonadaceae bacterium; assembly: GCA_945957385.1. Taxonomy (GTDB): domain Bacteria; phylum Pseudomonadota; class Gammaproteobacteria; order Enterobacterales; family Aeromonadaceae; genus Pseudaeromonas. The sequence goes on from CAMFKP010000092.1 coordinate 6,868, forward strand.
GATCGAAGGCCGGTGCAAGAAACCCTATCGCGGCAAACCACTGGCGCTGAAACGGTGCATCGGCAACCTGGCTGACAACGCGATTAAATATGGTGATCGGGTGCGGGTCATCGTCATGGATGACATCGAGGAGGAGCTCGAAGCCGAGGTGGTGATCCTCTACTTCATCGACGAGGGACCGGGCCTGCCCGCCGACCAGTTGGACAAGATTTTCGAACCCTACTATCGACTCAGCCACGACAAGCCCGGCACCGGACTCGGACTCGGCATAGCGCGCAGCATCGCCCACGCCCACGGTGGCGATCTGGTGCTGGAAAATCGGCCACAAGGCGGTCTGCAGGCCGTGCTGTCGCTCCCGAGGCACTGATGGGGCGGCCATTGCAGCTGTTAATGCTGGCGTTGATGCTCAGCACCGCCCACGCCGCCGAGCAATCGATCGAGGTGTTGCACTGGTGGACCGCCGGTGGCGAAGCCAAAGCCGCCAATCTGCTCAAACAGCGCTGGCAGGCACAGGGAAACCGCTGGGTCGACGCCGCGATAGACGGTGGCGGTGGTGGCTCCGCCATGCTGGTGCTGCGCAGTCGCACCCTGGCCGGCAACCCACCGCAAGCGGCACACCTCAAAGGCGCGGAACTGCATGCCTGGGCACGCCTTGGCTTCCTGCGTCCTGTTAGCGATGTGGCGCGGCGCGGTCAGTGGGACATGCGCCTCTACCCGTTCGTCAGCTCAACCCTGAACCATCAGGGCCAGATGATGGCAGTACCGATTGGCATCCACCGCGTCAACTGGCTGTGGATCAACCAACCCATCTTCGACCGCCTAAAGCTGGAGCCCCCGCGCAGCTGGCCCGAGCTGCTGGCCGTCGCCCGACGGCTGAAAGCGGCCGGCATCACCCCACTGGCCATGGGCGACGACCCATGGCAACTGGCCATTTTGTTCGAATCCATCGCGCTGGGGGAAGGCGGCAGCGATTTCTACCGCCGCGCCTTCGTTAACCTTGAGCCTGATGCGTTGACCGGCCCGCGCATGCAGCAGGTGCTGCTGCGTTTTCACAGCCTGCGTCCGTTCCTGCCGGCCAATCACGTCGGTCTGAAGTGGAACCAGGCCACCCAGATGCTGATTGAAGGCCAGGCGGCGATGCAATTGATGGGCGACTGGACCAAGGGTGAGCTGATCGCCGCCGGCGAGATCCCGGGTCAGCGCATCCGCTGCCTGCCGGCCCCCGGTACCACCGGCCGTTTCAGCTATAACCTCGACTCGCTGGCACTGTTTCGCCAGACAAATGATGCCAGCGATCAGGCGCAACAACGTTTTGCCGAACTGCTGATGACGCCGGAATTTCAACGTGACTTCAATCGCGTCAAAGGCTCGATCCCGGTGCTGGCCGAGATGGATTTAGCCGGATTTGACCCCTGCGCCCGCCTGGCCGGGCAAGCGCTGCAACGGGCCGAGCGCGATGGCAGCCTGGTGCCGAGCGTGGCCGAAGGCATGGCGACGCCGCCGCGCGTGCAACAAGCCCTGCAGGAAGTGCTGGCCAATTATTTTTCCGATGCCGATGCCGATGCCGCAACCACAGCGGCCCGACTGGCACAGACCATCAAGGCGGTGCAATCCGAGTGGCAACCGGGAGTCGAGTAGCCGCTATCCCTCTTCCAGCGGGTACTCCGCCAGCTCCCACCCTACCGCAATACCGATCAGCAGCAGCGATGCCAGCCAGCCTCCCGGTGTTCCCACCGGGCTTTGTAACATCAGCAGCACGAACGCGGCTCCCGCCAGCGCGGCATAGACCTTCAAGCGTCCCCAATATCCCAGCCACATAGCGCGTCCTCCGTGACGATATACGGCCACCTGTCAGCGATGACAGGCTTATTTTTCGATGCTGCCGCCCTGAAACAATTAACGCCGCCGGCGGTATTGCCGTGTCGGGAAATAATTGCTTCTGCCTGCAACCAATCTCATATCCATATGAAATAAAACAAAAAAATATTTCTTATTTGCCTAGAAATTATTTCACGCTCACGGATTAGCATCCGCCAAAAATAATCTGACAACCGTTCGCCGTGAGCGTTGAAAATAACGTACTGTCAACGATGACAGGTCATTATCTGACCATATCATGCCGCAGTGCAGCGTCAAGCCGCGCGTGAGCTGTGCTAAACTGGCAGCCGCACCACAACCAGCCAACAGAGGAAAACAGATGTCAGGACAAGGTTCGACCGGTAACGTGATTGCCGCACTGTGCAGCTTCTTTATTCCCGGACTGGGTCAGCTGGTACAAGGACGCCTGTTGATGGCCATCGTCCAGTTTGTGCTCGCCGGGGTGTTGTGGATCGTGTTGCTCGGCTGGATTATCCACCTGTGGTCGATACTGGATGCCGCGCTGTGGAAGCCGCCCCTTAACGCCGCTTGATCCACGCCGACAGCGGAGTATCATGGCCGCCCCTGCTGTCGGAGGATGAAAAATGAGCAACTGTTTTGACGCGGCCACCCATCAACTGGATGCGCTTGGACTGCGTTGTCCCGAGCCGGTCATGATGGTCCGCAAGACGGTGCGCGGCATGCAAGACGGGGATACCCTGCTGGTACTGGCCGACGATCCGGCCACCACGCGTGATATCCCCAGTTTCTGTCGCCACATGGATCATACGCTGCTGGCCAGCGAGACCGAGCGCACCCCCTACCGTTACCTGATCCGCAAGGGGTTGTGAGCACTCACAACCAGCGGTGGCGCCACAGCCAGGTACCGAGCGCCACGATCAGTCCCAGCAGGATCAACACAAAGGTGATAAAGCCCTGGGTAGACTGCCCGCCGGGGATCCCGCCGAGGTTGACGCCAAACAACCCGGTCAGGAACGTTGCCGGCAGGAAGACCATCGCCAGCATCGACATGATGTAGGTCCGGCGCGTCATCTGCTCGGCGGTGCGCGCGTGCAGTTCATCGGCCAACAACGCACAACGCGCACTGCTGGCATCCAGATCATCAAGCCAGCGACCGAGGCGGCCGGCGATCTCACCCAGGTGGCGTTGGTCATCGGCTTCCAGCCAGCTGATCTTCTCGTTCGCCAGTCGGCTGAACAGATCGCGTTGCGGCCCCAGGTAACGGCGTAACACGATCAACTGCTGGCGGATCGCCGTCAGTTCGGAACGCTCTATGGTGCGCTCGGCGAGCAGATCTTGCTCCAGTGCGGTGATCTGCTCCTGAAAATCATCCAGCAGATCGCCGGCCTGCTCGGTGATATGCTCGCACAACTCGACCAGCCAGTCGGCACAATTCAGTGGACCGGCGTGGCGCGCCAGATCCTGCACTATCTCTTCGGCCGCCTGGATATGCCGCCGGCGCGTGGAAATAATCAGCTGTGGAGTGACGAAGATGCGGATCGCCTCCATCTGCGCCGACTGGCCACGCCGGTGGTGATACAGGCAGCGCAAGGTCAGCAGCAACCCCCCATCAACCTTGACCAGCTTGGGCCTGTTACTCTCGCCCTGCAGCGACTCCCGCACCTCTTCCGGCAACAAGGTGGTGGTCTTCAGCCATTGGTAGGCCTCGGGCGCCGAGTAATCCAGATGCAACCAGGTGGCACTATCGGGGAACGGCCAGCCCGACTGCAGGGTTTCGGCTCCGCCTTTGCCATCCAGCTTCAATGCCAGGATCCGGGCATGGGGTACCAGTATGCTGGTCATAAGCGCCCCTCCTCACGAGCCGCCTCAATGCAGGCCTGATGACAGGGACAACCTATCTCATGATCATTGACCATCCCCACCGCCTGCATGAAGGCATAACAGATGGTGGTGCCAACAAAGCTGAAGCCGCGTTTCTTCAACGCCTTGGACATGGCATCGGAGGCCGGGCTCGACGTCGGCGCATCATGCATACTGTGCCAGTGATTAACCTGGGTCTTACCGCCGACGAACTGCCAGAGATATTCGGCAAAATCGATGCCCTCCTGCTGCAGTGCCAGATAGGCACGGGCGTTTTTGATGATCGATTCCACCTTCAATCGGTTGCGGATGATACCGGTGTCTTGCAACAGACGCTCGACATCCTGCGGACCGAATGCCGCAATCCGCTGCGGATCGAACTCGGCGAACGCGCGACGGTAGCCCTCGGTGCGCTTGAGGATGGTGATCCATGACAACCCGGCCTGCTGCCCATCCAGGCAGAGTTTTTCGAACAGCTCTCGGCTGTCATTTACCGGACGCCCCCACTGCGTATCGTGATAGGTAATGTACTGCGCATCCTGGGTAACCCAGGGACAACGACCTTGCATGCAACCCCTCCCATCGCGGCTGTCAGGCCCCATTTTGCCTACAAACTGTGGCCCTTTACCGCCAGAGGGCCAATTCAGCCTATATTCCGGCCAGTGCAGGCGTTATACTCTGGCGGTTTCATTTCCGCTCAGTATGCACTGAACCCAACGCGCGAACAAAATCATGCAGAAATTCGATATCAAGACCTTTCAGGGACTGATCCTGACCCTTCAAGACTATTGGGCCAGGCAAGGTTGCGTTATCGTGCAGCCCCTCGATATGGAGGTGGGTGCCGGTACTTCCCATCCAATGACATTCCTGCGCGCCATTGGCCCAGAGCCGATGAACTGCGCCTATGTCCAGCCGTCACGCCGTCCGACCGATGGCCGCTACGGTGAAAACCCAAACCGCCTGCAACACTATTATCAGTTCCAGGTGATCCTCAAGC
>CAMFKP010000093.1 GCA_945957385.1 uncultured Aeromonadaceae bacterium
TGGCCGCGATAGAGTTGTTCCAGTGCGTCATGCATGGCTGGCCTCCTGGCTAGTGATGAACGCCAGACTCTGGGTCAGCAAACGGGCGCCTTCGGTGGTCATGATCGACTCTGGATGGAACTGGAAGCCGAGCACGCGATCGGCACGGTGCAGCACGGCCATCGGCATGTCGCGGTAATGGGCAATCACCTCCAGCTCGGGCGGTACATAGGTGGCGACCAGCGAATGGTAACGGGCCACCGGCAGCGGGCTGGTGAGGCCACAGAACATGTCGGCACCGCTGTGGTCGATTTGCGAGGTCTTGCCATGGATGATCTCGCCGGCCGAGCCGACGGTACCGCCGTAGTATTCGCATATCGCCTGGTGACCGAGGCAGATACCGAGCATGGGCACCTTGCCGCGGCACAAGCCAATCAGCTCAATCATGCAGCCGGCTTCATGGGGCGCGCCCGGACCGGGGGAGAGTACCAGCACCGGGTTGTCGTCACAGGCGGCAATCTGGGCATATATCTGCGCGGCCGGCAGGCTGTTGCGATAGATGCGGACTGTATGCCCCAGTGAACGGAACTGATCGACCAGGTTGTAGGTAAAGGAGTCGAAGTTATCGAGCAGGAACAGGGTATTAGCCATGGGTCACCTCGGCGAGCGTCTTGCCATGGGCCAGCGCGATGGCATTGAGCACGGCGGCAGCCTTGTTACGGGTTTCATCGGCCTCGGCTTGCGGGCGCGAGTCGTAGACCACGCCGGCGCCGGCCTGGACATGGGCGAGACCGTGTTTGACGAACGCGGAGCGGATGACGATACAGGTGTCCATGTCGCCGTTACCGGACAGGTAACCCACGGCACCACCGTAGCTGCCGCGGCGTTCACCTTCGACATCGCGGATCAGTTCGGAGGCACGGATCTTCGGCGCCCCGGTCAGGGTACCCATGTTCATGCAGGCCTGATAGGCGTGCAGCGCATCCAGATCATGGCGCAGCGTGCCTACGACACGCGACACCAGGTGCATGACGTGGCTGTAGCGGTCAACCTTCAGCAGGTCACGAACATAACGGGTGCCCGGCTCACTGATGCGCGCTATGTCATTGCGCGCCAGATCGACCAGCATCAGGTGTTCGGCCGTCTCCTTGGCGTCCTGACGCAGCTCCAGCTCCAGGCGGCCATCCAGATCCAGGTTGATGCTGCCATCGGCGTTGATGCCGCGACGGCGCGTGCCGGCGATGGGGTACATTTCAACCTGACGGCTGTGCGCCTCGAATTTGACCGCACTCTCGGGCGAGGCGCCAAACAGCGTGAAGTCGCGGTCGTTCATGTAGAACATGTAGGGGCTGGGATTGGTCTTCTTCAACTGACGGTAAGCCAGCAGCGGCTGCGGGCAGGGCAGCGAGAAGCAGCGTGATGGCACCACCTGAAAGATGTCACCCTTGCGGATGTGGCCCTTGAGGCGTTCGACATCGGCACAGTAGGTTTTGTCATCGCGATTGCTGTGAATATGGCCATCCAGCGGCAAGGCGGCCGGTAACGCCGGGGCGACAAAATGGTCGCAGCTGTGTTTGAGCGCGTTCAGGCGATCTTCCAGCCGGCGGAATTCGCTGGCAAAGGTCTCGCCACCAAAGGCGACGGCGCGCAGCTGAGTGCACTGCTGACGGTGATCGATGTGGATCAGTGTCTCGGCGACATAGAAGCAGAAGTCCGGGCAGTCATTCAGGCTGTCGGCCACTTGCGGCAGCTGCTCGAAGTTGGCAATCAGGTCGTAGGCAAAGATACCGCCGAGAAAGATCGCCTCCTGGCCCTGTTCGCAATGCAGCTGGGTCAGCAGGGTGCGCAGGGTATCCAGGACCGACAATGACTTCAGGCGGCTGTCTTCATCCTGAATGGTATCTATGGTCGGGAAGTCCAGCGTCAACCGGTTAGCATCACGGCGCTGGATGACGGCGTCCGGCAGTCCGCTTTGCAGGCGATCGAGCACGGCCATGCCGTTGTTGTTCAGGGCTTCGGCAGCCACGTTTAGGCCGCGGCAGACCAGACGCACACAGGCATCGATCAACAGCAGGCTCTGGGTGCCGGCCTTGGTGTCAATTTCGGCAGACTCCAGCAACAGACTGTTATCGCCCTCTTGGGTCAGGTGACTGAACAGGGCCAGCGGATCGGCAACGTAGGCAGCATCAGCCAGCAGGGCATGTAAGTGGTGGGGATGGAGTTCAGTCATGATGAACTCCGGTATTCAGCTGATCCCGCTGACGGGGAAAACAAAAATAACACATGGCGAAATCCTTATTAAGTGAATAAAAACAAGCGGTTGCTTAGCCTGTAATCACCATCGCCAAGTCTGTTTGTGGTGTTTTGGTTTCATCTCGTCCCTGTTTCCCGGATAATAAAAAAGCCCGCTGTTCCTGGCGGGCTTTTTCTGGGTATTCTGTCTGCTTAACCGTTTTTTGACATAGCAAAAGTCCCACGCCCGCTTTTAGGGAGTGTGCCACCACCAACGAATGTTCAGGGTGTACTGCTGTGTCATTTGAAATGTCCTTCGGTGTCGCTCAAGATGGCGGGCATGGCCCGCAATGTGGCTACAGTAAAACGAGAAAGCCGGAAGTTTGTCAAGTCTCTTTTATCGGGAAGCCTGATGCGCGTCGATTTGCATAGTCATTCAACTGCCTCCGATGGGCGCCTATCTCCAGCCGAATTAGTGCGCCGCGCCGAAGCGCAACAGGTTGCGCTATTAGCCTTGACCGACCACGACACCGTGGCTGGGCTGGAAGAGGCTCACCGTACCATCGCAGAAGAAAATCTCGCCGTGCGTTTAATTGATGGTATAGAACTATCAACGAGCTGGGATTCTATAGAGATACATGTCGTTGGTTTGCATATTGATGCAAGCCACCCGGCGGTGCGCGAGGCGATTCTGCAGCAAGCTGTGGCGCGCGAAGAGCGGGCACGTGAGCTGGATCGGCGTTTGGAAAAGCAACGCATCAGCGGTGCCTATGCTGGCGCGTTGGCGTTAGCGCAAGGCGCAACGCTAACACGGGCACATTTTGCGCGCTTTTTGGTGGAGCAAGGGCATTGCAGCTCACAGCAAAAAGCGTTTGATCACTATCTGGGGCGTGGAGCCCGAGCCTATGTGCCACATCACTGGATGTCGATGGCCGAGGCGGTGGCGGTGATTCATGCTGCGGGTGGTCAGGCTGTACTTGCCCATCCCGGACGCTATAAACTCTCCACTAAATGGTTAAAACGCCTGCTGACGTTATTTGTCGATGTCGGTGGCGATGCCATCGAGGTTAGTCTGCCGCAGCAAAGCCCCCATGAACGGGCTAATCTGGGGCAGTGGAGCCGGGAGTTTGGTCTCAAAGCGTCAGTGGGGTCGGATTTTCATTATCCGACACCTTGGCAGGAGCTCGGCAAGAACCTGTGGTTGCCCAAGGATGTTGATCCTGTGTGGCACCTGTTTACCGACTCTCAGGAGTCGATACCATTCCGGGAGGAATTGTCATGAGTCAGTTTTTCGTGGTGCACCCCGAAAACCCGCAAAGCCGTCTGATCTCTCAGGCTGTCAGTCTGATCCGTGAAGGCGGTGTCATCATCTATCCAACCGACTCCGGCTACGCGCTGGGTTGTCTACTGGAAAACAAGGCAGCGATGGAGCGGATTTGCCGCATCCGCCAACTCGATAGCGATCACAACTTCACGCTGGTATGTCGCGACTTGTCCGAACTATCTCTCTATTCCCGAGTAGATAATCAGGCTTTTCGTTTGATTAAAAACAATACCCCGGGCCCGTACACCTTCATCCTCAAGGCGACCAAAGAAGTACCGCGCCGCTTGATGAACGAGAAGAAGAAAACCATCGGGATTCGGGTACCAGATAACCGTATTGCCCTGGCCCTGCTTGAGCAGCTCGGTGAGCCCTTGATGTCAACCACCTTGATCCTGCCAGGGTCCGATGTGGCCGAGTCCGATCCTTACGAGATCCGTGATCGGTTGGAAAAACTGGTCGATTTGATCATCGATGGCGGCTATCTCGGTGAACAACCGACAACTGTCATCGACTTTGCTGACGATATGCCCGTGGTCGTGCGTGAAGGCGCCGGCGATCCGGCGCCATTCCGCTAACCGAATTTCTTTTTTTGCCGCTGCCCCTGGGCGGTGGCTGTGACCAGAGAACAGATGATGAGCGAAAAATTACAGAAGGTACTGGCGCGTGCCGGTATCGGTTCCCGCCGTGAAATGGAAGCGATGATTGAAGCCGGACGCGTCAGCGTCGACGGCAAGGTGGCCACGTTGGGCGACCGGGTTGGCCCGAGTGCCGCGATCCGCATTGACGGCCACCCGATTTCCGCCAAGCCAGCCGATGAGGTGATCTGCCGCGTATTGGCGTATCACAAACCTGAAGGTGAAATGTGTACGCGCAAGGATCCGGAAGGGCGCCCAACGGTGTTTGATCGTCTGCCGCGCATTCAGGATGCGCGTTGGGTCGCTGTCGGTCGCCTTGACGTCAACACGTCGGGATTGCTGTTGTTCACCACCGATGGCGAGTTGGCCAACCGCCTGATGCACCCGCGCCATGAAGTGGATCGCGAATATGCGGTACGCGTGTTTGGTGAGGTGGATGATGCGATGCTGCGCCGCCTGCGCACCGGTGTGCAGCTGGAAGATGGACCGGCCAAGTTTGATCAGGTGGTGCGTGCTGGCGGCGAGGGGTTGAACCACTGGTTTAATGTCACCTTGAAAGAGGGGCGTAACCGCGAAGTGCGCCGCTTGTGGGAAACGCAGGAAGTCCAAGTCAGCCGCCTGATCCGTGTGCGTTATGGCGATATCAAACTGGAGAAATCCATTCCACGTGGTGGCTGGATGGAACTGCCGCTGGATAAGGTCAACTATCTGCGTGCTCTGGTTGGCTTGCCGCCGGAGAGCCGTAGCAAGGTGCTGGTGGATGATCAGCGTAGCCAGTTCAAGGTCAATGCCCAGATCCGCCGTGCTGTGCGCAAGCACCGCGAACGCCAGCATACGGATAACCGCCAGGCGCATCCGGAGCGAGATGGCAGTACAGTGGCAGCGCCTGGAGCGCGTCCTGAGCAATCGCGTGGCGAACCGCAGCGTGGACAAGCCGCGCGTGGTGAGCCGGGCAAGGGGCGGCGTGCTGACGGTGCGTCAGGCGAAGGGCGCAAGCCGGCGCGTCCACAACCCAAGCCGCGTAGCCGTGCTGGTAGCAGTGAGGCACCGCGGACACCGCAACGTCGTCCTGGCGGTAACAAGCGCGGTTGAGGCGAGGGCTGATCATGACTCAAAGCAAGGCAGTAGTGGTTTTCAGCGGCGGACAGGACAGTACCACTTGTTTGATCCAGGCGCTGGCGCAGTACGACGAAGTGCATGCCATCACCTTCTTTTATGGCCAACGCCATAGCCAGGAGGTGGAAGTGGCCCGTGCTCTGGCTGCCGAGTTGGGGGTCGCCGCACACAAGGTAATGGATGTCAGCCTGCTCAATGAACTGGCGGTATCGTCACTGACTCGTGAAGCGATCCCGGTCAGTGGCGAACTGCAGAAAAATGGCTTGCCGAACACGTTTGTGCCGGGTCGCAACATCCTGTTTCTGACGTTGGCGGCGATCTATGCCTATCAGGTCGGCGCCCGCAGTGTCATTACCGGCGTCTGTGAAACGGATTTTTCCGGGTACCCCGATTGTCGCGATGAGTTTGTTCGTGCACTCAACCACGCCGTGGTGCTGGGAATGGAACGTGAGCTGCAGTTTGTCACGCCGTTGATGTGGCTGGATAAGGCCCAGACCTGGGCGCTGGCCGATCGGTATGGTCGTCTGGATCTGGTTCGTCAACGCACGCTGACCTGCTACAACGGCTTGATCGGCGATGGCTGTGGCGAGTGTCCGGCTTGCCAATTACGCCGACGTGGCTTAGAGCACTATCTGGCCGCGCCGCAGCAGGTACGCGCTTCACTGAATGCCAACCAGGAGTAGCACCTGCCTGGCTGTCGCTGGCCACCCTTGACCCTGAACGCCGCCGCACATACCCTGTGGCGGTGTTTTTTCCAGATGAGGCCATTATGAACAGCGACAGTAGTCCCTCGTGCTACTTGCCACTTCCTCGCTCCTCGATGTCAGACGCATCGTCGTCCCATCCGCATCGTCCTTTCTTGCCACAACTTGCTATCACTGCACCTTGCCGTTGCTGCTCATGGCTAGGGAGAGACGCAGATGAGTGAGTTTATCTGGGTGATGGATCCCACCGCCTGGTTAGGGCTGTTGACGCTGGTGGTGCTGGAGATCGTCCTTGGCATCGACAATCTGCTGTTCATTGCCATTTTGGCGGAGAAATTACCCCCCGAGTTGCGGGATCGCGCCCGGCGTATGGGCTTGGCGCTGGCCTTGTTGATGCGCATGTTACTGCTGGTCAGTATTTCCTGGCTGGTCAGTTTGACCGCGCCCTGGTTTACCCTGTTGGGGCATGGCTTCTCTGGCCGCGATCTGATCTTGCTGGCTGGTGGCTTATTCCTGTTGTTCAAGGCGACGCGTGAGTTGCATGGCCGTCTCGAGGGCGAGATGCACGATGAAGGCCAGAATAAAGTGTATGCCGCCTTCTGGACTGTGGTGGCGCAGATTGTGGTGCTGGATGCGGTCTTTTCACTGGATGCGGTGATTACTGCCGTCGGGATGGCCGAACACCTGACGGTGATGATGCTGGCCGTGACCATTGCCATCGGCATCATGATGTGGGCTAGCAAACCGCTGACCCTGTTCGTCAATCGCCATCCGACACTGGTGATCCTCTGTCTGGGATTCCTGCTGATGATCGGCTTTAGCCTGGTGGCGGAGGGGTTTGGTTTTCATATCCCGAAGGGCTACCTCTATGCGGCCATCGGTTTCTCGATTCTGATTGAACTGTTCAATCAGATGGCGCGCTCAAACCAGACCAAGTTACTGGAAGGCAAGTTACGTCGACGTGAGCGCACGGCGGAGATGGTGCTGCGCTTAATGGGTGACAGCCGCCAGGTCGATACCGGTTCGTTTCAGGAGTCGTTACTGCCATCGGCCGATGCCAGCATGTTCGCGGCGGAAGAAAAAGAGATGGTGTCGCGTGTCCTGCAGCTCTCCAATCTGCCAATTCGTGCGGTGATGACGGTGCGTCGTGACGTTGAGATGCTGGATTTGGCTGAAGATGAGGCGCATGTCTTGCAGCGTCTGGCCGAGACACCCCATTCGCGCCTGGTGACGATTCGCCAGGGCAATAAAGATGCCCCGCTGGGGATCATTCGCAAGCGGGATGTGCTGGCACGGTTACTAAACCAGCAGCCGCTGCAGCTGGAACAGCTGATCCAGCAACCACTCTGTCTGCCAGAAACCATCAGTGTGCTCAATGCGCTTGAACAGTTCCGCCAGGCGCGCACCCATCTGGCGTTTGTGCTGGATGAGTTTGGCAACTTTGAAGGCTTGGTCTCCATCCGCGACATCATGGAGGAGATTGCCGGTAAACTGCCGGAGATTGGTGAAGAGGAGAGCGATGTGGTCGAACTGGCGGCTGATAGCTTCCGGGTCAGTGGCGATACCCTTTTGCAAGATCTGCAGCGTCGGCTCGATTTTCCGGCCCCCCCCACGGCCCACTATCACACGCTGGCCGGCTGGTTGATGGACTGGTTACAGCGCTTGCCCCAGATCGATGATGAATTTGAATATCAGGGCTGGCGTATCACGGTTGTCGCGGTGCGCTCCCACCGGATTGAAAGCGTTTGGTTGACTCGGCAAGATAGTGCGGCCACAGGTGGGGCTGCCGTCAACAGTGACAGTACCGTATAATTGACTGTCAGTGATGACAGGTGTGTGGAAAATAATATCGTGTGCTGCAGTAAATATTATTTCCAGCCAATGACGGGTGCGAAAATATACGTTTTCGTACCCGTATTGTTTTTGGTAACTATCTGATATTGCTTTTGAAGTTAATTTGTTTTTTTCGGGTATTTATTTTTCAATACCAGCTTGGTTTGAGCATAAATACCGGGTAATACCGGATGGTCGATTATTTATTATGCCGTAGCAACGGCAAGCTAGATGAGGTGCAGGGATGAGGGCGAGATGGCAGATGCTGCTCAGCGGTAGCTGGCTGCTGCTCTGGGAGCAGGCACAACTGCGACGTGAACAAGCCGGTCAGTGGCGCGGCATCATGGTGCTGCTGGCTATCATGGCGCTGTTGTTGGGGATCCAGAATCCATTGTGGTATGGCATGGCACCGGCGTTTGATGCCTCGTTGTTTGCTGCCATGGGCAAGATGTGGGCCGACGGGGATGTGCTCTATCGGGACATGTTCGATATCAAGGGCCCGATGATCTTTCTGTTTGATGCGTTGGGCTATCGGATGGCGGGTTTTCCGGGCATAGCGCTACTGGAGACGCTGTTATTAGCGCTGGGTCTTTACAGCACATATCGCGCACTGGCCCTGCTGGCCATTCGTCCCCTGGTGCGTCTGGCAGCCTTGCTCGGCGTGCTGAGTCTGTGCGGCTATCGCTACTACTACGGCAACATGACCGAGGACTACACCCTGTGTCTGGCGTTGATCGCCCAGTATCCGTTTATGCGGTTGTTGGTCGATAACCAGTTCCGCTGGCGCTGGGCCTGGTTGCCGGCGTTGACGCTGGGGCTGATCGCCATGATGCGACTGAATAATGCCGCCTTCTGGGCGGCCTGGTACCCGGTGTTATTTTTGGCCTGGGTCGTGCGTCGTCAGTGGCGCGATGCCGCCTGGCTATTGGTCTCGGCGCTGCTTGGCATCGCCGTGGTTGCTCTGCCGCTGCTGGTCTATTTCCAGTGGCAAGGTGTGATGGACAGCTTCTGGTTCTATGCGTTTGCCATCTTCATGGGCAAAAGCTATGGCTCGGGTTTCTCGTTGGCCGTGGGGGCCGTTGGCCTGTTTCGTACCGGGCTGATCCTGTTGCTGCCGTTAACGTTATGGATCCTGCACCGCTGGCAGCATGATTTGCCGTCCAGGTTGCCGCGGGTGTGGGCTGAGCTGGCGGCCGTTGTGGTCATGGGGGCGCTGACCGGGGTGGTGGCAAATTCGGTTTCTGGCCACATCTTCGATCACTACGATCAGATTTTCTTGTGTTTTTTACCCTTGCCATTGGCGCTGGCCGGCGAGGCATTGTGTGCCGGCTGGCGTCATCGCTGCCGTTTGAGCTGGTTGGCGGCGCTGACGCTTTGTTGCTGGGCCGTCTATTTGTGGATGCCCCATCTGCTCTTTGCCTGGACGCGGTTTGAATGGCCGATGCAGCAGGTGGTGCGAGTGCTGGCGTCCTCTTTGGCGCTGGGGCTGATGGTCTGTGCACTCGTGGCTTTCTGGGTGCAGTTTGATGCTGGACGTCATCATGCCCGTCGGTTGGCGGTCTGTTTGTTGTGGTTGGCACCGTTGGGATTAGGAAGCTACTCGTTGTGGCAGGGACTGCATAATGGCCGGCCGTACGGTGAGGCCGGGCGCCGGCAGATTGCCCAGATCCGGGCAGAGACCAGTCCTACCGATCGTATCTGGGTCGAAGGGACCATGCCGCAGTTTTATGTCTGGACGGATCGCAAGGCGGCGACACCGTACTTGTTTTTCGACAATGTCACACCACCTTATGATACCAAGGCGGCGGTGTTAGCGGATTTGCAGGAGGAGCCGCCCAAGTTCATCGTGGTGCGCAAGAAACTGCTGGATCGCTATCAACAACAGCCCGAGCTGTTCAAGCCATCGCAGCAGGCGCTGTTTGATTACATAGTGACGCAGTACGATCAGGTACAGCCAGGCCTATTCCGGCGCCGTTAATGAACACAATAACGCCGGACTTATCGTGGCCGGCGTTACGCTTGACCAGCCCGTTCGCTGTTGTAGTCATAAAAAAAGAGTCCGCAATGCGGACTCTTTTTTATTCGTGAACGGTTGTGTTACTTCGCCGGGAAGACACCGAAGTGCTCCATCGCATAGGCCACCCGCTCTTCGACACTCATCTTGACGTTGCCGAGCTTTTCCACCTGGCGTAAGCGTGGCAATAAGCCAGCGGCATTAGCGATTTGGATGGAAAGACCGGGGCGGGCATTGAGCTCCAGCAACATGGGACCGCGCTTTTTGTCGAGGACCATGTCAGTGCCGATGTAACCCAAACCCGACATCTCGTAACAACTGGCGGCCAGATTCAGCAACTTGAGCCAGTGTGGTACTTCCAGATCAAACAGATCTTTGTTGGTGTCGGAGTGATAACGGATCGGCTCGTTGTGCTGTACCGCCCGTACTGCACGTCCGGTACGTAGACAGATACCCACCCCGATCGCGCCCTGGTGCAGATTCGCCTTGCCGTCAGAGGCCGCCGTCGACAGACGCATCATCGACATCACCGGAAAGCCCTTGAAGATGATGACGCGGGTGTCAGGAACCCCTTCAAACGAGTAGCCGTCAAACACATTATCGAAGTGGATGAGATCCTCCACCATGACAAAGTCTGGCTTGCCACCCAAGGAGAACAGCCCAGCCAGGATGTTCGAAATATGCCGTTCCAGATCGGCGGTGGTGCTTGGCGTTCCATTCGGCTTGAAGTACAGGCCATCTTCCTGGCGGACGATGACCAAAATACCCTTACCACCTGAGCCGCGTGCCGGCTTGATACAAAATCCCGGCCAATCCTTGACCATTTCTGCGATTTTACCGACCTCATGCTGCTGGGTGATGGTACCGATCAGTTTCGGTACCGTCACACCGGCGGCAACGGCAATGTGTTTGGTCTTGAGCTTGTTATCCACCAGCGGATAGAGGCTACGCGGATTGTAACGCCCGATGTAATTCACATTCCGCTGGTTCATGCCCATGATGCCGAGGCTGCCCAGCTTGAAGGGTGAGGTATAGCGTTCCCAGAACCACATATTACTTTTTCAACTCGTCAGCCAGCGGTTTGAAGCGCTTGAGTTCAGACAGACGGTAGCCGGTGTAGTTACCCATCACCAGAACCGCGGCCATGATGATCAGCTGCAGACCCAGGAAGTTGAACGTCAAATGCTGGATCAGGCTGTTGTTCATCGCCAGGTATGCCAGCACCGCCACCAGCAAGGAGCCGCCACCTTGTTTGACCACCTGCTTGGGACCTTCTTCTTCCCACAGGATAGACATCCGCTCAATGGTCCATGACAGGATGATCATCGGGAAGAAGGTGATACGCATCCCTTCACTCAGACCCAGCTTGTAGGTCAACATCGACAGCATGCAGATGATGCCGATAACCGTGATGATGACCGCTGAGATCCGCGAAACCAGCAACAAGTTCAAGCGCGATAGCCAGGAGCGGATTACCAACCCCACACCGACGATTGACAGGAAGCCGAGCAGACCGACCACCAGGTTGGTTTGCAAGAAGGCGATGGCGATCAATACCGGCATGAAGGTACCGGAGGTCTTCAGGCCGACGATGACGCGCAGGAAGACGACAACCAGTACGCCGATAGGAATCAGCAGTATGCCCTTGAACAGGGCCTGCTCTTCTACCGGCAGGGTGTCCACCGAGAAGTTCAGCAT
>CAMFKP010000094.1 GCA_945957385.1 uncultured Aeromonadaceae bacterium
GCACCCAGCGCGCCATCACGGCAGCAACGGCGGCCATTCAGGCGCTGGCAGGTGGCGATATTAAAGCTGCGATTGCGGGTGGTGCCGCGCCGTATATCGCCAATGCCATTGCGAATGCCATCCCGGAGAAGGATCTTAAGGGGCGCGTGCTGGCCCATGCGGTTGTCAACGCCGCACTTGCAGCCGCTTCCGGCAGAGATGCGGCGTCCGCCGCAGCCGGTGCGGCGGTGGGTGAGCTGGCTGGTAAGATTGCGGTTGACGGTTTTGGCAAACAGGTCAGCGAACTGAGCGAGGAAGAAAAACAGACGGTATCTGCGCTGGCGACACTGGCTTCTGGTCTGGCTGGCGGGCTTGTCGGAGACAGCAGCGCGAATGCGGTAGCGGCGGCTCAGGCGGGCAAGACGACGGTTGAGAATATCACGCTGAGTCCTGGCCATGATGAGGAAGAGTTTGAGAAAGAGCACGGCGACCGCCTCCCAAAAGTCTACAACATTGCCAGGCCTGGGGTGTTGTTTGACGAAGATGGTAAGCCGCTTCCTGGAACTGCTGGTCTTGGTATTGGGGCAGTTCCGATAGGTGGCAAATCTAAAGATACTCAGATTTGGACTGAAACCAAAAAAGCGGAGCCTGTTGACAATGCGTATGGACACTGGACGAAGCATGGAAAAGAGTTTCCCGAATATCAAAACTCAAAACAATATGTGGATGCCACACATAACTTTGTAACAAATCCGCCAAAAGGAACGCTCACCACAATACGTAAAAACGGTGATACGATTTACTACAACCCATCGTCCAATACATTTGCAGTCAAAAATAGTGATGGTGTGCCTAAAACAATGTTCAGGCCGGATCCCGCAGATCATGGCTATCCAACAAATTTGGACTACTTCAATGCACAAAAATAATGATTTATATATTTGCCGGGTATGTGGTGCTGAGCAGCTTGAGGCCCCTTGGGGTGATGATGGAGAATCACCAACATACGAAATATGTGATTGCTGTGGGGTTGAATTCGGTTACGAAGATTCAACATTGCAAGGAATTAAGAAATATCGGACAAAATGGTTAGAAGATGGAGCTAAGTGGCACAGTAAAAAATCGGAGCCTGAAAACTGGTCTGTTGTAGAACAGTTATCTCATATACCTGAAAAATATCTATAGCTTTCGATCCCGATTTCGTTTCAACCTAACGGAAACGGCTATTATCGTGTTGATTCGTATAACCCGGCTACAGGTGAGATAGTGTCACGTAAGTTCACGCAGTTCTCTGATATCACTGAATCAACAGCGACTAATTACATCCGGGAGGCTGTGAATAAATACCCTGCAGGTGCAACCATTGCTAAAGTTCCATCAAGTGGTTCATTTGGCGGTGATGCGTTGCGTGGGACTAATATTTTAGAAGTTCCTCCTCAGGTAAAACCCATTCCACAATCGGTTTTGAATGCAGCAGATAAGGCTGGGGTGGTAATACGTGATACAAATGGGAAGGTTTATCAATGAAGCAAGATGTATTTTATTGTAAATCATGGTTTAGAGCAAAAAATAAACCAATTGATGTATGGCTAGAAAAGAAAGCATATAAAAAACATATGACTGGTGAGTCTTACACCGCACTCATTGGCTCAGAATCTACGCCATCATGTTTTATTGAAGTAATGAAAAATAAAGGATGGGTTGGGGTAAGTTTTTTAAATGAAAACTTGCAAGAGTATTTGCTATACAATTTTAAAATTCTTGATGATAATCGTTTGTTTTTATCAATGGCTGTTTATCGTGAATTTGCTGAACACGATGGCGAAGGTGCAGGTATATTAAATGTGTCGCATGGCACTACATATATCTTTAATGAAGATGGTAGTGCTGTGGTAAGAGAAGAACAGTTTAATCCCTATAAACTGGACGAAAGTCAAACAACGGTCGATGTAGCCGGAAATTATGAGCAGTTCCCCGAATTTGGAGAGTATGACTCTTTGATTCGAAAAGAACGCTAAAATTATTCAGCCAATTACAGACGCTTCTGAGGCGTGTGTCGTGGCATCACGTCTTCATAGTGATCTGTTGGTGGGGTAGCAGATCCGGTGTCACGGCCGGGCGGTAGCGTCTGCGGGGCCAAAACGCTTAACAGCGCAAAAAGTTGCAGCAGCAGATGTACCTTAGCAAAAATAGCCTGCAAGCTACTGACTTAACTGGGAAAACTGTGTTGTTCCTGCCGGAATGCACAGGAAAGCGTTGTTGTTGAGAATAATTATCTGAGCCAGCCAGAAAAGACTGAGCTTGAGATAGCGAAGCGGAAACTGAACGACCCAGATCCGGCAGTACGTGAAGCGGCACAGAAGAAAGTTGCTGAACTGACGGAACTGAATATCAGTCGTGACCAGAAGGTGATTGATGCCTGTGGCAACGGCAAGGCAGACAGTGCGGGTTGTGCAACGGAAAGAGCGAAAGCGTATGCGGCGAAAGCCGGATATGAAACCGGGCCTTATAACTCGAAGTTCAGCCAGCAGTATCCGGATGCTTATGGCCAGCTAGTTGGCTTGTTAAACAGTACGACGCCTGATGCACAGAATCAGCAAAAGGTAACGGAAGGACTGGCTAACTACTTTATGACTGCCACGGGTGTGGATTATGATACGGCGCTGAGTTATGCCAAAACCAAGCAGGGAGCGGATATTATTCTTGCTTCTGTGGCGCTGGGGGCGAATTTACAGGCAGTAAATTCGTATCTGGTCTCAAAAGGTGCAGTTACAACGGCTAATGCGGCAAAGAGTACATCTACTGTCACCAAACTATCATATGTTGAAGAGCCTCCATTTAATCCTTCAGGGACGGCAGGTGCGGCGCAACCGTGGTCAACCAAAGGTCGTATAAAATATGTAGAACTTCGAACACAAGGTAAAATCCGCTTTGTTCCTGATAGCAATTACTCACCCAGCAATCCATTACCACGGGGGCCGAATAACGGCTACCTTGATAAATTCGGTAATGAATGAGTAAAAGGCCCATCGCGTACCGCAGGACAGGCTTTTGAATGGGATGTACAACTGTCACCAAAAGGCAAAGCTCAACTTGGCTGGGCAACAAGAGATGGTTCGCATCTAAATGTATCTCTTGATGGGCGAATAACACATAAATAAGCAAGGCAAGCATTATGGAAAATAAGATTGGTTTTATCAGGAAGTGGAAATATCTCCTGACTGCAAAGAAACAAATAAGAAATACGCAGGTAAAAAAGGCGGGGTTATGGGGATAAGTGAAGAAGATGGAATACTTTATGGGTACTCAATAAAGCTTTATGACGAGGAATATCTTTTGTCCTTTGATAAAGATGAAGTTATCCCAACAGGGAAACAGTTTACGCAAGATGATTTTTATTAACTGAGTAGAGTCAATTCCGGCTTTCGCGCCGGGATCGTGTTATCAGCGGTTATACTTCCGAAAAATATCCCTTGCTACGCTTGGCAACCCGGCTTTGGTAGCCAAATGAAAGATAATGCTCAGAAAACTAGTCAGATATTTCAGGGGCAGAGTATTTATCAAGCGAAGAAGCCTGTTGGAGACTATATTGCTAAAGGCGATAAGCGCTATCTTGATGGGCTACATAAAGATCATATCGAGGTTTTTGATAGTAAAGGAAAAGTTAAAGCTGTCCCGAATATTGATGGTTCGTTTAATGATGCAAAGACTAAGGCGGCTAAAGCCAAAGGTCAGAGATTGCCTAAATGATTGATATCAGTAATTTAGATAAATTTAAAGATGCCTATTTGGAGCTGTTAAAGCATGAGGCAGGGGAAGAACTCGATGAGGATGATCTTTATTTGGCTGAAGATTTTTCAATAGTTCAAAGTTTTCAAAAGGATATGAAAAATCTTAACTTAACAATCGAGCTGTTTTTTGCTGCAAAAGAAAATAAAGATGAATTAGCAATGCAGGCAGCATTGTTACGGATATCAACTTTTTTATCAGGGATATCTGGAATGTTTGAACAAACGAGAGAAGATATTGATCGTTATGTCAAAATTCCCCATGTAGCCAATTTCCCAGAGAATTATAAAATACCAGAGCAGTATAATTATTCTATTAAGTAAGACAGATCCCGGCCATAGAGCCGGGATCGTTTTATCGACCTCTTCTTACCCACAATGCCCGTAGCGTGTACGGTCGAAAAAAGCGCGTCGGGGTAAAAGGTTTTCGGGCAGGAAGTACAGCATGAAAAGCCGATTGTAAGTAGCTGAAAGTAAATTGGAAAACCGGCTTCATCGCAGCAACCTGCGTCGGAGAGAGTTGTTGTTGAGAATAACTATCTGAGTGTGTCTGAAAAAACTGAGCTTGAGCTGGCGAAACAGACACTTAAAAACAGTACTGATCCGGCAGAGCGCGAGAAAGCACAGCAGAAATATGACGCATTACTTGAGAAAGATATCGCCAGTCATAAGGAAGTTATTGATGCGTGTGGTAATGGTAACGCGGGAAGCTCAGCGTGTGCTGGTGCAAGACTAAAAGCCATTGCCTCAAAAGAGGGGTATGAAGATGGCCCTTATAACTCGAAATATAGCCAACAGCACGCTGATGCGTATGGGCAGATAGTCAATCTCTTTGATATCACTAGCGTTGATGCACAGAATCAGCAGCAGGTGAAAGATACCATGATTAACTATTTCTTGGTCACCAAAGGGGTGGATCGTCAGACCTCAGAAAGCTACACCGAAACGAAACAGGGTCTGGAGATCATTGCGACTTCGGTAACACCAATTTTGGGTTCTGCTGCGGCAAAACAATTAAGTAAAGTTGTTGATGCCAATCTAAAAGTCGTAGCCAAGGGAAATGTGGATGGAGTGAAGTTTTCTGACACCAACCAAGGTATAAGACGTTCACAGTTAGCTGATTTCAACAAGCCGACTCTTATTAACGATGTTGTTCAGGCTAAGATCGATAAACGTCCTGATAAAAATTACCCCAATGGAAATATGGGGACTGCTCATGCGGAAGTTGGTGTGATTCAGCAGGCCTTTGACAAAGGAATGACTCAAGGGCGTGAAATGACTATGAGTGTAGGTGGCAAAGAGGTATGCAATTATTGTTTGAGTGATGTAAAAGTTATGGCTGAAAAAGCTGGCTTAAAGTCATTAACAATATACGAAGAAACGACAGATAATGTTCTCTTTTGGCAGCAAGGAATGAAAAAAATTGAGAATAGAGGACCTGCAAAATGATGATGAATTACGAACTTTCTCGTTTGTGTGATGGTGAGATGTATGTCATAAATAAGTATCCTTCATGGTCTGACGTGCTCGACTTTTTAAATATTTTGAAGAAGAGCAGTGGCAGCGTGAATATCAGAATTATCAATGCTCCAGATATTGGACCTGAAAGACTTAGTGTTGAGGCTGAGAACGGATTTTATCTGGTCACTTTACTTGAATATGATGAATCCGGAGGAGATGTAAGATCCATATGGGATAAAACGTCGTCATCTGGAGGGCATGTCATTATCCGTGGTAATTATTGGCCTGAACGCCAACTTACAAAAGACTTTGACCTTGTGGTAAAGATCTTTAAAGAGTTTTTCAATACTGGCAACGTATCAACAGACCTTCTTAATTGATATATAGATCCCAGACTACAGTATCAAGCATCGCCCGTGGTGATATAGTTTTCTGATTTGATAGTGGGCGGCAGACTCTGTGTCACGGCGGGGCGGTAGCATCTCCTAGTCAAAAACGCGCATCGGGGCAAAAAGTTGCCGCGCCGGAAGTACAGCAGGGAAAACGGCTGTAACTCACGGAAAATACAGGGAAAAACGTTATCATCACAGCAATGTGCACAGGATCGAGTTGTTGTTGAGAATAACACGCTCAGCCCAGGGCATGATGAGGAAGAGTTTGAGAAAGAGCATGGCGACCGGTTGCCAAAAGTTTATAACCTTGCCAGGCCCGGGGTGTTGTTTGACGAAGATGGCAAGCCGATTCCTGGAACTGCTGGACTTGGCATTGAAGCAGTTCCGATTGGTGGCAAATTTAAAGATACTCAGATTAGGACAGAAACCAAGAAAGCAGAACCTTTGGGTAATGCCTATGGACACTGGACAAAACATGGGAAAGAATTTCCTGAGTATCAGAATGCTAAGCAATATGTTGATGCAGCCCATAATTTTATGACAACCCCACCGAAAGGTACCTTAACTAAAACTCGCCTTAACGGAGACACGCTGTATTACAATCCTGCGACTAATGTCTTTGCTTCAAAAGATATAAATGGTGTACCGCGTACAATGTTTAAACCAGAGAAAGGTCTCGAATATTGGAAAAAACAATGATGAATAATGGCTCTTATCCTTGTCCATGCTGTGGAAATAAAACAATTGATGAGCTGGGTTATTATGAAATTTGCCCTGTATGTGGGTGGGAAGATGACCCTGTACAATCGGCTGATCAAGATTTTTCTGGCGGGGCAAACTCTTCGAATTTAAATGAGGCGAAACGAGCATTTAACAAACAGTAACTGATAAAACGATCCCAGCCATTGAGCTGGGATCGTTTTATCAGCCTTTAATCCCTTGAAACGCTTAACAGCGAAAAAAGTTGCATCAGATGTACCTTAGCAAAAACACCCTGTAAGTTACTGACTGGACAGGTAAAACTGTGTTGTTCCTGCCGGAATGCACAGGAAAGCGTTGTTGTTGAGAATAACTCGCTGAGTGATGTTGCTGATTATCTGGCAACGGCTAAAAAGCCGGAGGACAGATATAAGGATGCGCAGCAGCAACTGAAAAACGCGGTTGACGAGTTTAAGGCGAAGAACTGCGCCGGACTCAGTGCAGCGGTCTGTGGTGCGAAAATGGACGCCCACCGGGATGAACTGCTGGCAGGTTTTGCGGAAGCAGGCAGCGATTATATTCCTGTTTATGGGGATATCAAGAGCTTCCAGGAAGCAGACAGTGCGCTGGGTTATCTGGCCGCAGTCGTTGGTATACTGCCGGGGCTTGGCGATGAAGCCGGTGCTTTTCTAAAAAATGCGGATAAGGCACTCAAAGCGGGCGATCTCGAAACTGCGTCTAAACTAATCAATAAAGCCAGTAACGAGATAGAAGCTGTTGCTCGCCCATCCCACAGGCAATCAGAGCTTGATGTTGGTAAAGATCTCGGTGACGGATGGCGCGAACAAGTCAGTTTCAAAGACGGCAAAGAGGTTCCTTACGGTACAAAAGGTGGAGTTCGCCCTGACTGGTGTCAGGGAAATGTTTG
Source organism: uncultured Aeromonadaceae bacterium (assembly GCA_945957385.1). Taxonomy (GTDB): domain Bacteria; phylum Pseudomonadota; class Gammaproteobacteria; order Enterobacterales; family Aeromonadaceae; genus Pseudaeromonas. Next base: position 7,248 of record CAMFKP010000094.1, read on the forward strand.
TAGTGTTGAAGTGAAGAACTATAATATTACGACTAACAAAAATGGGTTGATTAATAATGTAGCAAAACAGGCTGTTGAGCGGCAGAAAAATTTACCTGCGGGAATGCGGCAAGAGGTTGTAATTGATATCCGCGGACAAAAAGTCACCTCCATTCAGGAAGATGCAATCATTAAAGGGATTGTTCAGAAAACCAATGGGGCAATTAAACCCACAGATATTCAATTTAAGAGGTAATGAGTATGAGGCATATTGGGTTTATGGGAGGGAGTTCACTAGTAGAACTAGGGACTGCCTCTGAAATGATTGACTTCTTGGATTTTTTTCATAAAAAAATGGAAAGCAATGAAAACAGTGAGATATCAAACCGACTTTATAATAAATATATAAAGTTTGAGCAATTAGAAGAACTGGATTCGATAATAAAAGATATTAAATTGGCACTGTCCTCCGATGAAGATAAATATCTTAAGTATTTGTCAGGTATAGAAACATGTATCGAATCGGCGAAGATGTTCTATAACAGTTGGGGAATTTATCAACCACTTAAAATTGCTGTGACTGATGCACCTTATTATATAGAAGATAAAAACCGACCTTTAGAACAATACGATGTATTAAAGCCAAATGAATCACCGTTTTGGTTACGTTAATGACAAAACCCAAGCTCTTGTGGCTGGGGTTTTACTTTATCTGCCAGTCAGTTATCGTTCTTTTTCTGCGATTGATGATGACTTCAATCAAATCCGTCACCTGCCGCTGATTGCGGGCGGAGAGCTTACAGGTGTGGTTCCGGTAGATGACGCAGCAGAACCTGATACTGGCGAACCCGGCGGCAGACCTTGAGCTGCCGAGGCTGGGCGGTAGCGTCTCCGGGCCAGAAACGCGCGTCGGGGCAAAATGTTAATCGCGTTAAAGTCCGTCAGCAAAAACATGCTGTAACCTGCTGACTCAAAAGGGAAAACGGTCTTGCGCTCTCAATAACCGTGTCGGAACGAGTTGTTGTTGAGAATAATTATCTTAGCAGCAAACAGATAGATGCCTGGTCTGCTGAAATGAAGTCCTGTCAGGCCAGCGGCGGTGACTGTGATGGCATTATCAGAAAGTATGAGGAATTAAGTACCTCCCAGCAACGGCAGCTTATCAGTTACTGTGCGGCCAATCCGGCGACCTGTCAGCAGAAATATGGTGATGCGTTGGCTGATAGCATGGCGGTGAAGCATGCGCTGGATAAAGCACTGGGTCAGGACATTCCGGCAAAGATGGCTTATGATCATACTGCAACATGGATGCATCAGATCCAGGCCGATGGAGTTATTTCAACCAACAAAGTCTCGGAAGCCCTTCAGAAATATTATGGTCTGGATGCGATTCAGGCTGATATTGTAGCTGGTGCGGTAGCAGCGGCGTTGGGGGGAATTAGTAAGGTCACCAAGCTAATTACACCTTAAATAAAGAAGGTGCAATGCTTGGTATAAATGGCCCAACAGTTCCAAGCAAGACATTGTGGATGGGAAAAAGCAAAGAGAGAATTGATGTTGAGAACCCAGCACCAGGAAAGAGAGCGGGTCAAATACATTATCAAGATAATAGTAACAACAAGTACTATTATGACTCTGTCACGCAAACTTTCCCTGATGCACCTAAAAGTGTGAATGATAAGTTGAAAGACTCGGCTTTCAAAAATGCTATAGATAAAGGTATGACTAAATATCTGGGGGAAAAATGATATGCTGGCTAACTATTTAATGCTCCCTCAACTAGAATCCATATGTTGGGAGGATATGAAGAAAATTACTCTTCCTTACGAGCTAAACGAAGTTGTTGAACAGGGTTTTGTGGAGTTATTTAGTTGTTTTTTATCAAAAAAACTCTTCGGTTATTGTGGGGTGGTTAAACCTGATTCTTTTGAAGATGAAATAGCCTTGGAGTGTTTTGTAAATTCTATCCATATAGAAGATTACGTAAGTGAAAATTACCTTCAACATTCTATTGTCTTTTGTAATTCAATGATTAAGGAATGGAATGAAAGCCATTCTGGGGTTCTAAATGTTATTATATCGTTGGATGATGAAACATTACTGCCAACAATAAAATTCCATTTAAAAAGAAAAGACGCTTCATGGCTAGATGAAGATAATCTTGACTCAAGTATTCAGGCTGTCTTAGTGACTAGAGATGAAATTAATAAGGATAGATTATCAAGTCTACTGATTAAGTAAAAGAACCCAACCTTTAAGGTTGTGATCTTTTTGTCTGTCACTCAACAGGCCGGATCGGCAACTGCCCCTTTTTCACGGTTAGGTGCCTGAATGCACGTAAGGAAGAAGCAAGGAAAGCATGATGGGGCGAATAACAAAGCTGATGGCATGGCTGCTGTGCGTCGGGGCGGTAGCGTATTCGGATGAAAAAGGCGCGTCGGGGCAAAAAGTTGCTGCTGTAGAAATGCCTTAGCAAAAATGGCCTGTAACTCACGGAAAATACAGGGAAAAGCTGGTTTTATCACAGCAACCTGCGTCGGAAATAGTTGTTGTTGAGAATAACGCGCTGAGTGCTGATCAAATTGGTGGTTTTGCAGCAAAAGCCAAAGGCTGTGAGGCTCGCGGCGACTGCGATAAGATCGTCAAGGAAATGGAGGATCTGAGTCTCAATCAACAGAAAGAAATGATTGCGGTCTGTTCCACCAACCCGTCAGCCTGTAAAGAGAAATACGGTGATATCCCGGCTAATGGCATGCTGGTTCGTAAGGCGCTTGACGGTCTGTTTGATGCTGATGTTCCGGCAGAAATGAAGAATGACATATCTTCATTCTGGGCACAGCAGATGGAAGCTGAAGGCGTCGTTACCAGTACCGAGTTTGCGAGCCAGCTGGAAAGCCGGTATGGCATGGACAAACAGCAGTCTGAAATCCTGGCAATGGCGGTGCTTGGTGCAGTGACCGGCGGGATGGGCAAAGTTGGCACATCAACATCGGGCAAAACGATATCGGCCAAGCCTGAATGGTTGCAGAACGTTCAGGCCGGTAATAAGTTTAACGCAGAACAGTCTAAAAATTATCCGTATAATGAACTGTATGTAAACAAACCTAACGGATACGGCTATTATCGTGTTGATTCGTATAACCCGGCTACAGGTGAGATAGTGTCACGTAAGTTCACACAATTTGCTGATGTCACAGAGGCTACGGCGACCAATTATATCCGGGAGGCTGTGAATAAGTATCCTGCTGGCGCTACAGTTGCAAATGTTCCGTCCAGTGGAGATCTTGGAGGCAGCTTATTGAAAGGGAAAAATATACTAGAAGTCCCTCCGCAGGCAAAACCTATTCCGCAATCAATAATTGATACTGCTAGGAAATCTGGTGATTCGTGATACAAATGGTAAGGTGTATAAATGAGCCAAAATGTTTATTATTGCAAAACATGGTCAGTTGGATATAAGGAGCCAATTGACTTATGGATGGAGAAAAAAGCTTATAAAAAACATGGGGCTGGTGACGCTTATACGGTTCTCATCGGTTCTGATTCTACTCCGTCGTGCTTCATTAATATAATGAGGAATAGTGGGTGGGTAAGTGTAAGTTTTCTTGATGAACATTTAAGAGAATATCTTCTTTACAATTTCCAAATGCTGGGTGTTGAAACATTATTTCTATCAATGGCGGTTTATAGAGAGTATGATGGCGATACTGACATAGTAATCAATGGGACAACGTACCATTTTAAAGAAGATGGGCATACTATAATTATAGAGGATAATGTTTCTGAAAATACTTCAGAGAGAAGTGAAACTTATTCTGATGTGGTAGGGAACTATGATCGATTTCCCGAATTTGGGAAATATGATTCTTTGATTAGAAAAGAACGATAAAACTATTCAGCCACTTACGGACGCTTCTGAGGCGTGTGTCGTGGCATCAAGTCTTCATACTGATATGATTGTGGGGTAGCAGACTGGGGGTCACGGCCGGGCAGTAGCGTCTGCAGGGCCAAAAACGCTTAGCAGCGCAAAAAGTTGCCGTTCCGGAAGTTCAGCAGGGAAAACCGATTGTAACTCACCGAAAGTACAGGGAAAAAGCGGGTAGAGACAAGAATCCGCATAGGAAAGAGTTGTTGTTGAGAATAATTCGCTGGATTATATCGCCGGGCTGCTTGCTTTGGGACTATCTACTTGCTGCGTAAAAATAGTGCATTATGCATGGAACGGCGGAAGTTTTCGCAGCGGGTGGTCGGTTGGCGAGTCG
>CAMFKP010000095.1 GCA_945957385.1 uncultured Aeromonadaceae bacterium
CATGGTGGGCTTTATCGGCGTGAAGCAGCTGCAGATCGTTGCTTTGCGGATCCTTAATAAACGTATTCCTAAGGATATATGATGTCTTTTTATCTAGGTAAACATAGCCTTGAAAACCTGCGAGGCGTGCATCCGGACTTGGTTAAGGTTGTGACGCGAGCCATCGAGCTTACCAAGGTGGACTTTAAAGTCATTGAAGGTAAACGTACCGAAGCTCGCCAGCGTCAGCTGATGGTTAATGGTAAAAGTCAGACCATGAACAGTCGGCACCTAACCGGCCACGCGGTAGACTGCGCTCCGCTGGTGGCTGGAGTTATCCCGTGGAATGACCGCAAGGCATTTGCATCCGTCTCTGAGGCAATGTTTTCTGCCGCTAATGAGTTAGGTATCCCGTTACGCTGGGGTGGGGATTGGAATCAGAACGGCAACAGTGACGATGAACGCTTCTATGACGGTCCACATTTCGAACTGCCGCGACAGAAGTACCCAGCCTAGCTCTGGTCATCCAATCGTCCTCAAATGAGGACGAAAAAAAGGAAGTTGAATCATCAATGTTCACTATATATGGCATGGTATCCGTTAGTTTGTGACGTTAGTCATCGAATCTCCAGAGCAATTCAACCATATTGGCTGACAGTAGCGTGATTAATCGTCATGTCGCTGGTGTTGATTTGTAAATAGCTAACAAAGGGAGAATTGTTTTGGCTGCTTATTACGTTAATAAGAACGCACAAGCTAATGGTGATCATGAGGTTCATGAGTCTGGATGCTCGCATATGCCCGCGTCATACAACTGTATATACCTTGGAGAGTTTTACTCATGTGTTTCAGCGGTGCAAAAAGCTAAAAATTTAGGGTATAGCAAAGCAAATGGTTGTTATTACTGCTGTTATTCGTGTCATACCTCGTAGTGTTGAGGAACGATATAAAAAAGGTCGCTTAGGCGGCCTTTTTTATTGCTAACCAAAGGAGATTTATATGTACGCACTTAAGAAAATCACGGTAACAAATGATGGTCGTCAGGTTGAGGAGATGCATGTACTGGGGCGTATGTATCGACTTGAGTTTCATCATCAAGATCCAAAGCTAGTGGCCAGTGTTGAGTATTGTTGGCGAGGCAATACACCGAGCATTTCTATTGCAAAAAGTGATGAAGCTTATATCACCACACTAGTTGGTGATACGGTCAGATGTATCTGTCGAGGGGATGCGTTTATCCGACAGACACTGGTGAAAGGCTAAAGTGTAAGTCAAGCCTCAAGGATACAAGGCCTCGGTTTATTCTGGGGCTTTTCGTATCTGCGCTATGCCCAGCGCATAAGGCAACACAGAGCCTTACAGAAATGAGTCTTGGAGAAGCCCCGTTTCTCTGTGGGCGGCGTTTCTGGGCAACAAGGCTCATTTCTATAAGGTAACTATCACTGATCGCATCTTTGAATTGACCCTACCATTGGACATGATTACGCAGCCAATAAGTTAATCCTCCCCAATTTGGGGGATATCCCATATGGCGCGGTTTTCTGCAAGATTTAGTCCTCAGGTAGAGCTGTATAAGTGAACATGGGGTAGTTGACAAATTTGAAATTCTGCACCATCACCCTAGTTGACAAAATTCAATTTTTGCACTTTTAAGGAAGGATTTCTGATGCAGAGCTATTCGTTGCCCTGGGAGTATCGTCCCCAACTTACTAAAGAACGTTTGTCTGTTATTGCAGAGGAACTGCTAAGGGGGAAAGAAGATGTTCATGAGATCTTATCCTCTCCACTGGATGATAATTACACTCGTGCTACATGTACTTTTGGTCAACAAAAGAACCTGTTATGAAGTCTTCCTCTGTCTACAACAGCCGCTGGAACAAGGCGCGGCAATCCTATCTGCGTACTCATCCGTTGTGCGTGTGGTGCTATCAGCAAGGTCAAGTAACACCTGCCACGGTGGTGGACCATATTCAACCGCACAGACTCAAAGAGGCTCTCCGTTCCGGTGATAAGGTGGCAATAGCTAAGGCTCAGAAGTTGTTCTGGGACACCAGCAATTGGCAAGGGCTGTGTAAGTTACATCACGATTCAACCAAGCAGCGCAGCGAGAAGAGCGGCCGACTGCAAGGTTGTGATGAGAACGGCATCCCTTACAGTGCTCATGAGCGCTGGGGAGGGGCGGGGTAAAAGTTCTGGCAACTCGCTTTTGACGACCCCTCGTCCTCCTTTTTGTGCACAACCGCGAAATGAAAAGTTTTTTTCTGGGAGGTTCTGATGGCGGGAAGGCGCCCAAAACTGACCCACTTAAAGGTGGTAACTGGTAATCCGGGCAAGCGAAAACTCAATGATCGGGAGCCTAAACCACCGCGTGAAGTACTCAGCCCTCCGGAGCATCTAACCGATTGGGGAAAAATGGCATGGGTAAAGATGTCCCTGCTTTTAGACGGTATGGGCGTTCTGACAACGGCGGACTCTTTAGCCCTAGAACGCTTGTGCGATATCTACGCCGACATCCTGCAGCTACGCGAAACCATCGCGATAGAAGGCAGGACCTACACAACAAAAACTCAGATGGGTGATTTCTTGATTAAGGCTAATCCGGCCGTGGCCATGTTGGCGGATGCCGATCGCCGTTTCAAAAGCTACCTCGTTGAGTTTGGCCTTACGCCGGCAGCACGAACGAAGGTGAAAGTAGATGGTGGAGAGGAAAAAGAAGACCCGCTCAGCCAGTTCTTCGGCTGACCCGGCAACACAGTATGCACTGGATGTTACCGAGGGCCGTGTTCTGGCTGGCCCCGATATTCGCAATGCGTGCCGCAGACACCTCAGAGATCTAGAGCAAGGTCCGTCACGTGGGCTTTTCTGGGATGTTGATGCGGTAAAACGAGTTATCGATTTCTTTGCCAAGGTGCTCAAGCTCAACGGCGGGGAGCACGAGGGTAAACCGTTTATTCTGCTGCCATGGCAATGCTTTATTGTGGGCTCCTTGTTTGGCTGGAAGTCCAGCGATGGTACCCGCCGATTTCGGATGAGCTATATCGAATCGGGTAAAGGTTCGGGCAAATCCCCATTAGCGGGCGGGGTTGGCTTGTATTGCATGGTGGCTGACAACGAACCGCGTGCCGAGGTTTATGCCGCGGCGACCAAAAAAGACCAGGCAATGATTTTGTTCCGCGATGCGGTGGCGATGGTGGATCAGTCGCCTGCGTTAGCTCAGCGTCTCGTGAAGTCGGGTACCGGACTCAATGTGTGGAACCTCGCATTTCTGCAAACCGGCTCTTTCTTCAAACCTATCAGTTCCGATGACGGGCAATCGGGGCCGCGTCCTCACTGTGCCTTGATTGATGAGGTCCACGAACATAAAACCAATACCGTCGTTGAGATGATGCGGGCAGGGACAAAAGGTCGGCGCCAGGCATTAATATTCCTGATCACCAATAGTGGGCATGACAAAACCAGTGTCTGTTATGACTACCACGAATATGGCCGGAAGATAGCCGAAGGCTCGGTTGAGGATGACAGCTTTTTCTCGTTTATCTGCTCACTGGATGAAGAGGATGACCCTTTCAAAGATGAGTCATGTTGGGGGAAAGCGAATCCGTCACTCGGCTACACCTTTACGGATAAGTATCTACGCGAACAGGTCACGCAAGCGCGCGGGATGCCAGCCAAAGAGAGCATTGTCCGCCGCCTCAATTTCTGCCAGTGGGTTGATGCGGATAACCCGTGGATGAGTAGTGACGTCTGGATGGCGTGTGAATCTGATTTTGATCTCAATAACATCGCAGGTGAGGAGTGTTATGGCGGACTCGACTTGTCTGGTACGCGAGATTTGACCGCGTTAGCACTCTATTTCCCCAAGCCGAAAACGCTGGTGGTCGAGTTCTGGACCCCGCAAGAAACATTGTTACACCGTTCTAAGACTGACCGTGTTCCCTATGACATTTGGGTAAAAAAAGAATACATGCATGCGACGCCTGGTAAGGCGGTGAAATATGCCTTTGTCGCTGAGCGTATTTCTGAGTTATCGAAACAATATGACCTCAGAGCTATCGCTTTTGACCAATACCGGATTAAGTACCTAGAGCCGGAGTTGGATGAGGCGGGCGTCATGGTGCCGTTAGTTCCTCATGGTCAGGGTTTTTATAAAGCGAAAGAGTCAGGATTGTGGATGCCACACTCGATAGAACTGTTCGAAGGGCTACTGGATGACCAAGTCATCAAGATCAAAACCAATCCTTGTCTGCGTTGGAATGCCGCTTCGGCGGTGACTGAAACCGACCAGAAGAACAATCGTATCTTTGCCAAGAAACGCAGTACTGGCCGTATCGATGGCATCGTTGCGGCGGCGATGGCAATTGGGGCGGCTGAAGGTGTTGAACTGGACGATGGCGACATCGAGGGCTTTTTTGATGATCCGATAATCGTGGGTGTGTAATGGCCAAAACTAAACGACCGGGGCGCGTGAAAAGCGCCCTTTTAAATTGGTTGGGTGTGCCGGTCACCACAACGACCGGAACATTCTGGCAGGAGTGGTTTGGTACCAGCTCAAGCGGCAAGGTGGTCACCGCCGATAAAATCATGCGCTTATCCACGACATGGAGCTGTGTGCGATTACTCAGTGAATCCATATCAACGCTGCCGCTTAAGGTTTATCAGCGACGGGAGGATGGCTCTCGGATACTGGCTCTAAAACATCCTGCGTATCAGGTGTTGTGTCGTCGGCCTAATATCGAAATGACGCCATCGCGTTTCATGCTGATGGTGGTGGCCAGCATCTGTTTACGCGGCAATGCCTTTGTCGAAAAGAAAATGATAGGCCACAAGTTGGTGGCCTTGGATCCGTTACTGCCACAGAACATGGTGGTTAAACGCCTAGATAATGGCCGCCTTGAATACACCTATACCGAAGGTAAAACCCATCGCGTTATCCCCGTTGAACGCATGATGCACATCCGTGGATTTGGCCTTGATGGGGTTTGCGGTTTGATGCCGACACAAATGGGTATCGATGTATTTGGTGCCGCCATGTCGGTGGATGAGGCGGCCGCCAAGATTTTTGAAAACGGGTTACAGAATACCGGCTTTTTATCGTCAGAGAATGCGCTGAATAAAGAGCAGCGGGAGCGTTTACGTAAGAGTCTGCAGAGTTTTATCGGCTCCAAGAACGCCGGCAAGCTGATGGTATTGGAGAACAAACTCTCATACCAGAATGTGACCATGAACCCTGAGGCGGCGCAGCTGCTGGAAAGCCGTGCTTTTAGCATCGAAGAGATTTGTCGTTGGTTCCGCGTACCGCCTTTCATGGTGGGGCACATGACCAAGCAAAACAGCTGGGCGGCCAGTGTTGAAGGGATGAACCTGCTGTTTTTGACCAATACCTTGCGGCCACTTCTGGTCAATATTGAGCAGGAAATAGCACGGTGTTTGTTGGGCGATGATGAGGACTACTTTGCGGAGTTCTCCGTAGAGGGCTTGTTACGCGCAGACAGTGCTGGGCGAGCGGCATATTACACCACCGCCCTGCAAAATGGCTGGATGAGCCGTAATGATGTACGCCGTTTAGAGAACCTGCCGCCAATCCCTGGCGGGGACATTTATACCGTGCAACTTAACCTCACACCGCTTGAAGACCTGAAGAAGAACAACCTGCAGTCACTCGCACTGCACAACTTCCTGTTCCCTGATATTCCCCCGGAACAGTCCCCGCTGAAAAACAACGCATAGGATTTCCCCTTATGACTAAACGAACGCTTCCGGCGGCGCCGGCGGGGCGTCCCTGCGCGCGCGTCTCGTGCGATCTGTCGCCGATGGCCATGGAGCGCTGGAACAGCTCTTTGCAGGCCGCTGCATCTGATGATGAAAACACGATTTCAATTCTGGATGTCATTGGTGCGGATTACTGGGGCGAGGGCATGACGGCCAAACGTATGGCCGGTTTGCTGCGCACCATGGGCGGCGCTGATGTGGTCGTCAATATCAACTCGCCCGGTGGCGACATGTTTGAAGGACTCGCCATTTATAACCAGCTGCGAGAGTACAGCGGGCACGTGACAGTAAAAGTCATCGGCATTGCTGCGAGTGCTGCTTCCATTATCGCGATGGCGGCAGATGAGCTGCAAATCGGTCGCGCTGCTTTTTTGATGATCCACAACTGCTGGGTTGCCGCCGTTGGTAACCGACATGACTTAGCACGTGTCGCCCAAGACATGGAGCCTTTTGACCGTGCAATGCAGGACATCTACAGCGTACGCAGTGGGCTAAACGGTACCGAAATCACGGCAATGATGGATAGCGAAACCTACATCGGTGGAGTGGATGCCGTGGATAAGGGGTTGGCTGACGCATTGTTAGAGGCAGATGCCGTTCTGGGTGATCCGGATTCCCCTACCGCTGCGCTGCGCAAATTGGATGCACTACTCGCGAAAGCTAATACCCCACGCGCCGAACGCCGGCGATTACTGAAAGCTTTGAAGGGGAGCATGCCGGGCGCTGCCCCCACCAATGACGGTACGCATGACGCTGCCGTAACGATAAACCCTGAAATTCTTGCTGGTCTGGAGTCTGCGTTGAGCACTCTGCTTCCGGCTTGCTGATATCTCGGAGAGCTTATGTCTGAAGTCAATGAAATCCTGAAGAAAGTCACCGCCAGCATTGAAGAGGCGTCCTCTCAGTTCAATGCCAAAGCAGAAGAAGCGTTGAGCGAGGCCAAGAAACACGGCCAGCTGTCGGCACAAACCAAAGAGGCCGTCGATAAGATGGCTGTCGAACTCAATGCCTTAAAAGAGGCCGAAAAGACGCTGAAAACCTCACTGGGTGAGCTGGAGCAGCATGTTGTCAATATGCCTCTGGCGAATGTCAAACAGGTGGTTGAGTCGGTTGGCCACCAAGTCATTTCAGCGGAGGCGATGAAGGCGTTCGCCAGTGCGGCTGAAGGCGGTAAGCGCCTCAGTATCCCCGTTAAATCAGCGCTGACCTCCAGCGGCGTCGCGGAAGGTGTTGTTGAACCGCACCGCTTACCGGGGATTGATGTTGCACCTAAACAACGTCTGTTTATCCGTGATCTGATTGCGCCTGGGCGTACCGGCTCTCCAGCGGTGTTCTGGGTGCAGCAGACCGGCTTTACCAATAACGCGGCCGTGGTACCGGAAAATACCACCAAGCCGTACAGCGGTATTGAGTTCAACACCAAAATCACACCGGTGACCACCATCGCTCACATGTTCAAAGCGTCCAAACAGATCTTGGATGACTTTGCCCAGCTGCAGTCCACGATTGATGCCGAAATGCGTTATGGCCTGAAGTACGTGGAAGAGCAGGAGATTTTGTTCGGTGACGGCTCTGGGGCTCACCTACATGGCATCATCCCACAGGCGACGGCCTACAGTGCTGAGTTTGAAGTGGCTGAGCAAAACGGCATTGATGATCTGCGTTTGGCAATGCTGCAGGCACAGCTGGCTCGCTTCCCTGCATCCGGACACGTTTTGCACTTTATCGACTGGGCCAAGATTGAACTGATCAAAGACTCGTTAGGCCGTTACATCCTAGCAAATCCAGCCTCTTTAGTTGGGCCAACGCTGTGGGGTTTGCCGGTGGTCGCTACGGAAGCGGCGGCGTTTAAAGGCAAATTCCTGACCGGTGCATTCAATGCCGGCGCCCAGCTGTTTGACCGCGAGGACTCTAACGTGGTGATCAGTACCGAGAACGCGGATGACTTCGAGAAAAACATGATTTCTATCCGTTGTGAGGAGCGTTTAGCGTTGGCGGTGAAGCGTCCTGAGTCCTTTATCTATGGCTCTTTTACCGTACCGGCGTCTCAGTAACCTTTTAGTGTTTAAAGGGCGGCCGCGTGCCGCCCAATCAGGATGTAATTATGGCCAAGATGAAAGCCTGTCGACCCATTTTGGTGGGGCGCAATGTCGTGTGTGAAGACGATGAGTTTGAAACGGATGAACAGCATGCCCGAGAGCTGGTGGCCAAAGGTTATGCGCAGATGCTGTCTGGTGAAGTATTGGATGCAGCAACATCGGCCAAAGAATTGGCTGATGTTACTGCAGCGTCTTGTAAAGGCCGCAAATAATTCAGGAGGTGTGCATGCTGGATTTAGCGCTTGTGAAGCAGCAGTGCCGAATAGAGCCAGACTTTTTGGAGGACGATAACTTACTCAATACCTATATCCGCGCTGCAGTGCGTTTTGTTGAAGGGCAGACCGACCGCAAGCTGTATGCCTGTGACGCCGAAGAGGGGTTTGTTCTCGATGAGGATGCTTTGTTGCTGGATGCGGATATCTCCGCCGCCATGTTACTGATGATCGGGTATTGGTATGCCAACCGCGAAGCTGATCCTGTTTCCTATCAGTCCGCCGAGGCGCTACTACAACCTTATCGGGCACATGGCCTATGAAACCATTAAAAGCGGGTGACCTCCGGTATCGCGTGGTGATTCAGCGCAAGCAATCCGGTCGGGATCCAACGGGCGCACCGTTACCCGCCACATGGCGTGACGTGGGGCGAGCGTGGTGCGATATCCGCTTTATCAGCTCCTCTTCTGTTATCGCTACGGCGCAAGACAAAACGGTCTCTGTATATCTCCTGACATTACGCAAGCGGAGTGACGTCAGCATCGGTGACCGAGTCCTGAGTGGCGGTGCCGCATATCACGTACTCAGCATTGATAACAGCATGCCTGACCGGATGTTGCTGAGGACTCAGACGGACGTAATCGATGATCAATATTCAGATTGAAGGGCTGTCAGCGCTTAGCGAGGCGCTGGATGAGTTAGGCAAGGATGTGGCCAACCGAGTGCTGGCGCGTGCCGGCCGGAAAGCCATGCAACCGGTACGAGAAGCCATGCGCCAATCTGCCGGTTATGACCTGTCGAATCACGGCCAGCATTTACGGGACACTATCAAGATCCGTTCTATTCGAGAAGGTTCGGAACGGGTTTTGAGGGTTGGACCGGCGATGAAGGCTCCCCATTATATTAAGGCGCGGGCACAGGAGTATGGGACATCCAAGCAGATGGCCAAACCGTTTATCCGTCCTGCGTTAGATAACAATATCCAGCGAGTTGAGGCGACATTACGCGAAGAGCTGGGCGCGGGGATCGCGCGGGCACAACGGCGTATCGCAGCAAAAAACAAATAGGGAGAACGTATGCTTGATATTCATCTGAAAAATGATGCCGAGCGACTGACAGGCTTGCCGGTTTATCCCTTACAACGGCCTGATGATGTGAATGAGTGCATCGTGTATCAGGTGGTCAGTGATTTTAAACCGGATACTGGGCTCGCCGGTGTCTCTCTCATAACTCAACGTTACCAATTCAAAATCATCTCACCTTCTCGAGTAAAAACCATTGAGACCGAAAAGATCCTACTGCAGGCATGGGAGGGGTTGGCACACGACAAGATTGATGGTTACCCGGTGCAATTTATTGCCCGTGGCGGATTTACCGAGGATTTCGATTCTCAGGATGCGGTGTGGTGTCGAAGCCGCGACTTTATTGTGACTCATAACGAGGTGTAGGCATGAGCGTAAAAAAATCATCTCAGTATGCCATGTTGCCGGCAGGTACCAAGGTGTCTTGGGGGACTGACGTGGCAGGCGATTCTGCCCTTAAACCACTCCCGAACTGTACCGCAGTCGGTAAGCAAGGCGCAGTGAGTGGCTTTGTTGATTGCACCACATTGCTGGATACCCAAGACCAAGCCATTGCGGATTTGCCTAAGGGCCCGGAGAAAGAGTTCGGGTTTATTGATAGTCCAGGTGATGCGGATTTTCAGGCATTTTTGGATGCGGCGACGGCGCGGCAAACGGTGAAAATCAAAATTGAAATGCCGAATGGCCGTATCTCGACCAGTCTGATTTCTCTTGCCGGGTGGGAGATGGCCGAGATTCAGGCACCAGCGAATAAGGTGATCAGCATTCTGGTCAAAGGTAAGCAAAACGATATTCAGTGGAGCCTGAAAAGCGCAGCTCCATCATCAGCCAAAGCCTGATTTAAGGGGAATTCATGAGCATTAAAACCCTGCTGTTAGCCGATAACCCTGTGGTAAAGGCCGTTACGCTGTTTGGTGGCAGCATGACAGCGCGAGCGGTGTCGGTAGCACAACAGCTGGACTACATCACGGTGGTCACCAATGACAACACAACCGAAAAAGAAAAGGCCCTTGCCGCTGCCGAACTGGTGCTGCGTTCGTTATGCAAGCCGGATGGCTCAGCCTATCCGGCGGATGAATTGCCAACGGCGGAAGAACTGTTGGCCAGCCGCTCTAATGCTGAACTGATTGATGCCGTAAACACGCTGCATCGCATGAGTAATGGCTCGCTGGAGGAGGCTGAAAAAAACTAAGGCGCTGTCCCCAGCTGATGACGTTGTACGCGCTGGCTGACAGATTCAGTCAGCCAGACGTTCGTCTTATCGCTCAGCTTCCGCCGGCTATCCTCACACATTGGCTGGCGTACTTACGGATCTCCTCTGCAGAGCAAGTGGCAGGCTCCGAGCCGCCCTCCATTCCAACACCCACAATGCCGGATGACACCTTCTTGCAGGCGTCCACACTGGATGCGCAGTGTGCGGCTGTGGCCAGCATCATGAGTTGACTATGTCTGATATTGCCAGTTTATCGGTGGCACTGCGCCTCAATGCGGCGACCTATCAGCGGGATATGTCTAACGCATTTCAAAACACGGAGCGGAAGGTTAAGGCCACTCACTCTACGATTGACTCTGCAGCGAAAGAGTCTGACGCGTGCTATAAGCGGCTGCGGGATAGCATCCTCGATGTTTCAAAATCGTATGCCGGCATGCTGATTGCCGGCGTTACGTTTGATCGCGTCATTAGCGATACGCGCAGTTACACCAAATCGTTATCTGACTTGTCGGCGATCACGGGGGCGACCGGTGAGCAGCTGGCATTTCTGGATAAGCAATCACGCCAGATTGGCCAGACAACTACGCTATCCGCCTCTCAGGCGGCAGAGGCGTTTAAGCTGATGGCATCGGCCAAGCCCGATTTGCTGGAGTCTAATGAGGCACTGACCAAAACCACCAAAAGCGCGGTCACACTGGCAGAAGCGGCGGGTATGACGTTGCCGGATGCCACTAAGGCTTTGGCGTTGTCGTTGAACCAATACAGCGCGGGCGCCGAGCAGGCAGACCGTTATATCAACGTATTGGCGGCCGGTGCTAAGTATGGCTCATCAGAGATTCAGGAAACCACCGAAGCCATCAAAGGTGGTGGTGTTGCCGCTGCGCAAGCGGGCGTGCAGTTTGAAGAGTTGAACGCGGCAATTCAAACTCTAGCCAAGTCTGAAATCAAAGGGAGTCAGGCCGGTACAGCACTGCGTAACATCCTGCTGATTTTAGATACCGCAACAGACCGAAACCTACGGCCATCGGTTGTGGGGTTATCCGGTGCCTTAGACAATCTGGCGAAAAAGAATATGGGCACCGCCCAGATGGTGCAGATATTTGGGCGAGAAAA
>CAMFKP010000096.1 GCA_945957385.1 uncultured Aeromonadaceae bacterium
TAAACAAATAAACAAATAAACAAATAAACAAATAAACAAATAAACAAATAAACAAGCAGGAATTAATTTAAGAGAGTGGGTTAATATTGCATCATTGGTGCAATTAATTGAATAACAATGATTTTATGATATAGCCCTGCTATTGCAACAGGGCTGTAGATTGCAGCTAAACTAGCGCGATTCCTCTTCGGACCAGATGTCGGAATCCGGTTCGCTGGATTCACCGTTGATCCGTTTTTCCTCGTTGGCCCATTCGCCAAAATCAATTAATTGGCAGCGTTTGCTGCAAAAAGGGCGATATGGACTCTTTTCATTCCAGATCACCTTCTGTCCGCAGGTCGGACACGTTACTTCAGTTACCATGTCAGGCTCCATCAGCAGCAGGCGAGTTGAAAGGTAATATCACCGGTCTCCAGCTCGCCGAGGGGCAGAAAACGAATCGCGAACCGGCTCTTGTGGCCGCTGAGTGTTGGATAATGGCCGCACTCCGGGTCGACTTGCAAACGAACTAATTCGGCACCATCGGCACTATCCTGGAAAAAACCATTCCGGGCCAATTCTACTTTGAAATGACCGCTTTCACGCCACAGTTGCAACAGCTGATCGGTAGCCTGCATCAGCAGCGTTAACTCTGCCAACCAGCCTTCGGCATCGGCAACACGGCGCTCCAGCGGCAGCCCTAACCAGTGATGCAGCACTGGCACATCAAACGGACAGAGGCCACCCGGAATCGAGAAACGCTGACGAATACCGCACAGGAATTTATCTTCCTTGAAGCGGGTACCGGCCCGCAGCGAACGGGGCAGCTCATAGACCAGCGTCGCTAGGGTATCCAGCAGTAGCTGTAACTTGGTGCCGTCGACGGTGGGCAGCTGACGCAAGGCCTCCAGTTTTTGGCGCTGTTTTTCCAGGTCTTTCATCAGATCGGTGCGGATATCGCAGCGTTCAGACAGTTCGATGAAGTCAAATAGGGCTTTGAAAAAGCTGATCGCCTGGCCGTTATCGGCTTGCCGGGCATTCTGGCGCAACAGCTGGAACAACGCGTCAAAGCGTAGGTAGGTCCGGCTTTTCTCGTTCAAGGGGAATTCGTAAGTCAGCATGGGTTCGGAATATCGGCTGTTATGGCGAGGATAAAGTGATGAGTGGCGAGTTTACTGGCAATCATCGCGCGTGTTGAGAGGCAAATGCTAAATAATTGATATGCAACTGAGTAACGCGTTGTCTAAGCTGCTCTGGGGTCGATGTTTCATTATCAATGATGTCATCACTGCGGGCGCAGCGTTGCTGCCGTGATATCTGGCTGGCAATGATGGCTTCGACCAGGGCGCGATCATTGTTGTCCCGCTGGCAGGTGCGCAGAATCTGGGTTTCCTGACTGACATCAACCGTCAGGATGCGTTGCACCAGAACATCCAGCCCATTTTCAAACAGCAACGGGGCCATCAGGATCACATAGGGGTCAGGGCAGGCATCACAGGCCTGCAGTAGCGCCTGCCGAATGCGCGGGTGCAGTAGCTGCTCCAACCAGGTTTTATCCGCTGCCTGGCTGAAAATCCGTTGCCGCAAGCGGGGTCGATCCAGGCTGCCGTCCTCAGTGAGCAGGCTGGGGCCAAAGCGAGCGACGATGGCCTGCAGGGTGGCCGAACCTGGCATCACCAGGTCGCGGGCGATCTGATCGGCATCGATCACTGTGGCACCCAGTGCGACAAAGAGTCGACTGATGGTGCTCTTGCCACTGCCGATGCCACCTGTCAGTCCGACGATATATCGACTCATAGCAGTGTCGACAGGTACCAGTGGTTGATCGATGCTCCCCAGAGCAATGCAATCCAGCCGGCGGTCGCCAGATAGGGACCAAATGGAATGGGATGACCTTGTTGATGTCGACGCAACAGCAGTAATGAAATACCAACCAGTGCGCCAACGGCAGAGGCCAGAATCAGGATCAAGGGGAGGGCTTGCCAACCAAGCCAGGCGCCCAGCGCGGCCAGCAGTTTAAAATCACCGTATCCCATACCTTCTTTGCCTGTCAGCAGCTTGAACGTCCAGTACAGGGTCCACAGCACAAGATAGCCTGCAGCGGCACCGATAACCGCATCGGATAAGTCGACAAATGTCCCCTGGGTGTTTAACAGCAGTCCCAGCCACAGTAAGGGCAGGGTGAGCTGGTCGGGCAACAGCATCTTGTCGAGGTCGATGAACGTCAGCGCCAGCAGGACCCAACTCAGCGCAATGGCACTCCACTGCATGACGCCTGCGGGGTAGTGATTGGCCACCACGAGAGTCATCACACCGCAGAGCAATTCAACCAGCGGGTAGCGCGGCGAAATGGCTGCTCGGCACTGACTACAGCGGCCGCGCAGGCCGATCCAGCTAAGCAGAGGGATGTTCTCCCAGGCGCGTATCTGGTGGCCACAATGTGGACAAGCCGAACGTGGCACGATCAAGTTGTAGGGCGGTAACGGCGCTAGCGTATCCTGCTCGGGATGAAAGTAGCTTTGATACTCCTGTTGCCAGTTGCGTTCGAGCATGATGGGCAAGCGGTGAATTACGACATTCAAAAAACTACCGACTAATAGACCCAGTATGGTGATCAGTGAGATATAGAGCCATGGCAGTTGCTCGGCAACGAGTAACAACATCTGAAATTCCCTTGCGGATAAAATAATAAAGGCCCGCCAAGGACGGGCCATGCACGCTGTGTGTAGTTAGTGAATGACGCTGCCCAGTTTGAATATTGGCAAATACATGGCCACAACAAGGCCACCGACCAGCACGCCGAGGATCACCATGATCAGTGGTTCAATCAGGCTGGAGAGACCATCAACCGCATCGTCTACTTGTTGCGAGTAAATGCCGGCAATTTTGGTCAGCATGTCATCGATGCTACCGGATTCCTCACCGATCATCACCATCTGGGTCACCATGTCCGGGAAAACCTCGACGGTGCGCATGGCAATGTGCATTTGCATCCCGGCCATGACTTCGTTGCGCACGGCCATAACAGCATCGCGATATAGGGCATTACCGGAGGCTCCTGCGGCAGAAACCAGCGCTTCTACCAGTGGGATCCCTGCTGCAAATGTTGTGGCCAGGGTGCTGGAAAAGCGCGCCAAACAGGCTTTGTGCAAAATTTTGCCGACAATCGGTAACTTGAGCATCGCTTTATCCGTTTCATCGCGAACTTTCTGTGAGTTGCGATGTGCGCGAACAAATAAAAACACGGCAATGATGATACCGCCGAAAAAGAGATACCAAGAGTGTTGCAAGAAGCGCGACAGATTGATCACCATCTGGGTGAAGGCGGGCAATTCTGCACCGAAGCTTTTGAAGATATCCTCAAATTGCGGCACTACGAACAGCAGCAATATGGTCGTCACTATGACGGCGACAGCCATGACCGCCGCTGGGTACATCAGAGCTTTTTTTATCTTTGACTTCAATGCCTCGGCTTTTTCTTTATAAGTGGCAATGCGGTCATAAATTTGTTCTAGCGCACCGGATTGTTCACCCGCAGAGACCAAATCGACATACAGGTCATCGAAGTAACGCGGATGTTTTTTGAGCGCTTGAGACAGAGGGGTGCCGCTCTCAACCTCGGCACAAATACCAGACAGCAGTTCGCGCATGCTGCTCTTTTCATGGCTGCTGGAGAGCAAGCGCAGTGTTTGTACCAGTGGAACCCCGGCTGAGAGCATGGTGGCAACCTGGCGAGATATCATAGCGATATCCATCGGTTTGATGGCGCCAGAATATTTGGAGAAAATCGATTGGCTCTTGCGGCGAATTTTACTGACGTTAACACCCTGTTTGCGCAGTTCAGACTTCACCAGGTTGATGTTCTCGCCCTGCATCTCGCCTGAGACTTTTTGTCCCTTGCGATTGACGCCTTCCCAGACGAAAGGATAAAACCTCTTGGCTTCGATCTTGTCGCGGGTGTTCGTGTTGACGGCCATGCTGCTTCCTTGTCAAAACTCCAAATTAACCACTGGTAACGCGATTGACCTCGGCGAGACTGGTTATGCCTAATCTTGCTTTATCGAGACCGGATTTGCGCAGGGTGCGCATTCCCTCTTTTTGAGCCGCGGCTGCGATTTGTAGCGAATTGCCTCCCTCCATGATCAGGTTGGCAATGGCTTCGGACATCTTCAGCATCTCATAGATACCGACTCGACCTTTATACCCTCCCGAGCACTCAGGGCAACCGACCGGCTTGTAGAGTTTGAGTCCGGCGTCGATTTGTTCCTGGGAATAGCCCAGTGCGAGTAATTCGTGTGCCGGTATTTGTTCCGGTGCTTTGCACTTATCACACAAGCGCCGGGCAAGACGCTGCGCCATGATCAGCGTTACCGATGAAGCGATGTTGAAGGCGGGTACCCCCATATTCATCAGACGGGTGAGGGTCTCAGCCGCGGAATTAGTGTGCAGCGTGGAGAGCACCAAGTGGCCGGTTTGTGCCGCCTTGATCGCGATCTCTGCGGTTTCAAGATCACGAATTTCACCGACCATCACGACATCAGGATCCTGACGCAAGAAGGCGCGTAGCGCACTGGCAAACGTCAAACCCGCTTTAGGGTTAACTTGAACCTGGTTGATGCCGGGCAGGTTAATTTCGACGGGGTCTTCGGCTGTAGAAATATTGCGCTCGGATGTATTGAGGATATTCAATCCAGTGTAGAGCGATACTGTTTTGCCTGAACCAGTCGGGCCGGTGACCAAGATCATTCCTTGAGGTTTCGCGAGAGCATCAAGGTAGGTGGTTTTCTGATCCGGGTCATATCCAAGCTGATCTATGTTCAAACGCGCCGCAGACGAATCGAGGATCCGCAGAACGATTTTTTCGCCCCACATGGTGGGCAGTGTGTTGACCCGCATATCCATGGCTTTGGTGGCGGTCACTTTCAGTTTGATCCGACCATCCTGCGGCAAGCGACGTTCGGCAATATCCAGCCGCGACATTACTTTAAGACGAGCGGCAAATCGGCTGCCCAGGTTCACCGGTGGCGAGGCGATTTCGTGCAATATGCCATCGATGCGAAAACGGATCCGATACTTAGTCTCGTAGGGCTCAAAATGCAGATCCGACGCGCCACGCTTTATTGCATCCAACAACACTTTGTTGATGTATTTGACGATAGGGGCATCGTCATCCGCATCGTTGCTGGAACTTTTGTCATCATGGATATCGTCTTCGGCGACTTCAAGGCCATCGATATCGCTGTCGTGTAAGTTGTCGACTCCCAAGGCTTCGGAAACACCTTCGGTGAGTTTGGTGATGGCTTTTTGCAGCTTCAGTTCATCAACTAACAAGGCTTCGGTGTGCAGACCAAAGCTAAAACCAAAGTCCTCAAGAGCTGCGACATTGGTTGGATCGGACATGGCGACATACAAGGTATGGCCCTGAGTATAGATGGGCAGCGCGTGGTGTTTGTCGATCAGTTTGCTATTGAGGTATTTCTGCGGGATCTCGCTTAAATCAAATGCATCAAGATCCAGCAGAGGTACTCCATACTCCTGCTCGCAAAATTCTGCCAGAGCGGCACTGCCGAGGATTTTGTTATCCACCAGAAAGGTGATCAGCGGTTTGCGTTGTTGCTTGGCTTCAGCGCTATAGCGCTTGGTTTCTTCATCACTGAGCAATGATGAGGCGACAAGGCTGAGGGCTAATCCATTTGCGCTTGCTGTCATGCAACCACCTTTTTTATTACAACAGAAGCAATGCCACCATTGGGTGGCATTGCTTGTCTAAGTAGATAATTTACTCAGCTATTAGCAAAGGTCGTCAGTTTTACAAGATCCACCAATAGTCCAGGTTACTTGACCTGCTGCGCCAGAAACCGGTGTCAGCGAGTATGTAGCACCATTTAAATTTTCACCAGAAGAGGCGGTAGCGGTAATAGTACCGTTTGAAACTTGGATTTTTTGCATATATGGCGTGGCGTAAGCGGTGTCAGCTTTAATTGCCCAACCAGCTCCTGAAGCACTGTTTACACAAGATGTGCTAGCAAATCCCTTGTCATACATACACAGTTCGACTTGTTGCTTAACGCCACTGGTCGCAGTGATGACTTCAGTGAACTTGGAACGAGCAGTGTACTTTTGATACGCCGGCAGGGCGATGGCAGCCAGGATGGCAACGATAGCGACGACGATCATCAATTCAATCAGGGTAAAACCGGTTTGCTTTTTCATAATCAGGTTTCCTTACTTATGACATTCCTGAGGAAGGGTGGCGATGCCACCACAGCGCCGATAATAGCTCCATTTGCGCTCCTGGGTACATCCCTGACCACGCTGTTTGGGGGACTGATTATGTGAAACTGTGAGGCACCACTAAAAGTAAAGGCCATTTCTTACAACTTTGCAGCTGTCAATTCACGTCCATACGTTGAAAAGCTTGTCAGACATACAAAAAACAGGGTCTTTTTGATTAAAAAGTCAATTTAAATGAAACGGTTACAACGGCGAGGTGTTGCTTGAGTCTGTGCGTTGATCCGGTTGTCCAAGACGTTGAGTGGCGCAAAGTGTAACCACTCAACGTCTGGTTTTCAGACGAATCGCATCGATAAATCCAGCGCATGAACATGCTTGGTTAACGCACCGACAGAGATGAAATCGACGCCGGTTTCTGCATAGCGACGAATCGTTTGAAGACTGACGTTGCCAGATACCTCCAGCTTGGCTTGGCCTCGATTCATTGCCACGGCTTGTTCCATCATCGGCACCTCAAAGTTATCGAGCATGATGATGTCGGCGTGGGCATTCAATGCCTGCTGCAACTCTTGCAGGTTCTCGACCTCGACCTCTACGCGCTTGCCTGGCGCCAGTTCCCGAGCCCGTGCCACGGCGGCGGCAATGCTGCCGCAGGCCAGAATATGATTTTCCTTGATCAGGTAGGCATCGTAGAGGCCCATGCGGTGGTTAGTGCCACCGCCACAGGTAACGGCATACTTCAGCGCGGTGCGCAGACCTGGCACCGTCTTGCGCGTATCCAACAGTTTGCAGTGGGTGCCGGAGATCTCTTGTACGTAGCGGGCGACGAGCGAGGCAACGCCTGAGAGGCTTTGAACGAAATTCAGGGCGGTGCGTTCGCCGGTCAGCAGAATCTGCGCCGGGCCCTGCAGACGGAACAACTCCTGGTTCGGTGCCACGGCATCGCCATCCTGCACTTTCCACATCACGGTGACATCGTTGCCGAGTTGGCGGAACACCTCCTCTACCCAGGCGCGGCCACAGAAAACACCTTGTTCACGGGTAATCACGTAGGCTTCGGCCGGTTTATCGGCAGGAATCAGTTGAGCCGTGATATCGGCATGTGGGTCCAGCGTGCCGCCGAGATCCTCTTCCAGTGCGGCGCGCACGGCGCGTTGAATATCCTGTTCGAGCATGTAAGGTCCTGTTTTTATGTGGCGATTGGCCTGTATGCCGCGGGGGGCATGGCGCGGATGCCGTGTTGCAGATGGGGTGAAGAATAACATGCCGGCGCCTTGTCGGCAGCAGTGGCACATGACCTGCCATGCGGCGTGCCCGGGATTGGCTTCGACAAGCGAACCGCAAGCGGCGACAATAGCCGCTCTTGAGCCGGAGTGAGGTGGCAGCAGATGACAGAGACGTGGCGTATCGAACAGGGTTGGCTGACGGGCTGCCGGCAGTTGCGCTCACCGCACTGTAATGCACGGCCACAGGGCGAAGTCTCATTATTGGTGGTGCATGGCATCAGTTTGCCTCCCGGAGAATTTGGCGGTCCCTGGATTGACGATCTGTTCATGGGACGCCTGGATCCGGCGGCACACCCCTATTTTGCGACGATCGCGGGTCTGCAGGTCTCGGCACATTGCCTGATTCGTCGCGACGGCGAGATTGTGCAGTATGTGCCGTTTAGCGAGCGCGCCTGGCATGCCGGAGTTTCCGCCTTTCATGGGCGCAGTGCCTGCAATGATTTCTCCATCGGCATCGAGCTGGAAGGCACCGATGACGGCGGCTATACCGAGGCGCAGTACCAACAGCTGGCCGCTTTGGCGCAACGGCTGATGCAGGCATATCCCGAGATCACGCCCGATCGTATCGTCGGCCATGCCGATATTGCTCCCGGACGCAAAACTGATCCGGGCGCAGCCTTTGACTGGTCGGGGTGGCGCGCGCGTCTGAGGCCGTCCGGGTGAACTCATCCTGCCAGCGGCGGTCGTGGTTGGCATGAACCTTGATGTCTCTTGCTTTTTTGTCGCTGACAGTCATGTCATCATTACCCGTTGATTGTTGTCATCCTGTTGAATTGGAACCCACAGTCCCATGAGTGATGCCGAACTGAGCCTGGAAGGGATCGAACGCTTGCCGTTGCGCACCTTCACCGAACAGGCCTACCTGAACTACTCCATGTACGTGATCATGGATCGCGCGCTGCCGCACATCAGCGACGGCTTAAAGCCGGTACAGCGGCGCATTGTCTATGCGATGAGCGAGCTGGGGCTCTCGGCGCTGGCCAAACATAAGAAGTCGGCGCGCACCGTCGGTGACGTGCTGGGTAAGTACCACCCCCATGGCGACTTGGCCTGTTACGAGGCCATGGTGTTGATGGCTCAGCCGTTTTCCTACCGTTATCCCCTGGTGGATGGCCAGGGTAACTGGGGGGCGCCGGACGATCCCAAATCGTTCGCGGCGATGCGTTACACCGAAGCGCGGCTATCGCGCTTCTCCGAGGTGCTGCTCTCCGAGCTGGAGCAGGGGACGGTGGAGTGGGTGCCGAACTTTGACGGCACATTGAAAGAGCCGGCGTTTTTGCCGGCGCGTCTGCCGCATATCCTGCTCAACGGCGTCACCGGTATCGCGGTCGGCATGGCCACCGACATACCGCCGCACAACGCGCGTGAAGTGGCCCATGCCTGTGTCGCCCTGCTGGAACAGCCGGATGCCGATGTCGCTACCCTGATGCAGCACATTCAGGGACCGGATTATCCGACTGCGGCCGAGATCATCACGCCCCGTGCTGAACTGCGCAAAGTGTACGAGACCGGGCGTGGTTCGATCCGTATGCGGGCGGTGTATCGGGTGGAAGATGGTGACATCGTCATCACGGCGTTGCCCCACCAGGCATCGGGGGCGCGGATCCTCGAGCAGATCGCCGCCCAGATGCAGGCGAAGAAGTTGCCGATGGTCAGCGATCTGCGCGATGAGGCCGACCATGAAAATCCGACGCGGATCGTGATTGTGCCGCGTTCGAACCGGGTCGATGTCGAGCAGCTGATGCAACACCTGTTTGCCAGTACCGATCTGGAGAAGAGCTACCGCGTCAACCTCAATATCCTCGGGCTGGATAACCGGCCCCAGGTTAAGGATCTGCGCACCTTGCTCGGCGAATGGCTGAGCTTCCGCCGCGAGACGGTGCGTCGACGCCTGCAGTTCCGCCTCGACAAGGTCGAGCGCCGGCTGCACCTGTTGGAAGGGCTGTTGATCGCGTTCCTCAATCTGGATGAGGTGATCCACATTATCCGCACCGAGGATGAGCCCAAGCCGGTACTGATGGCGCGTTTCGGCCTGTCGGAAGAGCAGGCCGACTACATCCTCGATACCCGCCTGCGCCAATTGGCGCGGCTGGAAGAGATGAAGATCCGCGCCGAGCAGGATGAGCTGGCCGCCGAGCGCGAACAGCTGCAGGCGCTGCTCGGTTCCGAGCGTCGTCTCAATACGCTGCTGAAGAAAGAGCTGCTGGCCGATGCCGAGAAGTACGGCGATGCGCGCCGTTCGCCGCTGGTGGAGCGCGAAGAGGCCAAGGCGTTGACCGAGAAAGAGCTGACGCCGAGCGAGCCGGTGACCGTGGTACTGTCGGAAATGGGCTGGGTGCGGGCCGCCAAGGGGCATGACATTGATGTGGCGGGGCTCTCCTACAAGGCTGGCGACCAGTATCTGGCCGCAGCCACCGGGCGCAGCAACCAGCAGGTGGTGTTCATGACCAACCAGGGGCGCACCTACTCGCTGGAGGCGCACACCCTGCCGTCGGCCCGTTCCCAGGGCGAGCCGTTGACCGGGCGTTGCAGCCTGAATCCCGGCGAACAGGCGCGCCATCTGCTGTTGGGTAATGATGAGCAGAAGTATCTGATCTGCTCCGATGCCGGTTATGGCTTCATCTGCAGCTACGCCGATCTGGTCAGCAAGAACAAGAGCGGCAAGGCGCTGCTGACGTTGCCGGATGGGGCGGAAGTGATGGCTCCGCAGCCGATCGCCACGCTGGCCGACAGCTTGTGCCTGGTGATTAGCAATGAGGGGCGCATGCTGTTGTTCCCGCTGGCCGATCTGCCGGAACTGGCCAAGGGCAAGGGCAACAAGTTGATCGGCATTCCGGGCAGCCGGGTGGCCAGCCGGGAGGAGTTTGTCACCCAGGTGGCCGTCATCGGGCCGCAACAACCGGTCACGCTGCACGCCGGCAAGCGCAAGCTGACGCTCAAGCCATCCGATCTGGAACTGTACCGTGGTGAACGTGGCCGCCGCGGCGCCAAGCTGCCGCGCGGGCTGCAGCGTGTGGATCGGGTTGAGCTCGAGCCGTTGCCGACCGAGGCCTAACTGTGTGCCGGGGCATGGCCCCGGCAATGAGGAGAACGAGATGAACCAGGATGAGCCGATTTTCGACGGTGACCTGTTGCTGGAGATGGTGGAAAACCAGCTGACGGATAACTATCCGCCTTGCGTCAAAGCGACGCTGATGCGCTTGGCCATGACCGGCCATGCCCAGGACGAGGCGCGGCATCTGATCGCCTGCGCGCTGGGGGCGGAAATCATGATGATGCAGGAGACCGGGCAGCCGTTCAGCGAAGCGCGTTACGAGGAGTACCTGGCGCAGTTGCCGGCGATGCCGTGGGATGATGAAGCCTGAGGCCAGCGCTTCGCCTTCGGTTTTGGCGCGGCCCGCAACCCCCTTGCGGGCCGCCCAGCGGCGCTGGATAATATCTAATATCTAATATCTAATATCTAATATCTAATATCTAATATCTAATATCTAATAT
>CAMFKP010000097.1 GCA_945957385.1 uncultured Aeromonadaceae bacterium
GGCATGGGATGTATTGGAGTTAAGATTCCCGATGCCGCTGTCCGAAACATTTGAACGCTATGCTCGGACGCGTGGCGTTGATGTCAGTTTGTTATATGCCCTGGCGCGTCAGGAGAGTGCGCTCTATCACCGAGCGCAATCGCCTGTCGGCGCCAGTGGGTTGATGCAGTTGATGCCAACGACCGCGTCTCATGTTGCCAAGAAGACCGGTGATAATTATGCCGGTCGGCAACAGCTGATCGATCCCGATATGAACATTCGACTGGGTAGCGCCTACTTAAAGGAGCTGCTCGATAATTATAATGGTAATCGTGTCCTCGCGGCCGCGGCATATAATGCAGGGCCCGGACGTGTTCGGCAGTGGCGTAGAGCCAGTGCCGGTCGTGATATGGACATCTGGGTAGAGAATATTCCGTATCGTGAAACACGGAACTATGTTCAAAATGTGCTGGTATTCAACGCGATTTATCAGCATCAACTACGTAGCCATAATAGTTTCCTGACTGAGCGTGAGCGCACAATGCGCTATTAATCTCGTATCAGTTGTGGGAAACAACACAAATAAATGTTAAAAATATCAAGTCGCTAGCAAACTTTTCAGCAGGTTTTGCGTAGTGACACTTGTGTGGGTGAGTCACAAAGAGGGGGTGGGCATGGCCACTATCAAAGATGTATCTAGACTGGCAAATGTGTCCATATCGACCGTTTCGCGCGTTATTAACAATACCGCACAGGTTGCGCCAGAGAAGCGCGAAGCCGTCTTGAACGCGATGAAGGAGCTCAATTTCCGCCCTAACAGCTTTGCTCAGGCTCTGGTTAGCAAACGCTCCAATTGCATTGGCGTGCTGGTGGGAGACCTGTGTGGTGGACCATTTTTTGCTCAGATGATGCTGGGGCTGGAGCGCGTCATCGACCGGGCGAATAAGTTCACGATCGTGATGTCGGGCAACCACGATGAGCAACGGGAACGCCATGCTATCGAGGCGTTGTTGCAACGTCAGTGCGATGCGCTGATTCTGCACTCCAAGGCCTTGCCGGATGAGGAGTTGCTGGCGCTGATGCACTGTGAAACGCCTGTGGTATTTGTCAATCGGTTAATCCCTGGTGCTGAAGAGCGGTGTGTCTGGTTAGACAACAAAGAGGGTACCCTGTGTGCTGTACGCCATCTGGTCAGTATGGGGCACAAGCAAATTGCGTTTGTTACCTCCGATGATGCCGAGTTTACTGATGCCAAGCAGCGTTTCGAGGGATACCGGCTGGGTCTGGAAGAGGCCGGAATTCCGTTTGATGCCCAGTTAGTGACTGCTGCGTATGCCGATGAAGTCGGTGGACATAGAGCCATTGAGAACCTGTTGCAACGTAATGTGCCGTTTACTGCATTTGTCGGTTTTAATGATGCGATGGCAGCGGGTGGGATTTCTTGTTTGTTGGAGCATGGCATTCAGATCCCGGAACAGGTATCTGTAGTTGGCTTCGATGATATTCCTTACATTCGCTTCATTCGCCCAAAGTTGACCACAGTAAAGTATCCAATCGAGGCTATTGGCGAGCATGCAGCTGAACTGGCTCTTCGTTTGCTGGATGGTAAAAATAGCGAGGATGTACTTCTGAAGTTCACTCCCGAGATGGTGGTCAGGGATTCCGTCAAACAGGCGTGATGTTATTTGACAGACAGAGAGAAGAGGCGATGGCCTCTTTTCTTTGCAAAAAAATGAAAGCGTTTGCAGAAATCCCTTTCAAAGGTGATCCGGTTCAATTTTTTCAACACATAATGACGGTACTATCCTTTTCGAATCTGGTTTCTCTT
This sequence comes from uncultured Aeromonadaceae bacterium, assembly GCA_945957385.1. Classification (GTDB taxonomy): domain Bacteria; phylum Pseudomonadota; class Gammaproteobacteria; order Enterobacterales; family Aeromonadaceae; genus Pseudaeromonas. Next base: position 1,808 of record CAMFKP010000097.1, read on the forward strand.
CACTAATTCCCGCTGTGGGAGATAGCTGGGCAAGATCCAGATATTTCCTTCGTTACTTTTAACGGCCATCATAGATGGCCGTTTTTTTTGCCCATAGGAAATGATGATGCGGATCGTGTTGGTTGGTCTCGGCTGGTTAGGAGAGCCTCTGGCGGCCAGCTTGATGGCGGCAGGGTATTCAGTGTGCGGAACTGTACGTTCGGCGGATAAGGCGCAGCGGCTTTCAGCCGAGGGCTATTGTGTGCAGGAGTGGGTGGCTGAAAAAGCTGAGCCGTTACCATTCGATCTGCAGGATTGCTGTTTGGTTATTACCCTTCCGCCCTCTTCGGTTCCTGATTATGTGGATAAGCTTCGGCGTTTGGTGTTGCAGGCTCGGCAACAGCAGTGCCGGCAGATAGTGATGGTCAGCTCAACCGCTGTGTATAGCGATGACGATTCAGGTTGTGAGCTCTCGCCTCCATCACCTGATACCGCCAGAGGGGCATTGCTGTTGCAGGCAGAAGCGGTGGTCAAAACAGATGATGTGCCCTGGTTAGTGTTTCGGGCTGCGGGGTTGATTGGTCCTGGGCGTCATCCCTCGCGGTTTTTAAGCGGAAAACGCACTGCCAGGGGAGGGGCACGGGTAAACTTGGTGCATCTGGATGACGTTGTGCGTTTTCTTCTGGCAGGAATAACGCAGCGCTGTGGAGGTCAAACCTTCAATCTTTGCTCTCCTGATCATCCATCTCGGCAGGATTTTTATTCCCGCGCCTGCCAACGGGCTGGGGTCGCGCTTCCTGAGTTCACCGATGATTCGCGAGGCGGAAAACAGATCGACGGTCAGCGGGTAGTCAACGCGCTGGGTGAGACTTACCATGTCTCGGATTGGATGCATTGGTTAGAGAGCGCCCCGATATGAGGTTGATATCCTGTGTGACAACAAGTGTGCTGCTTGTAACCCTGAGCTTGAGCGGTTGCTTTGAGGTGCCAAGCAATGAGCTGGAGTTAACCAAAGATGGTCCTCATATTCTGGATCGTTGCTTACGCATTCCTGCCCCTGAACGTAAGGGAGTCAGGGGCGGCTTACCAGCGACATTTCAACTCCTGAACTGGAATATTCAAAAAACGACACAGTCAGGTTGGCTAAATGAGCTGACACAGCAAGCCAGTAAAGCCGATCTCATCCTGTTACAGGAGAGTGTTGACTCTACGGAGATGCAATCTTGGCTACAGACCCATGAACAGGCCTGGCAGCAGGTCATTGCGTTTCGCTACGAAGGTCAAGGCGCCGGAGTCATGACAGCGAGTCGACAGCAGGACGTGTACAGTTGCAGTTCGCGAATGCCTGAACCGACGACGCGAATACCGAAGAGTATGTTGGTCACTGTTTATCCGCTCGATGGTAGTCGGTATCCATTGCTGGTGGTGAACGTACATGCTGTTAACGTTGAATTAGGCATGGCTAGCTATCGGGAGCAAATCAAACGCATTGCTCAGTGGGTAAAGAAATATCCGGGACCGGTTATCGTGGCTGGTGATTTCAACACTTGGAGTGCAAAACGAATGTTTTTGCTGCGGCAACTGATGTCAAAACAGCGGATGCAGGAGGTGGGCTGGCTGCCTGATCTACGTAGCCAGTTTGGGGGACATATTCTGGATCATGTGTTCTATCGTGGCTTACGTGTGCAGGCCGCAGTTGTCGAGGCCACCTCAGCATCTGATCATAATCCAATGCGGGTAACGTTTAGCCTATAAAAAAAGCACCTGCGCAGAGGTGCTTTTTTCAATACGCGACTGATTACAGGCTTTGAGTAAAGGTCCGGGTGATCACGTCGCGTTGTTGTTCTGGTGTCAGTGCATTGAAGCGTACCGCGTAGCCAGAAACACGAATCGTCAGTTGCGGATATTTCTCCGGATTGGCGACCGCATCTTCCAGTGTTTCGCGACGCAGGACGTTGACGTTCAAATGCTGGCCACCTTCTACGATAGGCTCAATGCGCACTGGTACCTCACGGTACTCGATTTTTCCCAGCGTATCGATGGCAACAACCTGATCTTCCACATAGTCGCCCTTGGCGCACAGGCAGCGTGCTTCCTGTTTGTCGTCGTCCAGCAACCAAAACGAGTTGACCAGAGCGTTGTTGGCAGATTCAGTAATCTGGATACCCTTGACCATGTTGTCTCTCCTCTGTCTGACTTGGGCCTGCCCACCTCATTTGCAGACGGGCCCTGATTTCTTGCCATTCCGCAGCGCGGCGGCTAATGATGCATCTCAATTGCTACATTAGTAAATTTACCAATAAACTGCAACATATCTCCATGTATTAATTAGGCTTAATCCACCGATTTCTTTTGATTAAGATCAATAATCTGTTGTTTTATATGCTTTCTTGCGTTTCATTTGTTAATGGTGTGGCAATGTGGTGTTGTTTTTTTACTACAAAACTGGGTGTTTTAGCTGTGTGTATTGCTCCCAAATGAGTGGCAGATTATTCTTTAACCTTTGATTTGACAGGCCTTATCCATATGACTACCTGGACCGACGTCATCGGTAATGAAAAAGAGCAAGAATATTTCAAGCAGACCTTGATGTTCGTACGACAGGAGCGCGAGGCGGGAAATATAATTTATCCCCCAGCTAATGATGTTTTTAATGCCTTTAAATATACGGAGTTTGCCGACGTTAAAGTCGTTATTCTGGGGCAGGACCCCTATCACGGCCCAGGGCAAGCGCATGGCCTCTGCTTTTCTGTTCGCCCAGGTATAGCGACGCCTCCATCGCTCATCAATATCTATAAAGAGCTGACTCAGGACATCACCGGATTTTACAACCCGGGGCATGGCTATCTCGTTTCATGGGCCCAGCAGGGCGTATTACTGCTCAACACGGTTTTGACGGTCGAAGCTGGCAAGGCGCACTCTCATGCCAAGCTAGGATGGGAACGATTCACCGATGCGGTGATTGGTGCATTGAACAGTCAACGAGAGGGGATCGTATTCTTGCTGTGGGGGAGTCATGCACAGAAAAAAGGGCAGTTCATCGATCGCGCCCGCCACCACGTATTGATGGCACCCCACCCGAGCCCGCTTTCTGCACATCGAGGATTTCTTGGCTGTCGTCATTTTTCGCAAGCTAATCAGCTATTGCTGCAACAGGGGTTAACTGCAATCAATTGGCAAATTCCGCCGATAGCATGATCTGTGATATATCGGGCAAAGTAGCATCTATAGCCATTCTTCTGCATTGAGCACCGTTATACTGATAATTCGTCAGGCATAACCAACAGGAATCGATATGCTGCAAGCGTTGCATCAGGAACATATCAATATTGCCAGGTTGCTGGATGTGCTGCGCCAGCAGTTATTTGCTATCCGGAGTGAACATCCGGTTCGCTATCGCTTGCTCAAGGATGTACTCAGTTATTTAAGTGAAGTTTCGGATCAGTGTCACCATCCTCAGGAGGACCTGATTTATGACTATTACCTCAAATATCGATGTCAGGATGATCAAATCACGACCCGTTTACATCAAGAGCATGAGTTGGTTGTCGAGGCAGGCAAAGAGTTGGCGGCACTGGTTGATATGATTTTGATGGATGCCGTGATTCCGTTGGATCAGCTGATGGCAAAACTGGAATCCTTCATCGTGTTGCAGCAGCGGCATATGGATTTTGAGGAGTCAGAGGTTTTTCCTGAGCTGAGAACGTCGCTCACCGAAGACGACTGGCGTCATCTGGAGCAAAACTGGCATTACCGGACGGCGGATGACCCATTGTTTGGACGCGAGGTAGCCGAGCGTTATCGGGATTTGTCGAACTCGATAAGCCTGCATGCCTGATAATGCCCCATAAAAAAACGGATAACGCATGTTATCCGTTTTTATGACTCGTCCACCTCAATTCTGCATTAAAAATCGAGATCGCTATCTCCCGCATAAGCAAGATCAATCGACTCCAACTCTTTTTGCAGACGGTACTTTTCTTTCAGTGCCTCAATTTCACGCCATTTACGTTTTTTCGCTACTTGGCGAGCATTGCGGGTTTCGCTGTCTACAACGACCAGATCATCGACTTCCAGATTGAACCTTTCCATGGCCACTCCTTAAAACCGCGTTAGTCATCGCTTTTCGATATATCACAGGCCATGAAAAAATAAAATGGTTCTGTTAATGCATGATGACAGCGCTCATTACGAGGGATATACAGCGTGCGTCGATTCACATTCTCCGTTGCATGCTTAGCGCATCCGCTGCTGTAGCAGTTGCTCCAGCTTGAGCTGATCAACCGCAAATAAACGGATGCCTTCTGCTAATTTCTCGGTCGCCATGGCATCCTCATTGTGTTGCCAGCGGAATTCGGCTTCGCTCATGGCCGCTGGTTTAGGATGGCGTGAACCGACATCGTTGAGGGATGGCACGATCGGTGCGGTCTCGTTGGCTAATTGTTCCAACAGGGCTGGGCTGATCGTCAGTCGATCACAACCGGCCAAGGCACGAATCTCATCCAAATTGCGGAAACTGGCCCCCATCACCACAGTTTTATAGTCATGTTGTTTGTAATACTCATAGATTCGGCGCACCGAGATAACGCCAGGATCTGCTGCTCCATCAAGCGCTAACTCCGGTTGGCGTAGCATAAACCAGTCCCGTATCCGACCGACAAAGGGCGAGATCAGATAGACGCCCGCTTCAGCACAGGCGCGAGCCTGTGCAAAGCTGAATAGTAACGTCAGATTGCACTGGATCCCTTCGTGCTCGAGCACTTCGGCTGCACGGATCCCTTCCCAGGTCGCCGCCAGTTTGATGAGAATTCTATCTTTGTTTATGCCCGCTGCCTGGTACAGTGCAATCAGTTTTCGGGCCTTGTTAATGCTTGCCGCTGAATCAAATGACAGTCTGGCATCGACCTCTGTGGAGATGCGCCCGGGTATGATCTGCAAAATTTCACAACCAATGGCCACGGCAAAACGGTCGGCGGCGTCCTGAATCTGTATGGTGGGATCGCTGGTTGCCGCTTTGGCTGCTTTGAGTGCGTTATCAAGTAAGCCGTGGTAACGAGGCATCTCTGCCGCTTTAAGCAGCAAAGAGGGATTTGTGGTGGCATCCTGAGGTTGATAACGCGCAATGGCATCAATATCCCCAGTGTCTGCGACTATGGTAGTCAGCCGTTTCAGTTGTTCAAGTTGATTGGTCATGGCACTGCTCTCAATATGACTACAGCAAGACGCTTAGGAGCGTCGACCTCGTCAGTAAACGGAGCTTTGCTCTGTTGCGCAACTCGAAACACTCAAAGCTTGCAGGAAAGCGATTTTATGAAATGGGGTGTTTTTTTCGAATACTGAAGAAATGCCGGGTGTTTTCACTGGGTTGGTTTAAAAAATCAATGTTTTGTGCTATTTTATTGGGTTTGTATAACGATTAAATGCAATGTTGGCTGTTTTATTCAGTCGGCAGGCCGACGATAGCATGTGCGTCGGGAACGTCTCAAAAGGAAATAAGCGATGGAAATCATCATCAACTATCTCAATGACATCCTGTGGGGCTCAGTACTGATCTATCTGTTACTGGGCGTCGGGTTACTGTTCACGCTGCGTCTGGGTTTTATTCAGCTGCGGCATTTCACGCACATGTTCAGTGTTCTCAAACAGGGTCATCACACGGATAGTGCCGGTATTTCCTCCTTTCAGGCTCTGTGTACCGGGTTGGCGGCGCGGGTGGGGACCGGAAACCTGGCCGGGGTTGCTGTGGCGATATACCTAGGTGGCCCGGGGGCCATTTTCTGGATGTGGATGACGGCTTTACTTGGTATGTCGACTGCCTTTGTCGAAAGCTCGCTGGCTCAGCTTTACAAGGTAAAAGACGATCAAGGCAACTATCGTGGTGGTCCAGCCTATTACATGGAAAAGGGGCTGGGCATGCGCTGGATGGGGGTACTGTTTTCCATTTTCCTGATAATTGCTTTTGGCTTGGTTTTCAATGCGGTGCAGGCCAATTCCATCAGCGCTGCGATGCAAACAGCTTTCTCGATACCGGACTGGTTAACCGGGGCCATTCTGGTGACGGTGACGGGCATGATTATTTTTGGCGGGATCCGGGCCATAGCGCGTTTTTCCGAGCTGGTGGTGCCGTTCATGGCGCTGGCCTATTTGCTGATTGCGTTAATTGTCGTCGCCATGAATATCGACAAACTGGCCGATGTGATGTTGCTGGTATTCCGTTCTGCATTTGGTTTGGAACAAGCCGGTGCTGGGGCGCTGGGGTATGCGGTGGCACAAGGCATGATGAATGGCATCAAGCGCGGCCTGTTTTCCAATGAAGCGGGCATGGGGTCGGCACCTAACACCGCGGCGACCGCTTCACCGTTCCCGCCACACCCGGCAGCACAGGGGTACACTCAGATGCTGGGGGTCTTCCTCGACACCATAGTGATTTGTACTTGCACCGCGTCGATCATTTTATTGTCTGATCAGTTTGTGCCCGGCAACGGTATCACCGGGATCCAGCTCACCCAGGCCGCGTTGACGTCACAAATCGGTAGTGCGGGTAAGATCTTTATTGCCTGCGCGGTCTTCTTCTTTGCGTTTACCTCGATTGTTGCCAACTACGCCTATGCCGAAAACAATCTGGTTTTCCTCGAGCATAACCACCCAACCGGCTTACTGTTTTTCCGGCTCTTTGTGTTGGGGATGGTGATGTTTGGTGCCATAGGGGAGCTGCCATTGGTTTGGGCGATGGCCGATCTATCGATGGCGCTGATGGCGTTAACCAACCTGGTTGCTCTGCTGTTGTTATCTGGCACTGCGGTTAAGTTGGCTCGGGATTACAACATGCAGCGCAAGCTGGGCAAGGTGCCGTGCTTTGACGCTAGTCGTTATCCTGAATTACAAGGGCAAATTGAGCCGGGGATTTGGGATCAATCTCGACAGTAAGTTGTTGTGCATAAAAAAGCCGCTTACGAGCGGCTTTTTTAATGTTGTGGTATGGAAATTATCAATCACCGTGTTGCAGTGCGCGGCGCTCAAATAACTGATGTAGTTGCCATGTCAGATAACCAAACCCCGCAGCCCAAATCGCGAACCAGAACCAACGGAAGAAGCTGAAGGTTGAGGCGTCGACATTGTCGACCATCTCAATCCGGGTCACATTCGGAAACTGGGAGAACATATTGATGCGCCAGCCGTAGGACGTGATTCGAGCCAGCTTCTTATCAAACTCCAATGTTTTGGCCTTGGCCTGAATATCGGCAGAATTGAACTTGAAATAAAACGGCCAGCTCCAGCGCGTATCTTCATTACGGAAGACGCGTACCTGGTCATCACTCTTGGCGGTGTAGATGTAGTAGACGTCCATTGTTGGGCCGTCTGCAGGATTTTCTTTGCCGATGGGACCATCTTTATCGACGCGCTTGACTTCAACCCCGGTGATGGTGGTGATTTGTTTTTCCGGCAGGTAATAATCTAGCCAGATAGCGGAGGCAGAGGCCAGCAGGCCGAGCAGGCCGAAACTGATTTTTTTGGCGGTAAGGCTCATCGGAGGGTTCCTTGGTGGCAAATCCAATTGACAACCTGATGATAGTATCGCGGCTTGAGGCTGGCGTCAGCCTCAAGCTCAAGCCATAACACAATCAGTTGCCGTACTGCGACTCCATCCAGGACTCGAGGATCAGTACGGCAGAGATGGCATCCACCCGGCCTTTGTCCAGTGCGCGATAACCACCTTGTTCAAACAGTCTGGCGCGGGCATCGGTCGTCGTCAGACGCTCATCCTGCAGCTCGATGGCGACACCGAAGCGACCGTGCAGACGGTTGGCAAACTTGCGCGCACGTTGTGTCAGCGGCTGTTCGGTACCATCCATATTCAACGGTAAGCCGACCACCACGCGGTCCGGTTGCCATTCGGTTAACAGTTTGCCGATCTCATCCCAGTTCGGTACGCCATCGTTGGCTTTCAGTGAGCATAGTGGTTGCGCCGAACCAGTGATCTCCTGACCTATGGCGACCCCGATGCTGCGCGTTCCGAAGTCGAATCCCAGCAGGGTTCGCTCACCAAGCGGTCTATTGGTCGCCATCAGGCATGTCCTGCTTGAGGCGCGACACGCCAGATATCTATGCCCATAGCCTGTGTGGCGGCGAGCCACTTGTGCTCCCAAGGCACCGAGAAGATCAGTTCGTTGTTGGCCGGCAGGGTTAACCAGCTGTTATCCAGCAGTTCCTGCTCCAACTGTCCGGCTTCCCAGCCGGCATACCCCAGGCAGATGATGAACTGCTCCGGCGTTTCACCGGCGGCGATCTCCTTGAGCACATCCAGCGAGGTGGTCACCATCAAGTCCGGAGCCAGTTGTATGGAGCTTTGATATCCCGCTTTGTGCGTATGCAAGACGAAGCCGCGATCGGTGCTGACCGGGCCTCCGGCCATCACGCTGTGCTCCTCTAAAGAGGGCATGATGTGCTCGAACTTCATCTGGGTCAGCAGGTCATGCAGATCCATATCTAATGGCACCGTCAGGGTGAGCCCCATGGCACCTTTTTCATTGTGTTCACACAGATAGATCACCGAGCGGGAGAAGAAGTTGTCCTCCATGCTCGGCATGGCAATCAGCAGATGATGCGGCAGATAATTCATCCGGTCAGATAACTCCTGTTGAGGGGGCTCGCGCCCCCGGGGCTCATGATGGATTGGCTAAACGGCGTTCAATCGCATCCATCAGCAGGCCCGTGATGCTGATGGGGAAGGCCGCCTCGATCTCGCGGACACAAGTGGGGCTAGTGACGTTGATCTCGGTCAGACGATCGCCAATGATATCGAGCCCGACAAAAATCAGTCCCTTTTCGTGCAACTTAGGGCCAACCGCCCGTGCGATGGCCCAGTCACTCTCGGTCAACGGACGGGGCTCGCCACGACCGCCAGCCGCCAGATTGCCTCGCGTCTCACCCTGGGCCGGGATCCGCGCCAGGCAGTAAGGAACCGGTTCCCCATCGATGACCAACACGCGTTTATCGCCGTCCTTGATGGCCGGCAGATAACTCTGGGCCATACAAAAGCTGTCTCTTATACACATCTGACGCTGCCGACGAATTAGACGGTGTA
>CAMFKP010000098.1 GCA_945957385.1 uncultured Aeromonadaceae bacterium
AGATTTAGGTTCTGGCGCCTAGGCGTGAGAGTTCGAGTCTCTCCTTCCGCACCATACAAACCAAACCCCGGCCATAGCGCCGGGGTTTTTGGTTTCTGTGTCTTGAAAATCCATTCGTAGTCTCTCGGGCTACCGATTCAAAAACTATCCAGCTGGCTATGCGAATGGCTGGCTCGTATGTGTTTTGGCCTCGTTTGGCCATGAATTTGCGCTGTGTTGGGATGACGATGTTGGTGCAATGGTGTTGTTGCTGATCATCGCGTCGATCACCATCCTGTTTATTCCTACTGTTCAACCCTCGTTTGTATCGCAGGGTCTTTTGCGTACGGTTTTCCATACCAGAGCGTGTTTGCGATAGGTTTATCATTATTTGACAATGAGTTACCTGCATATATCAGGTTGTAGTATTGTCATTGCATGGTGCCCGTTTCGGATTGGTCAGCATGAAAACAAAACCATCGCATTGCTATTCGTTGCATCCGGTATTGACTCGTTTTTATGACGAATGGAGTCAGTATGGTGGCGGGAGCGGCTTAATCTCCGGCGCTGCAAACTGGCTTCAGACAGCGGCCGAACCGTCAGTAATCTACTATCGAGAAGTGGATGTTCTTGATGAGGGTAAGACGGTTACTAAGATGCAGATCATTGGTCCCGTTCTCCCACTTTTTTCATGGAAAACCCCGACAGAACCACCTGCTGGTTTTCCTATGGTTCGTTTGAATCTGGATGACGATGAAATCTGTCGCTTGGCGATCGCAGAATGGGTCCGTTTGATGCGTCAATCGGGTAGTCGTTTGATCATCGAACGGGTTCGTAAGATGTTTCAGGAGGTATTTGACGAAAAGCAGTGTTTTCAATGGTTCAACGACCTTCATATCACTCAGGACTATTGGGCTGGGTCGCTAGGTTTGTCTCGGTCTCAACTGGCTCGAGGTGCGCAGGCATCCCGTCGATTAATGTTGGCTGATTCGGCATCTTGTCGTCAGACAGAGGAGCCCGCATTTTTTAGCGAGTATCTCGGCGATGCAAAGTGACTCCGTTGTTGATACTACGATGACGTCTCCCGATGCAGAGCCCGAGCGAGCGTTATCACGCGAATGGGTTTTCCCGGTGGCGCTACCGGGTTGGCATCTGCAACTGTTGAGCGAATTAACTGCCTGTTGTGTGGTGATGGATGACTTTGAACCATCGTTTCGTGCGTTGTTGGAGCCTGAGTTGCAGTGGATCCACAGCCTGTCTGGCATGGAGTGGCCTCCGGCTGATGAGGGGCTTTCTCCTGCAAAAATGCGCAGGTACCTGGTTAAACAACGCATCGTCAGTCAGCACTACCTGGTTGATACGTTACTGGCCGAGTTGCAAATCGGTAAAGCTCTCAACGATAAGCTGTTTGCAAATTTAAAAAGCGTCACGGTTTTGGCGGCACTCGCCTTGACGCATATTAACTTTCAGCAGGGGATCATGCATGACAACACCATAGAAGAGGCGCTGCGCAATGTCCGGTTGTTTGTCGATAATCGGCGTGACTTGATGATCAAAGCGCTTTCAGCGGTTAATTTTTTGCAGCCGATCCAGCAGTTACTGATCGCTATCCGAGAGCAGCGCGATCAGTATTCTAAGAATAAGAAAGTAGTCATCAATACGACCGCGTTGGAAGCGCTGTTAAATCGTTTATATCAAGCCCGTAGAAAGGATCGAAAAGTCGGAGCACGGAGTCCGGGTGAAAAGCCTAAAAGTCGCCTGGAATGGCACACCGAGCTGTGGATTGATGACGTTACCAGAATCAAGATCCTAAGCGAGGTGTCTCTCAGGCAGGGACGATATAAAGCGCGGAATTGGCAAATAGAGGAGGAGCGCAGCGCGAGCCATGCAGTGCAGACGGCACTGGTTATTGGCGCGCAGACTGGCTCTATGGATATCCAGGCTCGGTTTTTACAATGTCGTTCTGTGGCTCAGTCTCTATCCAAACGCGTACAGATGTTGCCGGCAAATCTGGCTGTTGCCACACCTGAACAGATCCGGCGTTTCGTTTTGGCCCTGTTAAAGCATGCTCCAGCCGAAGGTCCTCACCCTGTGTATTGGTGGTTGTTGCAAATCGTGCTTGGAATGAGTGGACAGGAGCGGGAGCGTTTACCGGTCTGGCGGTCTCCCTCGATCAAACGGTCAACTGCAGGTCATGTTTTTTCAAAAAAATTAGAGTATCTGAATGGAAATGGTATTTGGCTGGTTTCAGATGGTGTTTGGTTGCAGCGGTTTATTGAAGTTGCTAACAGCCGTGTTCACCAAGAGCTCAACCGCTTTTTACCTCCTGTGACACTGTTTTTATTGCTGCCGTTACCAACGTGGACGAGTCGTTTGCTGGAGACGGGGCTTTGGTCAAGCTTTAAGGCAGCAGAGTTGGATGAAGCCCTTAAATCGGCCAATCATCGTGCAGGAACAGAGTTAACTCGCCGCCAGCTTCAAACCTACTTGATGTCCTGGTTACTGCGCGAGGGGGTGGATAGCGCCATTATCGGGATCTTAAGTGGGAAAACGGCACAACAGTGTTCTCCGATGGCCTACAGCCATGTTCATGAGGAGCAGATCATTCGGATTTGGACTCGTTATCTGGCTGAGCTGGGGATGGAGATTACTGCCCCGTCCTTGCAATCGAGCCAAGCAGGTCAGGCCGTGGGGTCGCGGTTTTATCCGGACTTAGTGCATTTCAAAGGTCTTCTCACGCAATACCAGCACTATTTATCCTCGCAAGTTATTGCGGCCCAACAAGGGCATGTATCGCTAGTGCAGTATCACAACCTGCTCGTTCGCCATTGCCTGTTGATCCTGAACTTATCAACGGCAGCTCGACCCGTTACTGAAATGTATGGTCGGCGTCAGGATTATTGTCTGGATCTGCGCCTGATCCGTTTAACAGATAAGGAGGCCCGTGCGGTTAGCTCCGCACGGATGGTTCCCCTAAGCGAGTTGGCTATTCAGCAGCTACGCATCTGGGAAAAGCATCTCGATTTTTTGTCTCGTTTGCGGAAGCCAATTTATACAGTCTTGGCTCAGGCTGCTAGAGAGGCGCTTGATAATCGAGGCGCACTATTGTTCTGGGTCGAAGCGGGTGATGAACGAGGGACGCTCGAGATCCAGCCTTTAGCCCCATCCAATATGGATGTGCATTTCGATAGCTTATTCCCGTTTCCGTCTAATTGGCACCGGCATGCTGTTCGTTCGCATCTACTGGAGCTGCAGGTTCAGAGTGATTTGATCGATGCCTTACTGGGACATGAGGCGATGGGATTTGAATATTCGCATCCATGCAGCGGTGCGCCGATGAGTGATCTCTACCAACTGGTCGAGATCCTGGATCGTTGGCATCAGTCTTTGGGTCTGGAGGTTCTGCCTGGATGGAAAACCCGCTAAACCGCTGGCGAGAGTATCTCAAAGAGCAAAAAAATGTCCCGACCATTGGGCGGCGGGGCCGTGCAGCACGAGCAAGGCGCGAACAGAACATGCTATATCGTCGAGCCCTTGCTGTCCTGTTGCGTTATATACCTGGCATGCTGAATGACGTACCGGATGTGCAGGGATTCGAGGATGCTTGGCCCCATCTCCTGGAAAAAATGGCGGATGTATATCGACAGCAGAGCGAGTTTAAGCGAGGAGTGCAGTTTTTGCTGGGCTGTTTGCATGAGGGCAACCGCAGTGGAATATGGCAATTGCCACTGCCGGCTATTCCGTTAACCATTCAACGAACACCTTCCCGTTATGACGAGTCGTTTTTTGATCAAGCCCGGCTCTGTGCACAGGCCCATCATGCATGGTTGGAAAATATCGCCAGCCGGACTGCGATGCATGTTTCTGATGAAAAATTGTTAATTGATATTCTGCATTGTGCCGTCTTTTTTAGTGGCGTTCATCAACTACCGATCCTGCATTCGCTGATGCAAGCCATCGTGGCCAAAAAGCCCCTATGCGGGAATGGCCGTCTGGTCTGGATGCAGCTGAGCGTCCGCTACGAGGGTATGGCTACCAACCACCATGGTGATGAACATGCTGTCACCCAGTTGCAGATTTTTCTGACGATGCCATTGCAGGGACTGCTGTATCGTTGGTATCGCCGCAGGAATGCGCGCTTTGTGTTACCGGAGCGATTGGATGCCTTTAGTAGCTGGGCTTCTTCTCGTTTGGTTTCACCCCTGCGGAGTATCAAATCGTTTTGTCAGGCTGCGACATTGTGGAGCAGCCTACAACCGGGGGTTCAATGGCCACAGATCCTGACACATACCGCGAGCGGCTTTTTCAAGCAGGTTCCCCTTCCGCATGCGCATTGGTTAGCGTTGCATCATCCAGCGTTGCCGGTTGAGTCGCAGTTGTTGCTGCAATCGACGTCTGAATTGGATGTGGAACTGGATCGGTTGGCGCCTGCTCGTCGCTATCATGGTAAAGATCGCGCCTATTCCCCTTTGTTATCACAACTGCGTATTCTGTTTGCGGAAAAGTCGGACGCCACGCATAAAAAGAGTGCCAAAGAGTGTATCGCCAGTCTGGAAGCGTTGCTATCGGACCATAAGCTAAGTCGAACAGAACAGATTTTAACGGACTGGCTACTTGATGGGCTCAAGATCCAGAACCATAAGCCGTCAACGGCGCGCTCTTATCTAAGCAGAGGTGGGCAGCAGTGGCTGAATGTGTGTTATGGCCAATCGCTGAATGACTGGAGTGGCGAAGATTTTTTGCAGCGTTATCGTGCGTTACTGGAGGAATATCAAGGCGACAACATCGCTGATGTTGAGTGTGTACTGGATGAATTCAGTCCTGCCGATGAGCTGCGTGATGATCAGGGGAGGCAAGATGCCAGTCCGCCGCGAGTCGCACAGAAAAATGTTCGCTATATCGCCGAGCGATTGAGTCATCTGCATCGTTTTGCTGTCTTGAAATATGGACTGGCTCCCTTGCCTGAAGATCTGCTGTCGCGTGTACGTGAGACCCCCCATGTACGGGCGGCCTATATAAGTGAACCCCAATTCCGCCTGTTCTTACGAGGAGTCGAACGCATTTCCGAGCTATCGCCGGGATACAGGCAGATGCTCGTCGCGTTGTATCTCGTGGGATATCGGGCCGGATTGCGCCTTGGCGAGCTATTAAAATTGCGACTCCAGGATATCGAACAAGGGCCGGAGCTGTTAATCGAGATCCGCAATACCCAGCTGGATGATGGGAAAAGTGCGAGTGCAACGCGTCGGGTTCATTTAGGCACACTGCTGACAGATGATGAACGGCTGTATCTCGACGCCTATTTTCGGCCGTTATGGTCACGCATCAAGAGGAATACTCAGGCTCTGGCATTTCCATCGGAGGAGGGGGCGTTGATCCCGTTAAGTCCTGCCGAGGTAACAGGACCATTGACGCGTTTACTATGGCCAATAACAGGCCTGCACTTAACCTTTCATCATCTGAGACATACGGCACTGAGTCGGCTGCAACTGGTGTTGCATCACGCGGTATTGGATATTCATCAGTGGCCGGGTTGGCAGCATTATTTGCCGTGGAATGCCACACAATGTGAACAGATCCGCCAAACTATCGCCTATGGACATGGCCGGGCAGACTACTGGGGGCTTGCGGAATTTGCGGGGCATCTGACCCCAGAAACGACACTTTGTAACTATCTACACTTTAGCGATCTGGTTTCTTCCTGCTGTTTGATGAAAGCTCGCTACAATTGGAACCCCAAAGTCCGCAGATACTTCACTGGGCAGTCGCAGGCGACTATGCAGCAACTCGGTTGGATGCAAGGAAGCCTGACATCTGAACGCTGTCACACCCAGTTATATCGATCGCTGGCACCGTATCTGGTTGAGGTTTTTTGGGGGGGCATAGAGCTGCTACCCATACCATCTCAGATCAAGCTCAAGTTGGATTTTTTTGCAGTTCTGGATCTGCTGACCATGCTGGCCCGTCGTGAAAATGTGAGGCCGATGCTGGATCGCTACGATGTGACGCCTGCGGAATTGACGGAATGGCTGCAGAAGCTTTCTCTGCTGGGGTCATTTATGACGCAGCGGCATAGAAAACGTCTGTCCTCGCCATCCAGACAGGCCATATTGCCGGGTGATTTGCGCAGTTACGCTGAAAAATCCGAGCTGGTACGGGTGGTCGATAAGGCTCGAGATATATACCGGTCTCGAAAAGAGGAATTGATTACATGGATCGGATATTTGTTGGTGCGCAGCAATTCACACAACACCGAATTGCCGTTTACCGATCCGGATCAGTTATTGCGTTTTTTGTCGGTGACGTTGGAGCTGGTGCCTGCCTCTCGGATCGCAATCACGGTGATGTGTGGCACGGATCAATCGGGTCGGGATTCATGGCGCAGATCCATTAAAAGCAAGGCGATAAGAGTGGAATACCTCGAACGTTCAGGTAGTCACCGCGCTTTGTTGCGAGTCATTCATCCAGACGAAGAGGGGATCCTCCAGAGGAGGCTTGCTCGTCAGCAACTTGAAATGAAACCGATCTTCTACCGGCGCTACAGCACGCCGCTGCTGAGAACGCTTGGCTTTGTATTGGCGCTGCGTCTACTGAGTGTTGCGGAGTTACAGCAGTTAAGAACCAAGAAAAAACGTGATTTTTTGAGCAGGTAAAGGTAGCTGAAATGTTTTAGTCCCGGTGAGCTGCTTTCCATCGACTGGCGGAGTAGTCCGTTCAATCGGGAGATCCGTGGGGATGCTCCCTATCCCCGTTCTCGGTGGGGATTAGTCACTCAGACGTTTGTAGATCCGCTGGTCTGCCTTGCTTTTTCGATACCAATAAAAGGATGGCAAATCGGCGAATGCGCGTCGCCAGTTGCAGACCTCGGCGGAGAGGCGATCGGCCATTCTGACGATGGTCTCCGGTAAATAGCTGGCGGTGTAGCGGTCAGCTTGGGTCAGACAACCACACAAAGCCTCGAATAAACGCGGATCCCGCTGACGTAGTTGATTGAGTTGTGGCTGGAGGCACATAAAGTTGAGGGCCTCATGTTGTTCACAGATACCCTCACCAACGGGTTGGTTATAGAAGAGATAGAGTTTGCCTACGTCATGCAGCAATCCTCCAAGGAAGGCAATCGCCACGGTTTTTTTGTCCAGCTGATGCTGCATGGCCAGCATCGCCGCAGTTTTGGCTACCTCATGGCTGTGCTCCAATAATCCCCCCTCCTGTTGATGGTGATGATGATGGCTGGCGCGGGCCTGAAAGAAGGCTTGGATAAACTCTTTATCTGCTAATACCTGATAGTAAAAATTCCAAAGAGGTCCTTGTGGCAGTGATCCTAAAAAACTCCAGAGATCGCAGAGAATGGGGTACTGAGCGGGTGAACAGTGTTGATGGTGAAACATAAACAAAGACCGGTGCTCTTCGCCGCAGATCCCTGTGAGTGGATGCTCCTGAAGCACTGTAGGAAATCGGCCATCTGTACTCAGATAACCGATCACCAATTGACCATCCGACGATAGCTGGGCGGACTGTTCGGCTGTTAGCGTGACTTTGCGTGTACAGTCGAACGAGCTTGCTAGCCAGTTTAAAGTGGGCGGAACACTGGGCTGCAGCCAGAGCAACTGCATTTTTTGTTCCCAAGGGACAAGGTTGTCCATCGTCTCGGTCCTCGGTGGCTGAGCGTTCATGAGTGGATGCCTTGCTGTTGCACCAACTGTTCAAATGCGCTGCCATCACGCCCTGCCAGATCAGGGACGTAACGTGAGTACACGCGGAAAAGCATCTGGGTACTGCTATGTCCCAGTTGTCGGGCAATCCATTCCGGGCTTTCACCGGCCGCTAGCCAGAGAGTCGCGGTGGTATGTCGAGTTTGATAAGGCTTGCGAGCCTCCAAAGAGAGAAGCTTCAACAGCGGATACCAGACGCGATTCGCCACATTCCTATCTTCCAGTGGCGTGCCGCTGCGGGAGCAGAACACAAAATCATCTGGCTGTGTCCGATGCTGTGTCTGCCTGTGTTGATGTAACACCTCAAAGACCTGAGCGCTCATCTGCACGCAGCGATAGGAGCCATCAGTTTTGGTTGGGATCAACTCGTTGCGTACCCAGGCTTGGTAGATCAGTAGCTGTCGGTGCTCAAAATCAACGTGGCGCCAAGTTAATCCATGCAACTCACTGGAGCGCAACCCAGTGAAAAAGCGCACCGTGTAATAGGCGTGAAAATCGCGCCGGACCATACGCAGCATGCTGTCGATCTGTGGCAAGCTAAACGGCATGATAGTGGTTCTTGGGACCTTGACGGCGCGGATATTGCGCCATGGGGATGGGTAATCGAAACGGTCGGCTGCTTCATTGAGGATCATGCGCAGCGGCGTCATGATGTGATTGATCCGCGAGGCCGAGATTGGTTTACCGCCCCGCCCGGACACGCCTGCAATGGAGGCCCTAAACGACATGATCTCATTTTTGGTGATGAGGTTGACGGCGAGGGCGCTAAAGCGTGGTAGCAAGTGTAAATCAAGGATCTGGCGAATGGTCTCTTTATGAGAGGTGCGCCATTCTGCCTGTTTTTCAAGGAACCATTGCTCGGCAAACTCGGAAAAAGCGGGACAACCGGCTTTGTAGAGTGCTTCACGGTGTGCCAGTTGATGGAAATATGCACAGCGTGGGCTATTAGGGAACGTTTTACAGAAATCGAATTGTCCGAGGATTATTTGCGCTTCCATGCGCTCACAAAACTGCAGCAGCTTGCGGCGGTTCAATTCTGTGTCTGGCAGCCCGGTACGTTCGCGGCAACGTTTTCCTTTGTAGCGAAAATCAAGGTAGAGCACATCGCGGGTGGTATAGATGGTCGCCATAGTCTGTCCTTAGCCGTGGAAGGATTCAAAAAAGACACTGTGCTTATGGAGCTCTTCGACGATGGGCTCCCATAGGAACAGCAGCTTGCGGCCACCGAAGGGGCGGATGTAATGGGTTCCTTCGATGAAGATGGAATCCTTTAGCTGGTTGCGGATGGTACGAGAGTCGTATTTGATCCGGGCCGACAGCTCTTCTGTTGTAAGATAGGTGTATGTCATAATGGCTCTCCAAAATGCATTATCATCTTCAGGAGCTCTTGATGTTCTCCTGTAGAGCATTATTGGACATCTTTTTGCGCCCCGCAAGATTATTTTAATCTCCTGTGGGTTATTTTTTGTCGGGGGAGATAATGATTAAGTGTCATCTGTCACGGATCATGGGTGAACGCAGGCTAAAAATCGCAGATGTTGCACGGGACACGGGTATCAATCGTGGCACCATCACCCGGCTTTATAATGAGACCGCGACACGCATCGAACTCGATGTGGTTGAGGCGCTATGCAAATATCTACAGGTTGGTATTGCGGATCTCTACGAGTTAGTGGATTGAAGTTTTCGCGACCAACGGGTTCTTGCTATTCCGCCATTGATTGGCAGGAGGCTGCGCATGTTCAAAGAGTCGGATTATCTTGTTGCCTTGCAGGCTGCAACACGTTTGTTTGATGGTGATGAGCGTAAAGCCGTCGATTGGTTGGCTAAGCCGGCCAGGGCTTTTGCGGGGCTGACACCGTTGGCGATGCTGGAAACCGAAGGCGGCGTTGACAAGGTCGTCACGCTGGTCGGTCAGATTGAGCATGGGGTTATCATTTGAATTTCGTCACGCACAGGCGACGTTTACGCAAGCCCACTGGGGTAGGGCAGCACGCCTAGCCGTGAGGGCGATATTATCGTTCTGATTTTGCAAAGTTCATGTCGAAATTTTGCAACGCTCCGCCCAGCCTCGGAGACTACCGGCTCTCCGGAAAACGCAAAAACTACGTCATTTTGTTAGGACGATATTATCGTCCTGATTTTGCAAAGTTTGTGTCGAAATTTTGCAACGTTCAGCCCGGCTTCGGAGTCTGCCGGCCCTCCGGCAAGCGCAAAAACTACGTCATTTTGCTAGGACGATATTATCGTCCTGATTTTGCAAAGTTCGTGTTGAAATTTTGCAACGTTCAGCCCAGCCTCGGAGACTGCCGGCCCTCCGGAAAACGCAAAAACTACGTCATTTTGCTAGGACGATATTATCGTCCTGATTTCGCAAAGTTCGTTGCCAATTTTTGCAAAGTTCGCGCTAGCTGCGGTCTGATGTCTGCTACTTCGACCATTCTCTCTGACTCATCCATGTAGCCTGTGCCGTGCTCTGCTCTGCTCTGCTCTGCTCTGCTCTGCTCTGCTCTGCTCTGCTCTGCT
>CAMFKP010000099.1 GCA_945957385.1 uncultured Aeromonadaceae bacterium
TAATCAAGTAATCAAGTAATCAAGTAATCAAGTAATCAAGTAATCAAGTAATCAAGTAATCAAATAATTCAGTTATTAAATCCATCACCCCTGGCATGGTGAAATCCGCGGTGGAATAGGCGCCCCGCGCCGTGACCGACGCTGTGCCTCGTCGCGCGCACTCGACGGCTGCGCGCGGGAGTCACGAGAACAGCGGCATGAACAGCTTGTCGTCGGGACGCGCTTCATGACCGACGGAACTGGCTGAATCCGGCTGGTGGCGGGCATGGAACTGCTGGAACTCCTGGGCGCCGACCGGCCGCGAGAAGTACCAGCCCTGCAGGCTGTGCACCTGACGGCTGGCGAGAAAGGCGACATCGGTTACCTGTTCGACGCCTTCGACCAGCACCGGCGCGCCATAGCCATTGGCCACGGTGAGGATGGCATCAAAGACCCGATCGCCGCCCTCTTTATCCACGGCGGTGCGTACCAGGCTGCGGTCGATCTTGATCAGCTCAAATCCGAATTCGTAGAGGCGGGCCAGGTTGTTATAGCCGGTGCCGAAGTCGTCGATCGCCAACTTGAAACCATACTGGTTGGCCAGTTGCAGCGCCTTGCGAGTGGCCTCGTCCGATTTATCCAGCAGCTCGCGTTCGGTGATCTCCAGCGTGATCTGATCCGGTGAAATGCCGTGGCGCTGCAGCGTCTGCACCGCCCGCTGCAAAAACAGCCGTGATTCAAAGTGCGCCGAGCTGACATTCAGTGACAGGTAACATTCAGGGTGGGCGCGTAGCCAGCCGCCCATCTCCGCCGCCATCTGTTCGATCAGCCACTGCGTCATCGGCACTATCATGCCGGTGCGTTCGGCGATGGGAATGAACAGGTCTGGCATGATGATGCCCTGGCGGGGGTGGCGCCAGCGGATCTGTGCTTCGGCGCCGATGCAGTAACCGGTCTGGTTATCCAGTGTTGGCAGGTATTGAATGAAAAACTCCTGGCGATGAATGGCGCGCGCCAGTTCATGGCTCACCGCATGGCTGAGGTGGCAGCGGCCGCGCTTGATGCGTTGCCACAGCAGCAGTGGGCCGCCGGCCAGCAACAGCAGCAAGCCGGCGGTCAGCGGCAGCGCCCAAAGCCAGTTTTGCCAGAACAGGGTGCCGTCCAGTGCCAGTTGCAGCTGTAGCGGGCCGACGAGCTGGTCGCGGCTGTAGTGCACATCCGGGAAGGTCAGCCTGAGCTGGGGTGCATCAAACATCAGCAGCGGCTGACCGTTACGGGCTTCGGCTAACGGCCGTTCGGCATCACCCAGCGTCAAGCGCACACGATAGGGCAGATCCACCCCCTGGAGCGGAGCAAACAGCGTCTCGGGAACCAGCAGCAGGTTCACGCCGATGCCCTCCTCAAGCCCCAGGCCCATGATCAGCGAGTAGTTTTCCAGTTCATGAAATGCCGAACCGTGCAAGGGTGAGAATTGGTGCGAACCGGCGTGGTAACGCCCCTCGCTGAACGAGATGGCCTGGGCGGGCAGGTGTTCACCCCAAGAGGAGCAGGCGATGGCGTTATGGCGGATGATGGCGGCTTCGCGGATCTCTTCATAGTCGTAGGCAAGACTACGCAGCAGGGCTAACGCTTCCGGTGTGCACTGGCCTTGCGACTTGTCGGCCAGCAGCTGCAGCAGGATGTCGGCCTCGTCCAGAGTGTTGTGCAGGTGATCGGCGAGGCGTTGCGTCAGCGCCGTAGCCTGATGTTGGACCCACAGGTCGGCGAGCAGCGCACTGCTGCATAACCAGAACAGGCCTGGTAGCAGCCACCAGAGCATGCGTAGAATCCAACGATTGACAAGGAACGACATGGCGCGGGCCCACAACAAGACATCCATCAGATGCCCATCTTACGGTGCGCACCGCGCCTGCCCATCGCCGTGATGTTTTTTTGCGCGCCGGCTCCCTGTGGTCAGATCAAGAATGCGCTTTCAATCGAAGTTTGCAGGTTCACAACGCGCCGCCGTAGGGGAGGACTATTTTCTCGACCGCAAATTGCGTCTGCCAGCGCGCCACACTGCGGGCTGAATACTCCTTCTCGGTACGAACGCCGGAGATGTTAAAGCGGCGCAAGTCTTCTGGTGGCAGCACGAACGCCCCTTTGGCGTTGTAGGGCGGCAGTTTGCCGATCCAGCAGACACGCGGATCGACTCCCAGTCGTTGAAAGTACAGCTCTTCCAGCGAGACCTGCTTGCGCAACGCATTGAGCGCCTCGGCAGACATTGCGGCCGGTCGTGGCTGCTCGGCCGCGGGATGCTGCTGTTGTTGCAGCCGATATTGCAGGTTGCCCTGCCAGGCGACGATGGCGCCGGGTTGAATCAACTTCTTGTTCGCCGCCGGAAACAGGTAGTTGGCACAATTTTCCAGACACAGACGGCTCACTTCCAGGTTCATGCCCTGGCGATGGATCCAGCTGCCGAGTGCCATGGCGGCTTCGGCATCACCACCGCGGCTGTCAATTTCCAGCACCTTGAGGCGATGGCTCCCGGCCAGCGATTGCAGGCGGTGGACTCCGTACCAGTCGATCGGGCCGTGGTAGATGGCACGCGCGGCGGTCAGATCGACGCGTTGTTCCGGTGCGGGATCGGCAGGCAGTGAGCTGCAGGCCGACAGTACACAGGCAGCAGCAGGGAGTAAGGCAGAGGCGGGACGAAACGCAGGCATATCCGGATCCAGTGGGTATGAGTGTAACGGCAGTCTATCGAGCTGTCGGCGGCATGACCATATGGTGGCGCGCACAGTGGGATCTGTTGCAGCCCGGTTGCCCGTGGCTCAGGTGACGATGTTATACTGCCGGCTCTTAACAAGGGGGTTGTATGCTCAAGTTGATTCGCCTGCTGATTCTTGGACTGATGATGGTGGTCTGGTTTCTGATAGGTCTGGCGATTTGTCTGTTTCGTCCGCGTCACAGAACCAATGTCTACTGGTTGTCTAACCGGCTGTTACGCTTTGCGCTGCCGGTGATCGGTCTCAAGGTCCGGCTACACATTCCGGCCGGCATTGACAAGCTGGGGCCGGCGGTTTACGTGGCTAACCATCAGACCAATTGGGACATAGTGGTGCTGACCTGTGCCGTGCAACCCGGTGTCGTGGCGGTGGGCAAGAAGAGTCTGGTCTGGTTACCGCTGTTCGGGATCCTGTTTTACCTGTCTGGCAACATCCTGATTGACCGCAATAACCGCTCGCGTGCCATCGATACCATTCGCCAGGTCGTGGACAAGATCCGCGAACGCCGGCTGTCGATCTGGATGTTTCCGGAAGGCACCCGCTCCCGTGGGCGGGGTCTGCTGCCGTTCAAGACCGGCGCGTTCCACACCGCGATGCAAGCCGGGGTGCCGATCGTGCCGATCGTCGCCTCCAGTTATGCAACCCAGGTGGATCTAAACCGCTGGGATAATGGTGAGGTTTGCATCGAGATGCTGGCTCCCGTAGACAGCCAACAGTGGGCTCGCGATCAGGTGCGTGAATGCTCCGAGGTGATTCGCGCGCAGATGGTGGCGAAACTGGCGGAGCTGGATCAGCAGGCGCGACGGCCGGCTTAAGCGTGGTCGCGCTGGAAAAAGACAAGGGCTGTCAGTGACAGCCCTTGTTGCTATGTGGAACCTGAAATTTAGTGGCGTTATGTGGATGCCAGCAGTGGCTTGAGTTCGTCAGGGATCTGCTTGGGGGCTTCAATGCGAACTGATTTGTGGCGTCCCAGTTCGCCGCGCACTATCACGACCTGCCCCTTGGCCACCCGGCACTGTTTGGCGAGAAACTTGATCAGATGGCTGTTCGCCTGACCATCAACCGGGGGCGCGGTAATCGCCACCTTTAGCTCCTCGCCATGCAAGCCGATGATCTGGTCACGACTCGCCTTGGGCTGAATCAGCAGATCCAGCCACAGATCGTCACCCTCAAGGCGGACCGCAGCCATGCTACAGCTGTTGCCAGATCATGCCGAACCAGCCCGAGGTCGACAAAAACACATTCAGCGCCTGCAGCACCAGAAACAGCACCAGGACCGATAGATCCAGTCCACCCAGCGGTGGAATGATGCGGCGAATCGGTGCCAGCAGCGGTTCGGTGAGTTGCAATAGCACATAGTCGATGGGGTTGCGTCCCTGGCTGACCCAGCTGAGGATCGCGCGGACGACCAGGATCCAGAACAGCAACGATCCCGCCTGCTTCAGGACCATCAGCAAACTGAAGATCAGCAATACCGAGAGCTGGGGTAAGCCGCCCAGCAGCAGGCTCATTACCACAAACTTCAGCAATGCCACCAACCAGGCCAGCAGGACGCCTGCCAGATCCAGCCCCCCCAGCGAGGGGATGATACGGCGCAGGGGCGCGAGTATCGGATGGGTGGCCTTGACGGTGAACTGGCTCAGCGGGTTGTAAAAATCGGCGCGCGCCCATTGCAACCAGACCCGTAGCAATACCACCATCAGGTAAAGGTCAAACAGGGTGGTAATCAAAAAAATCAAGGTTTGCATCATTCAGCCTCAGAACAGTGTTTCCATCTCTTCGGCGCGCTGGACGGCGGCCCGCATGGCATTGCTGACCAGTTGGTCCAGCCCTTGCTCTTCAAACGTACGTATGGCTTCGGCCGTGGTTCCGCCCTTGGACGTGACCTGGGCACGAAGCGTGGCCAGCTCCAGTTGTGGATTGTCGACCACCATCTGGGCTGCGCCTAAGGCCGTCTGCTGTACCAGCAACCGGGCCTGCTCAGCAGAAAATCCCATGTGCTGAGCTTCGGCCGCCATCGCTTCCATAAACAGGAAGAAGTAGGCCGGTGCCGAGCCGGAAGCCGCGATGACACTATTGATGCCGGACTCCTCGCCAACCCAGACGGTCTTGCCAACCGATTGCAACATGGTTTCGGCAAAGCGGCAGTCGGCCACCGGGACACTGGCGTCGGCAAACAGACCCGTCATGCCAAGCCCAATCAGCGCCGGTGTGTTCGGCATGCAGCGCACGATGCGCCGGTGGCCACCCAGCAGGGTACTCAGGCGGGTAACGCTGATGCCGGCGGCGATGGAGATGATCAAGCGTTCAGCGTAGCTACCAAGACGACCAGTCAGTTCGGTCAATGCGTCAGCCATGTATTGCGGTTTGACTGCTAGCACCAGCACATCCGCACCTTCAGCGGCCGCGACATTATCCAGAAAGGTTTGGACACCGAACTCTTGGTGGAGTGCGTCGAGCTTATCCTGGTCCAGATCCGTGACCCGGATACGTGTTGCAGGGAAGCCGGCGTTAATCAGCCCGCTTACGAGGCTGCGGGCCATGTTGCCGCCGCCGATAAAAGCGATGTTACGTTGTTCCATTATGCCTGCCTGTAGTCTCTGGCTCCGAAGATGGCGGTGCCGATGCGCACTTGCGTGCTGCCGTTGGCAATCGCGATCCCGAGGTCCTGGGTCATGCCCATGGATAAGGTATCCATGGACGGGAATGTTTCGTGCATTTGCACGAAAAGGTCATGAAGTTGTGAAAAGCTGCGCTGAATAACGCGCTCATCGCTGGTATTTTCGGCAATCGCCATCAGACCACGCAACTGAAGTCGCGGCAGTTGGCTGATTGCTCGCGCCAGATCGAAAACTGCGGTTTCGGTTGTACCTGATTTCTGGCTTTCTCCGCTAATATTCACCTGGATACAGACTTGCAGGGGATGAGCGGATTCGGGACGCTGTTCATTCAGGCGTTCGGCAATCTTCAACCGATCGACACTGTCGACCCAGTCAAAATGCTCGGCGACCAGGCGGGTCTTGTTGGATTGTAGCGGTCCGATAAAGTGCCATTCGATATCCAGTCCCTCGGCCTTGGCTGCCTGCACCTTGAGTGCGGCTTCCTGGGCGTAGGACTCACCGAAACGGCGCTGGCCGGCGGCATAGGCCTCGCGGATTGCGCTCAGTGGTTTGGTCTTGCTGACAGCCAGCAACAGGATCTCCTCCGGAGATCGTTGTGCCTGTCTGGCAGCGTTGGCAATTTGTGCCTCGACCTGTTGTAGATGGTGGGCGATGTCGCTCATGCTGTTTTTTCGTCCAGATTGACGTAACAAGAGTGGATAACACATGGATATCACAGAATTATTGGCGTTCAGTGTAAAGCATAAAGCCTCGGATCTACACCTCTCTGCCGGTGTGCCTCCGATGATTCGGGTGGATGGCGATGTTCGCAAGATCAATCTGCCGGCACTGGAGCACCGTCAGGTTCACAGCCTGATTTACGACATCATGAATGATCACCAGCGCAAGGAGCTGGAAGAGAATCTAGAGGTCGACTTCTCGTTTGCCGTGCCAAATCTGGCGCGCTTCCGGGTTAACGCGTTCCATCAAAACCGCGGCGTTGCCGCCGTGTTCCGGACCATCCCCAGTACGGTTTTGACGCTGGATGAGCTGAATGCGCCAGAGATTTTCCGGCCGATCTGTGAGTACCCGCGTGGCTTGGTGCTGGTGACCGGACCAACCGGTTCCGGTAAATCCACCACGCTGGCGGCGATGATTGACTACATCAATGACAGTTTTCACCACCACATTCTGACGATCGAAGACCCGATCGAATTTCTACATGAAAACAAGCGCAGTCTGATCAACCAGCGTGAAGTACACCGCGATACGCTGAACTTCAATAACGCACTGCGCTCGGCGCTGCGTGAAGACCCGGACATCATATTGGTCGGTGAAATGCGTGACCTGGAAACCATCCGTCTGGCACTCACTGCGGCTGAAACCGGCCACTTGGTCTTCGGGACGCTGCACACCAGCTCAGCGGCCAAGACCATCGACCGTATCATCGACGTGTTCCCCGGGGCTGAAAAGGACATGGTGCGGTCGATGCTTTCCGAGTCACTGCGCGCAGTTATCTCGCAGACCCTGCTGAAGAAGATTGGTGGTGGTCGGGTGGCCGCTCACGAAATCATGATCGGGATCCCGGCGATTCGAAATCTGATCCGCGAGGACAAAATCGCCCAGATGTACTCCGTGATTCAGACCGGGATGATCCATGGTATGCAGACCATGGATCAATGCCTCAAGCAGATGGTTTCTCGTGGTTTGGTGTCGGCCGCCGATGCCAAAGCCAAGGCGATGGATCCGAATAGCATCTAAGGATAACGCATGAAAATTGATGGTTTGCTGCGGGTATTGATTGAGCAGCGCGGGTCGGATCTCTTTTTGTCGACTGGTATCGAGCCTTGTCTGAAGGTGAATGGCCGCCTGTCTACACTGGGCAGCGTGAAGCTGGATGACGATATGGTGCTCGAGTTTATTCGCGAGATCATGACGCCCGGGCAATTTGAACGTTATTGCCAATCACATGAAGCCAACTTTGCCATTCAACGCCCCGAGCTGGGGCGTTTTCGGGTTAGTTGCTTCTGGCAAATGGGCTCGCCAGGGCTGGTATGTCGGCGCATTGTGACTGATATTCCGACCGTCGAAGAGTTGTTTTTGCCAGGTATTTTACGTGAGTTGGGGGTGGCAAAACGGGGGCTCTTGCTGTTTGTCGGTGCGACGGGGGCCGGTAAGTCGACCACCCAGGCTGCGATGATTGGTTACCGCAACCGGACCACTGACGGTCACATCCTGACCATTGAAGATCCGGTCGAGTTTGTGCACCACCACGGCCGTTCGCTGATCACTCAGCGTGAAGTCGGCACGGATACCGAATCGTTCGATGCCGCGCTGAAGAGTGCCTTGCGCCAGGCGCCGGATGTCATTCTGATCGGTGAAATCCGTTCCCAGGAAACCATGGAATTTGCGCTCTCGTTTGCTGAAACCGGCCATCTGTGTATGGCGACCCTGCACGCCAACAATGCCAACCAGGCGCTGGAGCGCATCATGCACCTGGTGCCGCAAGAGAAGCATCGCCAGTTGCTTTACGACCTCTCCTGCAACTTGAAAGGTATCGTCGCCCAGCAATTGATCCCAACCCGTGACGGGCAAGGCCGCCGCGCGGCGTTCGAGTTATTGATCAATACCCCGTTGGTGCGCGATATCATCATGAAGGGCGAACTCCATCGTCTCAAAGAGGTGATGAGCAAGTCCCGCGAGCAAGGCATGGTCACGTTTGACCAATCCTTGTTTGATCTGTTCCGGCAGGGGGTGATCGGGTATAACGAGGCGCTGGCGCATGCCGACTCGGCCAACGATGTCCGCCTGATGATCAAACTGGATGGTGGTGTCGCGGCAGATGGTGGCCTGCTGAGTAATGTCACGCTCGATTAATGCTTGAGGATAGCGATTCATGCTGATGGTGATCTCTCCGGCCAAGACGCTCGATTATGAGTCGTCGCTGCCAGATACCCCTGTGACGCAACCCGATTTTTTGTCGCAGGCGAGTGAGCTGGTGGGCGTGTGCCGTCAACTCACACCGGCAGCGCTGGCATCGCTGATGAGCATCAGCGACAAGCTGGCAGGGTTGAATGTGGCGCGATTTGCCCAATGGGCACTGCCACTTCAACCGCCGGCGGCTCGACAGGCGATTTTTGCGTTCAAAGGTGATGTTTACACCGGTTTGCAAGCAGAGACGCTGACCACCGAGCAGTTGGTTAAGGCGCAAGCACAGCTGCGCATTCTCTCTGGTTTGTATGGGGTTTTGCGGCCGTTGGATTTGATGCTGCCCTATCGTCTGGAGATGGGAACCGCGTTAGAAACACACCGTGGCCGTAATCTATATGCGTTCTGGGGCGACATCATAACCCAGCAGTTGAACAAGGAGTTGGCGGCACAATCCTCCAGCGTACTGGTCAACCTTGCCTCGGAAGAGTACTTCAAAGTGGTTCAGCCGCAGCAGTTGCAGGCGGAAGTGATTTCACCGGTATTTGAGAATGAGAAGAACGGCCGCTACAAGATCATCAGTTTTTATGCCAAGAAGGCGCGTGGCCTCATGTGCCGCTATGTGTTGACGCAAGGCATTGATCGACCGGACGGATTGCTGACGTTCGATGTTGCGGGCTACCGTTATGAGCCTGGGATATCGACACCGACGCGCCCGGTGTTTCGGCGTGCCGAGCAAGATGCCTGAGCTAGCCAGCAAACAAGACCGGGGCCAAAGGCCCCGGTTTTATTTAGCAGGCATTGAGCCTGCCTAGATCCTCTCCAGACATAGGTCGATAGTAGTAGAAGCCCTGTATCTGGCGAATACCCAGCTCGACCAGCTTGTCGCGTTGGGCTTGCAGCTCGACCCCTTCGGCAATCACATCCAGTCCCAGATCCCGCGCCATGTTGATAATGGCGCGGACCAGCAGTTCGCCTTGTTTGCCTTCCATCAACCGTAATACGAAGCTGCGATCCAGCTTCACCATATCAATCGGATACTGACACAGGGTGTTGAGCGCCGAGTAACCGGTGCCAAAGTCATCAAGCGCCAGATGGATACCTAGCTGGCGGATAGCATGCATACGCCGGATCGCATCACGTGGTGACTCCAGCAGTGTAGTTTCGGTGATTTCTACCGCCAGCTGGCTGGCCGGCAAACCACTGTGCAGTAATGTTTGCTCGAGTAGCGGTAATAGATGCGGGCTGGCAAAATGGCGTGCGGAAAGGTTCACATGCATGATCAGGGGGGGCAAATTACGACGGGCTCGACAGGCGTTTAACTGGACTGCGAAGTCACAAGCCATTTGCAACACTTTCTCACCCAATTCGATAATCAGGTGCCCCTCTTCGGCGATGGGGATAAATTTGGCTGGCGAAACATAACCCATCTCCAGGTGCTTCCAACGCACCAGGGCTTCCAGGCCAACTACCTGCCCGCTCTGAC
>CAMFKP010000100.1 GCA_945957385.1 uncultured Aeromonadaceae bacterium
CAAGAAGCAAGAAGCAAGAAGCAAGAAGCAAGAAGCAAGAAGCAAGAAGCAAGAAAGGCTAGCGAATCCTGGCAGGCGACAAAACAAAAACCCGCCTGTCGGCGGGTTTTCTTGAATCTGGCAGGGGCGGAGGGATTCGAACCCCCAACCATCGGTTTTGGAGACCGCTGTTCTACCAATTGGAACTACGCCCCTGCATTCAACGAGGCGCATTATACAAACTGATCCCCAAAGGTAAAGGCCTTTTTCGAGCCCTCTCGTACGACTGCGCAACAATTAGGCGTTACGTCGACCACACTCTGCTCGCCGTCACAAAAAACGCCTCCTTTACGCCCTGTCCGCACATTAACATGCCGGGTTGCATGCTCTATAATCCCTGCGCCCGCACACATGTTCCGATGAGAAGAGAAGCTGATGCTGCCAAACGTTTGTCATCCAGAGTCAGACGCCGCGCTCTGCAGCCTGCGGATCCGTATTCCGGTTTGTGTTGCCATTTGTTCGAGCCCCGGTTCCGGGGCTTTTTATTGTCCACCTTGCCGACGTTAAGGAAACACAGACGATGGCCAACCCCCTGTATCAGAAGCACATCATCTCCATTTCCGATCTAACCCGCAGTGAGCTGGAGCTGGTGGTAGAAACCGCCAGTCGCCTGAAGGCGGAACCGCGTCACGATCTGCTGTGCAACAAACTGGTCGCCAGCTGCTTCTTCGAGGCATCGACCCGTACCCGCCTGTCGTTTGAAACCGCGGTACAGCGTCTGGGCGGCAACGTGATCGGATTTGCCGATGCCGGCAATACTTCACTCGCCAAGAAAGGGGAGACGCTTGCCGACTCGGTGCGCATCATTACCTCCTACACCGATGCCTATGTGATGCGTCATCCACAAGAGGGTGCCGCCCGCTTGGCGGCGGAATTTTCTCGCGTACCGGTCATCAATGCCGGTGATGGTTCAAATCAGCACCCGACCCAGACGCTGCTGGACCTGTTCACCCTGTATGAAACCCAGGGGCGCCTCGATCGGCTCAATGTTGCCTTTGTCGGTGATTTGAAATACGGCCGTACGGTGCACTCGTTGGCCCAGGCGCTGAGTCTGTTCCATGCCCGTCTGTTTTTTGTCTCACCAGAAGCGCTGGCGATGCCGGACTACATCTGCGAAGAACTTGAAGAGCGCGGCATTGAATACAGCGTGCACGAAACACTGGAGGAGATCATCCCGCAATTGGACATCCTCTATATGACCCGGGTGCAGAAGGAACGCTTTGACGAAACCGAGTATCGCCACATTGCCGCCAAATATGTGCTGACGGTGGAAACACTGGCTGGAGCTCGGGACAATCTGAAGATCCTGCACCCGCTACCGCGGGTCGACGAGATCCACATTGATGTCGATACCACACCGTATGCCTATTACTTCGAGCAGGCTGAAAACGGCGTCTACGCCCGTCAAGCCCTGTTAGCCCTCGTGCTGAATGAAACCGTATAAGGAGCACCCCATGTCCGAGAAGAAACAACTGCAGGTCGAGGCCATCTGTAATGGCTCGGTTATCGACCATATCCCGGCGGGTCAGGGCATCAAGATCCTCAAGTTATTCCACCTGCTGGATACCCGTGAACGCATCACCGTCGGCTTGAACTTGCCATCTGCGGCCCTGGGTGCCAAGGATTTGATCAAGGTCGAGAACACCTCACTGACCGGTGAACAAGCCAATCAATTGGCACTATTTGCACCACAGGCCACCGTCAACATCATTCAAGACTTTAAAGTCGTGCAGAAGCATCAACTGCAGCTACCCGCACAGATCTCGGGGGTCTTCGCCTGTCCCAACTCTAATTGCATCAGCCACAGCGAGCCGGTAGCCAGCAGCTTCTCGATTCGCGAAGTCAACGGCGATGTACGCATGAAATGCAAGTACTGCGAGAAGTCGTTTACCAAAGAGATTGTCAGCGCACATTTCTGAATAAAAACAAGGGGGCAGCGGCGACTGCCCCCTGCTCTTCCCGCCTGTCGACAATTCTTTATCTATACTCAAGCCATCTCTCCTGTGTCGGTAAATAACCCATCTGAGGTGGTGCCTTATGATTGTTCTGGTCGGCGGCGAAAAAGGTGGCAGCGGCAAAAGCTGTCTCGCGCAAAATCTGGCGGTCTATTTTCGCCGGAACTATCAGGGTGAAGTGCTGCTAGTGGACTGCGACCCGCAACGGACCACCTCTGACTGGATCCAGGAGCGCAAAGACAACACGGATCTCCCCTCCATTAACTGTGTTCAGCTGTATGGCAATATTCGTGAAGATTTATTGAGCCTCAAAAGCCGGTATGACTTTGTCGTCGTCGATTGTGGCGGCCAGGACAACCGAGCGCTGCGCTCCTCGATGTCGGTCGCCTCTCACGCCCTGATACCCTTGCGGCCGAAACGCCGCGATCTGAAGACGCTGCCGCACATGGAGGACATCATCACCACGTGCAAAATGGTGAATCCAAGCCTGAGCGCCGCCGTCGTCATGACACAGTGCCCCTCCCTGCCCAACCAGGCCAGAAGGATACTGGAGGCCAAGGAGGTGTGCAGTTCATTCTGCGTCCAGGTACTGGACTCCATCATCTATAGCCGCAATGTCTACGACGACAGTGAAGAACGTGGCTTATCGGTTATGGAGATCGAGCCGGATGGGAAGGCCGCCGAAGAGATCCGGGCCATCGCCAAAGAGTTTCTCAATCTGTAGGACGTGTTATGGGCCTGTCAGACCTGAAAAAAAAGCATGAGGCTCCTGCTGCTGAAGCGCCAACCAACGAGGAGAATAGCAAGCCGATCACGCTCGACGAGTTCATCAACGACGCCGAACTCTACGCGCTGGGGCATTCACGCAAGATCATGATTCCGCGCCCGCAAACGCAGATCCCGCTGGCCCCTGAGCCGGAAGATCTCACTGAGGAGGCTCAGGAGTTGCGCGCCATCTTCAAGAAGGCAACCTACTCGATGAGCCTGGAATGCATTGAAAATCTCAAACACATTGCCGAAACCGACGGCATGAACCGTTCACAATTGTTGCGGTTGTTTACTCACTACTTCTACCAACTCCCCCCCGAAGAGCGCGATCTGATTTACGAACGGTTCAATCATCTTTTCGATAACAACAAAAAATAATCTGTCGTCAGTACCGTTCCCGCCAAGCGGTGCTTTTTGTTACCATCCCGCCGGATTTTGCAGTCAGAGATGTCACATGAAGATCGGACTCTTTTATGGTTCCAGCACCTGCTACACCGAGATGGTCGCCGAAAAAATCCAGGCTCGCCTCGGTGCTGAGCTGGTCAGTTTACACAACCTGCGCCATGTTCCCGTCAGTCAGATGGCCGACTATTCATGCCTGATACTGGGTATTTCAACCTGGGATTTCGGTGAAATACAGGAAGATTGGCTAGGCTGCTGGGACGACATTGACCATATCGATCTCGCTGGCAAGCGGGTCGCCTTGTTTGGTCTGGGAGATCAGGCCGGCTACGGAGAATGGTTTCTGGATGCCATGGGATTACTGCATGACAAATTGCTCGCCAAAGGGTGTCTGTTGGTCGGCTACTGGCCGAATGAAGGTTACGAGTTCGAGGCGTCGCGAGCACTGAGTGACGATGGGCACTGGTTCGTGGGGCTGGCGCTTGATGAAACCAACCAATATGAGCTGACTGATCCCCGTCTCGATCTCTGGCTACCACAAGTGCTCGACGAGATGCTGGCTCTCGACGCAGCACCATGAACAGTCGCGGCATAGGAACGAAAAAGGGGCCATCGGCCCCCTTTTGCATCGGTTCGAGTTATGCCTGCTCTTCTGCCAACGTTTGTGCTGGCTGACGCGGCAACCCGCTCAGTACCATGACGGTCAAGGTCGGTATAATCCACGCCAGTCCTTGATTGAACAACGGCAGGAATTGGAAGAGTTCCAGATTCAGACCTGCCGTTTTCAAACCATCCAGCGCACCGAACAACATGGAAACCAGCAGAACCAAGCGGAAAGCCAGACGCGGATGGGCATAGAGATCCTTGAGGAACGTCATCGCAACCAAGGCGATCGCCACCGGATAAATCGCTACCAGCACGGGGATCGACAGCGAAATCAGGGTGGACAGCCCTACGTTAGCGACCAAAGCACAGATAGCACACATAGCGACGACCAGTGTCCGGTAACTGATGCGAGGCCACAGAGTATGAAAGAAGTCTGCACACGCCGAAGTCAATCCGACTGCCGTGGTCAAACAAGCCAGCGAAACGATACCGGCCAGAATCAATTGACCCGCAGGGCCAAACAACTTGGCGACATACAGAGCAACGATTTCGCCTCCGTTGCCCGGATTGCTAATCAAACCACCAGACGTTGCGCCAAGACGGAACAGGGAGACATATACCAGCGCCAATCCTGCGGCGGCAATCAGGCCGGCACGAATCAGATAGCGCGTTTGTAAACGCTGATCGGTGATGCCTTTGTCACGCAGTACATCAATGATCAACATGCCAAACATCAAAGCGCCAAAGGTATCCATGGTGTTATAACCTTCCAGCAGACCCTTGATGCCAGGATGAGCAACATAATCACCTGATGGTGCCGGAACGACGCCTTGTGGTGCAACGAGCACGGCCATCGCCAGCACCAGCAGTAACAACACCAGAACAGGTGTCAGAATCTTGCCAATCGCATCCAGCAAACGCCCCTGATTCAGAGACAAGAACAGCGTCAAACCAAAGTACGCCACCGTAAATGCAATCAAGCTTCCCTGTCCTGCGGCCGCGCCCAGAAAGGGTTTCAATCCCATTTCATAAGCCACCAAACCAGTGCGCGGTGTTGCAAAGGCCGGCCCGATAATCAGGTATGCCGCTACGGCGATAGCGACGCCGATCGATGGTGGCAACAGACGAGTCATCGTCAGCAAACCACCGCCGGCACGTGCGACAGCTAAAATCGTTAACAACGGCAGACCAACACCGGTCAACAGGAAGCCCAGCATGGCCCAGGACATAGACTCACCGGCCAAGAAACCGGCCATAGGGGGGAAAATGATGTTGCCCGCGCCCAGAAAGAACGCAAAGGTCATAAAGCCTAAACCGATGATATCGGCGGTTTTCATTGTTTGATTCAAGGTGAACTCCAACTCTGTAACTGGCTGATTTTATGCTTTTTATTTTTTATGAGGTCGACCATCTGGTCGCAGAGTGAATCACCGTCCATGGCGATTACGCCAGCAGGATCATCCAGGATCTTGCTAAGGCGAATAGGCCATGCAGGATAAAGCAATAGGATTTTGGCGCAAGATCGCGTTTAGAGCGCGAGATAGAACGGAGCGACATAACGGGAATATATATCGGAATAACGCCCGTTATCAGCACAGATAACGACATCTTGGCCAATATGGCGGTTTTTATTTCTGCTCATTAGCATTAAAAAACGATTTGGCTCTTTGCCTGGTCGCGGAATTAATCGCTGTCCAAGGGCCAGATTCCAACCATGTTGCGCTGACCAACACTGAAACTGCTCTGCTTCGTCGATCGGCAAAATCACGGCCAACTCCCCTTCTGGCGTAAGCAGACGCGTCGCATGTTGTAACAGCTCCTGATGCCCCAACGTCGAGGTATGACGAGCTTGCTGACGGCTGGTATTGGCAAAGGCCTGTCCATGTCGGAAAAAAGGCGGGTTCGAGACGATAAGGTCATACGGCATCGTGGCGTGATAATGCTGTATCGGGCCAGTGTGAATCGTCACCTTATCCGGCCAGGGCGAGGACATCACATTCTCTGCGGCTTGGCTCGCGGCAGCAGGATCCAGCTCAACGCCATCAATGTGGCACGCTTCAGCCGAGCGCTGCGCCAGCATCAGCGCAATCAAGCCCGTACCCGTGCCAATATCCAGAATGCGACGCGCACCTTCGAGGGGCACCCAGGCCCCCAACGCCACGCCATCGGTACCGACCTTCATCGCACACCGATCTTGGTGAATCACAAACTGCTTGAAACGAAACGGACGACAGCTCATAGCCTGCTCATACACAACTGCACTACCGGCTGCGGATTTTATCACGCTGCTGGCCTATAATGGCGGTCCAAATACCTGCAACGAGTACTTAGCCACATGTCCTTCGAATTACTGGATCTCGATCCTGCCCTGTTACAGGCGGTCGCCGAACAGGGTTTCAGCCGTCCTACCACGATACAACAGCAAGTCATTCCGGCGGCCATGGACGGGCGCGACGTGTTGGCATCGGCTCCGACAGGAACAGGCAAGACTGCCGCATTCCTGTTGCCCTGCATGCAACACCTGCTGGATTACCCGCGCCGTCGCGCTGGGGCGGCCCGCGTACTGGTACTGGCACCAACCCGAGAACTTGCGTTACAGATTACTGAACAGGCACGCGCGCTAGCACAACATACCCATCTGGTAATCGAGACCATCATCGGTGGTATCGAACACGAGAAGCAGTTGCCGGCCCTGACGCAAACTACGGATATCGTCATCGCGACGCCGGGTCGGTTACTGGAATACATTGAAGCCGAAAGTTTTGACAGCCGGGCGATCGAGATTTTGGTCCTCGACGAAGCCGATCGCATGCTAGATATGGGCTTCATCAAAGATGTCGAACGTATCGCTGCCGAGGCTCGCTGGCGCAAACAGACCCTGTTGTTCTCGGCCACGCTGGAAGGCAACGGGTTGAGCCGTTTCGCCAACGAGGTGCTGAAGGATGCCGTCGAATTACACGCTGACTCACCCCGCAGTGAACGACGCAAGATCCAGCAATTGATGTATCTGGCCGACTCGCCGGAACACAAGCTAGCCCTGTTGGTGCACCTGCTGCGCAGCGAAGAGGTTAAGCGCAGCATCATTTTCGTAAAAACCCGCGAGCGCCTTGCTGAACTGGTTGCTCAGCTGAATGCCCAAGGCATCGACTGCGCCTGGATCCGCGGCGAGATGGAGCAGGAGCGTCGTGTTGAAGCCATCCGCCGTTTCCGCGATGAAGAAGTGGCCATTCTGCTCGCCACCGATGTTGCCGCCCGCGGCATCGACTTACCCGACGTCAGTCACGTCATCAACTATGACCTACCGCGGACAGCGGACGTGTATATCCATCGCATCGGACGCACAGCCCGTGCAGGCAAACGCGGCACCGCCATCAGTCTGATCGAGGCACACGATGTACCCATGCTCGAACGTATCGAGCGTTACACCGGTGAAGGGTTGCGCCGTCGCGTCATTGACGAACTGCGGCCACAACACAAGATGGCTTCCGCTGGCGGCAAGAAGAAGCCAGACGCCAAGAAAGAAAAGGAAAAAGAGAAAAAGCAGGCCAAGAAAAAAGCCGAGCTGGAACCTCGCAAAAAAGAGCGCCATCGAGATCGCAAGAACAAAGGCAAACCGGACTGGGCCCGTAAAAAGAGTGAAGGCAAACAAAAGTCCGGGTCTCAATCCGAATGATCATGACCTCAGGGGCCGCAAGCGGCCCCTACTTATTGTTGCCTCGCCGACAGAACAGCATGACCGCTGTGAGCCAGCCCGGCATTTACCGATTGCAGCATATTTTTACCGGGGCGGCTGAGTTAGATTAACTGCCTGTTTATTCAATAAAACGGCGCCTTCATGTCGATGTTTTCCCGTTTTCGCAACAGCCGTCTGGCGACACGGGCCACCTTGCTGTTTGCTGGCAGTCTCCTGCTTGTCATGGGCGGCAGCCTATTACTGCTCTGTTTGTTTTTTCTCAGTTCAATTGCCGAGATCGAAAACCAATTTCTGACGCGTTCCAACCATCAGGCAAGAGAAACCATCAATTTACGTCTCAATGAGATGGCCACACGTAGCATCGATTGGGCCTATTGGGACGAGACCTATCGCATGCTCACCATCGGCGATCCTGATTATCGCCAGCGCAATTTGAACGTAGAATCACTGCACGCCAATGATGTCGACCTGATGCTGTTTCTAGATCGCCGCGGCCAGATACGATTGGGCTGCATGTTGGACGAGAACCACAGCGAGTTGCGCTCGCTCTCAGCGGCAATCCAGCAGCAATTACTCTCCGAGACCGGTATCGGCAGCCGTCTGGCATTTGCCCTCGCCCATCCTGACGTCGAGCTCAAGCCGGTATCCGGTATCATCACGTTGCAAGGGTCACCATGGTTGATTGCCATGACCCCTGTCCTCAGTAGCGAATTTCAGGGGCCGGTCGCCGGCTGGATGATTTGGGGCAAGTCAGTCAACGCCTTCTTCCCCTCCCGCTTCATGAAAATTCTGACAACCGAGGCTCAACTCAAGCCGGCGGACACTACCTATCGACTGAGCAAGCAGGCCACGCCGGTCTCCTCGCCCGACCCTGAGGTGCAACTTTGGCTACAGGGCGACCGCTTGCTGGCCTACAGCGATCTGCTGGATATCAATCAGCATCGCATTGCGCAGCTCGAGGTCACCACTCCGCGCACCCTGTATCACACCGGTCAACTCTCCCTCTGGATCTTACTGGGCACCAATTTGCTGGGCGGCGGGATCTTATTATTCCTCTTTTTGCGATTGTTCAGACGCCATATTTCTGACCGCTTCCACTCGCTGGAGGAAGGGCTACGACAATTAGCCCACAGTAACTGGAGTGCCCAACTGTCGGTCGAAGGCAAGGATGAGATCGCTCTGGCCAGCCGGGTCATTAACCAACTGCTAGCCTCTCGCCAGAACTCCTCGTTAGAGCTGCAGGAAATAGAGCAGAAATTCGCCGCCCTGTACCAAAACAGCGCCGTTGGCATACTGATGCTGCACGAGGGGCGCTTGATGAACATGAATGATACCGCGCTGCAACTGCTCGGTTACCAACAGGCTCAAGCACCTCTCGGCTTGCCCTTCGCCACACTGCTTCCCGCCGATCACGCCAAGGAACCCTACAGCGCGCCCCGCTTCCAGAAAATGCTGCAGTTAGGGCAACACAGCTTTGAGTGGGAACTCGTCACCAGCCATGGCTCTCGGCTGCCCTGCGAGCTGAATCTGGTCGCGCTGGAGCATTCGGGAAAGGACAGCTGGCTAATCACGTTGCATGACATCACAGAGCGAAGAAATAACGAGAGTAAAATCAAGCGATTAAGCTTATATGACAGCCTAACAGGTTTATTGAACCGGCATCAGTTACAAGCCTTGCTGGATCATGACTTAGATGAGCAACGTCTGGATCAGGATAAGGAACCCTTCAGCATCCTGTATATCGACATTGTGCATTTCAAGCACATCAATGACACGTTTGGGCATGGTGTCGGGGATCAGTTGTTGCACGAAGTCGCCCAACGCTTGAATGCCGCCTGCCCGAAGAAAACCCTGTCCCGAATTGCCGCCGATGAGTTTGTCCTCTATTTGCCCACACTGAAAGATCGCTTTGAACCGCTACGTACGGCTCAGCAACTGCAAGCCAGGCTCGCCGAACCCTTCCGGATCGAGCATTTGGAAATCCAAATCCAAATCTGTGTCGGTATCGTCGTCGGCAGGTTGGAATTTCATACGGCAGAAGAAGTGTTGCGCTGTGCCGACTATGCCCTGTGCAAAGCCAAACAAGGCCCACAGTCGATTCGACTGTTTACCCGTCGCCTCTACCGCGAAGCCATAGAGGCAATGATGATCAAGCGCGATTTGGCGACCGCGATCCGGCAGGATCAACTAATGGCCTGGTTCCAACCGATCGTCGACAGTCAGAGCGGGCAGGTAG
>CAMFKP010000101.1 GCA_945957385.1 uncultured Aeromonadaceae bacterium
TAATTTTTCTTCTCTGACTTGTCAAAAACCCAGCTTCGGCTGGGTTTTTTTATGTTTGCGATTTGGCCTGCGCGGAACATTTGCGTGTGGCGTGCGCTTTATGATGGGTTTGCTAAGATAGGGCGCATGTTGTTTGCACCTGTGTTATCCATACCTTGGATGATAAGTGGTCGCGTGAAAAAGGATCGTTGTGATGCCTGAATTGCCGGAAGTCGAAACTAGCCGCCGCGGCATTTTGCCGCATGTTTTACAGCAAACCATTGTACAGGTGGTGGTACGGCAGCCGAAATTACGCTGGCCGGTGGCCCCGGAGATCATGGCGTTGTCTGGCCTGTGCGTGACGGCAGTGGAGCGGCGAGCCAAATATTTGCTGTTGCAAATCAGTCAGCCTGCCACCTTGCGGGTGGTCGGATGGATCATTATCCATTTGGGCATGTCGGGCAGTTTACGTGTGGTGCCGGCCGGTACGCCGCCGGCGTTGCATGATCATGTGGATGTACAACTGAGCAACGGGCGGGTATTGCGGTATAACGATCCGCGCCGTTTTGGCTGTTGGCTGTGGAGTGAGACGCCGCTTTCACATGTATTATTGGCCAAATTGGGGCCAGAGCCGCTGAGTCCGGAATTTAATGCCGAGTATTTGTATCAGCGTAGCCGTAAACGGCGTACTGCACTGAAGGCGTGGTTGATGGACAATCAGGTGGTGGTCGGTGTGGGTAACATCTACGCCAATGAGGCCCTGTTTCAATGCCGCTTGCATCCCATGTTACCGGCGTATTCGCTGACGTTGGCGCAATGTGAACAGTTGGTGAGTGTTATCAAGTCGGTGCTGACGCACTCGATTGAACAAGGTGGCACGACGCTGCGTGATTTTACTCAGCCCGACGGTCGCCCCGGTTACTTTGCGCAAACCTTACAAGTATATGGCCGTGCGGGTGAACCCTGCCGCGTGTGTGGTACCCCGATTGAAAGCGTGCGGATCGGCCAGCGCAACAGTTTTTATTGTCCACATTGTCAGCCGGCACCGGCGCAAGCGCCTGTAACTAAAGCATCGACAGCAAAATGATCTACAGAGAAAGTCTCTACGGATAAGTGGCCGCGTAGCTCGTGTGAGCGAGTTTATCAGTCATGTTAACGTCAGGTGGCGCTCAGACACAGCGGGTACGCGGCGGAGCCAGTCATGCTCCGCCGTTGTGAGGTCGTCGAGGATTTAACGTGCAGGTGTTCGAGTATCGAGACGGCTTAGCGGTAAGTTTGTTTATGGCGCAGAACATCAAGGACGGCTGCCGGTACAAATTCGCTGACATCGCCGCCGTGTAAGGCGATTTCACGCACCAGAGTGGAAGAGATAAATGACCACTGTTCGCTCGGTGTGAGAAAAACGGTTTCCAACTCGGGCATCAAACGGCGGTTCATATTGGCCAATTGATGCTCGTAATCAAAGTCGGTGACGCCACGCACGCCACGCAGTAGCACAGTTGCGTGCTGCGCTTTGGCCAAATCGACCAGCAAGCCTTTAAAGCCGATAACCGTCACATCGGGGAATGCGGCTACAGACTGGCGCAGGAGTTCAACCCGCTCATCCAGCGAAAATAACGGTTGTTTGCTTGGGCTGGCCGCTACGGCCACGGTGACATGACCAAACAAGCGGCTGGCGCGCTGGATTAAATCCAGATGGCCATTGGTGACCGGATCAAAAGTGCCGGGGTAGATAACGTTCACACTCATCATTTATTTCTCGCTACCAGACAAAGCGGTATCCAATAGAGTTAATAGTCGCGACAGCGCACCTTGATTTTGCTGCATGAAGGTGAGTGCTTGCTTACCTTGGCGGGCAGCCAGTTCAGGCTGCTGCAAACGCTCGGTGACGGCTTGCTGTAAGCTACGCGCATCACTGACGCGTGTTAAGCCGCCGGCTTCTTCCAATTGCTGACAAATTTGCGCAAAGTTGAAGGTATGTGGCCCCATTAAGACCGGTAAGCCATAGGCGGCGGGTTCGAGCGGGTTATGTCCGCCGCGTTCAATCAGGCTTCCGCCGACAAAGGCCAGATCAGCCACGCCATACAGCACCATCATTTCGCCCATGGTATCACCTACCACTACTTGCGTTGTCGCCGTGACCGGCGCTTGGCTGCTGCGCGTGACACTTGAAAGTTGGTACTTACTCACTAACTCATGCACGGCAGCAAAGCGCTCGGGATGACGGGGGACTAAAATGAGCAGCAGATCTGGAAATGCAGCAAGCAGTGCTTGATGGGCTTGCAAGATCGCGCTTTCTTCGCCGTCATGGGTGCTGGCGGCAATCCATACGGGGCGCTGCGCCGCCCATTGTGCTCGTAGCGTGGAGGCGGCGTTTTGTTGCTCCGCAGTGACGCTGATATCAAATTTGATGCTGCCGGTTACGGTTAGTTGCGCCGCGGGCAGACCGAGCGCGATAAAGCGCTCACCATCGGCAGGTGTTTGTGCGGCGATATGGGCAATTCTGGGTAATAATTGCGCCATAAAACGCCGTATTTTTCCGTAACCGCGGGCCGAACGTGCAGACAGCCGTGCATTGGCAATCACTAACGGGATCCCGCGTCGGTGGGCATGCCAAATCATATTTGGCCACAGCTCGGTTTCCATCACGACGACTAATTTAGGTTGTAGATGACGATAAAAACGGCACATGGCATCCGGCAAATCATACGGCAGGTACAGGTGCTGCACGCTGTCACCGAATGCTGCGCGGGCGCGCTCTGAGCCGGTCGGTGTCATGGTGGTGACTGTGATCGGCAATTGTGGGTAACGCTGCTGTAGTGCTCGGACTAAAGGGACTGCGGCCAGTGTTTCGCCGACCGATACCGAATGCAAAATAATGCCGTGTTGTGATACCGGGGTTCGATACAGGGCATAGCGCTCGGTCCAGCGGCGGCGGTACGCCGGTGCTCGGCGACCACGCCACCACAGACGCAATCCAATCAGCGGCTGGAGCACATAGAGCAGCAAGGAATAGCAAAATCGGAGCATGGAGTACCTGTTGTTGGTGGCCGGGGTAAAAATGTCAGGGTGATCAATTATAAGGTACAATAAGCCACTGGGAAGGCGTGATTTATGCCTCAACCTCCGGTGCCTGCGTATCATGGGTACGAGTGGGTGTGCGTAACGTACGTGAGATAACATAACGATACGCCAGTATAGATAAGTAATAAAAGACAGGAACACCATGAAATTCAGCGGATTGGTCATCTCCTTTAACGAAGAAAAAAATATTCAGGCCTGCTTGGCCTCGTTGCAGCAGGTGTGTGATGACATCGTGGTGGTGGACTCCGGCAGTCAGGACCGCACCTGTGAATTAGCGCGGGCCGCCGGTGCGACCGTGGTGACCAGTGTGCCGTTTCTCGGTGATGGACCACAGCGTAGCCATGGCTTGCCGTTTTGTCGGCATGATTGGGTGATCAATCTGGATGCCGATGAACGTTTAGATGATGATCTCGTGGCCTATCTGCAGAGCACCGATGTGTCTGCGCTGGGTGTAGATGCGATAGAAAACCGCCGTAAGAACTATATTGGGCAACGGACAACGCCATATGCGGGTCAATATCCCGATTATATTTGCCGTATTTTTAACCGCACCCGCACTGATTTTTCACCGGTATTTACTCACACGCGCATTATGGCGCGTAACACGCGCAAGATTGATCAGCACGTAATCCATTATTCGTATGCTGATTATCAGGATATGTTTGCCCGTTGTGTCAAATACGGTCACTGGCAAGGACGAACGCTGGCGGAGCGCGGTGAGCGGGTACAAGGCTGGCAGCCGGTGGTACACGGGGTGTGGACGTTTATCCGTTTATACGTGATTAAACGCGGTTTCTTAGCGGGGCTAGATGGTTTTTCTATCGCCAAAGCCAAAGCGGTGAGTTCATACCTCAAATATGCCGTAGCGTGGGAAATGAACAAAAATGACAGTGATAAGTGAGAATTAATTTATGAATAATATAGGTATATTAGACACTAATAAGTTTAAAAATCCGATTTTGATTTTTTTATTCTTTCTTTTAGGTGCCGCTTTGCCATCTAGTGCAGCATTAATTAATGTG
This sequence comes from uncultured Aeromonadaceae bacterium, assembly GCA_945957385.1. Taxonomy (GTDB): domain Bacteria; phylum Pseudomonadota; class Gammaproteobacteria; order Enterobacterales; family Aeromonadaceae; genus Pseudaeromonas. The sequence goes on from CAMFKP010000101.1 coordinate 4,086, forward strand.
AGTCTTGCCTTGATGTTGCTAGGGTCTTTCTTTTGGGTGCCAAAGAAAACATGGATTGATGTAATGACTCATCCTGTTGTGGTTATTTCTATTACCATTTTTTTATCACTGATATTGCATCAGTTGATATCAGATCATCCGGGGGGATGGAAGCTGGTTTCGAAGTACAAAAAATGGGCATATATTCCACTTCTATCACCTTTGTTTTTTTTATATAAAGATAAAATAAAATTTCTACTGTATGGTTTTTGTGGTGTTAATACTTTTATTTTGTTTTTATCTTTGTTCGTTTGGGTTTCTGGTGTTAGTTTGTTCGGTATTGATGTTGATAACCCAACAGTATTTAGGCTCCATATAACGCAAAATTTCTTCATGGCTATCTATTGCGTAATGATGTTTTATTTTGGCATGCGTTTATGTGGTTACGCTCGATTTGCAATGTTATTTCTTTCATGTCTTGCATTTTTAAATGTGATATTTTGCGTTCAAGGTAGAACGGGGTATATTGCAATGCTCGCTGCGATGTTAGTCGCGCCAATTATTTTTGTTAGCACTAGAAAGTTGGTCTTTTTACTGTTTATTACTTTATTAGGTGTTGTGGGTTTGTCTTTTACTGATAATAGTGCTGTAGACAGAATTAAACTAGGTGTGCAAGAATCTAAATTGTGCATTTCAAGCCAAAGCTATTCATCTGAAGCTTGTGCGTCATCTATGGGGTTGCGTTTATTTTATTGGGCTTCTGCGGTTGATAAAATAAAGGAAAATCCATTGTTTGGCTATGGCCCGAGTGAGAGTTTTATCCCTGTGTTTATAGATGAAAGCATAGGGGTAAGAAATAACCCTCATAATGAGTATTTGATGCAGGGGGTTCAGTTAGGTATTTATGGTATTGTGTTGTTTATTGCCATAAATACTATTGCAGCGGTAAAGTTAATCGCGCTTAGGAGTAAGGATGGTAAGCTTGGTCTCGTGATTTTATCTATGTATCTTGTTTCTAATTTATTTAATTCCTTTGTGAATGACTTTGCCGAGGGTACTTTATATATGGTGTTTTTTATTGTACTTGTAGCATACACAGCAAAAGAAAATAAAAGAGAGCATCCTGTTTTATGATCGAGCATCTTTCTTATCTTGATAAATTATCAATTGCTTTTCGATTAATATGGAGTCAGTTGTTTTTTGCTACTGTCTTCCTTATGGTCGCTAGATATATCATGATTGACTCATTTATAACTACTGAAGTCGCTGTGGATAGAGCTTCTGATTTTAAACGCATGTGGATGACAGGAATGCGTTTTGATTTAAAGGTTGCTGCGATATCCACTATTCCAATATTATTGGTTGGTTTTTTTTTCTCATTTAGTGATAAATATTGGTCTTATTTTTTTGTGGTTTCATCTTTATTGTTTTCGGCAATTTTATTTGTTGTTTTAGTAGTGTCAATTGCTAATTACTATTATTATCAAACTTACCATTCATTTATTGATATCTTTGCCTTTGGCCTCATTGACGATGATACAAAAGCTGTTTTAAGTAATATATGGCAGGACTATCCTGTCGTTAAAATAATAGTTTCATCTTTTTCTTCATTAATAGTGTTATTCTTATTTTCAATATTATTGTTAAGATTGCCTGTTTATATTAAGCCAAGTGTTTGGGTGGATGTTTCTTATATAATCATTGGTGTGGCGGTTATTTTTATTTTATCTAGAGGGAGCCTTAGTTCTATACCTCTACGCAGAGATAAAGCTCAAGTATCAACATCTGATGTGATAAATAAAATGGTTCCAAATGGTATTATTGCTATTGACTGGGCATTAAAGGATCGGCGGAATGATGTTTCATTTAGTGCAGTAAATAAAGATGATGGCATTGCATTGCAAAAAGACATGCAAATTTTTAATTTGCAAGGCCGTACTCCAGAAAATCATTGGCTGGCTAGTAATAAGCCAAATGTTATTTTTGCATTGATGGAGAGCTTTGGTAGCAATATGCTGGAGTTAGATGAGTTTCCTGAAAATGATTTGCTTGGCGATTTAAGATCGCACTTTGAAAAAGACTTTTTATTTAAAAGGTTTTTGTCAGAGGATAATGGAACTGCGCCATCTTTTGCTGCTTTATTTTTCCAAAGTCCAGTGCAAAATATAAGTCACTCATCTGCGCAAAATATCAAGCTTGAGGATAATCCATTTGAACTATATAAAAGAAATGGTTATCGGACTATTTTTATATCGCCTGGTAATATGATGTGGCGGAATTTTAGTAATTATTTGCCTAGGCAGGGTGTTGATGCGGTTTATGATCTCAATGCTCTGATTGAGATATATCCTGAGGCTGAGTTAGAAATGACGACGTGGGGAGTCCCTGATGAATATGCATTTAGATTTGCTGCTAAATTACTAAGTGAAAATACAGAGAAGCCATTATTTATCAGTATTCTCAGTGTTACTAATCATCCACCGTACTCAATCCCAAGTAATTATAATGAAAAATCCATTTTGGTGACTGATAGAGTTCGTTCTCATGCTGAAGATGGTGGGATTGATCAAAAAGAAATGATGGTAACGTACCAATACTCTTCAGATGCATTAGGGAAATTTATTACTGAAATTAAAAATTCATCTGTAGGTGACAGTACGATCATTGCCGCAACAGGTGATCATCAGATGAGGCGAGTGAAAGCATTTTACCCGATGGAGCAAGCATTAGATAAAGCCGTTCCTTTTTATCTTTACGTCCCGAAGATTATATTATCACATTGTGATTGGGTGTTTGATCCTACTCGAGTTGGATCTCATAAAGATATTATGCCAACTTTATATTCTTATAGCTTATCTGGTACATCATATTTGGCATTGGCTGGAAGGAATTTACTTTCTCCCCAAGACGATAAGCAAAGAGCGTTTGGATATAATGTTACGTTATGGATCGATGATAAAGGTGCTTATCCATTAACAGGGCAACATATTTTTTATCGATGGAGAGATGAAAGTAGTTTGATTTTAAGTAAAGATATTGAGGCTGTAGATAGTAGCCAAATTAAGAGAATGGAAGCCTTGCCAAAACTATTGCGTTGGGACCTCAATCGGCGCTTAAAAGGTTTTGTTGTTGAAGAGACCAGGCATTAAAAATTTATTTTTCCTAAGCCACCCCTATAGGGGGTGGCGATCTGGCTGAGTATAGCAACTACTGAATCGATTTATTTTAATAAATTTATAATGGATTGATATTTTATATTATTCATGTTTTTTTCTGATAGACTAATCTGCCCCTTCCCATACCCACCAATCAATCCCGGATCGGTTGGTCCATACAGCGTGATATTCGGGATATCCAGTGCGGCGGTCAGATGGCTGAGACCGGTATCGACGGAAATCACTTGCTTGGCACCGGCCAGTACGGAGGCAACTTGTGCCAAGGTTAGCTTGGGCAAAACGTCGACGTGGGAAAAGCCGGCGGCCAAGCGTTCTGCTCGTGCTTGTTCGTGCGGGGCTCCCCACGGTAATTTTATACGCAGTGCCGTATTTTTGCCGACCCAATCAATCAATTCACGCCAGTGTGTCTCCGGCCAGTGCTTATCATCACGGGTGGTGGCATGCAGAAAGACCATGTATTGGCCGGCATCGGTCGGTAGCGTGCTGGTGAAGTGACGGGCAATGGCGTAATCGCCCAGCAGTGTCGGCACCGGGTAGTTTAAGCTTTGTGCGACCAGTTGCCGAGTGCGTTCGACCGCGTGTTGCTGAGTGGCCACTGGGTGTTTGCAGTCATAAAACAGACTAGCTAATGGCTCACGCGCGCTATGACGGTCAAAGCCATGCTTGGTGCCGTGACTTAAGCGGGTGATCAGCGCCGCGCTTTTCAGTAACCCTTGTGCGTCTATCACTGCATCATAGGTTCGCGCTTGCAATTGCTGGCGAAAGGCATGCCATTCTTGACGGGTCTGTGGGCTCAACAAATTTTTGCGCCAGCGGCGGATCGCCACCGGAATGACGCGGTCGACGGCAACATGCCAGCTTGGGATTTGAGCAAAGCCCTCTTCGACGACCCAATCCACCTGCAAATCGGGGATTGCCCGCTTGGCATCGGTGAGCGCCGGTAGCGTGTGGATCACATCGCCCATGGAGGAGGTTTTGACCATTAACACGCGCATGCCGCTTGCTCCTGACTCAGTAACGGCTGCAGCGCATCCAATACCTGTTGTGGCGTAATATCAATCAGACTCTGGTGATAGCCGGCATCGGCATCCCCTTTGCGCACCTTGTGGTAACCACTAATCAGGCGCAGAACTGTCGCTTTATCTGACAGCGGTGGCGTGAAGTCTGGGCTGCTCGGGCCGTACAGGGCGACCAGCGGACGACCGAGTGCGGCGGCCACATGCATCAATCCAGAGTCATTACTGACCACCGCTTGGCAATCGGCAATCAGCGCCACGGCTTGCGCCAGCTCGGTCTGACCGGCCAAATTAATGCAGTGCTCCTGCAACTCGGCAGGCAAGCTGGTGATAATCTGCTCACCGGCATCTTTATCTTTGGCGGAGCCAAACAGACGCACTTGGTAGCCTTGGCGGATCAGCGCCTCGGCCAGTGCGGCATAGTGATAGTGTGGCCAGCGTTTGGCCGGACCAAACTCAGCACCAGGGCAAAAGCCGATGGCTTGACGCTCATCATTCAGATCAAAGGCCGCACAGGTGTTGGCAATCTCGGTATCTTCAATGACCAGTTTCGGCCACAGCAGTGGCGTTGGCAGCTGTTCGGCGCGGCTAATTTGCCCGTCGTAGGCTAACGCGACGTAGCGCTGAACCATCAAGGGAAAGGCAGCTTTATCCAGCACACGCAGATCATTGAGCAAACCATAGCGCATTTCACCGCGCCAACCGGTACGGGTTGGGATCGAGGCAAAAAACGGGATCAGTGCGGATTTAAACGAATTAGGTAACACAATCGCCTGATCATAGCCCTCCGCTTGCAGCTGCTTACCCAGTGCCCGGCGCTCGGTCAGGGCAAAACGGCCATGACCAATCGGCATTGCAATTGCGCTGTGAACCTCGGGCATCAGCTCGAGCAGCGGGCGGCACCAGGCGGGTGCCATGACATCAATTACACAATCGGGATGCTGCGCTTTCAGCGTACGGTATAAGCTTTGTGACATCATCATGTCACCGACCCACGAGGGGCCTATCACCAGGATTTTCATGTGTCCTCAAAAAATAAAACGAGCAACCGTTGTTACTCGTCAGAAGATGGCGCACGACATTCGCCGTGCGCAGCCGTCGGGCATGGCAGGTCGCAATTAACGCTTATTCAGCCACTCCATATATTCCGCTACCCCTTCGGTCACGGT
>CAMFKP010000102.1 GCA_945957385.1 uncultured Aeromonadaceae bacterium
CGGTCACCGGGGTGGCGGCCACCCGGGTTTCACCGGCGAGACTTTCTCTCGGTATTCCAATCTGCATGTCTATTCCCTGATATTCGGTAAAGGTCGCTACGAACACTCCCCTGAAGACAGGAAAGCGTCCAGGTGTATCACCACGGGTCATACACCAGCGTCAATTAGGCAACAGGCCAGGATTATCAACGATCTTGAGGCTCGCTGACACCAGACCAGTCACACCGGCCTGATCCTTCAGCACCGGAAAACCGATTTGCCATCGGAATTCGGGAGCTGGCTGATCGCTGCTGCCATCCCGGATGCGCCAAGAAGGTGCACCCTGCAAAACGGGTCTCACACTGTAGCCGGTATGTCGTGGAAAAAAAATCCTTACACTGGGCTTAGTTATAATTATTTGGTGTTTATAGTTACTTTCCGTTCTAACTCGTCGCCAAAACGTTCTTTGGCCACCAAACCACCGCCAATAGGATGAACGAGCTGGCTGGCAAAACTTAATTTACCGACTGATTCATCCGAGAAAAACGAACGTTCGTATTGATCACCAGACTGGTGATCACGGAGGAGAACCAGATGCTGCGATATGGATTACTCACTTGTCTAGTGCTGCTTACCGCCTGTACAGGCGTCCCAGAGGGACTTGCGCCTGTTCATGATTTTTCGCCACAACGCTATCTGGGACGCTGGTATGAAATTGCTCGGCTGGACCACCGCTTCGAACGCGGATTACAACAGGTCAGCGCGGAATATCAGTTGCAGCCGGACGGCACCATTAGCGTTCGCAATCGCGGGTTCAATCCGAAGAACGGTCAATGGCAACAAGCCGATGGTGTTGCCCGCTTCGTCTCGACACCGGATATCGGCCACTTGAAGGTAAGCTTTTTTGGCCCCTTCTATGGCGGCTACACCATTCTCGACCTAGATAACGACTACCGTTATGCCCTGGTTTGTGGCCCGAATCGAGATTATCTGTGGATCCTGTCACGGACACCGGTGCTGCCAGAGAAAGAAAGGGCACGGTTGTTACTCCGTGCCCAATCGATGGGATTTGCGACCGAAGAGCTGATCTGGGTCAGACAACAATAAACCTCACCCTGTTCGCGCGGGTTGACTCAACCGGCGCGATACATGGCCTCAATCTCGGCCCCAAACGCCTGTTCAATCGCTTTACGCCGTAATTTAAGCGTCGGCGTCAGCTCACCCAACTCCATCGAGAAGGGACGAGGTAACAACGTAAACCGTTTGACCTGTTCCCATTTCGCCAGATTACCTTGCAAGGCATTGATGCGCTTTTCAAAGCAGGCCACGATCTCGCTATGCTTGAGCAGATCCAGCTTGTTCTGATATTGGATCCCCAGTTGACGAGCCATCTCCTCAAGCGACGCGAAGCATGGAACAATCAACGCCGAAACAAAATGACGCGCATCTGCCACCACGGCAATTTGCTCGATCAGCGGATCTTTGGACAGCGTCCCTTCTACCACTTGCGGCGCGACATACTTGCCATTGGAAGTCTTCATCAACTCCTTCAGACGTTCAGTGAACAGCAAACGCCCTTGCGCATCCAGATCTCCGGCATCACCGGTACGGAAATAGCCATCGGCAGTGAACACCTTCGCCGTCTCTTCAGGTTTGTTGTAATAGCCACGCATGACCGTCGGCCCTTTAACCTGAATTTCCTTATCGTCACCCAGACGGACATCAAGCCCATCCAGCGGTGTGCCTATAGTACCGATAGCCAGATCGTCATGCCGCGGACAAGAAACCGTCGCGCATGTTTCGGTCAGCCCATAACCACATTTGATATTCAAGCCTGCCGCATTGAAAAACAGGTTGATTTCATCTGCCAGTCTCGCACCACCTACCGGCAAGAAACGGACTCGACCACCAAAACGCTGGCGCAGGGTGGAAAACAGCAGACGATCGGCAATTTTGTGCTGCAGGCCAAGCAACAGACCCGGTTGCTCACCGGCCATGTTCATTTCCAGATGTCGCAGGCCAATGCTCTTGCACCAATAGAAAATGGCTCGTCGCAGAGGATTTGCCGTGTCTGCCTTGCCATGAATGATGGTGTAGGCCTTTTCATAGACACGAGGAACGGCACACATCAACGTAGGGCGGACATCATGCAATACCGACATGACCGCCTGTGGATCGCGAATGTAGACATTCACCGCGCCTCGATACAGCACATAGTAAGTCCAATACCGTTCATAGACATGGCTCAGTGGCAGCAGAGCCAGCGAGACATCATCTTGGCCAACCGTGACACGTTGATCGTGCATCACCAATACCGCAGCCAAATTGTGGTAATCCACCATGACACCCTTCGGCTCACCTGTCGTGCCAGAGGTGTAAACCAGGGTCAGCAGATCATCCATCCGATATTCGGTCACTCGCTGCTGCAACGCGACCGCAGCCGGCTCATGATTGCCAAACTGCAGCAAATCAGCAAAGTGCACCGCCTGCGGGCAGGCCTGCAGATCCACGCTTGGCTCAAAGCAGATGATGTGATCCAGCGCGCCCTCTGCCAATAACTGTCGGGCTTGATCATATTGAGCCTGCTCACCGACAAACAGAATACGAATGCCCGCATCCTTGAGGATATAGCGGGTCTGATCGAGCGTATTGGTAGAGTAAATCGGCACCACGACGCCTCGGGCGGCGAGGATCCCCAGATCCGCCATGGTCCACTCTGGCATGTTGCGTGCGCAGATCCCGACCATTTGCTGGGGTTGATGACCAAGACGGATCAGCGCCTGGGCCAGATAATCGATGCTGCGGCCCAGTGCCTGCCAGCTGATGTCACGCCATTGTCCATCCTGCTGGACACGCAGCGCAGCCTTATTTTTCAGTCCCTCGATACGCTTGCGAAAAACGCGAACCAAATGGAGCTCATGCATTACAAAAAACCTTTCAGATAACAGTTGTTCGGCCAATAACACCGGCCAAATGGGAAGCCGGACCAAGGATCCCATAATTTAGCGTACAGGTGTTAGCTTTTTGATTCAAAGTTGCTAGAGGTGCACAATAGGCAGAGCCAAAGAAAACCACTCAGGTCAGGATAGAGAGAGTGAAAGACTGGAACTGGACACGCGTCCGCCCTTGGGCACAGATCATTGCCAGTGCGCTGCTGCTTGGTGTTGCCGCCATCGCCACGTTAGGCTGGCTCGATACCCGTCATGCAGCAGACGCCGGCTGGCTTTATAACGCCAATGGCTACCAACAAGCAGCCTATCGCGCAACGCAAAGCGGCAAACCCCTCCTGCTCTGGTTGCAACAAGGCCAGTGTCGTCGTTGTGAACAGCTCGAGCAGCGCTGGCGGGATAACAACTGGCAAGGGTTGACCCGGGACTGGCTACGGGTTCGCATTGATGGTGATGCTGACGTGGCAACAGCCCAGTTGCTGGCCCACTATCGTCAGCAGGCGGCTCTACCTGTCTGGATCCTCGAGCACACGCCACAAGGCGAGTTCACCCCCATCTATTTCAATGCGTCGCTCACCGAGTTTCGCATCGGATCCTCCGGCGCACCGCAACGGCTGACGGCGGAAACCCTGAAAGAGGCGCTCGATAGCTGGTTGCTGGATACCAGTGACGAAACCGCTAGTTCCCCAGCCAGCCTCCCTGTTGCGGCGTCTGCCCTTGAAAGTGAAACGGAATAGACACCAGACGCTGGCCATCATTGCGCTGTAATGCAAAGTGCAGGTGTGGCGCCGTGCTGTAACCCGTATTGCCGGACTCGGCAATCATTTGCCCTGCCGCCACACTCTGCCCCGGCTGTACCCGGGCCGTGCCGGTTCGCAAATGGGCATAAACCGTCATGGTGCCGTCACCATGCAGCAGGCGAATATAGTTAGTTCGCGCACGTGCAGCAGGGTCCTGGCTGCTGCCACTAAATCCCATCTTCATATCAAAAACCACACCGGTACGGGCCGCCAGCACCGGCGTGCCCTCCGGCATCGGAATATCCAGTGCGTAACGATTTCCTGGCAAATGGTGACTAAAACGGCCTTCAAAGCCTTGTGATATCCGGTAACGGCCACGAAAGGGCACCACCAGATCAGCATCTTGCGTCAGGCTGGGCGCCCCGATAACGAAGGAATGATGGATCTCCAGAGCACCGGTGCCGTGATAATGCAGCTGATCCACAAACTGTTCTGACTGAGCCGCCACTATGATGGGTTCGCTCAAATCGTGCAGACTCTCGACGCCATCGCGGGTACTCAGCTGCAACGACACGGTAACCGGACCATGTAACTCATTGATGATGAAAAGATTACCACTCGGAGTGTAACGTAAACGCACCTTGTCAGGATCGGGGTCCAGGTATTCCAGCTCTTCCGGGTTAAACGGTGCCGCCAAATCGCGGTCATCGGTATAGCTGACCACGCCAGCGGCATTGACATACTTGTAGACCCCCGCCTGGCCAGGCAGAGCGATGCACAGCGCCAACCACAGCCCCCTCACTCGCCACTTCCCTGCAGGCGTGACAGCACCAATGCATCTTCAACCCCGTCATCACTGCGGTAATAGCCCTTGCGACAACCGACCTGATGATAGCCATACCGCTGGTACAGGGCGATCGCCCCCACATTTGAGTTGCGCACCTCCAGCCACCAAGTCTGGCAGCCCAATGCGGCGCTGCGTTGCAGATAGTCATTTAGCAGCAAGGCTCCGTACCCTAGCCGTTGGTAGCGGGGATCGACACAGATATTGTGCAGCGTGCTCTCATCGAGTAACCAATCGGCAACGTAGAACCCCAAAAGCTGCACCCCAGACCAGAGGCCAACGCACAGGTAACGCTCACCAAAGCTGCTGGCCAACAGGCTTTCACTCCATGGGAAACGGTGAGCGGCACATTCAATCGGCCACATCAACGCAAGTTGTGCTGCGCTCAGCGGCCGACACTCAGGCTGCATCTTGCCACCAGCCACTGGCACATAACCCCTGCCATACCGCGCGTTTGCCGGCATAACCGGGCAATACGGAAATACCAGGCACACCTGGCAACGCTGGCTCCATCTGCAACAACAGATCGCCCGGTTGACAAGCGGAGCTATCCAGCGGCGCACAGACGATAGCGTGACCCGCCAGCCAGCCTCCCAAGGCGTCCAACCAGGCAGGTGGCGGCCCCTGCCACCAAAGCACAGGCCGGCGCGCGGTGCTCGGTGTTCCGGTATCCGTTGCAGAGCCGATCGTGGCGGTGGGATGTAGCACCAGACATTCGGGGCGACGCAATTGCCACAGCGTCAACCCCATTGCGGCCAACCCCTGCTCACGTCGTGTCATCGACATACCGGAATCTCCTTTGTAATCGCTATGTTATCGCACCGCTACCGGCGCAGCGGCAGTGTAACATTTTCCAATCTCAGCCGCCGGTGATCAGCGCCCACGGGCGCTTTTTGCCGCTCAGGACGCAACTAACCCTTGCGTTTGTGAGACTAATCACAACAATTAGCGGTAGGTGGCGCCGCGATGTGATCCCGATCGTCCGCGCCGAAATAAGCGTCAGACATTTCCTCTCTCGCAAGCAGGTCGGCATGGATAACAAAGCATTGCAGGATCGCATCGGTAAATTGATCGATGCCCTCGCCCAAGGGTTGTACGAGCGCAAGGATACCATGCGCCTGTGTCTGCTGGCCGCCCTGTGCGGCGAAAGCGTGTTTATGCTCGGCCCACCCGGTATCGCCAAGAGTCTACTGGCACGCCGCCTGATCTGTGCCTTCAGCGACAGCCGGGCCTTTGAGTATCTGATGACGCGCTTTTCGACGCCGGAAGAGGTATTCGGCCCCTTGTCGATTCAGGCGCTTAAGGATGAAGGTCGCTATTTGCGCCTTACCGAAGGCTACCTGCCGGATGCCGAGGTGGTGTTTCTCGACGAAATATGGAAAGCCGGCCCAGCCATCCTCAACACGCTATTGACGGTCATCAACGAGCGTCGGTTCCGCAATGGCGAGAAAGAGATCCGGGTGCCGATGCGCCTGCTGGTCACCGCCTCCAATGAGCTTCCTGAGGAACAGAGCGGTTTGGAGGCATTGTATGACCGAATGCTAATCCGGCTGTGGCTGGATCGTATCCAGCAGAAGCAGAACTTTCGCGCCATGCTGACCAGTCGGCAGGATCCCTCGCAAGATACCGTTCCCGCCACCCTCAAGATCGAGGATGAGGAATACCTGGCCTGGCAACAGGCATTGACCCAAGTCAGCCTCGGCGATGCGCTGTTTGAACAGCTTTTCCAACTGCGTGAGCGTTTGGCCACGCTGAATACCCAGTCCGACGAAACACATCGCCAATCCCTGTATGTCTCAGATCGACGCTGGAAAAAAGCGCTGCGGCTGCTGCAAGCCAGCGCCTTCTTCAACGGCCGGCAACAGATAGTGCCACTGGACCTGCTGCTGTTGAAAGATTGCCTGTGGCATGATCTGCACGCCCGCGAATTACTCCACCAGCAGCTGGGCGATTTTGCGCGTCACCAGGCCTATGAGCAGGACCGGCTGCAGTTTGCGTTGCAGCAACAACAACAGGAGCTGGCACACGTTCAAGAGGGCATGGTGCAAGAGTTGGGTTGCCAACTGGAGTCCGTGCAAAATCCGCTGCTCAAACGCACCACCTGGCAAATAGATTTTAAAGCCAATGGCCTCGATCCCCGGCAGCCCCACTTTCGACTGCTATTCCTCACTCCTTGCCAGCTCGATCCACAGCAGCCGGAACGGCTGACCCGGTACGCCACTCTGAGCCGTCGAGATCTGTTGCAGTGGTTGCGTAAAGGCGGTCGCGTCCAGGCTCGTCTGCATCAGGATGCGGCCAGTGTCGAGTTATTACTGGATATCGACCATCGCCAGCAACTGATGGTACGCGATGCCGCCAACCGACCGGTGCCGGTCGCCTTTGCCCGTCCTGGTGGCGTGCCGGAGTGGCTCAGACAACGCTGGTTGGAGGCCCTTGAAGTGCGCGAAGCGGCCTTGACTGAATTGCGCCGCGACATTCACACACAGCGTCAGCTGTTCACGAGCCACTGTCCGCATCTGTTCCTCAGCTCGGAATGGCTGCTCCCGATCGAGGAGAGCCTGCTGCAACTGGTACAGAAAGATGAAGCGCTGCTGGCCCTGCTGGCCGAAGCGCGTGAAGCATTGGATAACCTGCTGCAGTACGCCTCCGGAGGCACGACATGATCGACCTGCATACCCTGTCGACGCTGTTGTCATTCAATGATGCCGAATTGATCAAAGACATGGTCGGAGGCCTGATGGGCTCGCCGCAGGTGGTCGGTTTCCTTAAATCCCGACCGCGCTTTGAGCAGCAGATCCGCGATCAACTCGGTCGCTGGAGTCGCGGGGTTAGCAGCCAGGTCCTGCATCAACCGGTACCGGATGAGCTGGAGCAGGAGTTCCGCCTCTACCAGGAAACCCAGCAACTGCCTTCCACTCAGTTTCAAGCCCATGAGCCCAGACTGATAGCCCAGTTGGCACAGAGCCCGTTTCTGGAACAAGCCACGACACTGGTAGCCAATCTCAAGGAGTCCAATCCGCATCTGCGCAAACAGCTGTTTCTCAGCCGCTGGCGCGATGACATCGTCAACCGGCTGGTCGCCCTGGAGCTGGCCCTGGCCGATCAGGAACGCGAACGCATGCTGCACGAGCTGGAAGATCGCGTTGAAATTGCCAGCACGGTCGAAGAGACACTGCAGCCCGATAACCCCGGCAAACTGTGGGATCTGAGCGCAGCCAAACTGCTACAGGGTGACACCCAGCGGCTGCGGCATTACGCCCAGTTTCTGGCGCGCAATGCTGAGCTGCGTCAGATCGCCGAGGAACTGGGCCGTGCCGCGGCCGATGTGCAACAAAGCCGGCAGCGACTGAGCGAAATCGATACCCGCGTCATGCAGTATGAGCAACAGGATGCCATCCCCGATGACTTGGTCGGCGTACACCAAAGCAGTGAGCTGCAGCATCTGCTACCGTCACAGACCATGTTGCTGGGAACCCCGGAACTCGAAACCCTGTTCTACCAGCAGATGGCCGAGCGACGCCTGTTGAATTACCACTTTATGGGCCAGAGTCGCGCCCCGCGCATCGTGCGCGAAAGTCGCTACAGCAGCGGAGATGAACTCAAACCCAAAGGGCCCTTCATTGTCTGCATCGATACCTCCGGCTCCATGAGTGGTTATCCAGAACAGGCCGCCAAAGCCTTCTGCATGGCGCTGTTACAGATCGCCATCAGTGAGGATCGCCCCTGCATCATCCAGCTGTTCTCCACCGAGGTGATCAGCTATGAGCTGACGGGCAAACAAGGGCTACAGGAAGCGGTGAACTTTCTTGGCTGCAGTTTCAAAGGGGGGACGGATTTGGCACCCTGTTTTGCTACGGTACTCGAGCAGATGCAGCAGCGCGCCTATCAGGATGCCGATGCCATTGTCCTATCGGATTTCATCGCCCAGCGTTTACCGAATGAACTGCGCGAACAGGTACGAGACATCAAACGGTTGGGCAATCGCTTCAATGCCATCTGTCTGTCACGCCATGGCAAACCGGCGTTGATGAAGATCTTTGATGCCGTTTGGCGTTTTGATACCGGGCTCAAAGGGCGATTGCTACGTCGACTCTCCTGAGCGCATCTGCATGGGTTATTTTTTACGTGGAACCACCAGCGAAAACCATTATTTCCGGCAGCCGTTTGAATATTAAAAACGCCAACACAACGAAGCCAAAATAAAATAAATCATCATAAAATACAGTTAATTAAATTAAATCACACTCAGGGCAAATAATATTTATTCAGCCAGATGAACGGTATTAACTGTTTATAATTTATTCCGCTGCAGTTTATTTTATTTGACCTGTCATCGCTGACAGGGGATATATTTTCCAAGAGAAGAAGCAAGAAGCAAGAAGCAAGAAGCAAGAAGCAAGAAGCAAGAAGCAAGAAGCAAGAAG
>CAMFKP010000103.1 GCA_945957385.1 uncultured Aeromonadaceae bacterium
CAAGCGCTTCGCGCCACCATGCAACGTATTGCTGCCGCTCTGGCAACGAGGTCAATCGGCCTCGTCGACGCTGCTCCAGTAGGCATCGAGCTTTTTTGCAATATCAGCAGAGCTGCCGCCTCGGCCAGGGCCTTGTCTTTACGACGCAGCTCTTGCTCCAGTTGCCGGATGCGCTTCTTGTCCGCCTTGGCCTGTGCCTTCTCGGCCTGCTGTAGGGTACGAGCGGATTGCTGGCCCAAAATACAGGCTTGGCGCCATTGCTGGACCTGCTCCGGGTAGAGCCCCTTGCGGCGGCAATACTCACTGAGTTCAATCTCAGAAAGGGCAGCTGTTTCCAGCACGGTTGCGAACTTGGCCTCGGCAGGCCATTCATCGGTCAGTTTGTTGTCCCCGGGCACAGGAGTCCCTCCGTCTTTGGCGTGTTTTCGCCAATTATACAGAGTGACTTCGCTGATGTTTTCCTGCCGAGCTAACTCAGCAACCGACATGTTGATGGGAGGCAACAGCTTCTTGAGCAAAGTGGCCTTACGCTCACTTGAATAACGAGCCATTCGACACTCTTTATCCGCCCCGGTCTTCACATTTAGATTATTCAGATTAGGCGACAACTATTCTGACACCAGGGGGAAAATAGCCTCGTATTTTGACCTCAGTGCACCTGGGTCAATCGGGTGGTTCGAAATTAGAAGCTGTGCCTTTTTAAAGGTTTCACTAGAAATATATTTTTTCCAGAGTTCACTCTGTTTATTGTATGCGTTTGCGACATAGCCGCAAAAATTTGAAAGAAGA
Organism: uncultured Aeromonadaceae bacterium; assembly: GCA_945957385.1. Taxonomy (GTDB): domain Bacteria; phylum Pseudomonadota; class Gammaproteobacteria; order Enterobacterales; family Aeromonadaceae; genus Pseudaeromonas. The sequence continues at coordinate 790 of CAMFKP010000103.1, forward strand.
TCTAACCTTGAATCTCTTGGATACTCAGTGAGAGCATAAAGGTTAAAAAAGTCATATGAAGAACCAACATATGCTTCAATATTGTTAGCAATAATTGTGTTTAGAATGTCTAAGAATTTATCGTCTGTATCAGATTTCAAAAACTTTATTTGAACTTTCCGGCCATTTTCATCAATGGTCAGCTTTCCGCCAAAAATTCCATTTTCATAGACTGCGAAGACTATGCATTCGCTGAGAGAAATAGACGAAACAACAACTCCTTTTTTTGTTGACTGAACTTTGCCATTTTCGATGCATATCTTATCTGCACCGAAAATCCTCCCGATAAAATTCTTTTTAAGCTGTTGTCTTTTTTTCGTGTTCATTATTTTTTATCCAGTAAATTTGCTGTCTAATCAGGCATAAAATATTTGAGCGCATCGCCTGTTAGTTAATCAGTACGGCTTCTGCCCATTGTTAATAAAGTTCGAATAGGTGTCGGTTAAGAGTTCCGCATCTTCATCAAAGTCATTCGGATCCTGGTAACCACCGATATCATCCAGCAGTAGGACGGTCAGTGTTTTGCCGTATTCTTCCGAGTAGATGCGTGCTCTTGATGTATTATGTATCGAATTTAAGCCTCATGATTTGACTGAACTTCGGTGATTGTAATTGCCTTCCAGCCCCACTCGGACCTTTTGTTATTGTAGTTTAGTATCGCCTGGCCCGTGACAAAGTCACCATCGCTTATATTATTCTGACGAATTAAAGGTGGCGGGATAAAAATCCCTTCATCTGTGAACCCCATGCCATTTTCTTCTCGAACATCATCGCTGAAAGATTTTAAGATGCTGCTTGGAATCGACTTTGAGGTTTTGCTAGACGTTAGCACTCTGTAGCGGGTTCCTTGCCCGCTTGTGTACTTGGCCAAACGTAATGAAATGGCATCACCTTCTTTGAATTCTTCTGGAAGGTCTGAAAAATTAATAACACCATCAATTGCTCGGCTAATCATAAAATGAATTAGCCGTTTATTTTTATTAACATGGTCTACAACACCAATTTGCTCTTCGAAAATATCCCAGCTTTGATTTGAGATTCGATGCTCAATGGCATAGACCTGGAAACGGCCTTCTCTACCGAGCTCGCCCTTGATCTTTAAGGCAGCCCCTGGTTTGCCCGCATCAAATTTTAGTTTTGATTCTGGAATTGTGACTTCCATCGGCACTGGACTTGATTGAACGTAAAGTTTACGTTTAGCTTTACCTTTTTTTCCTTCAATAAAATATGTGTCACCTAACACTGCATTCATCCAAGGCAAATCACTGTATAAAAGCTCCTCTGCATAGGGGGCTTTCTCTAGGTAAAGCTGATGATTCGATTTGCAGCTGATAGCGCCTTGATACCAAGAGCTGCGCATGAGCATCTCTGCTGATTCAGGTATTTTTTGATTGTTCTCTGAGCGATAAATGAAAAGTTGATCAACTTCCAATTTAGCTTCTGAAATTAGCCCGTTTTTTGATAGGAGATCCGCAAGCTTGATTTTAACTTTGCCAACAAAATTAATATCTGTAGAGCAAAGTAATGCTTTGCAGTAACAGGAAATTGCCAGATCGATAGAGTTTGATTGATGGATGTCACCCAGAAGCTCCCATGCCCAATAGTCGTTGATCTTATTTTTGACAACTTCTAGGCCATAGGAAAAAGCTTCATTACTTTGGTTTGTTGCCATTAATGCTCTGGCCTTGCTCAGTTTTAGCCAGATATTATCTGGATATCTATTAATACAATCATTGATATAGGGGAGCAAATAGATTAGTTCTTCGTAAGCATCGTTCGTGAAGGAATCTTTACTGGCATGCTGAATAACACGTTCCGCTAGAGATGGATATGAATTTCCTTCATCAGAAACATATGGGGCATAGTCCTCCGGCCGAAGATTTTCTAAACCCCATATGCGAGCAAAAGCTCCCATATTTAACTTACCTTCTTTAGCTATTTTTTCTGCTAGTTGAAGAATGCAAGTGTGCAAAAGAGATGGTTTTTCCGTGTTTAGTTTGAGGTAGTCATTAATGAACCTTTTCGCGCCATTGAAATTGACTGGCGTTTGTTCTGTCATGCCTTTTGCGACACGGTATAGTTCCCATGCTAAGCCGGTTTGAACATCAATAGATTGATCTCCGTTATTGTATATACGTTTATAGAGGTTTAACGCTCCATGATGATCGCCTTGTTTGCTTAGAGATTTTGCTTTGAGAATTTCTTGGCCATTGGGGTTACACAGCCTGAGCGCATACTCTCTTTGGTCCGTTAGTATTTTGTCTGATGCATCAATATTCAATCTTCGAAGTTGATCAGAGTAGCGACGAATATCTTCACTTTTTCCAGATTGTGCGTCTCTTTTAATTAAATCGATTACGCACCATGCAAAAGCCTTTATATCCCATTCATCGTTACCTGGCCTGTCAATCAGCTCAAGCGCCATTTTGTAGGCTTCATCAAGCTTGCCTTCCTTGCGAGTAGAAAAAACGTCCCTGCTAGTAATCACGAGTTCAGCCCTTCTGTTATAACAGTCTGAATTTCAGAAACTAACGTATCTGATGTACAGAAATTATTGACGGGTGCGTACTTTGTGAATTGATTTTTCCCGTTATAAAAAATGTCAATTACAGCGCACTCTCCAGATTGGATAAATGTGTAGCGCTGTTTCCAATCCATTGACTCAACATTGTTGATCTTAATTCCTCGTTCGCTCACAAGAGGTGCAAGTCTTGAATGAAATTCGTTCAGAAAATCTTGGTTGAACGTGAAGTCAGCGTCCGGACCTGAGGCCTCTGGAACAATGAGTATTCCATTGATAGGAGAAAGGATGTCTAGTAATCTGAGGCCAAGGTCCGATTGTGTCGGGGCGGTAATTCTCGTGATTTTTCCCTTACCGTTATAACCTATATCTATTCGCGTTATCTCATTATTTGCCTCGAAAAAATAAACTTCCAGGTACTGACCTTGGCTAACATCTTGGATTTTAACGTCGGACCCCTTTAATAGCCTTCGAACCCGCCCTAATACCTCAAGTGAAAAGTGTGCATGAGATGGAATGCCAAAGTTATCTCTTTCTTCTGTGCCATTTGTGATGGCGCCAGCGTTTACATCTTGATGATTTGCCTTTGATGCATTCTGACTGCCTGCCATAGAGATTAAGGTATTTGGAGAGTTAACTGGTTTGATACCAGCACCAATCTTTATGTTTGGCGGGTCTAAAAGGTATAGGTTTTTTGATGTTCTAGTGATTGCCGTATAGAGCCAACGAAAGTAATCGGCAGATAGCTGATTCTGATGAGTTTTACATTTTACAAAGACATGGTTCCATTCACTACCCTGTGCTTTATGGCAAGTAATTGCATAGCCAAACTTAAGCCTTAGAGCATTAAAATATGCATCTGAACGCAGAGTTTCTTTGAATTCCAAACTTCCACGCTTTAAATGTTTATGACGGATGCAAAAATCTAAATATAAGGCTTTGCTCTCATCTGAAGTAAGTCCCGGGTGTTCGCTGTAAAGTAAGTCTTCTAAAATTTTTGCGTTGAAGAAATGTGGGGTTCCGTCTAAATCTTTGAACCCAATAATGACGTCTTTAAAAGCTAGCGAAACGGAAATTTCTTCAACCTCATTCGTTTCTGAGCTCTTTCTACGCAAGGTTATTTGTCTACGCTCGGTTGGACCTAAAATCTCTCTAATCAGGCCGAAGTCACCATTTGATATAAAGAACCCATAAGCATTGCTGTTGCTTACAGCCATCACTTTATCACCCGCAGAAATCTCTAGATTATCTGGGAAAAAATACTGTCTTATTTTGCGGTTATAGGCAGCAACATCAGCATTTGAATGAGCTAGAATTATAGATTCAGCGTTAATTTTTCTATTGCAGGATTCAAGGTATACATCTAGCAAGTCTTGATGGCTTACGTTGCTGATATCTGGATAGCTTGTATCTATTGATAATTGGTTAAAAACCCCGCTCTTTAGAGATTTACGAAGGTTTATAGAGTTTAGCATGACCCCGCTGTCTGTCTTTTGACGAACAACCTCAGTCAATTCATAAAGAGTACTTTTGATATTGTGCTCTCTAGATAGATACTTTTGGTCAAGAGCAGGAGAGAAATTCATTCCGACAGGGGGAAGCTGGGCATCATCGCCAATAAAGATTACTTTTTTACTGTGGTCATTATGGTCCAGATTTACAAACTTGAAAAAGTCTCTGAGCAAGTAGCCAGTACCGAATCTAAAGAATTCCTCCTCATGATATACATCTGCAATCATTGATGATTCGTCAACAATGTAAACAGTATCAGCAGACATTTCATTAACAGCCAGTTGAGCATAGAACTTAAATGTCTCGGACCCATCTAGGTTATCTTCTTTATACTCAGAAATATCTTTGAATGAATAAATTGTCTTGTGAATCGTGTATGCAGGTGATTGTGTCTTTTTAGCAATTACCTTTGATGCTTTGCCGGTGGGGGCGGCAAGGACATAATTTCTTCCAACAGACCTAAAGTATTCAGTAAGACCTTTTGTAATAAATGTTTTTCCTGTACCAGCATAGCCTTTCAGTAAAAATACGCTTTCCTCTCTGTTGCTTAGAAATAATTCGAGTTTGTCAACCAAAGAACGCTGCCCATCCGTTAAGTTGTATTCGGAAAATGCATCATGCAGTTTAATTAGCTGTCGGGTACTCGAAGGTGAGAGGTCAAATGAAGAGGCCGCTTTCAATGACGCATTTTTGAATTCATCTAACTTAACTTGATCAAGCTCCATCTTAAGTTCTAGCGCTTGATTTTGCGCGATCTTTTCAGATGTCTCGAGCCTCAATAGCTCTTCTTTTACCTTTGCTAGCTGCGCCTCTAGATCCTTATTGTTCTGACTTAGATGATGTCGCTCAATATCTGGATTGCTAGGTTCTGAATATGGTGGGTAACTATCATCTATTGATCCACTGTATGTCTTAAAAATCCACTGCCCAATCAGATACGCATCTCTCAATAGTGCAAGTGCATCGCTTGATTTTACATTACGTCCATGAGCTGCTTTGTTTCCAAGCATTCGTATAGCATGCAGCTTTTCTAAAATGTGTTCATCGATAACTTCGATAAAAATATCTGATTTAAGTTTTTCGAAAAATCCATCACTTCGCTCACAAGGTAAATTTAATTCTCTATAAAGAATGCCTACGAGCTGTTCGGCAAAGCAACGCAGTTTTACTATTGCAGTATGAGGGTCGGTATATGCATATTGCTCAGCAAAACTGGCATGCTCATAGAGTTGAGGCCAGCGGTCTTGTAGTGGTCCAAAATTATCGGATGGCATTTAGATGTTCCTTGTACAAAATCGCCTCAATGTTTTTTATGTCCATGACATTGCTTCTAAGTATGGTCGCATGATTTTTTCTACACGGCAGTTTTTTGCATATTTAATCAGTTCTGCGAGATTGACTTCTTTGCGTGCCTTATAAAATTTCAGGCCCTCCAGAACTATGTCCATTCCGATTTTGTTTCTGAATTTAAAGCAGTCAGCCAAGGTTTTTTCAGGGCAGTAAACATTGATCGAAACACCATCAACCTCATGCGTTTCAACTCCGGCTTTCAGGGCTTCCTCAGAAAACCTATGCACTGAAATTGGTGGATAATTTAGCCGAGGAGTTTCCGAGCCTTTGGGTAGTGCAATTGAAACGAAATGCGGGATTTGGGTGGTGATCTCGTGATAAGCCAGTGCCGACACGAGGCAAATGACGGCTTGTGGAACTCGCTTGGCAACTATCACAAGGTCTGGATCAGATATTTGGTCTTGGTCCTTAACGCGATAAACACCACGAGATAGGACCTCTAGCGAACCCGAATCTCTGAGTTGGTAGAGCGTTCGGGGATGAACTCCCGCCTGAATTGCATCCATTGTCCGAATAGTGCCCCCCATCTTTCGGATGGTATCTAGGGCCTTCTGACTGGCTTTGCTAGTTGCAGGCACTTTCGTCACGGACAATAAAACCTATAAAGTCAAATATGTGTAGGTAATACTATCCGCACTCACTGGAGTCGGCAAGCAGCGAATCACGAGGGACAATTCCCGAGAAGCAAAGCCAACAACTTGAGGCGTGATTTGCTCACCGCCCCAGAGCTTCATCCATGATGTTGCTAAATGTCGGCAATTATCAGGATTTGCCGACGTTTAGTTACAGGTGATGGGTTTGGAATTGTCGTGATACTTAAACCCAGGGTTTAACAATCAACGATATTTCAAACCATATGCCTTTCTCGCTGTTCCGACCACAACCTTGGCGGATCCACCGCCAGATCAAACAGGGTGATATTAGGTGGCAAGCAGTAATCCAAAATGGCCTCGACAATATCTGGTGTCAATGTGGTCAGGTTAACCATCCGGCTGATGTAGCTATTGTCGAGCCCCTCCAATTGGACAATCTCGCGCAAAGAGCTGACTTCGCCCGTTTCCAGCATCTGCAACCAGCGATGCCCTCGAGCCAGCGCCAGCTGCAGTGGGGTTGGCTGGGTATCCCATGGTCTGGGCTCCTGGACGGTTCCGTCCGGCAAGGTGATCAAGCGCCGTCCGCTGCGGCGCTTCAGGTTGATGGGGACGTTGATGCTAAGCTTGCCGTCACTGGACTCGACCACACTGGCCGCTCCGGGTCGCTCGAGCTCAAAGGGGTAGCCGCTACCTTTCTTCATGCCACATCCTCCTGCTTGTAGGAGTCGGTGATTTCTAGGGCTAGTCGTTCAACGCCGTTATCCCTTAAGCGCACATCCACGCTATCGGGGCTGACCACCACCTTCTCAACCATCAATCGGATGATCCGAGCCTGCTCCTCTGGGAAAAGCTGATCCCACACTTTGTCAATCTGGTTGAGGGCCACCGCTACCTGAGCTTCATCCATAGCATCTTCCCGCTGACCGGTAACGGCTGCGATTCGCTCTCTGACGGGTGGTGTTTGTAGCAGGCCACGAATCTGGTCGACCACCACCGATTCAAGCTCGGCGGCCGGTATTCTCGGCAGGCCGGAAGCCCCTGAATACTCCTTAGTATCCCGGGTGCTGATGTAATACCGGTACCGGCGCCCACTTTTCTTCTTAGCCGAGGCCCAGCATGTCAGAGCGCGGCCATCTTCGCCGAAAATCATGCCCTTTAGCAGAAACGGGATTTTGCCTTTGGTGTAGTTACCACGCGTCCGGAAGTTAACAGCCAAGATAGAGTGCACATCGTCCCAGAGCTTTTTGTCGATAATCGGTTCGTGTTTACCGTCGTACCATTGCTCCTTGTGCCGAGGCTCACCAAGGTAGGTCCGGTTGTTTAACAGTTTGTATATCAGCCCTCGATCAATCGGCTTACCTGGGCGATGACGACCGTCTTGCGTGGTCCACGACTTGCTCGTGACATTCTCCAATCTGAGCTCTTTGTACAGAAGCGTGGTGGAGGCTATTTCAGTGAACCGCTTAAAGATGTGCTTGATCAGCTTGGCTTCCTGCGGATTGACCACCAGGCAGCGATCAACGACATCGTAGCCAAGTGGCGGAATGCCACCCATCCAGAGTCCACCTCTTTAATAAATGAGATCTACATTCTTTCATGATCTTGTCCTAGCTCTCGCCCTGCCTAGAAACCTACCGCCCCATTACAACCCTAGGCTGATACATAAGAGATGCACGATGGTGAGACGCTCCCACACAACATATTCTCAAAGGCCTAAATTGCCCCCCAAAGAACCGCGCGCTAAAATCGTAACGAGGCACATAGTTGATACCCGCGTTAAGAGACGACTAGAACTGTACATATAGCTATTTCTGCTATTTGTAGCAGTAATAGCTATAGATCAACCCCAGCCCATTTTTTTTCAAACCTATATCACCCCTGTGGATCGCTGGAGGAACTGTTCTTCCGGCGCGT
>CAMFKP010000104.1 GCA_945957385.1 uncultured Aeromonadaceae bacterium
GCGGTACCAAGGACATCACCGGTGGTCTGCCGCGGGTTGCTGACCTGTTCGAAGCGCGCCAGCCGAAGGAACCAGCCATTCTGGCTGAGATCTCCGGCACCATCTCCTTCGGTAAGGAGACCAAGGGCAAGCGTCGTCTGGTTATCACGCCGACCGATGGTGGTGAAGCCTATGAAGAGATGATTCCGAAGTGGCGTAACCTCAACGTCTTCGAAGGCGAAAAGGTGCAGCAGGGCGAAGTCCTGGCCGATGGTCCTGAGTCCGCTCACGACATCCTGCGTCTGCGTGGTATCAGCCCGGTGGCGAACTACATCGTTAACGAAGTGCAGGACGTTTACCGTCTGCAAGGCGTTAAGATCAACGACAAGCACATCGAAGTCATCGTGCGTCAGATGCTGCGTAAGGGCGAGATCATCAACGGTGGCGACTCCGAGTTCCTCGAAGGCGAACAGGTTGAAGTCGCTCGCGCCAAGATCGCGAACCGCAAGCTGGAAGCCGAAGGCAAGCAGCCTGCGACCTATCGCCGCGTGCTGATGGGGATCACCAAGGCGTCGCTGAACACCGAGTCCTTCATCTCTGCGGCCTCGTTCCAGGAAACTACCCGCGTTCTGACCGAAGCGGCTGTTTCTGGCAAGAAGGACGAGCTGCGTGGTCTGAAGGAGAACGTGATCGTTGGTCGCCTGATCCCGGCGGGTACTGGCTTTGCTTACCACGAAGCTCGTCACAAGAAGCGCAAGGCGGCGGCTCAGGCCCCGGCTCCGCAAGTGACAGCCGATGAGGCAGAACAGAGCCTGGCCGACCTGCTGAATGCAGCAGGCAGCTTTGATGCCGAGTAAGGCATCACCAATCACTCGACAATGCTGATAAGTGAAGGGCCCTACGGGGCCCTTTTTTCATGCTTGTTTCGGCCTGCCTATCACCGCGGCTGTGCGCTCACATCGCCGGCGTCGCGGCTTGATGCGTTACCTGCTCCCGAGGACGGCTTTCTCTGCTCGCGCCTCACGTCGGCTGCTGCCGGATGACGTTGCAGCCGTTATGTCATCTATTTCCGGTATTGAAATGGTTCAGCTGTGACGCTTTTACTGGTCAACACTGGCTGTTTTACGGACAATCGTGCTTGTTCTGTGAGGAATCGATTGCCGAAATGTTACTTCTAATCTAAAAAATAGATTGATGCTATCTCTAAATGCGGCTTTATAAGATTGCACAGACTCGATAGGATTTACTTCGTCAAGGCCACACACCTGCATGGCCGTTAATCAAGGAGCTAAACCATGTCTACCTACATCAATACCGAGATTAAACCGTTCACCGCTACTGCTTATCACAATGGCAAGTTCGTTCAGGTCTCTGATACCGATCTGAAGGGTAAGTGGTCTGTTGTCTTCTTCTACCCGGCTGACTTCACCTTCGTCTGCCCGACCGAGCTGGGTGATCTGGCTGACAACTATGCTGAATTCCAGAAACTCGGCGTTGAAATCTACTCGGTCTCCACCGACACCCATTTCACCCACAAGGCGTGGCACGACACCTCTGACACCATCAAGAAGATCCAGTACCCGATGATCGGCGATCCGACCGGTACCATCACCCGCAACTTCGGCGTCATGATCGAGGAAGCAGGTCTGGCCGACCGTGGCACCTTCGTCATCGATCCGGAAGGCAAGATCCAAATCGTTGAAATCAACGCTGGTGGCATCGGTCGTGACGCGCTGGAGCTGCTGCGCAAAGTCAAGGCGGCCCAGTATGTTGCCTCCCACCCGGGTGAAGTCTGCCCGGCCAAGTGGAAGGAAGGCGAGGCGACCCTGGCTCCGTCCCTGGATCTGGTTGGCAAGATCTAAGTTACTGCAGGACCGGCTGCGACCGGTCCTGATCCCCGGTTCACGTATTTCATAGGATGAGATGATGTTAGACGTACAACTCAAACAACAACTGGATGGTTACCTCCAGTACATCCAACAGCCGATTGAGATCAGCGTGTCCGGTAATGACACGCCGAAGTCTGCCGAGCTGCTGGCGCTGGCCGAAGAGATTGCCGGCATGTCGAACAAGATTGCCCTGGTCAGCGGCCACGCGGTCCGCCAGCCGACGCTGAGCATCAGCCCGGCCGGTCAGGCGCCACGCGTGCATTTTGCCGGCATCCCGATGGGGCACGAGTTCACCTCTCTGGTTCTGGCTTTGCTGCAAAGCGGCGGACACCCGTCCAAGGCCGATCCAGCGCTGTTGGAACAGATCCGGAATCTGAAAGGTGAGTTCCACTTCGAGACCTATATTTCGCTCTCCTGCCAGAACTGCCCGGATGTCGTCCAGGCATTGAATCTGATGGCCACGCTTAATCCGAACATCACCCACACCATGATCGATGGTGCCCTGTTCCAGGATGAGGTCGCCGCGCGGCAAATCATGGCCGTGCCGAATGTTTACCTCAATGGTGAGCCATTCGGCCAAGGGCGCATGACGCTGCCGGAGATCGTCGGCAAACTGGATACCGGTGCCGCCGAACGCAAGGCCGCCGAGCTGAGCCAGAAGGCGCCGTACGACATGCTGATCGTCGGTGGTGGCCCAGCCGGTGCCGCCGCAGCTATCTATGCGGCGCGCAAAGGCATCCGTACTGGCCTGGTTGCCGAGCGCTTTGGCGGCCAGGTGATGGACACGGTCGGTATCGAAAATTTCATCTCGGTTGCCTATACCGAAGGCCCCAAGCTGGCGGCCAGCCTGGAACAGCATGTGCAGCAATACGGGGTCGATATCATCACCGAGCAGCGCGCGGCCAGCATCCAGCGCGGTGACTATGTCAATCTGACGCTGGCTAGCGGTGCCGAGCTCAAGAGCCGTGCCGTTGTGTTGGCGACCGGTGCCCGCTGGCGCGAGCTGAATGTCCCGGGCGAGGCCGAGTATCGCACCAAGGGAGTCGCCTATTGCCCACACTGCGATGGCCCTTTCTTCAAAGGCAAGAAGGTTGCGGTCATCGGTGGCGGTAATTCCGGTATCGAGGCGGCCATTGATCTGGCCGGTATCGTCGAGCATGTCACCGTGGTGGAGTTTGCCGATACGCTGCGCGCCGACGAGGTGTTACAACGCAAGGCTCGTTCGCTGCCGAACGTTGAGATCATCGTCAATGCCCAGACGACCGAAGTCCTCGGGGATGGCAGCAAGGTGATTGGCATGACCTACAAGGATCGCGCCTCAGGCGAGATCAAACGCCTGGATCTGGCGGGTATCTTTGTGCAGATCGGTCTGGTGCCCAACACCGAGTGGCTGAAGCAAAGCGACATCGCCCTCAGCCGCAGTGGCGAGATCGAGATCGATGCTCGCGGCGCGACGTCGATGCCCGGTGTGTTCGCCGCCGGTGACGCGACGACGATACCGTTCAAACAGATCATCATCTCGATGGGGAGCGGGGCAACCGCTGCGCTGGGGGCCTTTGATTACCTGATCCGCACCCCGGAGCCGCAGCAGGCGTAAGGCGTCACACGTGAAAAAGACCACCTCGTTGCAGGTGGTTTTTTTTCGCCCAAGCGGTCGCCAGACGCGGGATTACCACGAAAAAGAGCTGCCAAATTACACGGATTATTAAGTTTCATTTAATAATCGCGGCGGTATCTGGCTGAGAACGCGATGTCCGCCTGCCCGTTCACGTCCGCCGGTGCGCGGTGTGGCGCGCGCTGTGTTAGCCGTCTGCAGGGTTGACAGTTCCTGGCGAACAGCGAAAACTCCATGCCTCAAGCACAGTAGCGACATTGACCGACGCAAGGAGCGAAGCATGGAAAAGACGGTGATTGCAACGAACCAGGCCCCTGCGGCCATTGGCCCCTATGTTCAGGCGACCCGGGTTGGCGATCTGGTGTTTACCTCGGGGCAGATCCCGCTGATCCCGGAGACGATGGAACTGGTCACCGGCAGCATTGAGCTGCAGACCGAGCAGGTGATGAAGAACCTGCTGGCCGTCCTGACCGCGGCTGGGGCGAGCGCCGACAGCGTGGTCAAGACCACCTGCTTTTTGAAGAATATCGAAGACTTTGCCGCCTTCAACGCCGTCTATGCCCGTTATCTGGGGGCCAACGCGCCGGCACGCTCTTGTGTCGAGGTCGCGCGCCTGCCGAAAGATGTGCTGGTCGAGGTCGAAGCCATTGCCCTGGTTGTGCAGGGCTGAGGTGACAGCATGGCATTGAGTTTTGCACTTCTGGTAACAGGCGCACCCTATGGTTCCGAGGCATCCAGCCAGGCTTATCAGTTTGCCTGTCAGGTGATCGCCCGCGGCCACCGGCTGCAAAAGGTCTTTTTTTACCAGGAGGGGGTCTTCAATGCCAATCACCTGACGGCGCCTGCCAGTGATGAACACAATCTGGTGGCGGCCTGGCGCCAGCTGGCGGAGCAACAGGGTACCGAGCTGGATGTGTGCGTGGCCGCCGCGCTGCGTCGTGGCGTCGTGGATGCCGACGAAGCGGTCGAGCTGGCGTTGCCGGCGGCCAATGTCGCTGCGCCGTTTCTGCTGTCCGGCCTCGGGCAGTTGGCTGAGGCGGCGTTGGGTGTCGACCGGTTAGTGCAGTTTTGAGCGCAGGAGGCATGATGACGGAAACCGCCTTTATTTTTCATACCCCTCCCCATGGTTCGGCCGCGGGACGGGAAGGGCTGGATGCGGTGCTCGCCTGCTCGGCCCTGACCGATGAGATTGCCGTGTTCTTTATTGGCGATGGTGTCTATCAGTTGCTGGCCGGGCAACAACCGGCCGCGGTGCTGGGGCGTGATTATGCGGCCACGTTCAAGTTGTTTGCGTTGTATGACATTGAACAGGTTTATGTCTGCGCGGAGGATCTGACGGCGCGCGGTCTGACGGCCGAGCAACTGCTGATTCCGGTGCAACCGTTATCGCGTCATCAGGTACAGGGCAAGCTGGCGGCCTGTGGCGCCAAGCTGATGTTTTAGGAGTCGCCTCATGTTGCATCTGGTTCGCCATTCCCCGTTGTCACAACTGATGCTCCAGGAGTGTTTGCTGCTGATGGGAGCGGAAGACAAGTTATTGCTGCTGCAGGATGGCGTCATTGCGACGACACTGCCCGATTGGTTGCCCGCCCTGCGTCTGCTGGACGGCCGCCTGTATGTCCTGGCCGAAGATCTGCTGGCCCGGGGACTCACACCCAAGGTAGGACAGGTCATCGATATCGGTGGTTTCGTCGATCTGGTGGCGGAAACCGGCTCTCCGTTGCGCTGGTAACGACAACGACGCCTATGATTAGTTTTGTCCTCGCGTTTCTTCTCCCGCACGGCCAGCGCTGATCAGAGTGTGATCAGCGACTGTATAAATCTTGACTCAATCTGCACGTGCGCATAGAATTTCGCGTCCCCGTGTCTGCGGGGAGGATTTTTCACATGTTTGTAAAGCTATTAGGAGCTTTTTGATGGCAACTATTAACCAGCTGGTTCGCAAGCCGCGCGTTAAGCAAGTTGTGAAAAGCACCGTTCCAGCCCTGGATGCGTGCCCACAAAAGCGTGGCGTGTGTACTCGCGTATACACTACCACCCCCAAGAAGCCGAACTCCGCTCTGCGTAAAGTTTGCCGTGTTCGTCTGACTAACGGTTTTGAAGTCACCTCCTACATTGGCGGTGAAGGTCACAACCTGCAAGAGCACTCCGTAGTGCTGATCCGTGGCGGTCGTGTTAAGGACCTCCCGGGTGTTCGTTACCACACTGTTCGTGGTGCGCTGGACTGTGCCGGTGTTAAAGACCGTAAGCAATCCCGCTCCAAGTATGGCGTGAAGAAGCCTAAGGCTTAATGGATTCCTCCGTTAAGTAAGGCCAAACGTTTATTACGTTAGAAATTAATTTTCTAGTTTTGGGTAAAACCTGAAGTTACGAGGAATTCAAAATGCCAAGACGTCGCGTTGTTGGTCAGCGTAAGATTCTGCCAGATCCCAAGTTCGGATCTGAGCTGCTGGCTAAGTTCATTAACGTCGTAATGGTTGACGGCAAAAAGTCCGTCTCCGAAAGCATCGTTTACGGTGCGCTGGACATTATCGCTACCAAGAGCGGTAAAGATCACCTGGCTATCTTCGAAGAAGCCCTGGATCACATCCGTCCGACTGTTGAAGTTAAGTCCCGCCGTGTTGGTGGTTCTACTTATCAGGTACCGGTTGAAGTTCGCCCGGTCCGCCGCAATGCTCTGGCCATGCGTTGGCTGGTAGAAGCTGCTCGCAAACGTGGTGAAAAATCTATGGCTCAGCGTCTGGCTGGCGAACTGCTGGATGCCGCTGAGAACAAGGGTGCTGCGGTCAAGAAGCGTGAAGACGTGCACCGCATGGCGGAAGCGAACAAGGCGTTTGCTCACTACCGCTGGTAATCCGACTGTGCAGGCCTTCGGGTCTGCACATATTTTCGTTATCTAAGGTGCAACCTTAGTAAGAGGATAGCTATCGTGGCTCGTTCAACACCCATTGAGCGCTACCGTAACATCGGTATCTCCGCTCACATCGACGCTGGTAAGACTACCACTACCGAACGTATCCTGTTCTACACCGGTGTTAACCACAAGATCGGTGAAGTGCATGATGGCGCTGCCACCATGGACTGGATGGAACAGGAACAAGAGCGTGGTATCACCATTACCTCCGCTGCGACCACCTGTTTCTGGAGTGGTATGGGACAACAGTTCCAACCGCACCGCATCAACATCATCGACACCCCCGGCCACGTTGACTTCACCATCGAAGTAGAGCGCTCTATGCGCGTACTCGACGGCGCTGTCATGGTTTACTGTGCTGTTGGTGGTGTTCAGCCGCAGTCTGAAACCGTATGGCGTCAGGCTAACAAGTACAAGGTTCCGCGTATCGCTTTCATCAACAAGATGGACCGTACCGGTGCTAACTTCCTGCGTGCTGTTGAGCAAATCAAGACCCGTCTGAAGGGCAATGCAGTTCCGCTGCAACTGCCGATCGGTGCCGAAGACAACTTCAAGGGTGTCATCGACCTGATCAAGATGAAGGCCATCAACTGGAATGAAGCCGATCAAGGCACCACCTTCGAATACGAAGACATTCCGGCTGAGCTGCAAGCTGCTGCTGAAGAGTGGCATCAGAACCTGGTTGAAGCTGCCGCTGAAGCATCAGAAGAGCTGATGGAAAAGTACCTCGGCGGTGAAGAAATGACCGAGGTTGAGCTGAAGGCCGCTCTGCGTCAGCGCGTTCTGCGGAACGAAATTATCCTGGTCACCTGTGGTTCTGCATTCAAGAACAAGGGTGTTCAGGCTATGCTGGACGCCGTTGTTGAATTCCTGCCGGCACCAATCGATGTACCTGCTATCGCGGGTCAATTGGAAAACGGTACTCCGGCTGAGCGTCATCCTAGCGATGATGAGCCGTTCTCTGCTCTGGCGTTCAAGATTGCTACCGACCCGTTCGTTGGTAACCTGACCTTCTTCCGCTGCTACTCTGGTGTTGTTAACTCCGGTGACAGCGTTCTGAACTCCGTCAAGGGCAAGCGTGACCGTATCGGCCGTATCGTACAGATGCACGCTAACAAGCGTGAAGAGATCAAAGAAGTTCGCGCTGGTGACATCGCGGCTGCTATCGGTCTGAAGGATGTTACCACTGGTGATACCCTGTGTGCTGAAGCGTCACCGATCATCCTTGAGCGTATGGAGTTCCCGGAACCGGTTATCTCCGTAGCCGTTGAACCGAAGACCAAGGCTGACCAAGAGAAGATGGGTTTGGCCCTGGGCCGTCTGGCGCAAGAAGACCCGTCTTTCCGTGTGCACACTGATGAAGAGTCAGGTCAGACCATCATCTCCGGTATGGGTGAGCTGCACCTGGAAATCATCGTTGACCGCATGAAGCGTGAATTCAAGGTTGAAGCCAACGTCGGTAAGCCACAAGTTGCCTACCGTGAAACCATTCGCTCCAAGGCGACCGATATTACCGGTAAGCACGCCAAGCAGTCTGGTGGTCGCGGCCAGTTTGGTCATGTCGTTATCGACATGTACCCGCTGGAAGAAGGTAAGGGCTACGAATTCGTCAACGACATCAAGGGTGGTGTCATCCCTGGCGAATTTATCCCTGGCGTAGACAAGGGTATCCAAGAGCAGCTGAAGTCTGGTCCGGTTGCCGGTTATCCGGTAGTAGATCTGGGTGTTCGTCTGCACTTCGGTTCTTACCACGATGTCGACTCTTCCGAACTCGCGTTCAAGATCGCGGCCTCTATGGCGTTCAAGGCGGGCTTCATGCAAGCTCAGCCGGTTCTGCTTGAGCCGCTGATGAAAGTTGAAGTTGAAACTCCGGAAGACTACATGGGTGACGTCATCGGCGACTTGAACCGTCGTCGTGGCATCATCGAAGGCATGGAAGATGGCCCGTCTGGCAAGATCGTCCGCGCCATGGTGCCGCTGGCCGAAATGTTCGGTTATGCTACTGACCTGCGTTCTGCTACCCAAGGCCGTGCTTCCTACTCTATGGAATTCGGCAAGTACGCAGAAACTCCGAGCAACATTGCCCAAGCGGTAATCGAAGCTCGTCAGGCCAAGTAATATCAGTAAATCGTCTCCGCCCACCTTAGGTGGGCGGGTATTAACATAGGAAGGACAACGTCGTGTCTAAAGAAAAATTTGAACGTACAAAACCCCACGTTAACGTAGGTACCATCGG
>CAMFKP010000105.1 GCA_945957385.1 uncultured Aeromonadaceae bacterium
GCAGTTTGGTAGCTCGTCGGGCTCATAACCCGAAGGTCGTTGGTTCAAATCCAGCTCCCGCAACCAATTTTATCAGTCACCGATGGGTGACTCGCGAAGAAAGAATCTGTCGCGGGGTGGAGCAGTTTGGTAGCTCGTCGGGCTCATAACCCGAAGGTCGTTGGTTCAAATCCAGCTCCCGCAACCACATTTAAAGCCCACTGAAAACTCAGTGGGCTTTTTTGTATTTGATGTTTCCCTTCCGTATCATGTTCTTTTGTATCGTTCGCCATTTTCCCAATCCATTTCGTTCATCTTTCGTCTTTATGACTGGAGTTTAACCGGTTCCTCAAGTGCGTATTTAAATCGCCGGTTGGATCGCCAAACAGGCGACTTGCAACTGTATTGCCAGTGTTTGCGGCTGACGTGAGGGAGGGATCTGGATCTCTCCACCGATCGATAGGATCTGCTCGACATAATGATCCGGGGATTCAGCGGTTTTAAACTCCCAGCTATTTCCATTACGAGTCAAAGGTTGTATCCCCGCAAACAGTTCGGTAGATAGCAGCTGTACGGAGCTTGTAGTTGGCGCAAATGGTGTTTGCAGGGTTAATTGCAAAATGCTGTTAGCGGGGGCGCTAATTCGAATGCGCCCGGGCATGGGCGGCTGTTTATTCGAAATAGCGAGCCCCGGCGAGACGATAAGCCCTCCCATACCATCGACCACCGCCCAGCCGGCCAAATTTTTCTGCATCCGGAGTTTGCCAAAATCCAGTGGATTGACCGTTTCGATAGAAACTTGATTGCAACTGGTGGCACCGGCCAAAGCGGAATGAAACAGTAAAGCGCTGCCTAATAAAACTGGGAGCCACGGTAAACTCAGCGCAATGCCTTGTTTGAGTGCTAAAACGGCGTTTTTCATGGTTCGACATCCTGTTGTAAGCTGCCTTGAGCGAGCAAGAGATTAAAGGTTGCACTGCTTGGGCTGTCGCGTAGGGTAATAGCGAGTACACCGGAGGGGATGGGCGTCAGTTCGATGTCTTGTTGAGGCGCTAGCCGCAGTTGCCATTCCCCGCGGTAAGCGCTATCAAAGCTGTAGTAGCCATCCGATAGCGTACTGGTTTCTGCATAGACTTTTCCGTCTGCGCTCAGCAGTTGTAACCGCACATGCTCCAACGGATCCTTACTGCCGCTGGAGTCTTGCTGCATCAGGATGCCGTTCAGCTCTTTCGCCTCTATCACGCCCATGCTAACGGGTAGGGTTTGACCCGGGCGAGGCCAGATCTCAACGGCGGGTTGCATGGGGGTGAGAAACGGGTCGGGTAGTGAGTCAGCCTGCAGTTTCAGGATCGTCGGTGAGGTTGCGGATAAGCCGCTCAACAGCACTCGGCCATTTTGATCGGTTTTGATCGGGTGCAGAAAATCATTATTAAGCACACCAATATCGGCTAAGGGGCGAGATTGACCTTGTGCTGTCTGCTGCGAAACCAGTAAATCAGCGGCACCATTATAGGTATTACTGGTACTGCTGATGGTAAAGCCCTTGTTCGGTTGGTACGCTAGGGCGAAATTAAGGCCTGCTGCCAAAGAATATTCGCCTTCTGCTGACCGAGATACGCCTAGAGACAGGGTTGAAAAGCCCAGATCTTTATTCCATGCCAGTCCCGCACCAAGCCCTGAATTAGGGGTGTAGCTCAGGTTAAGATTCAGTGAGTCATTGTTGTCATAACGCCAGAGCGCTGAGAAATTGCTATATTGAAAGCCTAAGCTGTTATCCAACCGGTAATAAACTTCCCCGCGAAAATCAAAAAGATCACGTCGATAGGATGCTAATAAGCGATAACTATTTTGTGTATCGGCGGTCAGTTGTCCTGCGTAGCTGTCTTGTACTCGTTCGAACTGGTGGTTAAAGAACAAATCACCCACATTATGGCTGTAGTTGATGTTGGCCAAGACATGACGATACTGGTCAAATTGCACTTCTTGGGTGGCGGATAGGGAAAGGTAACCTAACGCAGGAGACAAGCGATTGATGGGAATACCGACTCGGCCTTCTAACCGAGAGCGAAGCGAGCTGTTTCCTCGCAAGTTTTGGATAGAGGTGAAATCCTCATCATAATGCTCATATTCTACGCTAAATGGCAGATAGTTTAGGGGGACATAGGTTTTGGCATAAAACCCTAATCCACCGGCCTGTTGTTTAACGACTCCACCAGAAAAGTTCACTGCGCCCAGAACTGGGCGTAGCTCTATACCGTAATAGTTACTGGCCTCCGATATCGGTTCATTACTGTAAATTGGGCCGAAAAATGTGTCGTTGTCGTCTTGCTCGTCAAATGTGGTTTTTAGTAATGGCGAGCGAGCGGCAAAAAATCCGGTAGTCAGCCAGCGGGTTAAGCCATAATCAAGGCGCAAAGAGCCTACAATTTCCCCAGAGAAAGGGTTGTCGGCTTTATCCACCACTGGCAGCAATGCATCATTAGCTTGCGCCAGATAGCCGTAAGATTGAAATTCTCCCACGGGCACATTGTTGCTGCTGATATCTTGTTGGTAGCTAATTTCCCTGACTTGTCCTTGCGGGCCGTATAACACCACGCGGATATTATTACTGCCATATCCTACCGGAATTTGGGTAAAGCGATAACGGCCATTATTATTAACCGGCTGGAAACTGTATAAGCGGCTACCAATATACAGCTCGGCATCCCAGCCAGGAGGCGCATCGCCTTCGATGATAGTGGTGTCAAAATTCGTGGTGCGGGTGAGCGGCGCGGCTTGGAAACGCATACCACGCCCACTCGGCATACCTTGGATTAAAGGAACACTCAGGCCACTGATATCACCAAACTGCAAATCATATAAATGTGGGATATTAAACACGTAGCCACGCGGGTCGCGTCGCCCCGTTTGCAGGCGAAGATCTGACAATGGCTTATCATTGTTGCCACTGACAAACAGGGTATTTGTCATATACAGGGCTTCAGCTACCATCAGCATGTTATAGCTGCCGTTATATTGCCCACTGTTGTTTCGCTCAGCACTCAAGGATACATCGGCTTCTGGCGTACCAAAAAATTGGTAAGGGAAGTCGACTGTTATAGGGGCGACTGCCGATGGTTGCTCTGTTTGTAATGGCATTCGCCAGCGATTTTCGCGTGCAACCCGCAAATCAATCGGCCATGGACGTGCAGTTTCAATGGCTAGGCGCTGTGTGCTTTGATCAAATTGGATATTCAAATTAAACGCTTTTTCTAGCAATGTTGCCGCGATATAAATTGTATCCTGAGCGGTGAAAAACTCTTGGGCGGAGAAGGTCGCGCTAGCGCCATTAATGCGTAGCGTTTGTTTATCGAGGTTGGCCTCTAAGGCTTCACCGGTGTTGGCTAACAACAGATTAAGCTGCTGATTGTCTAGCTGCTCTCCGGTTGCGTCCGCCGCAGTAAACAAAGCGGCGGCTGAAACAAAGAGGCTGCCATGAACTAGCGCGATATCCAGAAAATCGGGCGTGATGTTGCCATTAATACTGAGCTCGGCAACGAATGTCTCAGTAATGTCAGACCCGCTCTGCGATGCTGTATCTGGTACAGTATTCGGCTCCGGATTAGGCGCTGTTCCGGCAACCGACTCTGCTGCCGCTATGGGTGGCGAGTCCTGTGGTACCGCTGAGGCCGTACCGAAGCTAACCCCCGCGCTCAGAGCCAACAATATCAGCGCTAAGCGCAGGGCGGTTTGTTGCCTGAACATTGCCATGGCTCAGCCGTTGCACTGTTCCTGTATTGGGTTTCCCTTGGCGGGGAAGTGATCCCAAATTTTCAGGCAATAGGTTCCCGCCGCACCGGCAGTGAATTTGCCCCGCGGCATGCGGACAACACTTTCATTGGTGGTGGGGCGCAAATGCAGACGGCCAGAGCTCAATACATCGCCGGTTGCTTGGTTGATGACCTGAATTTGGCCGACAAAGCTTTGTCCTGGCACGGTTTTAGTGACAGGGAAGTAACCCAGATATTCGCGGTCTTTGGGGGTATATACCAACTTCTGCGCACGAATTCCTGGGGTATCAATGCCATGGCGTAAATATACGGTCACAGGTAGCACCGGCATGATGGGGATGGTTACTGCAACGCCTTGTGCTTTGTCTGCGGCTCTGGCTTCTGGTCCCGGTCTGGTTAGTGCCGAGACATTCAGTTTCAGCATGTATTCACCGGGGGGCAGTTTATCCAGCTGACGAGCTGAAATCCGCATTGGCATCGTCTGGTTGGCGGGTACTTTGGCGCGTTGTGGTGCCCAGCGAATAAATTCACTGCCATCTTGGGTTTTGGCATTCATTACCATCTTGACCGATTGCAATGCGAACTCGGTAGGTAATGAGCCGAGATTAACCAGTTCCAGTGAGGCCGAACGGTCAGTATCATTCAAGACCAGCACGTTATCGGATAGCGCGACAGAAAGCCCCTTGGGGGTGGTTGATGCAAGTTCAGCGTGCGCTGGAGCCACAAGCGTGAGCAGTACAGGGAAGACGAATAGAGATGCGCTAGTACGCCAATTTTCTGCAGTAAACGCAGATGAAATCTGAGATAACATACAACGTCCTTACTTGGCCGGTCGGCATAAAAAAATCACGACCGGTGTTCACCGGTCGTGTTCGTACAATCACTTATTGATTATCTTCCAGCGTCACGGTTAATGGCGCTGAGGTTTTATAGGATCCGTAGTTGGCCTCTACAATATTGTCAGGAATTGTTAATTCCCCACCAATGTAGACTTGAGTCGCGCCGCCACTGATTACTGGCGCTAAGGTAAATGCGGTTAAATTAGCGGTTAAGGCTGCAGCAGTACCCGGGGCAGGTAGGGTAACAGCAAAATTATTACTGCTAGTCCCAGTAAATGTCATACCAGTATTATTTGTTAACGTGACTGTAGCGACAGTTGCATTTGGCGCTCCAGATCCTTTCAATTGGCAAGTCGAGCGGACTGGCGCTTGGTGGCTATTTGAGGTGGAAAGCGCCGCTGTACCACCAGAATGTGTTGCCGCATTACCGTTACTAGGTAAAGTAACGATTGTTGCACCACCGCGAGTACCGGTCCCCAATCGCCAAACACCGAAGTTAACATCGGAGCAGGTCAGTTCCAGTGTTGGTGCAATACCGGCGTATGCATCAACGGTATCGGATGATGATTGAGCAGAAGCCTGACCCGATAGCAGGGCGCTTGAAATTGCCATCATCAGCGAGCATAAATGCAGTTTATTGATTCGCTTCATCTCCTTACTCCTTGAATCCCCATAACGGGTTCTACCTGTGATTCCATATGCTGCCGAGGTAAGCTCGTGTGGATATTGCGCAAGCAAAAAATGCGTCTTACTTGCAGTCCAGTTTGTTAGGTACGCTTACCCGAAAGCGGACAGCCATAATGAGTCTAGGAAGGCGATTTCAATTTAGGCTGACAACTTCTGGCGTTGCGAGAATGTGCGAACCTGTCGAGTAATGCGCATGATAAGAAAAATGAGCTGTTTAAATTCAGCAGGTTATCAATAGCGCCTGTTAGATCATCGTGTGATGAATGCCATAACCGGATAGCGCGGATGTCAGATTTTGTCAGAAGTATTTGCCAAACTGTCACTGATAATTGTGGCGACATGTGTTATCTAATTGTTGTTGTCTCGTTTTCAGTATGGGTGAACACCTTCTGTTGGGGCTTTATCAATGGCAAAGATAGTATTGCTCGAAGATGAATCTGATTTGTTGCAAGAAACGGCAGCATTTCTCCAATCCTGTGGGCATGTGGTCACGGCTGTATCTAGCTGTGCAGAATTTACTGCTGTCATGATGACTGCGGATATTGCGCTGATTGATATCATGTTGCCTGATGGAAATGGGTTTGATATGGCGGCAGCATTGCGCCGTGTTAAGCCACGCGCAGGGATCATTATTCTTACTGCTAAAAATGCGACTGAAGATAAGTTACGTGGGTTGTATGGCGGTGCGGATCATTATCTAACCAAGCCGATAAAGTTATTGGAGCTGACTGCCATTATTGATTCGTTAGGGCGGCGCGTGGGGAGTAGTGAATGGTTACTGTTGGCGGAGAGTCGGCGTTTACAATCACCTGAGGGGTTGGAGAGCGAATTGACGGCCTCTGAAATGGTGATATTTCAATTGCTGCTTAATAATCCTGGGCAAGTGATCAGCCGACGCCAAATCGTCGAAGCTTTGGGGCATTCGTGGGTAGATTATGACTTACGGCGTTTAGATACCTTGGTGAGTCGTTTACGACGCCGTTGGCGTGAAAAATATGAGGTGGAATTACCATTAAAAACAGAGCATCGCGATGGTTACAGCTTTTGCGCAGTATTAAGTGAAGTATAAGACAGAAAACGTAAAATAACTTATTAATGGATTGAATATGCCATTGTCACATTCACTGACATCGCCGCCACTGATGTATCGTAAAACTGAGCCTACCTCACTATTATGGTGCAGGCATGCTGTATTTATTACCTTACTGATGGTGCTATTGGCTCCGTGCGCAGAAGCAAGCCTCAATCCGAATATGCAAGAAATGCAGGAAAAGACATTAATGGATGCGGGGATCATTAATGTTCCTCTCCCTACAGGAAAACAGCCATTAGTAGGGTATTTGGAATGGCTAGCTGATCCAAATAATGAATTATCGATTAGTCAAGTGCAGGCTCTGCCGGTGAAAGCCTATTTTAAACCCTTACAAGGAATGCCAGCTTTTGGCTACCGCAAAGGAGCGATTTGGCTGCGTTTTACCGTCATGGGAGCAATGCAAAGTGATCCTTATTGGCTGGAAATTGTTTCGCCCTTTTTAGATTCTGTCACCCTATACCGGGCAGGAGAAAGATCGCCGGTAACTTCACGTGCGGCAGGGGATCATCATCCATTAAGTGGCCGCGATGTATTGTATCGTAATCCGGTTTTTGAGTTACATCCTGAACCACAAAAGCTCAATACCTATTATCTGCGCATTGAAGGTAATAATAGCCTGACATTTGCGATATATCTGTGGTCGCCACCTACTTTTGTTGAGGCTATCGGCTTAGAACAATTGGCATTCGGTGTTTTTTTTGCAGTTCATGTGATTTTGATATTAACCAACCTTTGGTTTTACCAAGCTACTCGTGAAGGCAGTTATGGCTGGTTTGTCTTATTTACTTTTCTAAACTTAATAACCTCTGCGGCAGCAGAAGGATATGGCTATCTTTATTTATCATGGTTGCAAAATGTGCCTGAGATAAATGAAGGCGTCATGATAGTGGCATGGATGTTTTCACCTGCTGCCGGTATCACTTTTTTGTTTAGCTATCTTGGCGGGTTTTCATCCTCTTTGCGGCCTTACTTAATCCGGATATGCCTATTTTATCTTATGCTGGCCAGTGTATTTAGCATGGTTATTTTAATGCTTCCCACGATAAGCCAAGTGGCGCGACAAACATATCAAATATGGTCACTGGTCAGTACATTAATTTCACTCATCATTGTTTTGGCACTCTCTATTCGCAGAAATGCCAATGCCAGACTAATGCTGATTGCGATGCTGCCTTACTGGATTGCCGTATTTATGCGTTTTTTGCGTAATATGGCGATAATTCCACCGGGATTATTGGCAGATAATGCCTATTACTTGACCATGACATTCTATTTGCTGGTTATGAACTATGGGTTAAGCCGACATTATCAGACGATGCGCGAGAGAATAGAGCATGCCCAGCGTGAAGCGCTTAGTAACTCGATTCAAGCGGAGAGAGCGTTGGAAGAGAAAGTTATTCAGCGCACATCAGACCTTAAGCGCGCGGTAGAGCAAGTGACCGAAGCGCTGGTCTTGGAAAAGCGTGTGCATGAAGAGCAAAAGCAATTCTTCGCTACGGTATCACATGAGTTACGCACGCCATTGGCGGTGATTGATATGACTGCGCAA
Source organism: uncultured Aeromonadaceae bacterium (assembly GCA_945957385.1). GTDB lineage: Bacteria > Pseudomonadota > Gammaproteobacteria > Enterobacterales > Aeromonadaceae > Pseudaeromonas. Next base: position 7,918 of record CAMFKP010000105.1, read on the forward strand.
AATTTGGAGCGCGCTAATACTTCAGACGATGAAGTTGTTCGTGCGCGTTATGAAAAAATATTACGCGCAACCGGGCGATTGTCTTCGTTACTGGATAATTATCTGGATGAAGACAAATTTGAATTGCTGCGGCATGGTGCCAATTTGAGTGATTGCCCGATTAAAAGCTTGCTGCAAGATGCGATGGACTCTGCACGCTTATTGTCAGATCAACATTTTATCCAGATTGATGATGAAGACTTACCGAGCCAGTTTTTCTGTGACCCCTCGTTAACGCGTTTGGCATTACGTACGTTGGCGGATAATGCGGTTAAGTACACTCCTCCCGGCTCGATGGTCGTGCTGCGTGGAAGGCAAGTTGCGGATGGGGTGCGCATTGATGTAGTGGATAACGGGCATGGCATTGCGCTGAGTGAGCGAGAACGAATTTTTGAGCGTTATTACCGTGGTAAACAATCGGGGCGGCAAGGAGGAATGGGATTAGGACTGGCACTGGCGCGTTCACTGATAGAGAAGCAGGGGGGAACCTTAACGCTAACCAGTGATGAAGGCGAAGGTGCGTGTTTTTCTGTATGGTTACCTTCGCCCGAGGTGCGTGCTATTGCATGAGGCCGCACACGTAGCGTGATCAGCGCTTTTCACGCCCCATCATCCGATCCCATTTTCGCTTTTGCTCAT
>CAMFKP010000106.1 GCA_945957385.1 uncultured Aeromonadaceae bacterium
GGACCAGCCTGTTTGGTGCCGTCAATTATCAAACCGAACAGGGAACGGTTTATAGCCACCATCACCTGCTCGAAGCCGGATTGGTTCGTGAAGCCAATGGCGGTTTCCTGGTGTTACCACTCGAAGAGCTGCTCGACCAACCTGAACTGTGGTTCAAACTTCGCAATGCACTGGAAACCGGTTTTCTCGATTGGAGCTCCCCGTCCTCAGAAAGCAGTGCGACACCGTTTTTTATTCCAGAAGCAACGCCACTTCAGCTGAAATTGATTCTGGTGGGTGACCGGTTAACCGTCGCTGAATTCAACATGCTGGATCGTGAGATTGCCGAACGCATCTTTTTGCGAACTGACCTCATCTCCGAGCTGCATCTGGATGAACAGTATGAGCTGTTCCTCGGTGTGCTGTCAGGGCTCCGCCAGCAGCATGACCTGCTGGATTTTGATGCCGAAGCTATCAACCTGCTGGGTCGTTTCGCCTGTCGTTTGTGTGAACATCAGCAAATCCTTTCGATTGCCGAAACCCAACTGGGCTCACTGATGTTGCTGGCGGACAGCATTGCCCGCGAGGAGCAAGTCGAATATGTCGGCCGCAAACAAGTTGCGGCTGCCTTGGCGGAGCAGGAATATCGCCTGAACTACATAGTGGAACAGTCCGATCAAGGCATCCATGATCGGCAGATCCTATTACAAACTGATGGTGAGGTGATCGGTCAGATCAATGGGCTATCCGTGATCGAAATCATGGGACATCCCTACGATTTTGGTGAGCCGGTTCGCCTGACCGCCACTGTCCATATGGGAGATGGTGACGTCGCGGATATCGAGCGCAAAGCTGAACTGGCAGGCCATATTCATGCCAAAGCCATGATGATCATCCATGGCTATCTGTCGAACCAGTTTGGAGCAGAAAACCCGTCGCCCCTTTCAGCGAATCTGGTTTTCGAGCAGTCGTACCATGAGATTGATGGCGATAGCGCTTCGTTGACCGGTCTGTGCGCCTTGCTATCTGCTCTGGCGCAGCAGCCCATATTCCAACACCTGGCTGTTACCGGTGCCGTCGACCAGTTTGGTAATGTGCAGCCGGTGGGTGGTTTGAATGAAAAAATAGAAGGCTTTTATCGGGTCTGTCGTATTCATGGCCTCAGCGGTAAACAAGGGGTCATTATTCCCGCCAGTAACCAGCTACAGCTGATTCTCAGTGATGAGGTAATTGAGGCCGTTGCAGCTGGCCAGTTTCACATATATCCGGTTTCCCATGTCGATCAGGCAATTACCTTACTAACCGGTTGCAAGGCCGGCAGTATCGATGAACCGGATAGCATGTACGGCGTGATTCATGCCCGACTAGAGGAATTGACGGTGCCGCCGCAGCCGCGCGGCTGGCTCCGACGCCTGTTGCGCATCTAGTCACGAAGTGATCGGAGTTGTTTAGCGAACACCTGTTCGCTAAATTAACTCCAGCCTTAATGACATAGGAATTTGAGCGTGTTAGATACCCAGTCCGTAGTAGTCCCCTCTCTCTCATTGTGCGAGCAAGGGAAAAATCAATTTTCTCGTGATGAACTATTGGCATGTAGCCGAGGGGAATTATTTGGACCGGGCAACAGCCAGTTGCCAGCGCCGAATATGCTGATGATGGATCGCGTCGCGCACATCAGTGATGTCGGTGGCCTTTTCGATAAAGGCGAGATCATTGCCGAGCTGGATATCACACCGGATCTGTGGTTTTTTGATTGCCACTTCCCGGGTGATCCCGTCATGCCTGGTTGCTTGGGGCTGGATGCTATGTGGCAGCTGGTCGGCTTTTTCCTCGGCTGGAAGGGTGGTCCTGGTAAGGGGCGTGCGTTAGGCGTGGGTGAAGTCAAATTTACCGGTCAAATTCTCCCTACGGCTCGCAAGGTAACCTACAAAATCCAAATGAAGCGACTGATTTGGCGCAAGCTGATCATGGGAATTGCAGACGGTGTTGTAGAGGTTGATGGTCGTCCGATCTACAGCGCCGCAGATTTGAAAGTCGGTCTATTTACCGATACCTCGTCATTCTAATAGGCTGTTCCATATAATGAAAAAGGCCCTCCGGGGCCTTTTTCTGTTGGGTTCAATGAATTACTTGGCAGATAAACCTGTCACGCGATCGTCTATCGCATCACGCCAACCACCGAGCCAGTATCCTCTGGCATCCGTGCCTTGATAAGGGCAGCCCTCTTTAGAGCGTCCGGCAATTCCTGCCTGATACCCCTTGGCCCGAGCTCTTTCCAAACGATCTCGTTTTTGTCTCTTCATCTGCTCACCCTCTTTCCCAATTGAAAAAAGACGATATCGTTTGCACGACATCGTCTTTATCCTCAGCTAGTCGAGGGGATAGATCAACCAGTTAAAACGACAAAATGCGACCTGATGCAGCATGTTGTCGTTAATTGATTAATAAATCATGACATTTTGTTGAAGATTTTCCGGGTACGGAACAGCGCAAACGGCGCAACAAGTACCAACAACCAGACCGGTATGGCGCCGCCGCCATTATCCTGCCCCACATTGCTCGCCGGCAACGGATTGGAAAGCACATAATCTGACGGCACATCATGCGAATCACCGAACGCCACGTTCGGGGTTAGCGCTACCGGCACTACGGTCGCACCTCGGCGTGCAGCCCAGTCTTCATAGCTATCATAGCGATAGGCTGTCGCAGCGATAGTGCCGTCCGCTGACACCGCACTGGCATAAGCAATGAAGTAATATTTACCATTCTGTTCGCAGGACAGCGCAGCCGCTGTACCACTGCAAATCAAATCATTGAGGCGCCAGTCATTGCCCGTTGTCGCATTGTAAAGGAAGGCCTCCGGCATGCGCGGACTACCATTGTAGACCGCTTGCGATTCATTGCGTTCATCACGCCAGCCGACCACCAGGCCATTCTTATTCATTGCCACCGCTTCTGAGTTGCTGCCATTAAATGGTTTGTTACTCATCGGGATGGTTGTGGTTTTCTTGCTTCTGTCGTAGACAAACATCTCGATAGGCAGGTTACGGGCGTTTCGCCCCTCATAGTTGAACTTTTGATTACCAATCACATAGTTGCCGTTCGCCGCGACGGCCCAGGTATTTTCCAGCACTTCATCACCTTCACCTGGAGCGCCATGAGGCAACGGAAGCAACGTTAAAGCACCAAACGTCGCAGTGCCGTCTTGCACCGTGACAGGCCACATCACCGCAACATTACGTCCATACAATGCAGAATTTCCAACGTCGCCTGTAGAGGAGTAGCCTACGGCCAGATAATTACCATCCGCATCTGCCGTCAGGCCAGTGACAGCAGCAAGCTCAAGCACAGAGGCATCATGCTTGTAATAGGAAGGGGCCGTTGCCAAGGTTGCAGCAGAGGCATCGCGCTTGACCATCCAGATGGACGCTTGAGTATTGAAGCCTGGGCAGAAACGGTAATCACCATTCGTTGAGGTGTCACCGCTGTAGCAATAAGTAAATGCGTAATTGGGTGCAGTAATCGCTGTATTCGATGTACCCCCAACCATTACATAGTCATCGCCTAAGGAGAGAATAGTATTAGCGCTACTAAAACCACCAATTCCATCAAGTGTTTGGGCCGGATCAAGTTGGATTGTTTGGCCATTCAAGACTGCGATGGCTTGACGCTCATGGTATTTCCCATCAAGGCTTGTGGTGGAAATACGATAACCTGCGGCCTCATCGCTAGTCGCACCTAGCGCCTTGATAATACCATCCTGTTCCCCTTGGGAAACACCGTTAACAATACTCTCTGCTTGTGGTGAGTACGTTACCGTATCTTTTCGCCATTGTAGTGCACGATTTGCTGCACCGTTCCAGAAGCTATCACACATATCTTCAGACATCTGACTAGTACAGCCGGACATATAACGGAAGCGATCTGCCAAGTCCATGCCCATCGGTGCCATGTTCATATAGGAGAACCAGTCGCTTGTGACGGCCAAAGAAGCAACCGACTTATCTTCAGCCATGGCCACAGGCCACGGACCATAGTTACCGGCCTTATTACCTGCAATTTCGGTAATTTGATAAAACGCCGTATCGGCCGCATGGCTGGCACAGGAAAGGATGGAAAGTGTTGCCAACAGGGTCAACTTGGTTTTCATGAAATCCTCAATCCTCTTGCTTCATTGCTTCTAGCTCTTCCCAACGCAGGAAAGCCGTTTCGAGTTCGGTCTCACACGCCTGCAGGCGGGCAAGGGTCTTTTGTGTCTGATCTGCTGGTTGACTGAAAAACGCAGGGGCATTCACCGCTTCCTGCAATTGTGTCAATTCTTGCTCCAGGCTTTCCAGCCTGGCGGGCAAACCATCCAATTCCAGTTGTAGTTTGTATGACAACTTACGACTGCGTTTAGTTGCCGACGTTTCATTTTCTTTACGTTGTGCAGGGGCCGGAGCCTTACTGGTCTCGATAACCGAGGTTTGTTGACGCAACGACATCAAATCGGCGTAGCCTCCCACATACTCGGTAATTCGTCCATCCCCTTCAAAAAGCCAAGAGTGAGTGACGGTATTATCGATAAAACGCCGATCGTGACTCACTAAAAGCAGCGTTGCCTGATAGTCGGCCAGCAACTCTTCTAGCAGCTCCAGTGTTTCGATATCCAGGTCATTCGTCGGTTCGTCGAGTATCAACAGGTTACAGGGTTTCAAAAACAGCCTGGCCAACAACAACCGGTTCTTCTCACCGCCTGACAAGGCACGCACTGGTGTCATGGCCCGTTTAGGCTCAAACAGGAAATCTTGCAGATAGCCCAGGACATGGCGACGCCGCCCACCGACCTCGACTTCACTCTTGCCTTCGGCCAGGTTATCGATGACCGTTTTGTCGGGATCGAGCTGATCGCGATATTGATCGAAATAAGCAACATCCAGCTTGGTACCGCAACGCAGCGTGCCGGAGTGGGGTTGCAATTCGCCGAGTAACAATTTGATCAACGTAGTTTTGCCACAGCCATTCGGGCCAATTAACGCAATCTTGTCGCCGCGAAGCACCTGAAACGAGAAATTATCGATCAAGGTCCGCTCGCCAATCCGATAACCGAGCGCTTCAGCCTCGAAGACCAGCTTGCCAGAACGTTGCGCCTCATCCACTTGTAGACGGGCTGTGCCCTGTATATTGCGGCGCTCCATACGCTCGCGACGTAACACCTTTAGCGCCCGAACGCGCCCCTCGTTACGGGTACGCCGTGCTTTAATGCCCTGCCGGATCCAGGTCTCTTCCTGAGCCAGCTTCTTGTCGAACTCGGCCTGATGCAGGGCTTCAACCCGCAACGCCTCTTCCTTCCCCTCAAGATAGGCATCATAACTGCCAGGCCAGGAGCTGACCGCGCCACGATCCAAATCGACGATGCGCGTCGCCAGACGGTGGATAAATTCACGGTCGTGACTGATAAAGACGATGGCGCCACGAAAATCGGCAAGAAATTGCTCCAGCCACTGTATCGCTTCGATATCGAGGTGGTTGGTCGGTTCATCCAGCAAGAGCAGATCCGGGTCACCCGCCAGCGCTCGGGCAAAAGCAACTTTGCGCAACCAACCACCGGAGAGTGATTGCAGATTGGCATCGGCATCCAGTTTCATCAGGCTCAAGACCTGGCGGATGCGGGTATCAAATTGCCAACCATTGGCGTGGTCCAATTCGCCCTGTAGCCGGCTTAGTGCCTTGATATTGCTCTCTGACGGGTCGGTTGAAACCAGTAGCGACTGCTGGTGATAGGCTTGCAACAGCGCGCCTGCCTCACTGAGTCCTTCGGCGACGTAGTCAAAAACAGTCTGATCACAGCTTTGCGGCGGATCCTGTTCCAGGCGGGCAATCCGCAAGTCCTGTTGGTGGATCCGGCGTCCATCATCCAGCGCGATATCACCGGCAATCACTTTCAACAACGTTGATTTGCCGGCGCCATTCCGGCCGACAAGACACAAGCGCTCGCCCGGTTCAATTTGCAGATCAATATGATCCAGCAACGGGGCATCACTGTAGGACAGATAGGCCTGATGTAACGAAAAAATGGCCATGGGGTGTGTGACTTCCTTCTACCAGCTGCAAAAGGCAGGGCTTATTCGCCCTGCACCTCATCGTGAGTAATCAACCAACAATTATGGATATGCGGGTTGCGGGCAAAGTCTTTGGGCAAGGTCTGGTTGCTGATATTGCGCGCCTTGAGTCCCAGGTTCACCAATCCCTCGGCATCCATCTTGAAGTGGCGTTTGTTGTTGGAAAACACCAGGGTGCCACCCGGCGCAAGAATGCGTTTAAGATGTCCCATCAACAGCAAGTGATCCCGCTGCACATCGAAGGTGTGTTCCATGCGCTTGGAATTAGAGAAGGTCGGCGGGTCAATAAAGATCAGATCAAACTGCTCCTGACACTCACTGAGCCAGCGCAGGCAATCGGCCTGTTCAAAATGGTGGCGACCATTGAGTAGCCCATTGCATTTAAGGTTCTCCTTGGCCCAGTTCAGATAGGTACGCGACATATCAACCGTGGTGGTGAACCGGGCGCCCCCCAAAGCGGCGTGCACTGTGGCCGAGCCGGTGTAGGCAAACAGGTTGAGGAAACGGGTGTTTTGCGCCATCTGTCCCAACATGCGCCGCGTCAGACGATGATCAAGAAACAGGCCGGTATCCAGATAATCCCACAGATTGACCAATAAGCGCGCGCCATACTCATGTACCTCGAACTGGTTGCCCTGAGCATCGAGCTTTTGGTACTGGCTCTCGCCTTTTTGGCGCTCGCGCACCTTGAGTACCACCTTGTCACCCTCTACGCCGGTCACCGCTACCGCCGCCTGTACTAAATCGAGGAAGCGTTGACGTGCCACGTTTTCCGGAATGGTCTTCGGCGCGGCATACTCCTGAATCACCAGATAATCGCCATAGCGATCAATCGCGGCGTTGTATTCCGGCAAATCGGCATCATACAAGCGGTAGGCATCCAGCCCCTCGCCCTGAGCCCACTTGTCGAGCAGCTTGATATTTTTGCGCAGACGGTTAGCAAAATCCTCGGCGACCATGCGTGTTGATGCCACTGCATCCTGAGCAATCTGGTACAGCCGGAACTGACACTCCAGACCGCCGTTAAATAAGCGGTACTGCTTATCGGCCCGCAAGCGCAGGCAGCTGAGCAACTCGGCTGAGGACGAGAGCACGGCTACGCGCCAGCCCTGGAACCCCTGACGAAGCCCCTGCCCCAGCTGTTGATACAGTGCCAGCAAGCCCGGCATATCGCCCAGACGCTCGCCATATGGCGGGTTGGTCAGCAACAAACCAGGCGTTGCTGGCCATGGATTGGACAGGTTGGCCACATCCGCAGCCTCAAACTGGATCTGTTCGGCAAAACCGGCGGCTTTGGCGTTGTCACGCGCGCGACGCAACACCGCTTCGCTGACATCACGGCCGAGCAGATGCAGCCCTTCGAGCTTCTGGCGGCCACGCTTGGCCCGTACACTCGCCTCCGCTTGCAACGATTGCCACAGGCCGCGGTCAAAATTGGCCAGTGACGTCAAGCCAAAGCGCGTGCGCAACAGGCCCGGAGCCATGTCCGACCACAGCATGGCCGCTTCAATCAGCAAGGTGCCGGAGCCACACATGGGATCGAACAGCGGCTCCCCCTGCCAACCGGCGCGCAACAACATGGCCACCGCCAGATTCTCTTTGAGCGGCGCCTCACCGGTGGCAGAGCGATAACCCCGCTGGTGCAATGCCGGACCTGAGAGATCCAGCGTTACGCTGGCCTCACCTTTCTTGTTCAGGTGCACGAGGATACGCACATCCGGAGAGTGTTTATCGATATCCGGACGTTCGCCCCCGCGTTTGGTAAAGCGGTCAACGATGGCATCCTTGACCTTGACGGCACCATACTGGGTATTGCGGATCGACGGCGAAGTGCCGGTAAAATCCACCGCCAGGGTTTGCCGGGCACTGAACCAGCTTTCCCACGGCAGCTGAGTGATCCCCAGATAGAGATCCAGATCATCGCGCACGTCAAAACGGCTCAATGACAGCAGAATGCGAGATGCCAGTCGACTCCACAGGCAGGCTCTATAGGCGGTCTCAAGGCTACCGGAAAACGCCACCCCTGCGACGGTCTCCTGCACCTGTTCGGCGCCTAATGCGGTTAACTCACTGGCCAGCAGGGATTCGAGTCCTTTCGGACATGTAGCAAAGAAGTCGGTCATCTCGAAATTAACGCCTGTCATTTAAAGTGCGACATTATACCTCATGCTGCTTTGGCCTTCCTGCAGAGAAATGAAAAACCCCACACCGGTTGGGTAAAGAAGCAGCAGTTAAATAAAAAAATGAAATTAGCGCTTGCCAGTCGCTCACTCTGCCTCTACTATGCGCTCCACTTCTGACGCGGGGTGGAGCAGCATGGTAGCTCGTCGGGCTCATAACCCGAAGGTCGTAGGTTCAAATCCTGCCCCCGCAACCAA
>CAMFKP010000107.1 GCA_945957385.1 uncultured Aeromonadaceae bacterium
TGCTGATGGGAGAAAATTCTACTTCTAATGACGCTTAATTTCTGGGGGGATTACCTTCCATGAGGTTCAAGACAACTGCATTGCATGCAAGCGAGCATAATAACCATCAGGGCGATTAACCAGCTCTTGGTGCGGGCCTTCTTCTACAATTTGCCCTCTATCCATAGCAATAATTCGGTTTGAATTTCTCACCGCAGACAGCCTGTGGGCAATAATCAGCACAGTACGTCCAGCACAAATCGCTTTCATATTGTTTTGAATGATTCGTTCCGACTCATAATCAAGCGCACTGGTGGCTTCATCAAAAATCAGAATTCGTGGATTTGTTACTAACGCACGAGCAATCGCGACTCGTTGCCGCTGTCCACCGGACAAACCAGTACCGTGCTCGCCGACATGAGTATCGTAGCCTTCAGGTAACTCAACAATGAATTCATGTGCACCAGCAAGTTTGGCTGCTTGGATCACTCTTTCCATGCTCATGCCGGGCTCTGCCAGTGCGATGTTGTCGCGAATACTCCGGTTAAATAGAAGGTTTTCTTGCAAGACAACGCCAATTTGCCGACGCAACCATGCTGGATCCGCGAGGCTTAAATCAACACCATCGATTAATACTCGGCCACGCTCTGGAACATACAACCGTTGCAGGAGTTTGGTCAGTGTGCTTTTGCCAGACCCTGAGCGACCAACAATTCCAATGACCTCACCGGCATTAATCTTTAAATTAATTCCGCGCAAAATTTCTGGCGCATCTGGGCGATAGCGGAAATGAATCTGATCAAATTCGATATGACCTTGAATGGGAGGAAGTTGCGCTCGATTCTGGTTGATTTCGGTACGAGTATTAAGAATATCGCCCAAGCGCTGCATCGAAATGCCCACTTGCTGGAAGTCTTGCCATAGTTGCGCCAAGCGCATCACAGGACTCGCCACGCGGCCAGCGAGCATATTAAAGGCGATCAACTGACCTACTGTCAGGTCTCCCTCAATGACTAGCTTGGCGCCGATCCACATCGTTGCTACCACAACAATTTTTTGAATCAGATTAACGCCTTGGCTACCAATATTGGCCAGCTGGGTTACTTTAAAGCCTGCGGCTACATAACCTGCCAATTGGTTATCCCAACGGCGCGTTACTTGCGGCTCGACTGCCATGGCCTTGATAGTTTCAACGCCATTGATAGTTTCAACCAAAAAGGACTGGTTTTCTGCTCCGCGCGCAAATTTTTCGTCGAGTCGGACTTTTAAAATTGGCGTAATGAACACGGATAACAGCACATAACACGGCAAAGAGAGCACTACAATCAGCGTTAGCCAACCGCTGTAATAAAACATTACAGCCAAAAAGACGACAGAAAATACCAGATCTAGCACTGATGTAAGTGCCTGACCAGTCAGAAAGTTTCGAATATTCTCTAGTTCCCGCACACGAGCTACAGAATCCCCAACTCGCCGAGCTTGGAAATATGCCAGGGGTAAGGCCAGCAAATGCCGGAATAGCTTTGCTCCTAACTCCACATCAATGCGGTTTGTTGTATGCGAGAACACGTAGGTGCGTAACGCTGTCATCCCGACTTCAAAGACTGAGATGACCAACAAGCCAAGCGCCAAGACATCCAACGTGGTCAAACCACGATGAACCAGCACTTTGTCCATGATGACTTGAAAAAACAATGGCGTCGCTAAGCCAATCAATTGCAAAACAAAAGATACAAGCAAGACCTCACCTAGCAATTTCCGATATTTCACAATTGCAGGTATAAACCAAGAAAAATCGAAACGGGCGAGATCACCAGCTAAGCTAGCTCGCGAAGTAAACAAGATCAATCGGCCTGACCATTGCGTTACCCACTGATCCTTGCTGATTTTTTGCGGCCGTCCCACTAACGGATCTTGAATGAGTACTTCATCACTCTCGATTTTGGCAAGAATGACCCATTGACCCTCACTCGTTTTTGCCATCGCAGGCAAAGGTGTTCTTTCTAAGCGATCAAAATGAGTATCAATTGCTTTGACTTTCAGTCCTGATTTTTTTGCGGCCAGCAAAACATCAGACTCAATCAACATGCCATTATGGCTGGCATATTCGTGCTTGATTTGTTCAGTTTCAATGGCTACCTGATGAAATCGAGCCAGCATGACCAAGCAAGCCAAAGCCGTATCGATTGGTGGTTCACTTCCCCCCAATTCGGGCGGGATGGTATTTGCATTCATAGTTCAACTCAAAAAATATATCCGCCCTCTATTAGGAGGGCGGATATAAGATGCGACTTAGTCTATCTTAGTGCCAGTTAGCAGCAAGTACCGGTTGCAGCTGTTCACGATACTGATCGGGAAGTGCGGTTTCTGCAGAGGATGGCGGTGCCATGCCTGCCATTGCAGACACCAAGGCTTCTACTTGGGTATTGAGCAGTGTTTTACCGTCAGCGGTTTTAATTTGCTCAATTTGATGGCTAATGTACCAATCCTTGATCACTACTTGACCATCGCCACCAATGACGTCGATTTCCAGATTGTTCCCGGTTCGCTTGAACCACAACTCATCGGATTTAATCCCTTCCATGTTCAAGCTATCGTTCCCACCCCAATCAAGGATCTGATCACGACCATCTCCGCGAGCATAGTGATAAGTATCGCCTTCCCAGTCGGCCACGATGATGTCATTTCCTTTGCCGCCGCGGATATCATTACCACCGCCACTAGCATAAATGTCATCATCACCATCACCACCATCGATGATATCTGCGCCGAATTGAGCCCGGATGATATCGTTCCCTGCGCCTCCCAAGAGCGTGTTATTCCCACCGCGTCCATCGATGTAATCATTGCCAGTGCCACCGTTGATGAAGTCATCACCCCAATCACCAGTTAATGTATCGTTACCCGCACCCGCAATAATTCGATCTTTACCACCCATGCCTTGAATCACATCATTGCCATTGGTGCCAATGAGCGTTTCATCACGCCAATCGCCGGTTTTGGTAATTCCTGGATGTAATGGCATAACCAGTTTGAATATATCATCAGCATGCAACCCATATCGATCTGTCGCTCGCACATTAATATCCCAGCTACCCAGAATTTCTGGGTCGATATCAGCGTGGAATTGGCCTTTTGTTGCATCAAACTTGAGCCAGGTTGGCAATGCTGAACCATCCGCCAACGTTGCTGATAGCGTGAGAACATCACCGGCATCGGGATCGATGAAGGTTCCATTTGGCACATTAACATCGATTGGCCCAGGCGAGACAAAGCTCACATCAGCCAATGGATTCACCAATTTTGGGGGGCGATTAATTAATTCAGCCAGATTGCGGACTGTGCCATCTGCAAACTCCACTTTGGCAGTAGGTAGAGTTTGCTCAGCGGAGTAAGGATCGTAATTCATCTGAATTGTGTCTCCCGCTGTTCCGTAATGAATCAGCAAGCTATTAGGCGCATATTCAAATGAAAGGCTACTCAAAGTAATGCCAGAGCCAAATCGCAGGGTATTGATACCACCAGAACCATTCTCTTGTGTATCGCTCACCGTGTCATGACCATCACCTTGATCAAACAAGAATACATCGTTACCTAGGCCACCAATGAGGACATCATTACCAGTACCACCGCGCAATGTGTCATCACCCGCACGGCCATCCAATGTATTTGCACCAGAATTCCCGACCAACAGATTTGCGGAAGCATTCCCCGTACCAGAAATATTTCCTCCCTCTACCAAGGTGAGGTTTTCAATATTGCCGGTGAGAGTAAAGGTTGCACTAGCGATAACAGAATCGGTCCCTTCGTTGGCAAACTCGGTGACGGTGTCGTTACTATTGTCGACATAGTAAAGATCATTTCCTTTGCCACCGTACATACGATCTGCACCCGACAAGCCATTCAAGATGTTGTTGCCATCATTACCAACTAAGCGGTTATCCAGCGCATTACCTGCTGCTGTCAGATTGTCTTTACCTAACAGGGTCAGGTTCTCAACATTTTCACCCAGCGTATAGCTCAGATTGGTGCGAACAGTGTCATCCCCTGCATTGGCTGATTCAATAACGACATCGCCGGCATTGTCGACGATATAGACATCATTGCCTAAACCACCGTCCATTTCGTCGGCGCCTTCACCACCATCCAATTGGTCATTACCGTCTTGGCCATATAGCCAGTCCTTGTCATCACCACCCGCCAATTGGTCGTTGCCGATCCCACCGAGCAAGGCATCATTACCCGCCTCACCAAAGAGAATATCGTCACCTTCACGACCGTCGAGCACATCATTACCCCAGCCACCGGAGACAAAATCATCGCCTTCACCAGCAAAGACCAAATCATTACCGCCTTCGGCGTAAATTTGGTCGTTGCCAGTATTACCAAATACCATATCGTTACCCAGGCCAGCGTAGATCAAATCGTTGCCTTCGCCACCATCGACAAAGTCGTTATCCGCGCCGCTGTAGATCACATCATTTCCAGCTTCACCCAAGATGGCGTCATTGCCGACATCGTCATAGATAAAATCATCGCCCGCGCCAGCCTTCACGATGCTATTGCCTTTGCTGGCCAGCAAGATATCGTCACCCTCCGTACCTAATGTTTCTGTGCCAGATGGACTAAACGGCGATGTAGGTACCACCGTCGTTGTGCCATCAAGGTTAGGAACTTGTACTTCAGGTCTGGTGGCTAGGCTAACGTCTCCTGCTTTAATCACACGGCCATCGGCAAACGTGACATCAATTTGGCCGTGTACAGTGTTGCCATCTTTAACATACGACTTGCCATCGCTCTTCAAAGCAATAGAGATAATTCCAAACGAATCCAAGGATTTAAATTCACCCGCATCCGTTACCCCATTTTCATTCGCATCAACCCAGACGCCAAATTTGCTCCAGCGCTCATCCAAGCGAGACAATAGGCCATCACCATTGCTGTCAAAGCCTTGCAATCCCTCTAGGTCGGTTTGTGCACCGGCCTTATAGCCTACAAATGACAACTCATCGGCACGATCAATTTTGCCGTTGCCATCCGCATCAAAGGCCAAGAAGCCATCGCCTCCCGTAAGCCACGACATCCGATCGCGCCAGCCATCGCCATTAATATCAAAAAACACATTGCTATCATCGACATGTTTGAAGGTAAGGCCATCACCATTAAGGTCGAGCGCAATCGGTTTTTTACTCGAGCCATCCTTAGGGGTCGGAGGTGGGCCAAAGTGGGTCACTTTGACCGTTTGAATAGAGTAGGCACCCGAGGGGTCAATGACTTTTACTTGAAAGCCATCCTCAGTCATTTTATTCATTGGATCATAAGTGGTAATCCGGGTAGTAGATCCCTCCACCCCTGTATGGCCCCAGTATTTGTAACGCCCTGTGGTCTGGTCTAGCTCGAGCTCACCCCAACTTGGCTTTTCAAGTAGTTCATATCGAAGTTCGCCTGCTGAGTTATCAACATCAGCACCAGTTAACTTACCCGAATTTGAATCTTCAAAGCGAATGGGTTGGTTTCGCTCAACTAAAGAATAGATTGGACGACGATCCTGACTATTGCTATACCCTATCACCACAGATTCAGTCCATGGCGTATAAATAGGCGTAATAGACTGAATCGATGCATTGGCCGAGTTAACTTCCGGGATGGTTGTTGTCTTAAGGTACTCGGTCCCCCCTTTGCCAGAAATAACAACATCCCAGCCATAAATTGGACGATCGGGATCATCTTCCAAGGTCAAAGTCGGCGCATCATTCACCCCTTGAACAGTAACAATAACAGGGACAGACGTACGCGAACCATCCGGCGCTTGTAACACGTAGCTGAAGCCAGCTTGATTACCAAAATAATTGGGGGCGGGCATGAACTCAATATCACCCGAGTCCATCAACCGGACGGTAGCGTTCTGCACCCCCTCGATCGCTACGATTTTTGAGCCAACAGGCACCTTTTTATCGTTCGCCATCAGCATTGCCGATGAAACATAAGCGACCATGTCTTCAAAAGCGGTAAAGCCATCGGCATTTGGTGCAAAGGCACTCAAATCCTGAGTGGTTGTCACTACCAGGGATTTCACACCATCGCTGTTTTCAACCAAAATACCTTCCGGGATTTTAATGGCACGAGATCCTTTTGTATCAGCGCTCAAATCAGCTGATCCCATGTATCGTTCTTGACCATTGATTTCGAAGGTGTTGCTACCATAGTTCACTGAGGTGATGCCTAACTCACTCAGTTTTTTCGCCTCACCATCATCAACAACCCCGTCGCTGTCTTTATCTTGCCAAACTTGCAGGTATTTAAAGACGGGATCGGCAGAAGTCAGCCGGAAATCATAGTTGCTATCCCAGTAGCGCAGTGATGGAACACCTTTGAGCTCATCCGCAAGTTGCGCATTCGAAAATAGATCACTGCCCGCATCCAAATAGCTCGATAAATTACGATCGAGCACTAGCATGGCATCACCTGCGCCCACCCAGCCTGTGCGTTTTAAATAGCCAGAGTCATCGACATTAAAGGCCACATTGGAGTTCTCGCGGGCAATGGTCGTGATTCGCCCATCACCGTCCATATCCAGCCCGATGGGGCGGAAACGCTGCGTATCGCCTGTTGGTGTAGGGGCCAGCTTGCCTTCTGAAGCGGCCATCTGTACTTCCGTCAGCCCCGCCTTTGGATCGCCAGCCTGATTTTTGAGATAGACGGTATCGACTTCGTACTGTGCCGCCAAACCTTGGCGCTCAATGGCATTGCGCAACAAAGCCTCTTGCAAATCGACAAAGAACTCAGGGTCATTAGGACTCACACCCAAGCGCTTACCTTGGAAATCGTAAACCCGATCACGAGTAACCCCGGTTACGGGGTCCAAATCATGCAAGGTGAACTTATCATCACGATATGTGAGCGAACCGAAGCGTAATGGAATCGCTCCGATTGGCATCTCAGGGTTATCAGTGCGAGCTTTTTGTACCAGATACTCCATCGTGGCTTTCAAATTGCCCAACATGCCACCAACTCGGGCATCGCCTCCTGTTTCACCAACCACGTTCAAACCGATTTGGCCATTATTCCAGGTGAAATGACCTTCACCCCAGGCATCGGGGACTTTAGAGGCTTTGAATAACGAATACAGCATGTAAGCAATGCTAATCACTTGCCCAACTACCGGAATACCTTGAAGTGATGTAACCATTGCAATAGCACTAACAGCGGCACCTTTAACATCTCCATTTGCTAAACTGGCAACGATACCAAGTGCAGGAATTACTCCTATTGTTGCAGCATTTGCCCCTTGGGCAGCTGTACCCCACATAGTTCCAGCAACAACTTTTGCGGTTTCATTTCCCATGGCAGCAAAAGCACTTGCACTATAACCAACTAGTGAAGCGCCAGAATAAGCAATACCAATTCCGTCTTTGTTCTCAATGGCTTTTTTAAGACTCACAACACTGCCAATTGCGCCAAGTACAGCAGTAACACCTTGGATGCCATTGACTAAATTTTTCCCATCAACGGTTTTCCCCCAATCCGTTTCACTAATTAGCGAGTTCCCAATCGTTAATACTGATCGGGTGATAGGTAATGGCTCGCCGGATTGGATGGCTTGAGCTAAAGCTAAAAACTCAGCAGTTTTTGCCGCCGCATTTTGTAAATCAGCATTTTTTTTAACTTGATTTTCAGCATCATTCTTAGCGGATTCAGGCGTAAATCCTGCAGTACGTAGCTTGTGATCTAGTTCAAATAGTTCACCCTCTGACAAATTTTGATTGTTCAAAATTTTTAAATCGCGACCGTTGGCTGTTTCTGTAAATTCAACAAATGCCTTCTTGCCCTCGCCAACCATTAATGACACAGATGATTTTATATTTCCATTTTTATCTGCCACTTCAAATATTCTAGTTGATGGCTGCTGGTCATAAACGTCATTGCCATTTGCATCTTTATAAGGGGTTTTTATATAACTAAAGTACTGGGTTTCAGTGAATGTTTTTCCTTGATAATCGGTAAAGCTAGAGATCAACTTGCCCGTTACCCCATCAGATTTAATGGACTTGAATTCCAATGGAATTAATTCTCTCGGGACAGCATCTTTTGGTAAGCCAGCGGTAATTTGAATATATCGGCGATAACCTTCATCTGTGAAGGTGCCGGGAATATTCAAATCTGGATTTAATACGGATCCATATTCATCCCATCTTTTAACCCCATTTGGACTCCAGCCTTCGCTATAGATTGGAAGCTTCGCTTCTGACG
>CAMFKP010000108.1 GCA_945957385.1 uncultured Aeromonadaceae bacterium
CGTCAACATCCTGCCGGGCAAGGATGGTCTGGTGCACATCTCCCAGATCACCGACGAGCGCGTCAAGGACGTGTCGGATTACCTGAAGGTCGGCGATGTGGTGCGTGCCAAGGTACTGGAAGTGGACCGTCAAGGCCGCGTCCGCCTGTCCATCAAGGAAGCCAAGCGCGATGAACTGGGCGAAACCGCTGCGCCGGTAGAAGCCGCTGCAGTCGAAGTGCCGGTTGCTGATGAGTCTGCTCCCAACGAACAAACCGAAGCCTGAGCTTGGGTAAAAGTGTGAAAAGAACCCGCCTTATGGCGGGTTTTTTATTGCTGTATCTGGCCGCAAGTCGGTTCGTTGGTCAAAATGGTGCCGCTGCCCGTTTCGGGATACGGGATAACGTGCCCAGCCACAACAATAAGGATTTGTACGCATGCGTCTGGATAAAACTTGCCTTGCCGTCACCCTGGTGATGATGGTGCCAATGGCGAATGCCGCCTCAACCCGCATCATCGGCGGCGAACCGTCGACACCGGGAGCCTGGCCGTGGATGGTCAGTATTGAATCTAAAGGAGCCGCTTCACCTTATGACGGCCACTTTTGTGGTGGCAGCCTGATTGCGCCGCAATGGGTGCTGACTGCGGCCCACTGTCTGGTCGATGAGAGCGCCGCCAATCTGGTGGTGCGAGTCGGCGGTTATGATCTGTCATCGGCCAAGACGGCCGGCACCCTGGGTTCCCCGGATCAGATCCTGGTCCATCCGCGCTATGACGCCGACACCATGGATAACGATATCGCATTGCTGCACCTGACGACTGCGCTGAGCAATACGCCGGCGGCGTTGATTGCTGCCAATGCCATGAGTCAGATCGCCGACAACACCCTGCTGACCACCATGGGCTGGGGCAACACCAGCACCACGGCCTCTGTCTACCCGACCCGCTTGCAACAAGTGCAGGTGCCGCTGGTCAACCAGTCGCAGTGTGCCCAGGCATACGCCCAGACCGGCCCGGCAATCACCGGCAACATGCTGTGTGCCGGGTTGCTGGAAAAGGGCGGCAAGGACAGCTGCCAGGGCGACTCCGGTGGTCCCATCGTGCTGGGTAGTGACAGCACGGCTGCACAAGTGGGGATCGTCAGTTTTGGTGAAGGCTGTGCCGAGCCGGGTTTCCCTGGCGTCTACACCCGACTTTCCAATTACCATGCCTGGATGAACCAGCATCAGCAGCAGCTGTCGATGGAGACCCGTGTCGAGCTGGGCTGGTTGCCGGTCGGCTATGCGGCCAGCACCCGCGTCACGTTAACCAACCGTGGCAGCGCACCGGCGACCATTACCTCGGTCACGCTGGATGACGCCGATGTCAGCCTCGATGCCAACGCCTGCCTGCAGGCGCCGCTGGCAGTGGGTGGCAGTTGCCAGATAGCGCTGACTCTCGAAGGCAGCAGCGCTGGTGACGTGCGCGACTACCTGACGGTCCACAGCAACGGTGAAATCAGTGTGCTGGAGAGTCGCATCGCCGCCGGCATAGTGCCGCCCTCCAAGCTGACCACGCCGGTCACGCCGAGCAGCCAGGCACTGTATAACGGCGGCAGCGCGCCGTGGAGTGATGGCACCCTGAGCAACGGTATCCGACCGATGCTGGCTGGCAAGGATGGCACCAACAGCACATCGGTGCTGCAGACCATCGTCGAAGGGCCGACCAATGTCAGCTTCCGCTGGCGGGTCAACAATGGTGACAGCCATATGGGGTTGTATGCCTACGTTGATGACACGATTGAGGCTCAGGCACGCAATAACGTCTGGGACGATGTGGTGCTGGCGGTGCCGTCCGGCAAGCACCTGGTGAGCTGGTATTTTGCCAAGGGTAGCAGTGCGACCCGCAGTGGCGAGGCCCAATTGGCGAACGTGGCCATCGCGTCCGGCTCGGACAGCGGCAGCAATAACAACAACGGCGGCAGTTCGAATACCGGCACTGATACCTCCAGCAGCAGCTCCGGCGGTGGGGCGGCGGCCGGGTTGGTGGCGCTGCTGGCGCTGGCCGGGCTGTGGAGACGGCGCGGATGAAGCCGTGCTGGCTGTTTGCCGGCGCGCTGCTGTCGTTGCCGTTGCTGGCAGCGACGCCTGAGCCGCTGTATCAGCTGCAGTGGGACAGTCAGGGGCTGACGGTGCAGGTGCAGAGTCAAGGCTGCACCCAGCCTGAGGATCTGCAGTGGCAGCGTCGGACCGGGGCAAAAGGCGAGTGGCAGCTGACACTGCTGCGGCGCCATGCCGATCGCTGTAAGCGGCGGCCGTTCCTGCTCAGCGTGCACCGCAGCTGGTCCGAACTCGGCATGCAAGGGGAGTGGCAAACGCAGCCGTTGCAGATCCTGAATCCGCTGCGCGTCGCCAGCGACTATCTGTTATCGGCGCCGGCCGGCGGCCTGCCGGCATTTAAACCGAAGACGCAGTAACGCCGCCGAAAGTAGGCAGACAAATAAAAAGCGAAGCCACAGTGGCTTCGCTTTTTTTTGTGCGCTAAGGCGGCGCAAGTGTCTGTCTGGGGCAGCGCTTAGTCGCGGCGCGGGAAGGTCATCTCCGCCAGCGGAACCACCCGGGTCTTGTATTTGATCTTGTAGCCCAGCCACAACACCAGGAACAGCGGAATGCCGATATACGCCGCCATCACGCTCTGCCAGTCGATGGTGGCGGCCTGCAGCCCCTCGTAGCCCTGGCCCAGCGTGATCAGCAAGCACAGCGCGAACGCCAGCAGCGGACCAAACGGGAAAAAGTAGGCGGTGTAGGGCAGATCCTTGAGATCATGACCTTGATGCAGGTAGCCACGGCGGAAACGGTAGTGGCTGACGGCAATCCCCAACCAGGCGATGAAGCCGGAGAGCCCCGAGGCGCTCATCAGCCACAGATAGACCATCTGATCACCAAACAGCGAGGTCAGGAAGCAGAGCATGGCGATCAGCGTGGTGGCATACAGCGCATTGCGTGGCACACCGTTGTCCGACAGCTTGGCAAACAGCTTCGGCGCCATGCCGGTACGGGCCATGGTATAGAGCATGCGGGTGGAGGCATACATTCCGGAGTTACCGGCCGAGATGATCGCCGAGAGGATCACCGCATTCATCAGAGTCGCGGCAAAGGCCAGACCGGCGCGCTCGAACACCAGCGTGAACGGGCTGGCGCCCACATCGGTGATGTCGTTCTTCAGCAGCAGCGGATCGCTATAGGGCAGCAGCACGCCGATGATGGCGATGGCGAAAACATAAAACAGCATGATGCGCCAGAACACCTGGCGTACCGCGCGCGGAATGTTCTTGCCCGGATCGGCTGATTCACCGGCGGCGACGCCGATGAGCTCGGTGCCCTGGAACGAGAAGCCGGCAATCATGGCGACGCTGATCACCGTCGGGATGCCGCCGACAAACGGCGCCTCGCCGGTGTGCAGGTTGCTCCAGTCCGGTTGTACGCTGCCGTGCATGATGCCGAACACCATCATCAAGCCGATGACGATGAACACCAGTACCGTCACCACCTTGATCAGCGAACACCAGAACTCGGCCTCGCCGAAGCCCTTCACCGAGAAGTAGTTCAGGCCGAAGATGATGCTGAGGAACAGGGCGCTCCACAGGTAGCCAGGGGTGTCCGGGAACCAGAATTTCATCACTATGGTGGCGGCCGCCAGTTCGACTGCGACGGTGATCGCCCAGTTGTACCAGTAGTTCCAGCCCTGGGCGAAGCCGAAGGCCGGATCGACAAAGTGGCTGCCATAGGTGGCAAACGAACCGGAAACCGGCATGAAGGCGGCGAGTTCGCCAAGGCTGGTCATCAGGAAATAGACCATCAGTCCAATCAGGGCATAGGCGACCAGGGCGCCGCCGGGTCCGGCTTGGGCGATGGTGGCGCCGGAGGCGACAAACAGGCCGGTACCGATGGAGCCGCCGATGGCAATCATCGACAGATGGCGTGATTTCAGATTACGGCGCAGATCGCCGGATTCTGCGGTGTCACGGGCTTGCATGGTATGGATCACTCCCTGTACAGCAATGGAAAGGCAAAAGGGTTAGCCAACAGTTGCATAGCGGATGCCGGCTGGCGGCACCAGAAAAAAAGCCCGTCACGCAGGACGGGCCGGGCGGGGTCTGCCCGCTGGTTATTTAGCCAGTGACTCTGGCAGATCTTCGCGGATCTTCGCCAGCATGGTCTTCACCACACGCGGGTTACCGCAGACGATGTTGCCACTGGTATAGAAGTTGTGGCCGCCGACAAAGTCGGTCACCAGGGCACCGGCTTCACGGGCGATCAGTTCGCCAGCGGCCAGATCCCACGGCTTGAGGCCGAGTTCCCAGTAACCATCGACACGGCCGGCGGCGACATAGGCCAGATCCAGGCTGGCGGTACCGGCGCGGCGGATATCGGCGCACTCGGTGAAGATGCCATCAAACATCTTCTTGTAGGCGTCGAGGTGGTGACGATGACGGTGCGGGAACGAGGTGGCGATGACGCAGCCATCCAGATCGCGGGATTCGCCGACGCGGATGCGGTAGCCGTTCAGCTGGGCGCCGTTACCACGGCTGGCGCTGAACAGTTCATCACGGATCGGATCATAGATAACGCCGACTTCGGTACGGCCCTTGACACGCAGGGCGATGGAGACGGCGATGTGGGGGATACCCTTGACGAAGTTGGTGGTGCCATCCAGCGGGTCAATGATCCATTGATACTCGGAATCTTCCTTACCCTGGATACCGAACTCTTCACCGACCACACAGTGGTCCGGGTAGGCTTTCAGCAGGGCACGTACAATTGCCTGTTCCGCTTCGCGATCGACATTGGTCACCAGATCATTCTTCGCCTTCTCGGCGGTCTGGACGTTAGCGTGGTTGCCAAAGTTCTTGGCAATAACCTGACCGGCGCTACGAGCGGCACGCACGGCAATATTGAGCATGGGATGCATAAATTGACTCACCAGATGTTAAAGAACGGGGGGTAATAAAAATGCGCGGCGGGATTATACCCACCGCGATCGTCTCAGGCAAATGCGATTTGTGATCGCGCGCAAACTGAGCGGCTTAAAAAGTGAACACCTTGTCGGCTTCGACGCTCCAGCGCGCCAGCAGCGGCATGGTGCCAATCTCGATGCCCTCAATCAGCGGCAGGCCGCTCAGACCACGGCTGTCGGCGCAGGTCTTGCACAGCCGCATCGGCACACGCTGCGCCGCCAGGATCTCCAGCATCTGGCGCAGGTTGTAGCCTTCCGCCGGTTGCTGGCCATTCAGCGCCGCCGTCACGGCGTCGGAGAGCAGGAACAGGCGCAGCTCGACCGGACACTGCTCCTGCTCCTTGAGCGCCAGCGCCAGGCGCAGCGCGTTGAACAGGCTTTCGCTGCCATAGGGCGCGCCGGTGCAGACAATCAGGATGTTTTGCATCACGGGGCCTCGTTCGTTACTCACCTTGCTTGATGACGTGGTCGTAGAAATCGGTGTAGCCACCGATGTGGGTCTGGCCGATGAAGATTTGCGGCACGGTGCGCACCGGCTTGCCGACGATTTCGTGCAGGTCGGCGATGCCGAGCTGCTTTTCGACGATGTCGATGTACTCGAAGTCGAAGCCGCGATCTTCACACAGCTTGACTGCCATTTCGCAATACGGGCACTGCGGTTTGCCATAGATGGTGACGTGTTCCATGTTCTTCTCCTGGTGGTGGCCGCGCACGGCCACGATCAATGATGCAGACGGACGAATTTTTCCAGCAGTTCGGCTTCCGACTCTACCTGATTCGGGTCCCAAATGATGCAGTCAATTGGACAGACGCTGACGCAGGTCTGGTGATCGTAAAACCCGACGCACTCGGTACAGCGGTCGGGATCGATCTCGTAGACCTTGGCGCCGAAGCTGATCGCCTGGTTCGGGCACTCCGGCTCGCACATGTCGCAATTGATGCACTTGTCGGTGATCAGCAGTGCCATCTCAGAGCGCCTGATGCGGTTGACGGGTCGTCTCGCCGCCGTCGAAGTTGCGCAGCAGGATGCCGTAGTTCACATCCACCTCCGCCGGGATCGGCAGATAGACAGTGTGGCCGTTGCCCGGCGCCACGTCGATCTGCTCGCCCTTGCGGTTCTGCAGCTGCGCCAGCTGGAAGCTCAGGTTGCCCTGGGGCGTCATCAGCTCCAGGCTGTTGCCGAGCATGAACTTGTTCTTCACCTCGACTTCCACCAGGCCTTCGCTGTTGCGGCCAGTGATCTCGCCGACAAACTGCTGGCTGTCGGAGACCGAGTAGCCGTAGTCGTAGTTCTGGTATTCGCTGTGGGCATGGCGGCGCAGGAAGCCTTCGGTGTAGCCGCGGTGCGCCAGATTCTCCAGCGTCTTGAACAGATCCGGATTGAACGGCCGGCCGGCGACGGCATCGTCGATGGCCTGGCGGTAGACCTGGGCGGTGCGTGCGCAATAGTAGAACGACTTGGTGCGCCCCTCGATTTTCAGCGAATGCACGCCCAGCTTGGTCAGCCGCTCGACGTGCTGGATGGCGCGCAGATCCTTGGAGTTCATGATGTAGGTGCCGTGTTCGTCTTCGAACGCGGTCATATATTCGCCCGGGCGGTTCTTCTCCTCGATCAGCACCAGCTGATCGCTGGGCAGACCGGCACCCAGCGTCGGCGCCACCTGCACCGGGATCGGCTCCTGGCGGTGCACGATCTGGCCGACGTCATCTTGCTTGCCCTCATGCACCTTGTACTCCCAACGGCAGGCGTTGGTGCAGGTGCCCTGGTTCGGGTCGCGCTTGTTCAGGTAGCCCGACAGCAGGCAGCGGCCGGAGTAGGCCATGCACAGCGCGCCGTGGACAAACACCTCCAGCTCGATGTTCGGGCAGTGCTGGCGGATCTCTTCGATCTCGTCCAGTGACAGCTCGCGTGACAGGATCACGCGCTCCAGTCCCATCTGCTCCCAGAACTTCACCGTCGCCCAGTTCACCGCATTGGCCTGCACCGACAGGTGCACCGGCATCTGCGGGAAGTGTTCGCGCACCAGCATGATGAGGCCGGGGTCGGACATAATCAGGGCGTCGGGCCCCATGTCGATGACCGGCTTCATGTCGCGGACAAAGGTCTTGAGCTTGGAGTTATGGGGCTGGATGTTGGCCACCACATACAGCTTCTTGCCGAGGGCATGGGCTTCGTTGATGCCCAGCTGCAGGTTGTCGTGGTCAAATTCGTTGTTACGCACCCGCAGGCTGTAACGGGGTTGGCCGGCATAGACGGCATCGGCGCCATAGGCGAACGCATAGCGCATGTTCTTCAGCGTTCCCGCTGGAGAAAGCAACTCGGGCTTGAACATAGTCATTCTCTTGGTCTGATTTCAGGTCAGGATGGCCCCACCTGATGGGGCCGGCGGCGAATTGTAGCCGTCAGCTAGTCGGCATGCCAGTGTTTTGCCGGTACGGGCACCGGCGGGCCCGGCGCTGGCTCCTCGCGGGTCGCATCTCTGATGTAGGCCCTATTAGCGCAGCGTAATCGGGCGCATGGGGTGATTATGCGGTTAGGGTGGGGCCGTTCCGCCAATTGTCGGCGGCGGTGGGGTGCCCACCTGCCGCTGGGCTGCGAAAGAATTCTCACGGGGGCCGTTCCGCCCGCTATCGACAACGGTGTTTTGCCCACCTGCGGTTGGACGGGGGCGGGTTAAGGGCCGAAGCCGCGGCCCTTAACAATCCCACGGCCTTGCCG
>CAMFKP010000109.1 GCA_945957385.1 uncultured Aeromonadaceae bacterium
TATCTGAATATCTGAATATCTGAATATCTGAATATCTGAATATCTGAATATCCGCCGGCTATTGATCCTGCCGCGGATTATTCTGGAAATGGCGTTTATATTCGCGGCTGAACTGTGAAGCGCTATTATAACCGACCAGCGCCGCCGCCTCGGCAATGCCGCGCCCCTGCTGCTGAATCAACTCCCGTGCCCGGTTTAAACGGATCTGTTTCATATATTGCAACGGTGATACCCGGGTCACCTGGCGAAAGGCGCGGTGAAACGACGACATGCTCATATGGGCGTCGCTGGCCAGCGCCTCCACCGTCAGCGCGGCGGCATAGTCGCGGTGCATGCGCCCCAGCACTCGGGCGATGCGCGCATAGTGACTGTCATGGCGCACCAGCTCCAGTAGCACATGGGCATTGGGTCCGGTCAGCACCCGATACAGGATCTCCTGCAGCAGGCCGGGGCCGAGGATCGCCGCCTCGACATCGTTCTGCAATGCTTGCAACAGGCGCAAACAGGCCTGATTCAACCCGTCGGACAGCGCGACACTGGAGAGGCCGCACTCAATGGCGCGACACGCCTCCAGCGGCTGTCCCTGCGGGAACAGCTGCGCCACCATGGCATGCAACTGCTGCAGATCGACATCCACCGCTAATCCCAGAATCGGCTCACCATCGTCACTGAAGGCCTCGCACTCCAGCGGCAGCGGCACGCCGACCACCAGATAGGAGCCGGGCCCGTAGGCCATCTGCTGGGTGCCCATATGGATGATCTTGTGTCCCTGGCCCATGATGATGATGCCGGATTGATAGGTCAGCGGCTGGCGGGCATTACCACGACTGGCGCGAAAAAAACGCACGCCGGGCAGGACGGTGCTGACGGAACCTTCCAGCTGATCCAGACCGCGGGCGGTGACAAACTGTTGCATGGCAGTGGCCAGCGCGTGCATATGAACTCCTCGGGAACCGACCGCAGGTTGGCAGGATTAGGCAAGATTTCGCGACAAATATCGCTTACCCGGCGTAACTCTGGCAACTAATATGTTATTCGTCTGCCGGCCGTCGCTGACGGCGCCACGCCGTGAGCCGACCGGTCCAATCTGATTGCATGGGGGCATCCGATGAACAACTTTACCTACTTCAACCCGACCCGTATCCATTTTGGCAAGGGGCAGATCGCCAAGCTGGCCGAAGAGTTGCCGGCCGACGCCAAGGTGCTGATCACCTATGGTGGTGGCAGCATCAAGAAAAATGGTGTGCTGGATCAGGTGCATGCCGCACTGGCGGGGCGCCACTATGTCGAGTTTGCCGGCATCGAGGCCAACCCGCATTTCGAGACGCTGATGCGGGCGGTCGAGGTGGTGAAGGCGGAAGGCATTGACTATATCCTCGCCGTTGGTGGCGGCTCGGTGATCGACGGCAGCAAGTTCATTGCCGCCGCGGCCCGCTATGAGGGCGATGCCTGGGAAATTCTGCAGACCTACGGTAGCAAGATCCGCGATGCGGTGCCGCTGGGGACTGTGCTGACGCTGGCCGCCACTGGCTCGGAGATGAACAATGGCGCCGTGATCACCAAGGCCGAAACCCAGGACAAGCTGTTCTTCTTCTCGCCGTTCGTGCAGCCGCGGTTCTCGATTCTGGATCCGGAGACCACCTATACCCTGCCGGCGCGGCAGATTGCCAACGGCGTGGTCGACGCTTATGTGCATACGCTGGAGCAGTACACCACCTATCCGGTGCAGGCCAAGGTACAGGATCGCTTTGCCGAAGGGCTGCTGCGTACGCTGCTCGAAGAGGGGCCGGCTGCGCTGGCGAACCCGCAGGATTACGATGTGCGCGCCAATCTGATGTGGACCGCGACCATGGCGTTGAACGGGACGCTGAGCACCGGCGTGCCGACCGACTGGGCAACCCACATGATCGGTCACGAGCTGACTGGCCTGTATGGCCTGGATCACGCCCAGACGCTGGCCATCGTTCAGACCGCGGTGTGGAAGCACAAGCTGGCCGCCAAGCAAGCCAAGCTGGCGCAGTATGCCGAGCGGGTGTTTGATGTGCATGACGGCAGCGAGGCCGACAAGGCGCAAGCCGCCATTGCGCGCACCGAGGTCTTTTTCACGGCGATGGGCAATCCGGTCCGGCTGTCGGCCTACGGCCTGGGTGACGAGGTGATTGACGCCGTGGCGGCCAAGCTGACGGCCCACGGCCATACCGCCCTTGGCGAACACGCCGACATCACCCCGGATGACGTCAAGCAGATCCTGCGTCTGGCGCTGTAAGCCGGCGCGCCATGCCAGAAACGACAACGCCACCGCAAGGTGGCGTTGTGCTATCTGTGTCAGCGCGGACTAGGCGGTTGGCCGCTCATTAAAACAGGGCAGGTCGTCGCTGATGTGATCCCACTGTGCCTTCGAGGCAACAAAGATGTGGGCGCCCGGGCCTTGAGCCAGCGGGGTGTCCAGCGATCCCAGGCGCAGCGCCATGATGCCGGTGCCAGGCCGCACACTGACAATCGGGCTGCCGCACTGGCTGCAGAAACGGCGGATGAGGCCGGTTTCCGGGTTATGGTAATTGCTCAATAATGCCTCGCCGCGGGTGATGTGAAATGCCTCCGGGGCAATCAGTGCATTGGCGGCATAAGCCGATCCGCTGGCCTTGCGACAACGCTGGCAGTGACAGAAATAGCCCTTGCCGATGTCACCGTCGAGGCGGTAGGCGACGGCACCACACAGACAACTTCCTTCGTACATGGCGGTTCTCCTGGTCTGGCTAGGCTGAGGTGCACGGGGCGGCGGCCTCAGCGCTGGGGCTCCAGTGTGCGCAGCCCGGGGGAAAAAGTAAACGCCGTCTCAACGGCTGCGCACAGCGGGTGGCGGGGCCGGGTTGGAAACCTGTCTGTTCAATGTTTGTTTACTATCGCCGCGACTACACTTGCTCGGGTACACCTCTGGCTAAGCGCACGACTTTGGATATCGTCCGCTTTGGCCAGCAGGTGGCAGAACGCTTGCTTGCGTGTTGTGCACGCCCACCGACTAAAAAGGGAATACCCATGATGAAGACGATGCCCCTGCTGTTGACCCTGTCCCTGCTGGCCACGGCGCCGGCCCATGCCATTAACGCCAAATACCGGCAGCAGCTTGAACACTCCGGCTGTACTCAGCTCAGCGAGCTGCAGGGGTGTGATATTCACAAGAGCAAGGCGGAAAACGCCAAGGCCGGTTTTGTGACCGACGCCACGCCGGCGGCGCCCCAGGCCGCGCCAGCCCAGGGCAAGGCCAGTTATCAGCAGCAGCTGGAACGCTCCGGCTGTACTCAGGCCAGCGAGTTGCAGGGCTGTGATATCAGCAAGAGCAAGGCGGAAAATGCCAAGGCCGGTTTTGTGACGACCACGACCGCTCCGGCGGCCAGCAGCGGCAGCCCCTATGCCGGCGAGTGGATCGCCACGTTTCCGCAGACCGGGGCGACGGTGGCCAAGATCCGCATTGATGCCAAGGATCAGGTCTGGGTCAATGGCAAGAAGGTCAAGGCGAAGAAGAGTGACGGCGGCCTGATGTTCCGCGACGGCATGGTCTCCTACTTCATTCAGGGCGATCGCCGTCTGCAGGATCAGGATTACTGGACCGACACCGATGCTGGCACCAAGGGGCCGATCCACGCCAAGTGATGGCTTCGCCTGCCAGACTACCCATCGCCCTGCAACGCAGGGCGATTTTTTTTCCGTCAGTGCGTGCCAGCCGCCTCGGCATCGTCCTCCTGCGGGGCGGTCACCGTGTCGCTGTCCGGAGTACGGGGATCCAGCTCGCCGGCCAGCGGGGTATTGGGCGCCATCGGCAGATAGCCTTGCTGGCTGTCGGTCGGCACCGGCTGCCGCTGTTTCTGGCGCCAGAACAGGAACAGCGCCAGGGCACCGCCGCAAACGGCAAAGTAGACAAACAACGCGGCGGCACTGGTGTACTGCATCGCCTGGGAGGCGAGCAGCGGGCCGGTCATCGAGCCGAGACTATAGGCCAGCAACATGCCCTGATTGGCGCTGACCATCTGTTCCGGCGTCAGTTCGTCACATGCCTGGCTCAGGCTGATGGGGTAGAGCGAAAATGCCAGGCCACCAAACAGGAAGATGGTCGTGGCGCGCAAGGTGCTCCATGGCAGCTGACTGGCCAGCAGCATCAACAGGCTCAGCAGCAACAGGCCGATGCCGAGGGCGGCGAGGATGCGACGGCGGTCGACGCGATCCGATAACCGCCCCAACGGGTATTGCAGCAACATGCCACCGAGGATCACCAGTGCCATCAGGTTGGCCACCGCTGCCAGCGCCCGGCCATTGGCGGCGAAGTAGAGCGGCAGCAGGCCATAGACCCCGCCGAGGATCAGGCCGGAGGCGAAGCAGCTGCCGACCGCCGACGGTGTCAGCCGCGCCAGCGCCAGCAGACTGATGTTTCGTCCGGATTCGGTTTGTGGCAAGGGGACCCGTGTCAGCGCCAGCGGCAGTACCGACAGCGAGGCGCTGATGGCCGCCAGCGCAAACGGCGATAACTGCAATGGATCGATATAGCGCAGCAACCACTGGCCGGCGGCCAGACCGCCGTAGAGCAGGATCATGTAGACCGCCAGCAGCCGACCGCGGGTCGCCGGCGAGCTGGAGACCAGCATCCAGGATTCGATGACGACAAACAGACCACCGGTGGCAAACCCGCCGAGCAGACGCAGTCCGCTCCAGATCGCCGGGTCGATCAACAGGCCATGACACAGCGCCAGCACCGCCAGTAACGAGGCATACGCGGCGTAGGCGCGGATATGACCGATGCGACGGATCAGGCGCACATTGACGAAGGCACCGATCACCAGACCGGCAAAATAGGCACTGCTGACCAGCCCAATCCAGCCGGCGGCGACCCCTTCGGCATTCAGACGCAGCGTCAGCAGCGTCGACAGCAGGCCATGGCCAACGATGAAGATCAGCAGGCTGATCAGCGGGGAGAGCACGGTCGGAGGGATAAACGCCAGCATCGGGGACTCCTTCTGAAAACGGCGGCAGATGGACGGTGCAGGGGCTGGGCCCCTGAGGCGACCTTATTACATTTACCGGCCGAGTACAAAAAACCCTGATCTGGCTATGGGTTTGGCGTTATGCCGGGCGCGGGAGCGGGTTGGGGGCGGCCTGGGTCAGCAGCGTGATGAAGTGGCGCGCCGGCGCACTGAGTTCGCGGTGGCGCGCCCAGACCAGCCACATCTCGGACAGCGCGTCGGCCTCTGCCAGCGGCAACCAGCACAACTCATCCAAGCGCAAGCGCCGGTATGACGCCGGCAGCAGCGAGACGCCGAGCCCGGCGGCGACCAGCCCGAGGATGGTCATCGCCTCACCGACCTCCTGCGTCACATACGGGCTGACGCCATAACGGTGCAGCAGGCCGAGGATATCGTCATACAGGCCGGTGCCAGCCTGCGGATCGAAGAAGACGAACGGCTCGTTCGCCAGCTCGCGCAGGCTGATGCGGCTGCGACTGGCCAGAGGGTGGCTCTGGTGGACCAGCGCCAGCAGCGGCTCGCGCAGCGCCACCTGCCAGCACAGCGTCTCCGGTAGTGGCGTGTTGCGCATCAGTCCCAGATCCAGGCTGCCTTCGCCCAGTGGGCCAATCTGCTCACGGGTGTGGCTTTCGACGGTCTGGATATGCACGTCCGGGTAGCGCTGGCGATAACGCGACAGCGCCTCGGAGACGATGCGAATAAACGGGGCCGAGGCGGTCAGACCGAGTCGCAACTCGCCGGTCTCGCCCTGATGCAAGCGGGCGGCCCGAGTCGCTGCGGTGTTCACCTGGGCCAGGATCTGCCGCGCATCGCCGAGGAACTGGCGGCCGGCGGCGGTCAGACTGACGCTGCGGTTGGTGCGCGCCAGCAACTGGGCACCGATCTGGGTCTCCAGCGCCTGGATCTGCTGGCTCAATGGCGGTTGCGAGATGTTCAGACGCGCCGCGGCGCGGCCAAAGTGCAACTCTTCGGCGACGGCGATGAAGTAACGCAGGTGACGCAGCTCGACATTCATATTTATAAAGAATCAATTCAGATTATTAATATATTGGACGAAATAATAGCGCCTTTTTACCCTGACGCCAGGCTTTCCCCGTCGCCGTTGTCCCACGGGGTGTTTCGTTGTAAGGAACTGTTGTGCGTCCTCTGTCTGTTGTCTCCGCAGCACCGCTGACCCCGGCCACGGCCGAACTGGGTCCAGCCTCCCCGGTGAGCGCTCACTCCGCCGTTTACATCCAGCGCGGTAGCCGCGACTTCTGGCGGGTCACACTGGCGCTGTTCGCCGCCGGTTTTGCCACCTTCGCACTGCTGTACTGCGTGCAGCCGATCTTGCCGGTGCTGTCCGCAGATTTTGCGATCTCGCCGGCCGCCAGCAGCCTGTCGCTCTCCGGCGCCACCGCCATGCTGGCGCTGGGACTGCTGGTGTGCGGGCCGCTCTCCGATGCGGTTGGCCGCAAGCCGGTGATGGTGACGGCGCTGCTGCTGGCGGCACTGTGCACCCTGATTGCGGCACGGATGCAGAGTTGGCACGGCATCTTGCTGCTGCGCATGTTGACGGGACTGGCGTTGAGTGGCGTCGCTGCCGTGGCGATGAGTTATCTGGCCGAGGAGATTGCGCCCAACCAGGTGGCGCTGGCGATGGGGCTGTATATCAGCGGTAACTCCATCGGCGGCATGAGCGGCCGGCTGATTTGTGGCGTGCTGACCGACGGCTATGGCTGGCGTGTCGCTCTGAGCGTCATCGGCTGCTGTG
This sequence comes from uncultured Aeromonadaceae bacterium, assembly GCA_945957385.1. GTDB lineage: Bacteria > Pseudomonadota > Gammaproteobacteria > Enterobacterales > Aeromonadaceae > Pseudaeromonas. The sequence continues at coordinate 6,766 of CAMFKP010000109.1, forward strand.
CGCTGGCTGCGGCGCTGCTGTTCTGCAAGATCTTGCCGGCCTCGCGCCACTTCCGCCCGCTGTCGCTGCGGCCGCGATCCTTGCTGCTCTCGCTGCATCTGCACTGGCGGGATGCCGCGCTGCCGTGGCTGTTTGTCGAGGGCTTCCTGCTGATGGGGGCGTTCGTCACGCTGTTCAACTACATCGGCTACCGGCTGATGCAGGCGCCCTGGCACTTGAGCCAGGCGGTGGTCGGTTTGTTGTCGGTGGCCTATCTGACGGGGACGTTCAGCTCACCCAAGGCCGGGCTGATGACGGCGCGCTTCGGTCGTGCGCCGGTGTTGATGGGTTTTCTTGGACTGATGCTGGCGGGGTTGCTGGTGCCGCGGTTTCAGGCGTTGTGGCTCATCATCCTCGGCCTGCTGCTG
>CAMFKP010000110.1 GCA_945957385.1 uncultured Aeromonadaceae bacterium
GATATTTAGATATTTAGATATTTAGATATTTAGATATTTAGATATTTAGATATTTGACCACATATGATGCAAGTCCATTGAAATAGTTGGTTATTTTGCTGTTCCGACGCCATGACCGCCCTGTCGCCAGGCTCACAAAACCGTTCCGCGCCACGGGCCATCGATACACACCGGCGTTACCATTCAGGGCAACCATCCTGAGGAGAATAAGCCATGACCGATCCATCCAGCTCACCCGAGGCGGCGCGTGACGCCCCCACCGACCACGACAGCACCCAACCGGCCCAGCGGATGCAATCCACTATTCGCGCGATGCGTTTTGGACGCGGCGTGCGCATCGTCGAGCCGGTCAACCTGTATGGCAGCGAAATAGGCGACGAGGCATTTATCGGCCCGTTCGTTGAGATCCAGTCCCAGGTGCGCATCGGTAAGCGCACGCGCATCCAGTCGCACAGCTTTATTTGCCAGTTCGTGACGATTGGCGATGACTGTTTCATCGGTCACGGCGTGATGTTTGCCAACGATCTGTTCCGCAACGGCGCCCCGGATCCCGATCCGGCCAGCTGGGGCCGCACCGAGATCGGCGATCGCGTCACCATCGGCTCCAACGCCACCCTACTGCCGGTGCGGATCTGCAGCGGGGCTGTGATTGGCGCCGGGGCCGTGGTGACCCGCGATATCACCCAACCCGGCACCTATCTGGGCAATCCCGCCCGGCTGTCACGGGCGTTCAGCACCACGCCCGGTGACGACGAAGCCTAACCCGGCTTCGCTTCGTTAGCCGATGTGGGTCAGGCGGCCGGCCACGTCGGCCAGGACATCGCTCATCTGGCTGAGCTGGCTGGCATTGTCGGCATTGCCATCGGTCAGCTGATTGAGCTTTTGCAGTTGCATGCCCATCTCCTGCGTCACCCGATCCTGCTCCTCGGCGGCCACCGCAATTTGCGTCGCGCGCTCGGTGATCTCGCCAAAGGCAGCGACCACCGACTGCAGATGCTGATGGCTCAAACGGGCAATCGCCACCGCCTTGTCGGTTTCCTGCTGCCCCTGGCCCATCACCGCGACCGAGTGACGTGACGTGCTCTGCAGCCGCGCCAACACCTGTTCAATCTCGACCGCCGAGCGCTGGCTCTTGGCGGCCAGGTTGCGCACCTCGTCGGCGACGACGGCAAAACCACGTCCCGACTCACCGGCCCGCGCCGCTTCGATCGCGGCATTCAGCGCCAGCAGGTTGGTCTGGTCGGCAATATCGCGGATCACGCCCAACATGTTGCTGACCTGGCCGCTATCCTGCTCCAGCTGGCCAATCGCCTCGCGCGCCTGGTGGATCACCGTCGTCAACGCCTGCATGGTGCCAATCACCTGATCCATCTCCTCGCCACTGCCCTTTACCGACAGGTGCAGCTGGGCCACCGTCTGTTGCGTGTCGATGGCATGGCGCGCCACCTCCTGTGCCGTGGCGCCCATCTCGTGGGCCCCGGTGGCCAGCAGGGTATTCTCGTCTCGCAGCTCGTGTGCCTTGTGGCGGAACTGGCTGCTGAAGGTGTTGAGCTCGGTGGCCTCGGTCAGCAGCGTGCCCGCCGCCTCCTGGATCCGCTGCAATATCTGCTTGAGCTTGTCGGCATAGTCGTTGACCGCCTGCCGCAGCGCCCCCACCTCGTCACGGCGCAGCACCGATAACCGGCGATCCAGATCGCCGCTGCCGGAGGCCAGCGCCTGGATCTGCGCCGTAGTCTGACGCAGGCTGCGCAATACGCCGCGCAGGAACAACTGCCCGACCAGCAGCATCACCGCCAAGGTGGCCCCCACCGCCAGCAACAGGAACCATCCCATCTGGCGTGCCACCTCGGTCATGTGCGCCTTCGGCACCACCAGACCTATGGTCCAGCCACTGGCCGGCAGCCGGTGCAGGCTGACGTAAGCCTCCTCGCCGAGCACCGCATCCTGGGGCAGCGTCAGCGCGGTCTGTGATTGTCCCTCGGCGGCCAGCACCGGCGCCAGCCAAGGCTGCTGTTCCACCAGCTTGCGCAGTGACATCAGGTTGCCGGCGGCATCGGGCTTGGCCAGGTCGTTTGGAAAACTGATCACCTGGCCGCTCTGATCGACCGCAAAGGCATAGCCGCCCTGTGCCTTGCCGTACTGGGTCAACAGCGCGGCAACACCATCAAGCATCATGTCCACCGTGGCGACACCGGCAAACTGGCCCTGGGCCTGCATCGGCACAGTACAGGTGATCATCGGCGTCTTGGTGAACGGATCCGTGTAGGCCGGCGACCAGCTGCACTGCCCGGCGGTGCCTTGCCGCCCGACTTGATACCAGCTCTCGTTGTGGTAGCCGTTGCCGGTTGGCGCATTGTAGTCGTCCAGATAGTTGAGCTGACCGTTGTTGCGCCCCCAGAAGAAGCTGCGACGGGCCACCCCGGGGGTGAACTGCTCCGGCTCCGGCCAGATGCCACCACCGGCGATGGTCTTGTCGCCGTGGTTGTCGATCACGGGCGGAAACAGCTGCTTGAACAGTGCCGCATCCTTGGGCAGCAACTGGCTCTCGGTGGCCAGCGTCGCGGTCAGTTGCTGGATCTGCTGCAGCTTGGCGCCAAGCAGGGAGAGCATGTCCTGCTGGCTGGCTTCGAGCATCGACTGACGCTCCTCGATCAGATCCGGTTTAACCTTGGTCTCGATGACCAGAGTGATGCTCAGCAGCGCCAGCACAAACGCCAGCAGGCTACCGGCGTTGATCTTGCGCGCAATCGTCCATTGATTTGCAAACGGCATGGGTACGTCTCGTGTCCGGGGAAAAGGGATAATTTCATTCCGGGTATTGCAACAAACACGCCACGTTAGCCATTTTGTAGCAACCGACTGCCCCATCGCGGGGCGGCAGCCCATCACGCCACACTTTAGCCACAGCATGAGGCACCAAGGTGTAGCAAATGAGTCATCTTGATGCGCTGCGCACGACGGTTGATGGCTCCGGCGCTGGGGTTCAGTGATGTCCAACGCGAGCCTGGCCGGGGGATCCCGTGGCGCAGCTAAATCTGCTACCGTCTTGTCAGGCGAACCAGTAACGGAGTCCCCGCATGTTTTCCCATGTGTTTATCGGCGTCAGCGATTTTGATCGCGCCCTGGCTTTCTACGAACCCTTGATGCAGCAGCTCGGGGTCGCCTTGCGCTTTTGTGAACCGGAACGCCCCTGGGCAGGCTGGCAGTCCGCTCCCGATCCACGTCCGCTCTTGCTGATCGGCCACCCGTATAACGGCGCCCCCCAGGTCGCCGGCAATGGACAGATGGTGGCGTTCAATGCCAGCAGCCGGCAGGAGGTGGACGCCGTCTATGCCCTCGCATTGCGTTTGGGCGCCCAGAGTGAAGGCGCCCCGGGGCTGCGGCCGGAATATCATGCCGACTACTACGGCGCCTACTTTCGCGATCCGGACGGCAATAAGCTGTGCGTGGTCTGTCATTTACCGGAGTGATGCATGTTGCGACGCCGCCTGCTGCCCCTGCTGATCGGTCTGCTGCTGTGGGAGCTTTACTATGCCTATCTGGGGTGGAAAACCGCCCCCGTCCCCCCCCCCACCCCCGCGCCGGCGCCTGTCACCACCCCCGCCCAACCCGACCATCCGGCCGCCGATGCGTTGCCGTTTTCGCCACCGAATGGCCCGGCGTCCGGTTAAAACCCGACAAAGGACTCAAAACAGCCCCCAACAACCGACTATGCTGCTGCCAACCAGGGCCATAACAAGGAGACCCCAGTGACCGCCAAAGAGATCGTTGCCGCCTTCTGGCAGGCGATGTCCCAACGGGACTATGAGGCAGCCAGCAGTCTGTTTGCCGATGACTATGTCTGCGAATGCCCGCAACATCGCGAGCGCATCGAGGGCAGGGAGAATTTCATCGGCCTGCACAGCCATGATCCGGCGCCGGGCCCCTGGCAATACACCTTGTGCCGGCTGCAGGGCGACGAGGAGAAGATTTTTACCGAGGTGGCCGTCCATGACGGCGAACGCCTATTCCGCACGCTGATGTTTCACTATATCGCCGATGGCAAGATAGTACGTCAGGTCGAATACTGGCCCGAGGCTTACCCGCCACCGGACTGGCGTAGCGAATGGGTCACACTGGAGCCTTGTTGAGCCCCGGTTGCCATGGCACCGGTTATGCTGTTAACCCGACCCGAAGGAGAGAATCATGCATCAGCACGCACTGGTATTAGCGTTCGTCACCCTGTGTTGCACCGGTTGCCAACCGACCACAACACCGGCACCACAATCCCAGCCGGCACCGGTCGGCAGTGACCGCGATGCCCATGGCTGCATCGGCTCGGCTGGCTATCAGTGGTGCGCCCCGAAGAACAGCTGTGTCCGAGCCTGGGAGTTGCCGGATGTCGCCGGCAGCACGTTAAGCCCGGCGCAAAAGTGGCAGAAGTGGTGCCAGGCTGATGCCTCTTGACATCGATAGCCAGCGCCTGCTGGCGTTGTTACACCGCTATCCGCAACGCGCTCGACTGATCAAGCTGGTGAGCCGGCTGAACCTTCCCGATGGCTGGGTGGCTGCCGGCATGATCCGTAACCTGGTCTGGGACCACCTGCACAATCAGCCGTTATCACCCCTCAATGATATTGATGTGATCTATTTCGACGCGGATGACACGCAAGGCGCACGCGCTTTGGCGGCCGAAACCTGGTTACATCAGCAAGCGCCTGACCATAACTGGCAGGTGCGTAATCAAGCCTTGATGCATGCTCGCCACGGCCATGCCCCCTATCGTGATTGCGGCGAGGCCATGGGGTTCTGGCCTGAATGCGAAACTGCCGTCGCGGTACGCTGGCTAGCGACGACTGCGCAGTGGCAGGTGCTGGCGCCATTTGGCCTGCACTCCTTGTTGGCCGGCAGGCTGACGGCCAATCCGTTGCGCCCCGCCGAGCTATTTCAGCAGCGGCTACAACATAAAGGCTGGTTGCAGCGCTGGCCACGCTTGCGCTTGGCATCCCCCACAGAACCAACGCCATCCCACCCCGGTATCAGACACCCATGGAGTCCTGCTGATGGCAGAGAGTAACCTGTTATGGAGCCTGCTGTTTGGCAGCATAGGAACCGGATATCTGTTGTTTGCCCGTCAGCAGCGGCGGATCCTGCCCTTCGTTTGCGGGACCGGACTAATCCTGTTACCCATGCTGCTGGATAACTTGCTGGTGCTGCTACCCGGCTGTGGCCTGCTGCTGGCGCTGCCGTGGTACTGGCGCGATTAGCGCCGCCCGAAGCCGCACGACAACCGGCAACAATGAAAAAGCCCGCACTTCGGCGGGCTGGATATGACCTAATCGCGTTTATTTACGCGTTGGGCCCCGCTGTTCACCATTGACCAGCAACTGATGGTAGCTGCCGTTACTGCGGAAATAGATTTCGGAATCGTTATTCGCCGGACCGTAATCGACCCCATCAATGCGCACCCGACCGATCTGCACCTCGACGGTATGTCCATCGACCACCATACGACCCCGCCCCACCAGACGCCCCTCGTTAGCATTGACGCTGACGTTGCCCCGATTCTGCGAAGCGCCCGGATCGCTTGCGCCATCACAACCTGCCAGGAGCATCATCCAGACCAGTCCGATGGCCCATCCATATTGCTTTGTTGTCACTTGCATCTTGTCCTTCTTGTCACAGCCATGACGTTGCCAAGTCATATACCAAGTTTGCCAGAGCCTTGCAGGAAGACAAATTTCCGTAACCGGTTTGTTTCAACGTGCCAGCAGGCGGCCCATTACAATCCGTTGCCACCAGGCCGGTGCCTGCCCACGCCAGAAGACCAGCAAGTTACCGCCCATGACGCTGCATAACCCCAGCAATCCCCAAAGCGTCCAGTGATATCCCTCAAACCAGACTGAAAGATTCAACGCCACCACCGGAAACAGCACAGTCGTGTAGGCGGCACGCTCAGGCCCGAGCCGCCCGACCAGCATCAGGTAGGTAGTAAACCCGATCACGGAACCAAATAGGGCCAGATAGCCCAGCGCCCACCAGTAACGCGCCGCCGGGTCGGGAACATAATCGATCCGGGTTACCTGAGCGCCCGCCAATAACAGCAGCGCACCGCACAACATGCCCCAACCGTTGGTCTGTAATGGCGTGGCCCCCAATCCTTGCAAGCGCGCCGAGAGGAGATTACCCGTGGAGAAACAGAGCGTTCCCAACAGGGCCAGCCCCAAGCCTTGCAACGTTGGGCCCTGGATAGCCGTATTGGCCAGTTGCGGCCAGAACAGTGCGGTCAAGCCCGCCAAGCCCAGCAAGGCACCGTACCAGACACGAGGCGCCACCTGGCGTTTCAACAACAGGCGTGCGGCCAGCGCATTCCACAAGGTTGAGGTGGAAAAAATCACCGCGATCAGACCGCTGGGCAACCAGTGACTGGCCTGGTAGAAGCAGAGGAAGTTACAACAAAACAGCAATACGCCCTGCAACAGCACCAGTCGCAACACCGGCCCCCGCGGCAAACGGACTCTGCGCGTCAGGAATAAAAAACCGAGTAGCAACGCGGCTGCCAGCAGAAACCGACCGGCAATCGAATAAGGAATGGCCGTTGGCCCCAGTTGCCACTTTAACGCCAACCAGGTCGTACCCCAGATGGCAACCGTTGTCAGATAGAGAATCCACGTCATCGCTTGCTCCTTGTGTGACAGTGCAGGGTGCAGCATCTGTCTCTTATACACATCTCCGAGCCCACGAGACGTAGAGGACTCTCGTGTTCCG
>CAMFKP010000111.1 GCA_945957385.1 uncultured Aeromonadaceae bacterium
CATCAGTACGACCATCATGCGTCCGCCTGGTAGTTGAATGGGCTGTGGCTCTTGGCATGCCGGTAAACGCAACTTCAAGTAGGCCGCAAACAACAACAGGTAGGGCAGCAGAAAGACACTGCTGGAGAAGGCAAATACGGTCCAGAACAGTTCATCGTTCGTTTGGGCTAACAAGGCATAGCAGAGGATGACAATGCTGGCGACGGAGCCAGTGAGAACATTGGCACCGACCGGGGTTCCGAAGCGTGGGTGGGTATAGCCTAACCAGCGTGGCAGCTCACCGGAGTGGGCCGCTTCTGCCGCTGTGCGGCTGGAGCCCATGGTCCAACTGACCATGTTACCAATCAACGTCAGCAGACTGAGAATCCCAATACTGGCTACCCACCACTCACTGTAAGGCAAGCCGGCCAACAAGATGCGGAGGGCGTCAGTCAGTCCCGCGACTAAACCAATCTGCTCCACCGGAAGTGCCGCCAGGATGCCGAGGGTACCGAAAAGATAGAGCGCTGCAATCAACACACTGGCGCAGCACATGGCGCGAGGCAACGAGCGGGCTGGATCCTTGATCTGCCGGCCGAGGGTGACGACCAGCTCCAGCCCTAACAAGTTGTAGATAATCGCGGGGAGAAAGCCAATACCGCCCTCGAGCGATGGCAGCATGCTGTGCAACGTCAGCTGATTGGCCAGACCATGTTGTAGCGCGTGGATGAAGCCGGCACTGCCCAGCACCAGAATAACCAGTATCTTAAGGGCTGCACCGATCTGGCTGATGCGTACGCCAATATCGGTTGCAATGTTGCAAAACCAGACAGTGAGCCAAATGAGCAGCAGACAGAGCGCTACCCGTCCTAGCATGGGTAACTGTGGTAAAAACAGCTCGGCAAACATGCCGGCAAACAGGATATAGACAGCTGGCATCCACAACCCAACATTAATCCAGTACAGCCAGCTGGTACGAGCTGCCATCCGGTTGCCAAAGGCTCGGCGGACCCAGTCATACAATCCTCCGGCGGAGGGATAGGCGGTGCCTAAGTCGGTGGCGATCAGCGCATAGGGCACCACAAAAGCGGCCAGTGTGATGAGCCACCAACCAATGACACCGGTGCCGAGTGCTGCAGCGGCGGTTAAGGTATCGAGGATCAGGACGGCGCAGAGTATGAATAGTACCTGCCCACCCAGTCCCATGGGCTTGTTTGTGGAGAGTTGCGTCATTGTTCACTTCCTTGTTATCGATGCTGGACTCAATGTGTGCGGTGATGAGAGGGGGCAAACGAGCCCTGTGCTGCAGGCGTTGAGCTGTGCTCATATCGGCGCTTCACTGTGTGGAGCTGCTGCAAATTCATATCCTTCTGCCGATAGTAATAGCGTTACTGGTATTATGATTTGAAGTGCAATCTGTTCATCATTTAATGAATAAGACTCATAGTGATATCTATTGACTTGAATTTATTGAAGTTAATTCCCATCTTGGCCGAAGAGAGAAGTGTCACGCGCGCGGCTGAGCGGCTGTTTATCTCGCAATCGGCGTTCAGTCACGCCTTGAATCGGTTGCGGGATGAGCTGGCGGACCCGTTGTTCGTTCGCACCAGCCGGGGCATGGAGCCGACACTGCGGACACGTCAGCTGATTCCGCTGATTGAGCGCTCACTGGCTAATCTGGAGCGGGGACTCAAGGCCGGAAACGGCTTCGACCCCGCGACATCGGCACGCACTTTCTATATCGGGGCTGTGGACTATTTTGAATTCCTGGGGTTGCCGCGGTTGGTTTCGCGCTTCAAAACCATGGCGCCGAATGTGCGTTTGAGTGTCGATATCCTGGCTGAGAAAATTCAGCATGAAGGCGTGGAGTCTGGACAGCTGGATGCTTTTGTCGGGATTGATGGACTGCAGTATGTGCCGCACTACTTCAATAAGCGGGTCTGGCTACAGGATCGCTTTGTGGCGATCACGGCGCGACAGCGACAAGACCTGCCGGAGCAACTGACGTTGAAGCAGTTTTTAGCTGAACCACAAATCCATTTGCCGGCGGTTGGTTCCGGAGCGGATCTGATCGAGCGCTGGTTGTCGTCGCGCCATCTGTCCCGGACCTTAGCGACTGTGGTGCAGAGCTATGCGGTCGGGGGGCGGGTGGTGGCGGCCTCTGGTTATCTGATGTGCGTTCCGTACCTGATTGCACAAGAGCTGGTGCAGATGCTGCCATTACGCATTCTGGAGTTGCCCGATGGCGCGCCGGACATGACGCTGTCGATTCTCAGCCACGCCCTATATGACCATCAAGCGGATATCCGCTGGCTGATTGAAGAAATCAGCCAGTGTCTGCAATAGCGTGGTGGCCGGCATCAGGATGTTGTCGGCGTGTTCGCTCCGTTGTGGCGTTTGAGACGGAAGCAGGCAATCATTTCGCGTAACCGCAGGGCTTGCCGTGTCATCAACTCTGCGGTCTCTGCCAGTTGTTCAGAGTTGCTGGCACTTTGCTGCGTGATTTGGCTCAATTGGCTGATCGCGATATTGATCTGGCTGACACCCGTGCTTTGCTCCTTGGAAGCCGAGGTGATCTCCTGCACCAGATCCGAGGTATGGCGAATATCCGGTACCATTTTCTCAAACAGTTGGCCGGCCTCTTCGGCCAGCGTCACGCTGCTAACCGCGACCCGACCAATTTCTTGTGCGGCAACCTGACTGCGCTCCGCCAGTTTGCGCACTTCGGCGGACACCACGGCGAAGCCTTTGCCGTGATCTCCGGCGCGGGCGGCTTCAATCGCCGCGTTCAGTGCCAACAGGTTGGTCTGATAGGCGATGTCGTCGATGATGCCGACTTTGCTGGCTATCTGTTTCATCGCTTGTACCGTTTGCCGTACCGTATCGCCACCGGTTTGTGCATCGTCGGCAACACGCACCGCGATCTCGTTGGTGACCTGGGCGCTCTCGCTGTTTTGCGCTATCGACGAGGCCATCTGCTCCATGGCGGCAGAGGTCTCCTCGACGCTGGCCGCCTGGGTGCTGGCGCCGCGACTGATGTCGAGCGCCGTCTGGGTGAGGTGCTCGGAGGAGGTGGACAGTGCCTGACACGCCTCGCCAAAACGGCCGAATATTGCCAGCAGCCGTGACTGGATCATGCGGGCCGCCAGCATCAGCTGTCCCATTTCGTTGTCTGGTAAATCCGGGAGCCGAACCGTCAGGTCGCCGTTGGCAATTTGGATAAGTTCCTTTCGGCACTGCTGCAAGGGCCGCAGTATTTGGTTGAAAATCATCGCGACCAGCAGTGCCGTGGTGATGACATTCAGCAGGTGCAACCAGGTTGTGGCCTGTTCAACGATTGAGGAGTGCCAGGCGAAGCGTGCGGCCAGATCCTTCAGCTGCAGCATGAGTGCAGACACCAGTGCCAGCCCGCCCAAAAGCAGGCTGCGTGTGACCAGCGAGACATCGCCCCAGCGTTTGCGTTTGGGCAGCGGCTGTTCTGGATGCTGACGTAACTGGGCATACAGCGCCTCGGCGGCGGCAATCTGCTGGCGGGACGGTTTGCTGCGTACCGACTGGTAACCAATCGCCTGTCCATCCTGGATGATGGGCATTACATAGGCATCAACCCAGTAGTGGTTACCGTTTTTGCAGCGATTCTTGACGATGCCGCGCCAGGTATTGCCTGCACGGATGGTGTGCCACAGATCGGCAAACGCCGCCGCTGGCATATCCGGGTGCCGCACCAGATTGTGGTGGTTACCGAGCAGCTCCTGTTCACTGAAGCCACTGATCCGCACAAAGTCCTGATTGACGAAGGTAATGTCGCCTTGCAGGTCCGTCATCGAGACGAGACGAACATCGGCATCAAACTCGACCTCTTGCTGGGTCACGGGTTGGTTGTTACGCATTGTGCTCTCCTCTGGCGGCGCTAGCGGCCGGTTTCACTCGACACGCAATGCCAAGCATAGGAAAAATTGGCTACCACCACAGGCGAGAGGCTGTGATGCCTGCGGTATTGTGTGGCGGCCTTGGCATTCCACCGGCGATCTCCATCTGTTCGTCCCGTGGCGACTCGATTAGGCTGCCCCTTATTTCGACTCAGGATGATCGTGTATGCATGACATGACTGCCGCAGGGCCATGGCGGGATGGCACCCTTTTCCATCAGCAGGCCGAGCCTGTTTACCACGCCCCCTTGCCGGCTCATCAGGCGTTTGTGAAACAGGCGGCGCAGATGGCCCAGGTCCGTTATCACCCGGCGCATCCCCACCCTGGCTCCAGCGGGCCCGAGGCGGGCCGTGGCGACAACCTGTGTCGCTGGCTGGCCTGTGAACAGGGGTCACAAGCCGAAGGCATCAGTCAAGGGGGATTGGATGCCCTGCTGGACAGCTACTTGCCCGCCGGCGCCAGCGTTGGCTGGCATCTGCACCGCGATACCGAGGAGTACTACTACCTGCTGCAGGGGCAGTTGTGGGTCGAATGGCAAGGAGAAGGAGTTGCCCGTCAGGGAGCCTGGATGGCGGCCGGAGACTGCCATCGTCTTGGACCGGGAATGTGGCACTGGGCACAGGCGGGAACCGAAGGCGCCCGGTTTATTGCCGTGGTGCTGCGTTGCCGGGAGGTGAGCGCATGAAGGCCGTGGTGATCGGTGCCAACTGGGGGTTGGTGCATGTCTACGCATTGCGTGCCGCCGGTGTTGAGGTGATTGCGCTCGGCGGACGCAGCGCTCAGGAGCTGCAACCATTGGCGGCAGAACATGGCATACCGTGCGTGGTCGACAGCTATGCCGCCGTCCGCGCACTGGCGCCGGATTTGGTCAGCCTGGCGACCCCGGCGGCGGCCCATCTGCAGGGCTTGCAGGCGTTACGCGATCTGCCGGTGATCTGTGAAAAACCGCTGCTGGGTCAACAGGGTGAGGCTCAGGCGCTGCTGACGCTGGGTGATCGGCTCTGGGTCAATTATGCCTTTGCCTTCTTGCCTGCGGCGCAAACACTGCTGGCGCTGCGTGGTCGCCTGGGGCGCCTGCACCGGGTTGAGATGCAGTGTGACTATGCCCTGCCGCAGTCATTCACTCCGCAGCAGGGGTGGTTCGAAATCGGTACGCACCCGCTTTCGTTTCTGACGTTGCTGTGTGGCGAGCCGCGGTGGGAGCGGCAGAGTCGTCGCGAAGGGGAGACGCTGTACTGTTCGTTGGGCGGCGTGCCGGCGGTGCTGCGTTGTCAGCAGCGGGCGCAGCAACAGGGCATAGCACAGCGGCTGGCGCTGTATTACGAGGCCGGTTTAGTCGAGCTCAGCGGCGCGTTCCGCCTCGGTCAGCCATGGCAGTATGATGCCTTGCGGCTGAATGGCCAGGCACTGTGTGCCGCCACACCGCCAGGGCAGGATGCCTGGATACAGGCCAACCAGTCGAGCCTGGCCACCATGGTGCGACAGTTTGCCGGCGAGTTGACGCCGTTGCAGGCCGTTCAGGCCGGGGTGTTCCCGGCCTGTCGGGCGTGGCCTATCGATCAGTTGTTGATCGCAGCCTGGCAGGCGTGAGGCTTAATCCACCAGTTTTTGCTGCTGTAACCAGTCCAGCAGCAGCTGCGCGGCCAGCGAGCAACGCGCCCGATCCTGGGAGTCAATCCACGCCAGTTCGGCGATTTCGTTGGCCGGTTGTAACTGGCCGCTATAGTCCGCCAGATAACAGGTCAGCTGGACCAGGGTGCCCGCCGGTTTGCCGTCGGCCTGGGCACTGAGCTGGGTGAGGCGTTGCGCGCTCTGGGCGTCCAGCGTCACGCTGAGCTCTTCGTCTATTTCGCGCACCAGGGCGGCAACATCACTCTCGCCGGGTTCGCGTTTGCCGCCCGGCAGATAATACAGCGTCTTGCCATGGGAGCGGGTAACCAGCAGTTTGCGTTGGTTTATGGCCACCCAGGCCAGTTTGTCGATGACAGTATGGGGCATCGCTATCTCCTCGTTGCTGCGGCGTGGCAGCCAGTGATGGGGAGGCCGATTATGCCTGTGGCACCCGCGGCTTGCACGGGGCGCGACGGCGGCCGCAGATCAGTTGCGGACGCAGACCGCCAGCGGAAACAGGCGGTTATAGCACAACCGAAGGTGGCCATCCGCTCGGAACTCACGCTGCCGTGGTGAGTTGCCACTATGGCGCATAGTGCGTCATTCAAGGCCTTCTGACGGGACTAAATGCATCGGCGTGGTGATAAAACGATGTTCAAATAATCACACCAGCACAGTTAATTATTTTGGAAATAGCCCATCAAATCGGTTAAACGATATGCCCCTTGAGCGTGAAACAGGCTGCGTTGACGATTGAATGCGGCGCAACGAGTTTATATTGGTTCAGCTCTTTTCTGCTAACAGGGAAAAACAGGTTGCGTGTTGTTTGAAGTGTAATAACATCCTATATATCCTATATATCCTATATATCCTATATATCCTATATATCCTATATATCCTATATA
>CAMFKP010000112.1 GCA_945957385.1 uncultured Aeromonadaceae bacterium
TCGCCATGAAGATGGGCGCGACCAAGCGCGATTTCGACAATACCGTGGCAATTCACCCAACGGCAGCCGAAGAGTTTGTTACTATGAGGGGTTAATGTAGAAAACCCACCTACACACGTTCGTACTGTAGAAAAACTGATAGGCCAGAGCATCGTTCTCTGGCCTTTATTGACTCATTGATACTAAACCGTTTATTAACCCCAAGCTTACTAGTTCAAAACTCCTTGCAAAATGTATGGCTAACTAAGTTGACCAAACTTTAGTAATGCCACAAAGTGTCTATATAAGTAATGACTATTGAGAGTCGCTAAAGGACACTAAATAGGGATATAAAGATGTGGTCTGATAAAGAATCAAATATTGATTTTCTGAACTTCAATGAAACTGCCGAATCCATCAAAGATCTAATTACTGAAAAAAATCTTATGCCAATAAGTGTTGGTGTGTTTGGAGATTGGGGAGCAGGAAAGTCCACAATTTTAGAACTAACAAAGTCTGCACTTGTAAGCGACAAGGACGAGTATATCCAAGTAAGTTTCGATGCTTGGATGTTCCAAGGTTACGACGATGCCAAAGCTGCATTATTAGAAACAATCGCGGAAACACTCGTCAAACAAGCCAAGACAGATCAAAGCTTGAGCGAAAAGGCCAAAGATTTTGCTGGGCGTGTAAACAAAATCAGGCTTATGGGACTTCTGATGGATGCAGGCAGTCTCGCAGCAGGAGTACCCACATTTGGTGGATTCCAAAAGCTGTTCGGAATGTTCAGTGGAGGAGAAGACGGCGAATATGATTTTGATGATGTTAAGGAGGGCGTCGAAGGTGCTAAAGAGATAGCTAACAGAAACAAAGACCTTCTGAGTAAGAAAAAGGATTTTTCTCCCCCCAAAGAAATCAAAGAGTTCAGACAAGCATATTCAAATCTTCTTGCCGAGTTTGGTAAGCCATTAATTGTCTACGTTGATAATTTAGACCGCTGTTCGCCTTACAACGCGATTTCAACGCTAGAAGCCATTCGCCTTTTCTTGTTTCTGCCCAATACAGCATTTGTGATAGCAGCCGATGAAGACATGATTCGTCTCGCAGTCAGTGAATACCACAAGGGTTCATCTCAACGGCATCAAACTGACTATCTGGACAAACTGATTCAAATACCTATACATGTCCCACGCCCTGGTGCTTTAGAAATTAGAGCCTATCTGTTAATGCTGGTTGCACTTGATCACGGTGTCAAAGGTGATGAATTAGAGGTTCTACGACATGCGCTTGAAAAAAATCTGAAAATGTCTTGGAAAGAGGAAGCAATAACCATAGATGATTTACTTGATGGGAAAAATATTCTGGAGGCTCCTGAGTTAAGGAGTAAGTTTATCGTCGCAGAGCAACTCGCACCTCTATTAGCTGAATCAACCAACATAAATGGTAACCCACGAATAGTTAAACGCCTTCTTAATCAAGTGAGAATCAGAAGAAAGACAGCGCTCCGGCGTGGTATGCAATTAGATGAGAAAACGATAACCAAACTGGTTATCTTTGAACGTTGCCTTGGAACAAGAGCCAGTAACAAGCTTTACCAAATGATTGATAGCGAAAACGGCAAACCAAAGGTTTTAGCTGAACTTGAAGCTGGCGGAGCCAACATCGAGGACATAAAACTACCTGAAGAGTGGCAGTCAGAGAAAAAGTTTCTGGCTAAATGGGCAAAACTCTCGCCTCAATTTTCTGATATTGATCTGACCTCAGCTCTCTACCTGAGTAAAGAAAATGTTCCTATGGGAGCTTTTGGAACTGTTATGTCGGGAGCAGCTCAAAAACTTGTAGTGGCATTATTGAAGCAGGCCCAACGAATCAGCCAAGCAAGTACTTTAGCAATAGAAGAAACTCCACCAGAAGACTACATGCCAGTAATGGACGCGGTTCTAGAAAAGCTGAGGCCAATTGCAGACTGGAGCAAACGTCCTGATGGTATTTTTGGAGCGCGATTGCTCGCTGAAAAAGATATTCGGTGCAAAGCCACTTTCTTGGATTTTATGAAGCACCTACCGCAAGAGCGTTGGATGAAACCAATAATAGAAGAATTAGAAGGAGCTAAATAATGGGAACATCAGCCTCATCCAGGGGACCTAAAGATAAAAATCCTCTCGTGCCACCATGGGCCGAAGATGGAAATGGATTAACAATTAGTCCAGCTACTGATACTGATGGAGACGTGAACGTCGGTGATGGCGGCGACCAAGATAAAGATGGTACTGACAATAGCCAAGAAGTTGATAACAATGCGGTGCAGCAAGAAATTGGTCCATCGGCTCAAGCACAACCACCTGCAAGCAGATACAAAAGTGCGAGACAAGCATTCGGTAAATATGCTGGTACAGGTGGTACGAGTTCAGATCTTAGGCGCGCCCTAAAGCACTACTCTAAAAACTCTTCCGGTGGCGGGAAAGGGACAAGTCGAAGACTTGCCAGTGGTATAACCGCAGGCGCTGGACTCGTAGGAATGATGCGTGGGGACAGCGTTACAGTTGGTGACCAGTCCTTATCTCTTAAGGACCTTCGAGGCCTAACTACTGATCAAGCGATTGATCGCATTGCCTCTCATTTAGCACCAGATAACTCAGATTCTGATGCGGTGCGAATTGCTCTCAATTACGCTTTGGAAGAAGCGCTTCCTGATACTCAAGACTTCGATCCTGCAAGTTTCACTGACGAGGTAATCCAAGATGCAATCTCCTGTTATTTAACTGACTTAATTTTTCAAGATGTAGTCACAGGAATGGGAGAAGCGTGGTTCAAAGCAGAGGTAGCAACTAAGCACCACAAAATGGAAAGCGAGTTAAGGGAGCTGATTAAAGTGATAGCACAACAAGAAATGGACACAGCGACAAACGGCAATCCAAGTAATATCACCAAGAACAACATCAAGAAAATTCAAATCGAGACAATATCAAAAACTGTAGACCATTGGGAGAAATTCAATGACTGATTTTTACTTCCATCACAACCCAGATATACTTCCTGATTACTCAGGAAAATGCCACCCGGTGCAAATTTTTGATAGTCATCCACTAAATAAGTATAAATGCAGTCACGCATCGAAAGAGTTGCTCACCAAGATTAGAAAGCTTGGGGTTGAGATTAATCCCGATGCACTTGATTTGGTTACTATCGCAACAGCAGTTACTTCGGCAGAGACATTTGAGCCAAGAGAGAATGCGCCAAATTCTTGGTCACGAATCTTAAATCTCCACATACCGGTATTGGCTCCAGATAAGTGGGAAGCAGTAGCAAAAAGACTTGAATCACTGTTAGGTTTTTTAACTGGCGATCAATGGAAATTATCTTTTATCAAGTCTGAGTTAGGGCTACCTAAGCCAATAAATAGCAAGCAGTCCAAGGTTACGGCGGAATCATTAAAAGGATTGAATGCGGTCTGTCTTTTTTCTGGAGGGTTAGACAGTGCAATTGGAGCTATTGATATTCTCAATGGTCACTCTGAAATCCGTCCGTTGCTTGTAAGCCACGCATATCGAGCTGATGGAGCGAAACAGCAAGATATAAAAAAACTGCTCAAAAAGCCATTTGGGGAGTTTTCATACTCAATAGCCCCTCAACTATCCGATCAGGTTAAGCATGCTAACGATACCAGCATGAGGGGGAGAAGCTTTAATTTTTTAGCGATGGCTGTATTAGGGATTACGGTACTTAGAAAAGCAAATAACGATGATGCTATCTCTCATATTATTGTGCCTGAAAATGGATATATATCGATTAATCCACCGTTAACTCGCAGACGCATTGGAAGCCATAGCACCCGAACAACTCACCCAAACTTTCTATCTCAGCTTGAGTTATTGCTTAATGATGTTGGATTTAACATTCACTTTATAAACCCGTACCAGTTTAAAACCAAAGGCGAAATGCTAGCTGAGTGCGTTGATCAAGGCGCTGTTAAAAAAGCGATACCATTAAGTGTATCTTGCAGCCACTGGCATAGAGAACATATACAATGTGGTTATTGCCTTCCATGTCTAGTCAGGCGAGCTTCTATATTTCATGCAGGCTTTACAAAAGATGCTGACTATGCGGTTTCAAGACTTAAAAATATATTGACTGAGTCTGAGAAAAGAGACGACGTTCATGCAGTGCAAACTGCAATTATTAGATTAAAGAAGAGCCCCGACTACATGGCTTGGTTACGCCAATCTGGACCCTTACCACAGAATAAAGCAACACGTGAAGAACTGGAGTCTACAGTGAAAAGAGGTTTGGCAGAAGTTGAAGCATTTTTGAAATCGGTAAACCTAGCATGATGGATATGCATTGCCATGTCGATTTATACTCAGATCACCGCGAGGTACTTAATGACTTGAGAGAATGTAATTACTATGTGCTGTCTGTTACAACTGTGCCATCAGCATGGAGAGGAACAGTTAAACTTACTGAAGGCATTTCCCGTTGTAAGACAGCTTTAGGGTTGCACCCACAGCTTGCCCACTTGAGAAAGCATGAGCTAGCCATCTTCGATGAGTTAATAGGTGAAACTAGATACATAGGTGAAATTGGTCTAGATGGTTCAAAAGGTTACCTACCCTACATCGAGGATCAACTCCACGTATTCAACCATATTCTTGAAAAGTGCTCTCTGTTCAATAATAAAATTCTATCTATTCATAGCCTAAACGCTACAGAACAAGTCATTGCTTGTTTGAAAAAACATCCTCTATCAGGAACCCCAATACTTCATTGGTTTTTAGGAACCAAAAAGCAAGTACAGGAAGCAACCGAACACGGCTGTTTTTTCTCTGTCGGCCCGGCAATGTTGAATTCAAATCGAGGAATGAAAGTTGCATCGTGGTTACCGCCAGATCGTGTGTTACTCGAAACTGATGGTCCATTTGCAAAAGTGGATAATTTCCCACTCTTACCCTCACAAGCCAAACTTGCTATTAATGAGTTGTCTTTGTTGTGGAAAGTTAGCACCGATGATGCCGTCGCCCAACTTAAACGAAACATGATGTCGCTTTTGAGTGATAACATAACATAGCGCTAACGCGGCCACCACGGGTGGCCGCCTTTTACTGTCCGCTACCACTGCTCGCCGCTCTCACATTATCCAGCCAATTAGCTTAACGGCTCACACAACGCCTGCAGCATTTCCTCATCTTGGCCGGGCCAATAATTAAACGGCGAATCCATCATCAAGCGCATCATGACGCGTAAAATGCCACCGCGATAATTAACTAACAGATAATCCACCAGCACATCGAATAAACACAAACTGGCGATAATAAAAATACCGAGGAATAAAATCATCCTGATTTCATACGACATGAGGCCTACCACCCTACATCCTGCAAGTTTGGCTAAATGGTGCTATAGCAAGGAGGAAAAATATATTTGTTTCGCAAAACAATACGTTGTGATCACGGTTAAAATCGTAAAGAAATATAAGACATAAACAAATCACCACAAGTCATTCGCAACTGATACGCAATAGCACTCACTGCATCTAAGGCTAACTTTCAGCTAGCATTGTTCTAACCGCGCATCCACCGGATCGCAAATAAAAAAATCCCCACATCTCCCCACAGCAAAGCACAGGGAAAATGCAGGGAATCTCTCGCCCACCGCTTAAATATCGCAGGCGGATATAAACGCGCCTCATCAGGCAAAAATACCGCCTACATAGCGTGTTTGATGCCTTTTTTCACCAGCCACCAGTTCATCGGATAGGCGGTAAAAAAGCCGGCCACCATGGCAATTTGCATCATGAACCAGTACACCGCACTGAGGCGTGGCATATCGGGAGCAAACAGACCAAACAGCACAATCGCCATCCAGATATACATCCCAATCTGCCAACAGATCAGAGATAACACATCCGCCTTGATGGCGTTTTTCAACGCCGCCGCCGGAGCCATCCCCATCTGACGGGCAGGCAGATACTGAAAGGCAATCCCGAGCAGTAACGCCAAGCAAAAATCCAGTGTCCAACTGCCAAACACCGCGCTACCAAACAAGGTTACCGGCACAAACAGAACCAGCACTTCACCGATAATATCGGCCAACGTACAGCCAGTGCCGCAGTGGGTGCTGGTTTTAAACACGTTTTTCCAGGTCACTTTGCCGTGATGCATCATCATCATGCCATGCATATCGTGCATATCGTGCATATCGTGCATATCGTGCATATCGTGCATATCGTGC
>CAMFKP010000113.1 GCA_945957385.1 uncultured Aeromonadaceae bacterium
TTATTGGTTTATTGGTTTATTGGTTTATTGGTTTATTGGTTTATTGGTTTATTGGTTTATTGGCTTATTGGCTTATTGGCGGTAGCTGAATCGCGCTGTGATGCCGCCATGGGGGCGGTCGTCGCCGGCTCGGCGATGTCACGAAAAAAGGCTCGATCGGGTCTTTTTTTCGCAGCTACAGCGACAGCCAAGAGAATGCAAAAAAATAATTGCCGCTGTGGATATTGACAGGTCACTCCAGTAGGTGTGATCTAAGTTTCACTTTCCCGTCATCAAAATGTCATTTTGCATACTGTGTCACAGGAATAATCACGCCACTCCATGGCGTCTTAGCATAAGCTGAGCGGGCTTTTACATAGCAACATCAGGGGCTTGGCGTCCATGATGCTGACGTGAAGGCCAAACCTCCCTGAAATCATTCACTCTCCAGCCAGAACATCAGATGAACATATCAACGTTAACCCTACGTCAAGCAGTGGCAGATTATCGCGGACATGTGCTGTTAAGCTGGCGATCCGCTGTCATTTTCCTGCTGGCCTGGCTCATCAATGTCTCGCTCGGCTATGAGCTGGGGCTGCTGGATACCCTCGGTTTCTTTTGTCTGCTCTCGCTGCTGGAACGCGTCTCCAGACGTGCCTTCAACGTCACGCTGATCGGCTGTGCTGTGGTGGCGGCCGGATATTTCCCCTTTGCTCGCACCTATGGCGCGCCGAATTTTAATAGCATTCTGTCGCTTTATTCTTCCAATCCGGAAGAGGCGGGTGAAATTCTGCGGGTATTTCCGCTGTGGTATTATTTGGTCTCATTGACCATTCTGGCATTGACCATACTGTTATTGCTGCGTCCGCGGCGGGCGTTTCCGCGCTGGTCGATATGGCATTCGGCGTTGCTAACGGTCTTTAGCGTAGCCACGTTGCTGAATCCGCTTAATAAGCTGTATAGCGATGGCCAATTTTCGCTGCTGAATGTCAGCTATCCGGTATTCCGCTTCGTAAAAGATCTGACGTTAATTAATATGACGGTGAGTAGCGAACATCAGCGCATGCAGACGCTGGCAACCATGCAGGATAACTGGCATGTGCTGGCCGTGAAGCCGGCGCAGCAGATCTATGTGGTGGTGATTGGTGAAAGCGCGCGCCGAGATGCCCACGGCGCCTTTGGCGGACATTGGGATAACACGCCGTTCATGAGCCATGCCAACGGCATCCGCTTTAACAATTACCTCTCTGCGGCGTCGTCGACCCAGCAATCCCTCGGCCTGACGTTGACACTGGTGGGTGAAGATCAGCAACCGCAATTTCAGAACAACATCATCACGTTGGCCAAGCGCGCCGGCTTTCGGACCTACTGGTTCTCCAATCAAGGGCAGCTGGGCCACTATGACACGGCGATTGCCAGCATTGCCAAACGTGCCGACAGCGTGCATTTCCTGAAAACCGGTAATTTCATCTCGCAAGATACCCAGGATCAGGATCTGTTGCAGTTTACCCAGGAGGCGTTGGCCGATGAGTCTGAGGCGCCCAAGCTGGTAGTGTTCCATCTGATGGGCTCCCACCCCAAGGCGTGCGAGCGCACCCACCACCGCTATGCGACGTTTGTGCAAAACGAAGAGGTCTCCTGCTACCTCTACAGCATCACGCAAACCGATAATTTCCTCGCGGCGTTGCATCAGCAGCTGCAAGACAGTGGCAAGCGCTTCTCGATGATCTATTTCTCGGACCATGGATTGGCGTTCAAGGAGCGTGGCTCACCCGCCGAATACCTGTCGCACAACGATCAGTTCCTGCAGAATTATCAGGTGCCGCTGTTCATGACCTCCAGTGGCGAACGCCGCCAGCGCGTGATCAAGGCGTTACGCTCGGCCAATGATTTCATGTCCCTGTTTGCCGAGTGGAGCGGGATCCGTAGCCGTGAGGTGGTGCCACGCTACCGCTTTATCTCCGAACAGAAAGCGCCGGCAGCATTCGTCACCAACTTTGCCCCCAGTCGCATCGATTACCATCAGCTGGCCCAGGACCCGTTTATCGCGTTGCCTGAGTCACCAAACCAGACGGCCTGGCGCTAGCCTGAACCCGTGCTGGCCACAAACGTAGTGCTGTAACCGGTGGCGTGTGAGATGCGTTGGCGAGTAGGAACGAGGCTGGAATTGGCTATTGAAATAACCAGCGGCGCCGAAGCGCCGCTGGGTGTGGCTAGCCGACGCGCCTGTTAATGCAGGGCGAGTTCGGCGTCGGCTTGCGCCGGGTTGAGGAAGAAAGAGCCGGCCCAGGTATCGAAGCGACCGCTGGGATTGATGGTTTGGCCGTTGGCTTTTGATACCCCCAGATTCCAAACGGTGTAGGCATCATACCAGCCCCAGGGCTCGGCAACCTTGGGTTGCAGCAAGAACAGGTTGCCACCGGCATCGTTGATGATCCAGTTACGCAGGCCTGCTGCATCGAGTCCGCCGTTTACCAGCTGGATCGGGATTTTTTTCCACGAACCATCGCCCGTTACGGCAGGCAGACTGGTGACCCAGTACCAGGTGCGTGGCGTTCCATCGGCGTTGTAGCGGAACGAGGTGGTCAGCAGCTGACCGTCGTAATCGCTAAGTCCAGGCAGGTTGCTGCTGTTGATCTGATCGACGGTGACCCCTTGTTGACGCAGGGCCGCGATCTTTCCTGGCAGGTCGCTGACATTTTGACTTCCCCATTCGGCGAAGCGATGCCCAACCCAGAGGTCGTTAATCTCTTTGAAGAAGATTTTGACATCCTGACCCTGGTCGTCGCTGCTGACGGTGAAGAGCGTCTCATCAACTGGTGTAGCCGGGTTGTCATCCAGATGATAGTGATGCCAGCTGGCATACTCGGTCTCTTCGGTCGGGCTGTAGCGTGTCCGGATGCTGCTGTAATCATTGAATTTGTATCCATCGGGATGGGTCTCGTCCTTGAGCTGCGCGTTGCTGTTCGGATCCAGCAGATATCGCGCTCCACTTGAGGTGATGACCGTCTTGCCATCGACTGTCGCCGTCTTGGTACTGAATTCGTACCAGTAGCTGGACATCGAGATCTTGTACCAGTTGTAGTCGGCATACTCTTCGAACTGGTCATCTTGGGGATTGGCCCAGACGGGTTTGGCCGAGAGCTTCTCTTCCGAGCCATCGGGACAGTTCACGATGCGATTGCGGGTATTGATGGTGCCATCGGCCTGCCAGTCCTGATCTTCGGTATGGGCGACGCAACCATCATCACGGGTTTGGTAGCTGTCTGTTTCGGCGTAGGGTTCGCCATTGGCCGGGATAGCATAATCCGGATTGCGCTCCATGCTGTCCAAATTGAACCAGTCGGCGGGAGCTGGATAGGGCTCGGCCGTCTCATCTTTCGGTGCCTTATATTCCAGGAAATGAGTGACCTGCAGCTTATCGCTCGCTGACTCGGTGAAGTGTTGCATCATGTCGATGGTTGAGGTGTCTTTGGCCTGAACTTTGGCTTTGAGATCGCCACCATCGTGGAAACGTCGCGGGAAGCTATTGATATAGTGAGTGATCCCCTCACTGCGCGGATCATCTTCGTCATAGGCCACCCAATAATCCGCGCCGTTGTCACTTTCAGTCCCGAAGGCGTAGACCTCGCCGGTAAACGAGAAGATCCCGTCTTTATTGACGTCTTTATGCCACCATCCCAGGCGTTCGAAACGGCCATCCGGCTGCTTGATCTTGTGATTACGGTATTCGTTGTAAATCAGCGGGTTTCCATTGAGCTGTTCAATTGCACCGGCATTGCTGTCCCAATAGTAGTTAGTACCTGTCTCGGTGATCTCCTTGTGTCCATCCAGATAGCGGCTGACGGTTTTTTGGCCGACAAGTTTCAATGTCAGCGCCAGTTTTGCTCCTTGCGCATCGACTGCATGGTCTTCCATGTAGGTATAAATTTTCTCTTCCTTGGTCACTTCGTCGGCTTGGCGGCGCAATGGATCCAGAGGCAGTTCATCACTGTTGTCGCCAACCTTGTCGCCATCGCTATCTTTGCTCTCGCTGGCATCGAGCGGGAAGGCGTCACTGTTGTCGCCGACCTTGTCGCCATCGCTGTCTTTGCTCTCGGTGGCATCGAGCGGGAAGGCATCACTGTTATCGCCGACTTTGTCACCATCACTGTCTTTGTTCTCGGTGGCGTCAAGCGGGAAGGCATCTTTATCGTCGGCTACACCATCCCTGTCTTGATCCCGCATGGGGGTGGCATTGCCCTGATCATCAATGACCACATTGATGGCATCGGGATCGGTCGTGTCATCGACAGGGTTCTGTGTCAGATAATCATCCAGCGCCTGACCGACCGCCTTGCTGTCATCTAAGAGTTCTGTGGGATCATCGGGGAGTGTTTCCGGCAGATGGTCCGTCAGGTTGACGGCATAGATCTGTACTTCAACATCGTTGCTGGCAATAAAATCACCGAGTAGCTGTTCGGCTTGCAGACCCAGATCGGCGGCGATGGCGGCCATGGCGGCTTCGCGATCGAGAGACGGCTCCTTTTGCATCTTCTGATCGACCAGAGTGCTCAATGGCGTCACGGCGGTAATCCCGGGTGGGGCGGACAGAATGAAACTCCGTGTAATCGCACCGCGCGTCTCATCGGTAGTTTCGCCGGCGATCGCGCGAACAAGTAG
The DNA here is from genome assembly GCA_945957385.1 of uncultured Aeromonadaceae bacterium. Classification (GTDB taxonomy): domain Bacteria; phylum Pseudomonadota; class Gammaproteobacteria; order Enterobacterales; family Aeromonadaceae; genus Pseudaeromonas. Next base: position 4,642 of record CAMFKP010000113.1, read on the forward strand.
GCGATAGGCATTGGGATTTTTGATGTCTTTGACATCCAGCACTGCTTGGCCACCTTCGCCAGAGCGCGTCTGGGGCTCATCGCTATCCGGCTGATTGTTGCCATTCACATCTAACCACACCAACGCATTGCGCAAGTAGCCATCGATTGCGGTTGCTTTCAGGGTACTGGAGGCAGGCGGGGCATCGTCGCCACCGCTTCCTCCACATCCATTCAGGGCGGTTGCGACGGCTATGGCCACCATGCTCAGTAAATAACCGTGTTTCATACCATGCTCCTTTTAGTTCCTTCAGGGCGCCTGTTTCCTGCTAGCAACGCAGACGGTTTCGTAGCGCGTGGCTAAAGAAAGGCAATCAAAGTTTGGGAGATGGGTTGCTGAATTGTAAAAGAAATGTAACTGCGTAATGATGCAGGTCAATTTTTCACGGTGAGATGATGGATCTTAATTATAAAAGTTATATTAGCATGATGTTTTATATTTATAATGATATCTTGGTCGGCGAGTTACATTTTAAATACCTATTTTGTTTGCATGAGGGTATTTTAAATATATTAAGCTGTCTATGGTTTTAATGGTTATTGATTAATTTTTATTAAATTATTATTGATGAATGAGGTTTGCTGATGTTTTTTCTTTGTCGGGTTACATTTTGCCTACAACAAATTTGTCGTTATTTAATAATTGAGGTGATGGGGGGGTTAATCAGGGTGAGAGCATGAGTGTTCATTTTTCACTCGCTGCTGTAATTCCAACCACAATGACTTGCTCCAGATAGTCGCTATTCATGGCAGCTATCTTCTGTTTGCGTCTGATGCTGGCGCTTTTGCCTTTCTCCGCTCGCAGCATATTCAGCGCCATATGTCTCACTGTTGCCAATATCTGAGCCGCGTCGCCACGATAGATGGGGCACGCATCTTCTTTCATCGTGACGTCCAGTACCCAGTGCAGCTGATTTTCTATACCCCAATGACCACGCACGCCTTTGGCGAACTGTTCTTCGGTCAGGGCAGCAGAGCTGATGTAATAGCGATATTCCAGTGATGTAATGACCCACTGAAATCCTGCTCAGGTCATAATGAGTGGAGATCACAGACA
>CAMFKP010000114.1 GCA_945957385.1 uncultured Aeromonadaceae bacterium
GAGATTCCTCTACGTCTCGTGGGCTCGGAGATGTGTATAAGAGACAGGAAGAAACAGAAGTACGTTGCATCAGTGACGTTTGCCAGTTTAGCGGTGACAGGAAACAGGTACGTGAGCAGGCTATTCTCAAGGCCTTACAAAACATGTGTAAACTTATACAGTAAAAAAACTTGATACTGTATGAATGGACAGTATACTCGTAAACAACAAACAATCCTGCAGCCTGATGTGGCGCCAGTGGAGATAAAAATGGATCAGAACAAGCAGAAAGCCTTGGCTGCGGCCCTGGGGCAAATCGAGAAGCAGTTTGGCAAAGGCTCAATCATGCGTCTTGGCGACAATCAAATCCTGGATGTGGAAACTATCTCGACGGGCTCCTTGTCCCTGGATATTGCCCTTGGGATTGGAGGCTTGCCTTGTGGCCGTATTGTCGAAATCTTCGGACCCGAATCATCAGGGAAAACCACATTAACGCTGCAAACAATTGCAGAAGCACAAAAGCAAGGCAAAACCTGTGCCTTTATTGACGCCGAGCACGCATTGGATCCTATCTATGCTGCCAAGTTGGGGGTCAAGGTTGACGATTTGTTGGTCTCCCAGCCAGATACAGGCGAGCAGGCATTAGAAATCTGCGACATGTTGGTTCGTTCTGGGGCTGTAGATGTAATCATCGTTGACTCCGTCGCGGCATTGACTCCGAAGGCTGAAATCGAAGGGGAAATGGGTGATTCCCATGTGGGGTTACAAGCCAGACTGATGTCTCAGGCGCTACGTAAGCTGACTGGGAATATCAAAAATGCCAACTGTCTGTGCATTTTCATTAACCAAATTCGTATGAAAATTGGGGTGATGTTTGGTAATCCAGAAACAACCACGGGCGGTAATGCGTTGAAATTCTACGCATCTGTTCGTTTGGATATTCGACGTACCGGTGCGATCAAAGAAGGCGATGAGATTGTTGGTAACGAAACTCGAGTCAAGGTAGTCAAGAACAAGGTCGCGCCTCCGTTTAAGCAGGCTGACTTCCAGATCATGTATGGTGCCGGCATCTCTAAAGAGAGCGAATTGGTGGATCTGGGTGTGAAATGTAAACTCATCGATAAATCAGGAGCTTGGTACGCTTACAAAGGCGACAAGATTGGTCAAGGGAAAGCCAATGCGATGAAGTATTTGCAGGAAAATGTCAGCATTTCCCAAGAAATTGAACAACAGTTGCGCGGTCTGCTCTTGAATCGTGATGGCCAGAAGGCGCCGCTAGAGGCCGAAGCCTTCACGCCTAGCGATGAAGAAAAAGGCGATCTTGCATATGACGAGGCAGAGCTGTAAGGCTTAATTCTCTGATAACAGGGCCGGCAATGCTGGCCCTGTTGCTTTCACGGGGTATGACTGCGATGTCATTTCTGAGCAGGTCATCGATTGGAAAAGGCGTCGAGCGCGATTATGGATGGCTTGCGTTTATCTAGGCCTCATGGCGCAGCCTCAACAGGTACCAGTTATGGCAGGCAAGACTCAGGTTGCCACGGAAGATAACAGCGACACCGCTGTTGGTGGTGAATGTGCTGAGGGCATCGCTTTGGCGATGCGCTGTTTGGCGCGTAGAGAGTATGCGATACAGGAGTTAGTCACTCGGCTAATACAAGGAGGTATTTCTGAAGCTGATGCTGTACAGGCGGTGGAATACTGTCGCCAGCGAGGGTGGCAGGATGACGCCAGAATGGCGGTAAGTTTTCTCCGTAGTCATTGGCAACGAGGACACGGTCCATTATGGGCGGCTCGAGATCTTAAGTCGCGAGGGTTAAGCGCGCTTCAAGTTGACGCGGCCTTGCAAATCGTTGAGCTAGATTGGATTACCTCTGCCGTTATGGTTGCAACAAAGAAAGTGGGCAACAAGGATGTGAAACAGCCCTTGGTGCGAAAATGTATCCTCCAGGCTCTGTTACGGCGGGGCTTCACCATGCAACAGGCTAAGCTGGCGTGTGAATTATGCGAACCGTCTAGGCTCTAGGAAAAGGCGAAGTGCTTGTTTATCCCGCAGATGGTTTTACTTTGTGTAGGATAACTTTTAAATTATGCCGATTAAGCGCCTACACCTTTCAAGAGCCAAACAGGTTTTAGCATCCATGTATATGTCCACATCAGAGATTCGCTCCGCGTTTCTTGAATATTTCCGCTCCGAAGGCCATCAAGTGGTTTCGTCGAGCTCCTTGGTCCCACATAACGATCCTACCCTGCTTTTTACCAATGCTGGTATGAATCAGTTCAAGGACGTCTTCCTTGGCAGTGATGTTCGCAATTACAGTCGAGCGGCAACCGCCCAGCGCTGTGTTCGTGCTGGGGGCAAGCACAACGATCTGGATAATGTAGGTTATACCGCCCGTCACCATACATTCTTTGAAATGCTGGGTAACTTTAGCTTTGGTGATTATTTCAAACGCGATGCGATTATCTATGCGTGGACTTTTTTAACCAAAGTATTGCAACTGCCAAAAGAAAAGCTGTTGGTCACGGTTTATGCCACGGATGACGAGGCATATGACATTTGGGCCAAGGTAGTGGGGGTGCCAGCGGAGCGTATTGTGCGTATCGGTGATAACAAAGGCGCGCCGTATGCTTCCGATAACTTCTGGCAAATGGGTGATACTGGACCGTGTGGGCCTTGTACCGAAATTTTTTATGATCACGGCGATAAGATTTGGGGGGGACCTCCGGGATCCGCTGAAGAAGACGGTGATCGCTTTATCGAAATCTGGAACGTCGTCTTCATGCAATTTAACCGTCAGGCTGATGGCTCGCTGGAGCCACTGCCGCGGCCTTCCGTTGATACAGGGATGGGGTTAGAACGTATCTCTGCAATTATGCAGGGCGTTCACTCAAATTATGAAATTGACATTTTCCAAACCTTGATTCGCCGAGCTGCCGAAGTGGTCGGTATCGAGGATCTGGAGAATAAATCTCTGCGCGTTATCGCTGACCACATTCGTTCCTGTTCATTTTTGATTGCCGACGGCGTAATGCCATCCAATGAAGGTCGTGGCTATGTTCTGCGTCGCATTATTCGTCGTGCTGTGCGTCATGGGCGCAAGTTAGGCGCTGATAATGTTTTCTTCTATCAGCTGGTGGGCACACTTGCTGAGTTGATGGCGGATGCCTGTCCGGAGCTTAAGGGACAACAGCCAGTCATAGAACGGGTGCTCAAACTTGAAGAAGAGCAGTTTGTCCGGACATTGGATCGGGGGCTAGCGTTACTTGAGGATGCTTTGGCCGCTATGGGTGACGTGCGTCAGGTACCTGGTGAGGTTGTATTCAAGCTATACGATACTTATGGATTTCCTGCAGATCTGACTGCCGATGTGGTTCGAGATAGAGGCTTTACGATTGATGAAGCCGGTTTTGAAGTGGAAATGAACAAGCAACGCGAGCGAGCCAAAGGCGCATCTTCTTTTGCAGTTGATTACAACAAACGCCTGAAGGTTGACCAGGAAAGTGAGTTTGTTGGCTATGAGTGTTTAAAGAGCGATCAGATCGTCACTGCGTTATTGCGCGGAGATGAAGAGGTGACAACGATTCATGAGGGCGATGAAGCATTGCTTGTTTTGGATCGTACTCCATTTTATGCCGAATCTGGTGGTCAGCTTGGCGATACGGGTCTTATCCGTAGTGGCGATGCTGTCTTTGCTGTCACTGATACGATCAAGCTTGGACAGGCCATTGCGCACAAGGGCTATGTCGAACGAGGCGCATTGTCACTACATGCCTCTGTCTCGGCTGAAGTGGATGCAGAACGTCGTCAGGCAACGGCGCTGCACCATTCCGCTACGCACTTGATGCATGCTGCACTGCGTAAAGTTCTTGGCGACCATGTTAGCCAGAAAGGGTCACAAGTTGGCCCTGAGCGTTTGCGTTTTGACTTCTCTCATTTTGAGGGAATGAGCATGGCCAGCATCCGTCGGGTAGAAGAGTTGGTCAACGCCGCAATTCGGGCGAACCATCTGATTCAAACTCAGCTGATGGATTTGGATCAAGCCAAGCAGAATGGGGCTATGGCTTTGTTTGGTGAAAAATATGAAGAGTTAGTCCGCGTAGTTGATATGGGTGAGTTTTCCACGGAGTTATGCGGTGGTACACACGCAGGCCGCACGGGCGACATTGGTTTCTTCAAAATTATTGCGGAAAGTGGTGTGGCGGCTGGAATCCGCCGTATTGAGGCGGTGGTTGGTAAGGCAGCCATCGATTACATCCACCAATTGGGCGAACAAATTGACGAGACCGCGGACCTGGTTAAAGGTGATCAGTTCTCGATAGCGAGCAAAGTTCGTCAGTTTATGGAGCGCACTAAATTACTTGAGCGCGAAGTTGAACAACTGAAGGCTAAATTAGCGGCTCATGCCGGAAGCAATTTGCTTAGCCAAGTCATTCGCATCAATGAGCAGCAAGTCTTGGTGGCGGAACTTGAGGGCGCAGATCCTAAGAGTTTGCGAACCACCATGGATGAGCTGAAGAATCGTCTACAGTCTGGCGTTCTGTTGTTAGCCGCGGTAAGTGATGGCAAAGTTAGTCTCATTGCGGGTGTTACTCCTGATTTGACTGCCAAGGTTAAAGCGGGTGAGCTGGTCAATATGGTGGCTCAGCAGGTTGGTGGTAAAGGCGGTGGCCGTCCTGACATGGCGCAAGCAGGGGGCACACAACCAGATGCGTTGCCTGCTGCGCTGGAACGGGTTATTCCTTGGCTTGAAGAACGGCTTTGAGTCATAGCGCCTATATTCAGCTCAAGACACCGGCTTCGGCCGGTGTCTTGTTTTTGGCTTTTTATTATTTCTGGGCTTGATAGGTGCCAGTGGTAGCCCCATATTGGTGGAAAGGCTTAGTGATCTGCTAATACTCGGTGTGATAGCCCGAGTGTTGACGATGCAAAGTCAGTAAACGAGATGAGACCGGTATTTAATGTTGTGTTGTTAACTGCCGTTAAGTGTCGGTTTACGCGTATTTTTTTATACTAATTCGTGGATAATGTTTACACGATATTCTGTTCCATCAGAACCAAGGAGCAAGTGAATGCTGATTTTGACTCGTCGCGTGGGCGAAACCCTGATGATTGGTGACGATGTAACGGTAACCGTTCTAGGTGTTAAGGGTAACCAAGTACGTATCGGCGTGAATGCACCCAAAGAGGTGTCAGTTCATCGCGAAGAAATCTACATGAGAATTCAGGCCGAAAAAGGCGATGATGAGGATACCCTCGGTAACTTTTGATTGTAAAAGGGCAGCGTAAGCTGCCTTTTTCTATCTGAGATATGAAAGTTAAATATTTTTGCCTGTCTCTTCAACAATCTGCCTATTTGCTGTGCGAACAACATCCGCTGGGTAAAAAGGGTTTGACTTATTTTCCCCGGACAGTAATATCTGCACCCGCAACGGTGAGGTGGCCGAGAGGCTGAAGGCACTCCCCTGCTAAGGGAGCATGCGGTCAAAAGCCGCATCGAGGGTTCGAATCCCTCCCTCACCGCCATTGCACCTAATTGCGCATCCGTAGCTCAGCTGGATAGAGTACTCGGCTACGAACCGAGCGGTCAG
>CAMFKP010000115.1 GCA_945957385.1 uncultured Aeromonadaceae bacterium
CGATGTTGAAGCCCGACGCATTCAGCGTACCCCAGTCGAGCAGGTCGTAGGTGGTGCCGGCGGTCAGCGTGGTGGTGTCGAAGCCACCGTAGGTGACCACGGCGATGGTACCGTCGAGGGTCAGCGCACCGGTCACGGTGAGCGCATCGTAGGAGGTGCCACGAGCACCGATGCCGGCGATCTCGAAGAGCGAGCTGGTCGAGGAGGTCAGCGTGGTGTCGCCGTTCACAGTAATCAGGCCGGGGCTGTTGCCGATGGCCAGGGTGTCCGTGACGGTCACCGAGCCACCCGTGAAGGTGCCCTGGCCGGACAGCGCCGAGAAGGTGGCGCCACCGGTCACATTGTACACCTTGGACGAGGAGGTGCCGGCGTTGAAGGCTCCGAAGGAGCCGGTCAGCGCCGCGCCGTCGGCGAAGGTCACATTCGTCAGCGACTGGTTGGAGGCGCCGATGAGCTGGCCCGAAGCGCCCACCGAGATGGTGTTGGCCACGCCGTAACCGCCGAGGTTCAGCGCGCCGCCGTTGACGGCGATGGCGCCCGTACCAAGGGCCGAGGCGTTACCGGCGGTCAGCGTGCCGGCGGTGATGGTGGTAGTACCGGTGAGAGCGTTCGCCGCATTGCCCAGTGTGAGGTTCGATGAGGTGCTCAGGTTGGTGGCGGTGAGCACGCCGTTGAGCGTACCGTCGCCGACGAGCGTACCACCCGCGAGCGTGATGGCGTTCGCCAGAGTCTGTCCGCCGAGGTTCAGCGCGCCGCCGTTCACGGCGACCGCACCGGAACCCAGCGCCGTGGCGTTGCCCGCAGTCAGCGTACCGGCGGTGACGGTGACGCTCGTGGCGGCGTTGGAGGCGCCGTTGAGGGTGACCGTGCCTGCGCCGACCTTGGTCAGGCCGAAGGCGCCGGTGATGGCGCCGCCGAGCGCGATGTCGCCCGAGCCGCCGACGGAAGAGGCGGAGCCGAGGGCCACATCACCGGCGAGCGAGGCCGCTGTGGCGGAGGAGTTCACCAGAGCGCCACCGGCGGAGATGCCAGTACCGTTCAGGGTGAGGGATTCCGCACCGACGGCCTGCCCGTTAAGATCCAGCACGGCGCCGGAGGTCACGCTGGTGGCGCCGGTGGTGGCGCCAAGAGCGGTGGCGCTGCCGAGGCTAAGCGTACCGGCACTCACGGTCGTGGTACCAGTGTAGGTGTTGGCGCCGGAAAGGGTCCAGGTGCTCACACCCGTCTTAGAGATAGAGACAGTGCCGGAACCATTCACGATGGCGGAAGCCAACGTGTTGGTGGCGGCGGCGTAAGTACCGCCAAGCGTCAGAGTTTGGGCGCCGCCGACATTGCCCAACGAACCGGTGTTGGTGAAGTTCACCGCCCCCGTGCCGTTGTTTTCGATTGTGGCGTGGCCGTTGAGCGTGAACAGGCGGTCGGTGGTGCTACCGGCTCCGGTGAAGGTGAGCTTGCCCGAGTTGCTTCCTGCTTGGCCAAAGACGATGTTGGAGGCCGCATTGGTCGCAGCACCCAAGTTGCCCGCCACGCCGCCATCGCCGAGGGTGGCGATACGGATTTCACCAGTACCACCCGCAGCGCCCCTGATGCTGGTCACGCCCGTGTAGGTGTTGGCGCCGAGAAGCTGGAGAAGGCCGCTACCATCCTTGGTAATGCCACCGTTGGACACCACGCCGCGGAAGATGATACCGCTCGCATGGCTTGAAGTCGTCGTGATGGTGCGCGTAGCTCCGTTCAGATTGATGGTGCCACCAAAATCAACATAGCCACCTTGGCCATTCCCGATGCTGACATTACCACCGATCACGGTGTTATTGTTGATGAAACGCCCGGTGCCTCCGTTTGATCCGATAATACCGCCATTAAGGGTAAGAATGCCGCCGGAACCCACGGTACCGTTGCCACCAAGATGCGTACTGGAGGCAATAGAGTTTCCGGTGGAAAAGATGAGCTTACCGGAGTTAAGCGTCGTGTCGCCTGTACGGCCGCTGCCAGTGCCGGTGAAGGTCAGCGTTACACCGTCTATCACCAAAGCGCCGTTACCGCTTCCGGTTGTGTTGGCGATATTCACACTGCCTGCACCGGAAAGAGTAAGAGTCTGCGAAGACCCGAGATTAAGCGCGCCCGTCGTGGCCAGAGTGCGACCTGTGCCAACAACCCAGGACTGCGAGGCGCCGATGGCGGAGGCATTTCCCAGGGTCAGATTCTGACCGGCGGCTGCGATATTGATACCGGAGGTGCCAAGCGTCAGCACACCCGCGCCTGAGGTGGTGATGGCTGCCGTGGCGGCCTGAATATCGATGCCGCTCCAAGACTGTGCGGTGCCGATAGTCAGGGCGCCGCCGAGCGAGCCGGTGGACCAAGTGGCGACATCGGAGGAAGTCGGGGCGACATTAGTGGTACCATCGGTCCAAGAGGCGCCTGCCGTAAGGTCGGTGCCCGTGGCAGTCTTGGTGATGGTGGCGGCGTGGGAGGAAGCGGCGGCCGAGAGAGTGGCGGCTACCGCGAGCAGGGTTTTGATGTGGGGTGTTTTCATAGGTTCTGCGAAGTGCCACCCGGGTACGACCGGGGATGGTCGTGGCAAGCTAGGTGTGGTTTTTTTTCCTACCACCACTCACTCCGGACACATGATTTAACCACTCAAAACACAGCAAAGATTGAACAAAACTGGCATTCCAGGGACCTTATGATGAATTTTAAGGAAGAAAACCAAGGCTTATGATGGATCACCAAACCGGGCCCGATAACCCCCTGACAATCAAGCACCTAGAACTGACCAAGAGACGCCAAAATGCGCCGCCAGCGCAGATGAAATCAAGACTTTCGCTGCGCGTACACGATATCGCGACCGGTGCGTCCGGGGGTATCCGGCCCGGGGCCTTACCTGCTGTAACGCCGAGGAACAACAGGTGAAGCACCCGGAAAGACATCTTCTGGCAAGCGACCGGGGGCGAATCACCCCCCCGAAGGATAATCAGACAATGGAAAGGCCAAAAGTTCTCACCACGGAGGTCTCGGAGGAAGAGTGCGAGAAGACCGACTTCGGGTTTTAGCCACGGATGGACACGGATAAACACGGATGCGGCACGGGAGGATGAATCAATCCGTGGGAATCGGTGTAATCCATGGCCAAAGCATTGGCGTGCTTGGCGGCTTGGCGTGAGGCCTGAATGCGTGGCATAAAAAAAGCCCCCCGAGGCGCGGCGGCCCCGGGGTGCTTGATGCGCGAGCGCAGGCGTTTTCCGATTACTCGGCGGCCTTCGCGGCGGCCTTGCGACGGCGACGACGCACCATCGAGGCGGCGGCCAGCGCTCCGGCGCCGAGCAGGCCGTAGGTGGAGGGCTCGGGCACGGCGATGAAGCTCAGTTCGCCGTTATTGTTGATGGACGCCTGCCAGTTGGCGGTGTCGTAGCCGGTGATGCCCACCCCGCTGATGTCGATGTTCTCGAAGCCCGCGATGAGGTCGTAGGTCTGCGTGTAGTCGATGGCGCCGCCGCCCAGGTCGATCAGGCCGCCGGAAATGACGAAGTCGGAACCGGCGCCGGAGCCGATGATCTGGTCGAGACCGGAAGCCAGGTCGATCTGCCAGATGCCGGCGGTGAAGTTGAAGTCCTGGCCGGGCGACAGGGTGATGGTGCCGGCGCCGGCGCCGTTGAGCACCAGCGTGCCCCCGGCGAGGTTGAACGCGCCGGTGTTCACATTCGCCACCGAGGTGGCCAGCGTGCCGCCGTTGGCCTGCACGGCGCCGGTGCCCAGCGCCGCTGCGGCCGCGGCCACGAGCGTGCCGTTGTTGATGGTCGTGCCGCCGGTGTAGGTGTTGGTGCCGCTGAGCGTCAGCGTGGCGGAACCTTCCTTGACCAGCGAAAGAGCGCGGCTGGTGCTGCCTTGCGTGATGGTGCCGGCGAACACGCCGTCGACGGTCTGATTCACCGACAGGGTGCGCAACGAATCCGTGCTGGATGCCAAATTATACTGGGTCGACAAAGTCGTCCCCGCAGCGCCCGAAAGGCTGCCAATGTAGGTGGTGTTCGGGTTGGTGTTCGTGCCATTGCCGCCAAGGTGAACCGCACCCTGCGCCACATGCAGGCCCATGGTGGAGAAGTCGCCGGACTTCAGCACCAGACTGCCGGTGCCCTGTTTGACCATGGTGCCGTTGCCGGCGCTGCCCGTGAGCTCCAAGGTCGAGTTCACCGTGATCACCCGGCTTCCTCCCGTGAAATCAAGATTGCCGGAGAACTGAATGGCCCCGGTGCCCAAGCCGGATCCGCCGATGGCGAAGTCGCCGCCGACGACGATGGAGTTGTTAAAGGTGCGTCGGGTGCCGTTGCCGGAACCGATGGCGCCGCCGTTGAAGTAAACCGTGCCCGTGCCGAAGAAGTTCAAGGAGGTCGTCGATTTGACGATGCCGCCATTGATAATCGTGTTTCCGGTACGGTCATGGGTGCCGCCCTGCATGTTCATGAAGAGCGTGCCCGAATTGAGCACCACATCACCCGCCCCGGTGGAGTTTGAGGAGCCGCCGATTTCCACGGTACCCGCGCCGTTAAGCGTCGTGACGGTGCCGGCGTTGAAAGTCTTCACTCCGTTGAGCTTCACGGTCCTGCCCGTTCCCACGGTGATATTCGAAGTGGCGCCGGCGAAGACGACATTGTTCGAGAGCGTCAGATCCTGCCCGGCGGCGGCCACATTGATGCCGCCCGTGCCCAGCGTCAGCACGCCGGAGCCGGAGATGGTGATGGCGGCCGTGGCCCCCTGAATATCGATGCCTCCCCAGCTCTGATTCGAGCCCATCGTGAGACCGCCTCCCAGCGAACTGCCCGTCCAGGTCGCCACATCGGCGGATGTCGGCGCATTGCCCCCCGCCCACGAAGCGCCAACCGTAAGGTCGGTGCCGGCAGGATCCTTGGAAATGACTACGGCGTGGGAAGTGGTGAAGACCGACAAGCAGACGGCCACCGCGAGAAGTGCTTTGGAGGGGTGGTTTTTCATAGTTTTCAACGGGTTCAGGGCGCCCGAGCCGAAAAGTTCGGGCCCGCCCTCCTGTTATGAAATTCCCCCGCCCCTCCAAACGGAAATCCCACCTAACAAAGCAAACAAGGAAACAACCCCCTGTCAGCAAACCACCCGACTGAACTCGCCGGCCCAGGAGGCATCAGGCGATGAGCCTAAGGTAAACGCCGGACACAGCACCCCATACCCTTCGGCCCAAAAAACCCACCGCAACCAACGCGGCATCAAGCCCTTGCAGAACAAACACTCAACAACCACCCGACTTCGCCACCGTACCTGCAGCGACGGAAGCCGCATACCCGAGTTCGTATTTTTCCACAGATGGACACGGATAAGCACAGATAAGCGGGCATTGGAGAATCAATCCGTGGAATCTGGGAAATCCGTGGCAAAAGCCTTGGCGTGCCTGGCGGCTTGGCGTG
>CAMFKP010000116.1 GCA_945957385.1 uncultured Aeromonadaceae bacterium
AAGGCCTTTGAATAAGACAAAAGGCTGCCTCATCGCTAACTTTGCAACAGTGCCCACAATAGGGCCATATAGCAGTGGGTCACTTAATGGGCTTAAATTTGCCATTAAAGATAATATTGATATTGCTCAGTATAAAACATCATATGGTAGCCCATCTTGGCAAAGTAAACATAAGGCTGCCATTTATAATGCCTTGTGTGTTGATCAGCTATTAGGCTCTGGAGCAACCTGTTTAGGGAAGACGGTATCCGATGAATTCACATACAGTTTAGATGGTGAAAATTTCTTTTTTGGAACACCTATCAACCCCAAAGTGCCAGATAGAATACCGGGAGGCTCATCGAGTGGTTCGGCTTCTGCTGTTGCGTGTGGTTTAGTGGATTTTGCCATTGGAACCGATTCAGCTGGTTCAATCCGAGTGCCTGCAAGTTTGTGTGGCGTTTACGCAATGCGACCAACTAGGGGTCGGTTCCGGCTGAGGGCGAAATGACACCCTAAGCTTTCGGTTCCTTGGGCCAAAGATATTCGCCAGTCAGTAGAATGTGCGCCCAGCCCAATGGGGATATGTGGGGAAGAAATTCAGGGGGAACATCCAACCCTTCGTTCCGCCGCTCCGTGACGGCATGACCAAGATGGACGGTATTCCAGTAAATGATCACCGCAGTCAATAAATTGAGCCCAGCGATTCGGTAGTGCTGCCCCTCTGTCGTGCGATCGCGAATTTCCCCCTGCCTCCCGATACGGAGCGCATTTTTGAGCGCATGGTGGGCCTCTCCCTTGTTAAGACCGATCTGAGCACGCCGCTGCATGTCCGTATCCAGGATCCACTCAATAATGAAAAGGGTCCGTTCAATACGACCAACTTCACGAAGCGCAACTGCAAGGTTGTTTTGTCGTGGGTAAGAAGCGAGCTTGCGCAGGAGTTGGCTGGGCCTGATTTTGCCAGCGGTCATCGTCGCGGCACAACGGAAAATATCAGGCCAGTTCGCAACGATAAGATCCTCCCGGGCTTTTCCACCTACCAACTTGCGTAACTCCCTGGGGGTCGTATCGGGATTAAATACGTACAACCGCTTCGATGGCAGATCCCTGATTCGCAGAACGAGATTGTAGCCGAGCAGGCTACTGGCTCCGAACAAATGGTCGGTGAATCCTGCTGTATCGGCATACTGTTCGCGAACATGGCGACCGACCTCGTTCATCAGTAGTCCATCGAGAATATACGGTGCCTCACTCACGGTCGCCGGGATCGACTGACAAGCGAATGGCGCGAACTGGTCGCTTACGTGAGTATACGCTTTGAGGCCGGGAACAGAACCATATTTGGCATTGACCATGTTCATGGCTTCGCCATGCCGCGCTGTCGGGAAAAACTGACCATCGCTCGATGCTGACGTGCCCATCCCCCAGACGCGTGACATCGGCAGTTTACCCTGCGCGGCCACCACAATTGCCAATGCCTGGTTCATGGCTTCGCTTTCAACATGCCAGCGGGCAAGGCGTGAGAGCTGCCAGTAATCATGCGTGTTTGTAGCTTCCGCCATCTTACGCAGGCCCAGATTGAGCCCTTCAGCGAGCAGGACGTTGAGCAGACCGATCCGGTCGCGACATGGAGCCCCGGTTCTCAGATGGGTAAACGCATCTGTGAAACCAAGGGCTGCATCAACTTCAAGCAGCATGTCGGTAATCCGAACGGACGGCATTCGGCGATACAGATCCAGTATGAGTGCCTCGGCACCATCCGGCACGTCTGCTGTCAACCTGTCGATCCGCAACGTTCCATCTTCTATGCTACCGTGCGGAATAGTGCCGTTACGGGCAGCCCGGGCCAGCCGCTTAAGAGCGATCGTGAGTCGCGCCTTTCTGTCTGCCAGCCAATCCTGTGGGTTGGAAGGCACGGCCAGTTTTGCATTTTCCTGCGCCGCGATCATCGGCACCAGTACCTGCTTGAGGTCACCATAGCGGCGCGAATGAGCGAGCCAGACATCTCCGGAACGAAAAGCATCCCGGAGGTGAAAGAGTACAGCCACTTCCCAAAGACGGGTATCTCCTTTTTCCTGAGCTCGTAAATGACGGTTCCATTTGGAGCTGGGCCGCAGGAAACGCCTTTCTGGCGATGCAACACCTTTCATCTCTCCGATCGACAAAGCTGCTGCTACCAATGGTCCGGCGACCGGCGCGGCTTCGAGCTTCAGACAGCGCAACATGCGGGGCGCATAACGACGAAAGCGATGGTATCCCTGCCCGACATATGCAAGAGGCTCATCGGCTAGCGTGTTGCTGAGTTGAGTCCCTGTCGCTACCAGTTGAGCGAGCCGGTCCCATGCAACCGAACTGGCGACAGCCATCTCCAGCGGGGTTCCGTCACTGCGGGCCTCAAGCAACGAAGCTCCCAGCGCGGTGAAGGTACGGATCGTATCCGTGAGTGTGGCTTTAGAGCCGGAAATTGTTTCGTCATGCTGGCGCTTCGCTTCCCGCCAGGTTTTTCCTACGATCCTGTCATGGGTTTCGACTATGGCATCAGCAATCGCCGCTTCCCACTCCACAACACAGACGGCAAGGATCGCCCAGCGGCGGTCCGAAGTGATGTCACGCAAACCGTCGGTGAAGTAGCGTTCACCCTGCCGACGCAGCCGGGCAATGCGATGGGCAGGTATGCTGGCCAAAGCACTATGATTGATATTCAGGGTACGCAGAAATTCGAGCCTGTCGAGCAAACGGTTAGCAGCAGCCGAGTTGTTACCAACCTCGAAGTTGCGAAGCCAGATGAAACGACTGATATTGCCGGCGAGCATTTCACTCAGAAGTTTGTCCAGGTGATCGCGAACATCCGCTGTTAAATTTTCCACAATCCGCGTTTCAATCCGCCGCTCAGCGGCGACCAGAGCATCCGCGCACAAGCGCTCGATTGTCGATACTGCGGGCAGAATGGTGGAAGTTTCCCGACACCGCACAATAAAACGATGAGCAAGATCCTCGTTTGATCTGGCATCTTCGGCCTGGCCGAAAGTCCACTCCCGCAGATCACGGGCACCACGGCCCGTGAAGGTCTTGTAGCCGTAAATTTCGCGCAGCGTGTCCATGTGCTGCTGACGGGTTTGGCGCCGTGTGGCATAAGTGAGAAGCGCATCAGCCGGAACTCCAAGCTGAGCACCGACGAAGGAAAGGATTTCACGCGGGATCATCTCACCAGGAGCCAGTGCACGGCCCGGATATCGTAAGGCACAAAGTTGCAGGGCAAAGCCAATCCTGTTTTCCGGTCTGCGGCGCTGCCTAATGTTTTCCAGGTCATCATCGCCCAGCGTGTAGAACTTCAGTAGCGACAGTTCGTCCGTGGGCAGATCGAACAGCGCTGCTCGCTGCCGTTCGGTGAAAATATGGCGTCGTGACATACAAATTCGTCCCTTTTGAAGTATAGTCTGTTTTGGACAACAGCCAGCCCATATAAATCAGGGCGTTCCGATACAAAAATCCAGGAGGGTTCAATTGGGACATCGTGCCGCCATTTACTGCCGGGTTTCAACAGCGGATCAGTCTTGTGAACGCCAGGAATTTGATCTGCGAGCCTTCGCCGGCCGTGCCGGCTACGACGTGGTGGGAATATTTAAGGAAACAGGTTCAGGAACTAAACTCGACCGGGCCGAGCGAAAGACAGTCCTGGCGCTTGCCCAGTCCAGACAAATTGATGCAATCCTGGTCACTGAGCTTTCCCGGTGGGGGCGCTCGACGCTCGATCTGCTCAATACGCTACGTGAACTGGAGAACTGGAAGGTTTCCGTGATAGCCATGAATGGAATGGCGTTCGATCTTTCGTCGCCGTATGGACGAATGCTGGCGACGTTTCTTTCCGGCATTGCGGAGTTTGAGCGGGATCTCATCAGCGAGCGGGTCAAGTCAGGCCTTGCTGTTGCGAAGGCACGTGGTAAGAGGCTTGGTCGTCAGGCCGGAGTGCGACCAAAATCAGACCGACTTTTGCCTAAGGTGGTTGCGATGAGGGCCGAGGGACGCAGCTATCGCTGGATCGCACGCGAGCTCGGTATCAGCAAGAATACCGTCGCTGACATCGTGCAACGACACAGAGCTAACGCTTAGGGTGTCATTTCGCCCTCAGCCGGAACCGACCCCAACTATGCATCGAATATCGGAGGCAGGTGTCTTACCTTTCGTCCCTAGCACGAGCACGGTTGGAGCTTTTGCCAATGATATAAATGTATTGAGCGATGTCATGCAAACGCTATTAAAGAGTGAAAGCGTGGTATCACAAAAAATAGAAACGATTTATCTGCTTGAAGATGCCTTTAATATCTCTGATGTTGAGGTATCTACTCTTATAAAAGATGTTGTCAACAATTTATTGGTTAATATTGATGCCAATGTTGTCTCTATTACACTGAGCGATATTCTTGGCGAGGAAGCAACACTTGATATGCTTAATGTTAATGCATTAAGACCATTACAAACTTTTGAGTTCTTAAACACTGTCGGTAGCTGGATTGAACATGAATCGCCTGAACTTAGCCCATTTTTTGCTATGAAATATGCAACGGTGCGCAAGTTTGATCGCAAATCGGTTAGCGATTCCCTCCGGCTTTGTGAGCGATATTTTCGCCAGATGTCCTCATTTCTTAAAAAGGGAGATTTGGTTTTATTTCCCACAGTACCTACGATCGCACCATTAAAGCATTCGCTTGAAAATATGAAAACAGCGCTAGATTTTTATGACCGAACTATGTCGATCACTTCGTTTTCTGGTGTTGGTCGCCTGCCTGAAATATCGATACCAATAGCAAATATAGATAACGCACCTGTTGGGCTGTCAGTGGCAGCAGGCTTCTATCAAGATGAATTTTTAATATCCAGTGTGAAGCAGTTACTTTTGAATTCTAAGAAATGCACCGTCTAAATACAGCCTATCAGTTTTATTTCCTCCATGTGACTAGAATTGATAGGTTGCCTTAAACTGATCTGATCCTGTGATTCTGGATACTCACGTAAATATCCAAAAATGAGTTAGCAGTAATTTACTAAATTAGGTAACTCAAAATTGTCCAGAAACGTGTTACAGAGCCCCAGGTTTTGTTGTGATCACCTGGCATTTCTGTCGTACGTTAAACTACCAAGGAGCAAAAAGTACCCTGGGGTCATTGCAGTATTTTCAACTCACTCCTTTTATTACAATCAACTGCTAAAAAAGTTCACATAACATCAATCTAATCAATAGATTACTGCCCTAGCGTACAATATTTCCCCAATCGTCGTGTGACCCCCACTATTTAATGGTGATTTCTGATTCGTGGTCTCTTCCCAAGAATCAGAAATCAGGGAAAAGCCCAGGTTAGAAGACTATATCACGATATTTTTTTGCGAGATACTCGGCATTGCTTATCCACTGCCGAGTAATTTTATGTCTGTTTGGCAG
>CAMFKP010000117.1 GCA_945957385.1 uncultured Aeromonadaceae bacterium
GATCTGGGCGCCGTTCTCCACCTGCTGACGGGCGATATACAGCGCCTCGTCGTAATTCTCTTCCTTGATCAGCCGCTTGAACTTGGCCGAGCCGGTGACGTTGGTACGCTCGCCGACGTTGATGAACATGGAGTCGGCACTGATGGTCAGCGGCTCCAGCCCCGCCAGACGACAGGCCACCGGCAGCTCGGGCAGCGCGCGCGGCTGGCAGCCGGCCACCGCCTTGGCCATGGCGGCGATATGGGCCGGCGTGGTGCCGCAGCAGCCCCCGACCAGGTTGAGGAACCCGGATTGCGCCCACTCGCGGATATGCACCGCCATCTCGTCAGCTTCCAGATCGTAGCCACCGAAGGCGTTGGGCAGACCGGCGTTGGGGTGCACCGAGACATAGGTCTCGCTGATGCGGGCCAGCTCCTCGACATACTGGCGCAGCTCCTTGGGGCCCAACGCACAGTTCAGGCCAAAGGAGAGCGGCTGGGCATGGCGCAGCGAGTTGTAGAAGGCCTCGGTGGTCTGACCCGACAGCGTCCGGCCGGAGGCATCGGTGATGGTGCCGGAGATCATCACCGGCAGCCGTAGCCCCAGCTGATCGAACACGCTCTCCACCGCAAACACCGCCGCCTTGGCGTTCAGGGTATCGAAGATGGTCTCGATCATGATGATGTCAGCGCCACCTTCGATCAGCGCCTCTGTGGATTCCATATAGGCGGCGACCAGCTCGTCATAGGTGACGTTGCGCGCCCCCGGATCGTTGACATCCGGCGAGATGGAGCAGGTGCGGTTGGTGGGGCCCAGAATACCGGCGACAAAGCGCGGCTTGGCCGGATCCTTGGCGGTCCACTCGTCGGCCACCTGACGGGCCAGACGAGCGGCCTCACGGTTGATCTCGGCACTGAGATCTTCCATGTGGTAATCGGCCATCGCGATACGGGTGGCGTTAAAGCTGTTGGTCTCCAGAATATCGGCACCGGCCGCCAGATAGGCCTCGTGGATCTCGCGAATCACCTGGGGTTGGGTCAGCACCAGCAGGTCATTGTTGCCCTTCAGATCACTCGGCCAGTCGGCAAAACGCTCGCCGCGGTAATCCGCTTCCTTGAGCTGATAGCTCTGGATCATGGTGCCCATGCCACCGTCAATCAGCAAAATACGCTGCTGCAGGGCCTCTGTCAGGGTGTTCGCCATTCCTTGCGCGTAAGTAACCAACGGCATGTCCTCTTCAAATACGTGCCCATCGCCTGACGGCGATGGGCGAATGTCCCTCCCCCCGGCTGGACGCCCATGGCGGTGCGTGTCAACCTGCATCCTGCAGAACAGCAGGAGGGAATTTATGTCTTGCGATAATACGTCTGACGGCTCATTTCGTCAGCGAGTCTATCAGGTGGTCGCCGCGATCCCGCAGGGGCAGGTGTCGACCTATGGCACCGTCGCCGCGCTGGCAGGTTCACCCCGCGCCGCGCGTCAGGTCGGCGGCATCCTCTGCCGCTTACCCGAAGGGAGCCAGCTGCCCTGGCACAGGGTCATTAATCGTCATGGCCTGATTTCACTGACCGGTGACGATGCGCTGCGCCAGCACGCCCTGTTGCAGGCCGAAGGGATCACCGCCGGACTGACGGCACCAATTGACCTGCAGCAACTCGGCTGGCGCGGCGATTAGTCCAGCGCCGCCAAATCGTACGGGGTGTTCTGGTAGACGTAATAGTTCAACCAGTTGGCAAACAGCAGATGACCGTGGCTGCGCCAGGTGGAGTGCGGCGTCTGGCTCGGATCATCATTGCGATAGTAGTTCTTCGGCACCCGCGGCTGAATGCCGGCGTGGGTATCACGCACGAACTCGTTGTGCAGGGTGTCCGCATCGTACTCGGGATGGCCGGTGACATAGACCTGGCGACAGTCCGGGCTGACGGCCAGGTAGACGCCCGCCTCATCAGACTCGGCGAAGATACGCAGATCGGTAAACTCGCGGATGAAGTCACCCTCAAAGCTGGCATACCGTGAATGGGGTGCCAGGAAATGGTCGTCAAACCCCCGCACCAGCGGGTCATGCTCAATCAGCCGGCGATGGTCATAGACCCCGGAGAGTTTGACATCGCGGGTCTGCTTCTCTAGCCCATACAACACTTTCAGTGCCGCCTGGGCGGCCCAACACAAAAACAGGGTTGAGGTGACTTTAGTGCGTGACCACTCGATGATCTCGACCAGGGTCTCCCAGTACACCACCTCGGAGAACGGCACCAACCCGAGCGGCGCACCGGTGATGATCAGGCCGTCATAACGGTTGTCACGCACCTGGGCGAAATCCTGATAGAAGGTATCAAGGTGTGCCTTGGGGGTATTCTTCGACTCGCGATCGTCGATGCGCAGCAGATCGACATCCACCTGCAGCGGTGAGTTCGACAACATACGCATCAGCTGGATCTCGGTCTCGATCTTCTTCGGCATCAGGTTCAACAACAACACGCGCAGCGGGCGGATATCCTGATGGGTTGCCCGGGACTCGGTCATCACGAAGATGTTCTCTTCGCTGAGCACCCCGGCGGCCGGTAATCTGTCTGGGATCTTGATGGGCATGGCATACTTCCTGTACTGCATCAGTAGAAACGTCTGGACATCTAGAAATCTACACCAAGCCCATGGCGCTGTCACCCATGCACGCCGATTTCATGTCTGAGCGGTTCAGGCTTTCTTTCCGGCGGTCGTTTCTCTAGCATAGGCGCCGAAACTGAGGCTATTCTAACCGTATGACAGGTATAAAGATTTCCGTCGATCGCCTCCAGGTGGGCAATTACGTCAAACTCCCGCTCAGCTGGAAGGATCACCCGTTCCTGTTTTCCAGCTTTCTGATCAAGACCAACGACGAGATCGACCTGATCCGCCGTCTGGGGGTGAAGCAGGTGATCATCTTCCCGGACAAATCGGAAACCGGTCCCAAACCGGTTCAGAGCGTTGAAACAACGGTCACCGTAGCAGAAGAGGCACTGCAGTCACGGGAGAGTGAGCTGGCGGCAGAGAAAGAGCGCCGCATCGAGCAGTTAAAGCAATACCGCCGCGGTCTGCAACGCAGTGAGAAAGCGTTCGAACGCTCGTTAAGCCAGTTGCGCAACCTGATGAGCAAGCTGCAAACCCGCCCACTTACCGCCATCAAAGAGGCACAGGAGCTGGTAGATGGCATAGTGTCACAACTGCTCAGCACCGATGAGATGGTGTTGCATCTGATGTCGGAGAGCCCGGAAGGCGAGAGCATCTATTATCACTCGCTGAACGTTTCGATCCTGTCGATGCTGCTGGCCAAAGAGGCCTGTTTCAGTGAAGCCGAGATGAAGATGATCGGCTTCTCGGCGCTGATGCATGACATCGGTATGTTACGGGTACCGACCCCGATACTGCGCAAAACCGAGCCGCTCACCAAACCGGAGATCAACCTGCTCAAGCAACATCCACGCTATGGTCTGGAATTATTGGAACTGACCAAGGATTGCCCCGCCGAAGCCAAGGGGGTGGTGCTGCGTCATCAGGAGCGGCTGGATGGTTCAGGATATCCGGATGGCCTGAAAGGCGATCAGATCGACAAACTGACCCAGCTGGTCAGTGTGGTCGATGAGTACGATGAACTCTGCCATCCCCAGGATCAAAGCAAGGCCAGGGTTCCCCATGCCGTGCTCTCTTACATGTTCAAGAACCGAACCAAGCAGCTGAATAAGGACTATATCGGTCTGTTGGTCAAGCAGTTGGGGATCTACCCGCCGGGGAGCGTAGTCCAGCTGTCGAATGGACAGGTCGGCTTGGTCATGTCGGTTAACTCCAAGCGCCTGCTTTATCCCAGCGTACTGATCTATGATCCTGCCATTCCGCGACAGGAAGCGGCCGTCATCGACCTGGAAGATGTCGGACTGACCATCGGCAAGGTATTGGCCCCCACACGTTTACCCGCACCTGTGTTCGAGTATCTGAATCCACGGACGCGAATCAGTTTCTACTTCGACCACAGTAACGTCTCCGCCAGTGGCTAATCACTATTGACCCCCTCCAAGCCCACAGCGTATGTTCGAGGCTCACAGGGAGTAGTCATTGATGATCATTGAAATCATTGCCACCGGCGACGAAGTACTGACCGGTTTTACTATCGATACCAATTCAGCCTGGCTCTCGCAGCGGTTACTGGATCACGGCTGCCAGGTGCGACGCCGGCACACGGTCGGTGATCGCATGGATGATCTGGTTGCGATCTTGCAAGAGCGCAGCCAGGTTGCCGATGTGCTGCTGGTTAATGGTGGTTTGGGACCAACATCGGATGATAAAACCACGGAAGCCGCGGCGCGGGCCGCCGGTGTAAGGCTACAACTCCATCAGGATTGGCTGGAGTTGCTGCTGCAACGTTATGCCGCACGGGGCCGCACCATGCCGGAAAGCAACCGTAAACAGGCCATGCTACCGACCGGAGCGAGTCTAATTGATAATCCGGTAGGCACCGCCTGCGGTTTTCACCTGCAAATTGGCCGCGCCCGCTGTTATTTCACGCCCGGTGTGCCCAGCGAATTCAAATTGATGGTGGATGAGCACATCATCCCGAATGTAAAACACTATCTGAACGTGGCTCAGACTGAGGTGCGGCGTTTCTTCACCTTTGGCGTTTCGGAATCCACATTAAGCGATCGCTTGGACACGCAAGTTTGGCCGACGCATATCGACCTCGGTTACCGCTCGTCGATGCCGATCATAGAGCTCAAACTGATCAGTCAAAATGCGGCTGCAACCGATTTTGAACAGGCAGAACGTCAACTGCTTGCCGTCATCGAACCCTATCTGATTGCCCGCGACGAACTGGAGCACGCAGCGACAATCCGTCACTTATTAGGCGCTCGCCCGTTAAGGGTATGTGAAGATGCAACGCGAGGACGCCTGATGACTCACCTCGGTACAGCGTTACCTCACCTCTCTGGCACGCTGGAGACATTAGCCGACTCAGCGCAGGCCTTATGCGATCATTTCACTGGGGAAAGCGGTCTGATGATCGCCGTCGGCCACGAAAGCGATTCTGGATTTCCCATACTGCTCAAGGATGGTTGCCGAGTATGGGTTCAGACATTGAAACCCTGGACAAAGAACCTGGTTTTACGGCAGGAAGTGATCGCCTTTGCCGCCAGCGAGATGCTACGCCGTTATCTTGCCGGTCTGAACGTCATCACCGACTATGAGACACTGCAGTGCAGTGAGCTGATTGTGCCCGTCTAGGTGGCATTTTTTCAGAAAATAAGAAAGCAAAAACCCCGCCTAAGCGGGGTTTCTTATACTGGTGCTGATACCCAGAATCGAACTGGGGACCTCACCCTTACCAAGGGTGCGCTC
>CAMFKP010000118.1 GCA_945957385.1 uncultured Aeromonadaceae bacterium
CGACTCGCCAACCGACCACCCGCTGCGAAAACTTCCGCCGTTCCATGCATAATGCGCTATTTTTTACGCAGCAAGTAGATAGTCGCCAAAGCAAGCAGCCCGGCGATATAATCCAGCGAATTATTCTCAACAACAACTCGATCCTGTACACTTTGCTGTGATGATAACTGTTTTTAACTTTATTATCAGATATCTAAATCCGTTTTCTCTGTTATAATTTCGGAACGGCAACTTTTTGCCCCGACGCGCCTTTTTCGCCAGAGTAAACTACCTCCTCGACGACAGTCGGGGATGTTTACTCGATAATTAATTTTCTTAAATGTTTTAAGCTAATGGCATTAACATCCATTTTAAGGTCATTACAAATATTTATTGCTAAATCGTACTCAGACTGACTAATCGGTACGTCATACTCGCTTAAATGATCGCAAATCGTTTCAAAAGCTAACCCTCTTTCACCATGCCCTACATACTCAATGGCATCCTGGAGTATTTCATTATCTAAGCGCCCCTTAAAAAGGTCGCCGAAAAAAACTATTTTATCATCTAAATCAATCATTTAAACACCCATCTTATTTAATATTTTATAACTGCTCGGCATCGGTCCATTATCAGGAAAGGCTATAACAATTTTCCCTGTAGCAGGTTGGTAAACAACCCTAGTTCTTACGCCATCCCTAGTTTCATAGGACACCCAGTTAGCAGGTTTCCCTTTACTGGTGTATACACCCCCAGTCCCCGTTTGAGCAAACCATTGTGTATCAGGAGCAGTAGCAATATCACCAACAGCATGTACTACTTTGTCTGTAGACCAATCTTACGACGGGTGTGGGGATTTTGAGGTGAGAAGCAGGCTATCGTAAAATAGCCTGCCGGGATGAGTTCAGATATTTCCAAACAGTGTTGCGGAACAAAAAAACGCCGCAGGAGCCGGGATCTTCTCAAGCCATCATATTGGCTAAAATCTGGCCTAAATCATTAAGTAAGGCACAGACATCTTCTTTAGAAGCCCCAATCCTGGTTTCAAATTCAGGAAAAGAGATACCATTACAGATTTCATTCAAAGCTGAATTCAGGATCAATAACTCATTTTCATCAATGGTTAATTGAGCTTGTTTCCCAGCAAGAGATATTAAATCCATTCATCACCTCAAATTATCAAAGTACGCCCTACCGTTTACAGGCTTAAAAGCGGTTTCACCATCTGATGCTTAATGATTGCGTGACCTGGCCGTTTTGGAGTACCGTCGCGGACGGCGGTACTCCAAAAACACATCTTGTCTGGAAGTGAAAAATGCAGGGCAAAAAAATCCCGCGGACAGTTGGCAGGATTTGTACTCACACAGGTAGCCGAGCAAGTAAGCTATTTACCTTTTCCGTATCTTCCGGGTGAAGCCGCAAATACTTTTCACTTGCAAGTCGTACGTAGTGATAGCAGATTTCTTCACTAACGATAGTAGTATCTGCTTCAGAGGGAGGATAACCAACAGCAAATTCAACACCTTCAAAATGTTCACTTTCGTCATAACTTTCCATATCAGGAAAGAAGCAGTAAACCCCATCTCTCATAAATGAATGCTTTTTAATAATACTTTCAATAGACATCAAGAAAACACCATCATTATACATGAGGTCAAAGTAAGTTTTTATGACCACGTCAGGGTCTGATTTTATATAAGGTAAATCAAATAAAAATTTCATTCATTTAATCCTATTTGGGATGAAAGTTTGTGACTCGACCTGTATTTTTATCGAGATAAACTCTAAAATTCAACCCGCCAGCTGTAGCATCATATGCTGACTGGCCATTGCGCATTGCATCTCTTAACCCTTTCATTGCAGCCTCTTGCCCAAGATCTAACATTACTTTGCCAGTATATATTTTCGGATCATAGATAGTTTTCTTTACTGGGCTTGGTTTATATTCTCCAGTTAAATTCCCCGCGCGATCTTTGGTAGGAACTAAGTATTCAACTTCAGAAATACCTTTAACATTTGTAGGTTTCTCGCTTACGATTTTTACGCCATATTTTTTAACGGCATCATAAAACGCATCAGCATTATGCCCACCTGAGATCCCACTCTTTTACGTAAACCCATCAACCGTTGCCAGATGTTTTGGTTGATCAATTCTGATGCTCATCCCATCAGGATAAGTGATTGTCGTCATGCCCTTCTCTGTACTAGTTTTATATGGCAGCGAATTTCCGCCATACTGACCGCCAGGATACTCTACATCTTTAATATCCTTACCCGGTTTTACTGAATACTCGCCATCGCCAGCAGTCCATGTGATCGACGGATTTTCAGGAATAACTTTGTCTACTTTGGAAGTGACTTTTGCAACAATCTTCTCTGTCAGAGCCGTACCTGTTTTTGCAACACCAACACCACCGGCGACAGCAGTAATGAGATCGGACATGAGTTTACACGCCTCAAGACCTGCATTGTACGCACCTCCCGCACCTGCCCTCTGATACTCTGATTCCATCAGATTGATACGATCAATATAACTTTGTTTAACGGCATCCGACATCGTACTGGACATGTCGTCGCTCGTGATTAATTGCTTAATTGCATCATAAGTGGCGGCAGGATTTGTGACGGCTTTCGATAAACTCTCGACGGAATCACTAATCCCCTGAGGAACACCAACCAGCATACCAGCCCCGTAGGCGGCCTCCTGCCCGATATCAATAGCATCCCATTTAGCACCGACTTTCAACTGACATGAGGTGTTACATTTACAGGCATCAAACTCTTTATCCCACTCAGAACGTTGTTGGTTGCTAAGATAGTTATTCTCAACAACTCGTTCCGGTGCACATTGCTGCGATAAACATGATTTCTCCTTTTATTTCATTGACTTACAGTTTGTTTCGCCTGCTGTAATTCCGGCACAAGAACGTTTTGTCCTGATGTGTATTTTGCTAGGTGACCAAAATATTTCCTAGCAAGCGATCACAGTATAATCCCCACGACTGGTTGTAATAACATACCCGGCGATGTGGCCGAGATCTTACTGCTATTCAGGGAACTAATTGGATCGGGAAGGTTACTTTCCTGCCTTCAATGTAATCCCATATTATTTTATGCAACTTATTAAAAATTGAAGATTCATAAGGCATAAACTTCATTAAGAACGAGTGCAACTCGTCAGAACTGACCACCTTTATCTCCCCAATTTTTTTCACTTCTGCTGAGAAAATTTCTTTATTATCAATACAGTTAAAATACAAAATGACTTTCCTATCCTCTTCCGAATATAAAATATCATTTATATATAATGAATTACTGGTTGAAGACGGCGTTTCCATTCCAAGTTCCTTTAAACTCTTTATCTGTCATTTTATAACTGGTTCCTTTCCACGGATCATAGATAGATACATTTCCTTTACTATCTGTACCCTTAACAACAACCCAATGCCTAATTTTGCTACCCTGATCCCACATCATTGCACTCCATGAACCTGTTTTGTTCAAAGCATCATAGGCTTCAAAACCAACAAATCCTCCACTCCAGCTACTTCCACTATTTTTAGCCAAATCTCTAGCTAACTGTTCAGGGCTTTTCAGTCCAGTACCTATTTGAGTTTGATCAACAAAGATATTCCTATCTTTCAGCATCATTTCACCGCAAGCACCGCCACAACCCGTTGGCGTTGATTGTTTCACCACATTTGGATCGACTATTTCATCCAGCACATTCCAGTTTCCACCGGCTCCGCCCTTGGGTGCAACGGGCTTAACAATAACTTTTGCCGTCGAGCTTCCTGAAGGAAGAAGCTTCGCCGGTATCAAAGCGCCAGATAATACCCCTGCAACATTCTCCAGCGCTTTCTGGTCACCATTCCAGGCTTTCACAACAGTCGTCTTGATGCCTTCCCACGCATCACCATTCATGATGCTATCCAGTACTTTCGCTGCTGCTGCATCTTTATTCGCAATATCACTCTGCGCCTGGCTACAGTAGCTATCCCCTGTCGCACAGGCGGTTAACGCTGCTACCATATCAAACGCTGTATCGCCGCCCAGCACGGCTAAGTCGCCGGTTTCAGCAGCAACATTGACCAGACCATTCGCAATCTGGGAAACGGTGTTCTTACCCAGCTTGTCCCTGATCTGGTCCTTCCACCATTCCTTGCTCTCTTTAAGCGACTCCCGGCCTTTATCCCCGGCCATCGAGTTATTCTCAACCGTCGTCTTGCCCGCCTGAGCCGCCGCTACCGCGTTCGCGCTGCTGTCTCCGACAAGCCCACCAGCCAGGCCAGAAGCCAGTGTCGCCAGCGCAGATACCGTCTGTTTATCTTCCTCACTCAGTTCGCTGACCTGTTTGCCAAAACCGTCAACCGCAATCTTACCGGCCAGCTTGTCTACCGCAATTTTGCCGACAAGCTCACCCACCGCCGCACCGGCTGCGGCCGACGTCCCATCTCTGCCGGAAGCGGCTGCAAGTGCGGCGTTAACAACCGCATGGGCCAGCACGCGTCCCTTAAGATCCGTCTCCGGGATGGCATTCGCGATGGCATTGGCGATATACGGCGCGGCACCGCCCGCAATCGCAGCTTT
>CAMFKP010000119.1 GCA_945957385.1 uncultured Aeromonadaceae bacterium
ATGGCACATGGGTAAAATGGCAAGAATAACAACAAGTTTTGGTATGAGTTGTGCTCCGAATTATCCTCTGCTCTGTACTTGGCCTTTTTTTGAACTCTGCGCATGGTGAAGCAACTGTTAGCGGCGCAGGTTTACCCGTCAAAAACATTTTCATGGAAGACAATCTTCCAACGAAACGAACAAGCTCCCCTGATGCTCACTATGAGACTATTGATCCATTCAGTGGGCGTCTCAAAATTAATATCCCAGTCCTTTCGTGGCAGGGAAATGGCCATTTGCCGATAAACCTGAGCTGGAGCTATAGGCAGGGCTCGCCAGAGAGTAGGGGTATCTTTGTTCCACGAGTGAAATTCTCAGGTCGTGATGAGAATTTATGTGGAATCCCCGCGCAGCATTCCCGTACAGAGGGGTTTTATCAGTACGACGGACTACAGCCCGTAATAGAAATGCCTGATGGCTCGACTTTCGAACTATATGCAAAAGATTCAACATTTCAGTCGTTCATCTCCGCAAACCAAT
Organism: uncultured Aeromonadaceae bacterium; assembly: GCA_945957385.1. Lineage (GTDB taxonomy): Bacteria > Pseudomonadota > Gammaproteobacteria > Enterobacterales > Aeromonadaceae > Pseudaeromonas. The sequence continues at coordinate 520 of CAMFKP010000119.1, forward strand.
GGCGACTAACCTGTTCAGGGCCCAATACTGCGCAGCTAGATTCGCCTGATGGTTTAAGTTATCGGCTGGATCAAAAACATATTGTTGAGCATCAGCAAACGGATTATCTGCCCGGCTACTTCTCTAAATGCCAAGTTGGGAACTTAAACACGTGCACTGAATATGGCACGACATCGAGCACAATTTCGTACCTATCGCCAAGTCAAATTAAGGCTCCAAATACGGAGAGTCTAAGTCTGTCCTATCAGGGGGGGCGGTTGGTTCAAGTTTCAGCCTCTGATGGCCGTCTTGTGCAGCTCAGTTATTCTGGTGCAATACTGACGGGGCTTCGTGCAGGTGATCGTGCTTGGCAATTCTCTGGCTATGCCTCTACAAATCCACAAGTCGTAAACGAGCCTGATGTCGTTATTACGAATCCAGATGGCACAACTTGGAAAGTAGGTTTTTATCAAGCTTCAAGGGTACCTGCACTCAGGCCCCTTGATATGTTCGTGGGTATTCCAAATCGACTAACCACACCGCAAGGTGGCGTAATTAACTATGAGCACGGTTGGCAACCCTATGATGTTAATGCATATGCCAACCTGAACAGTCCTGCGTGTTTGCGTGTTGATGCCTCCCCCACAGACAAAGCCCAGTGTAAAGGCATTATCAAAAATGCTTTGGTAGGTAACGCTCTCACTTCAACAGCCGCTGTTTGGAAAAAAACGACCTCGGATGGTGGTGTTTGGGTCTATAGCACCTATGCACCTGGTGCAGATTTATTCATCAATCGTAATTCAACGACTCCGCTTGATATTCGAAAAGTAATCCGTCCAGATGGATCATCTGAGATTACCAGCTATATGAATGCTGCCGATGTGCCTAGCTGCGCTACAGATCGCTGGAAAATCGGATTACAAAAGAAAAGTGAGCTGCTTGATCAAGCCGGTAATGTACTTCAAACCACAGAGTTTGGTTGGACCTCTTTAGTCATCAATAACTTTGGTCATCACTATCTGACTTTAAAAACCAACGATGAAATGAGTTGCGTTGGTCAGCAGGTTCGACTTCCTCTAAACGAACGTAAGACTACAGTACGCCAAGGCAGCTCATATTCGGTTCAAACAAGCTTCGATGCCTTTGCTCGTCCGCTGACTGTTCTGGCCTCAGGTGATGGGGTTAATACGTGGACGCAATATGCATACGAAACACCCGCATCTGCTTGGCGATTAGATCGCGTGAAGTCAGAGACAATCAGTCCGGGATCTGGCCAGCCTGCGCACTCGGCCATCGCACGTTCATTCGATATCTATGGCAATTTGCTGCTTGAAAACAAAAATGGTGTGGTGACTGAGTATGATAATTTTCCAAATGGGGAAGTCAGGTCAGTAAAAGATCCGCGGGGTTTAGTCACGACCTATGACAATTACTATCGTGGCGTCCCACAAATTGAAGTTAAGCAGCTTGCCACAGGAAAAGAAGGCCCCTCCTGTCCGGCCAATATTAACTCAGTTACCACGAATCGAACTGTTGATGATTTTGGCAATATCACGTCCGTGAAGGATCCTCGGGGTAATACGATCTCATATCGTTACGACAACATGAGTCGCCCCATCACAGTGACACCAGCCAGAGGTAGTGCCACGACAATTCAATGGACCCCAACATCGAGAACTGCTACCCGTGGTGGTACGACAGACTATCAAAGTTGGGATGGTTTTGGTCGTACCAATCAAACGATAGTGAATGGATTCATCACAAGCAGTGTGATTGACAGCCTAGGCCGAAAAATCTACCAAAGTTATCCGGGCACACCCAATGAAGGGGACAGCTTCACCTATGATGCCCTGGGGAGAGTCACAAAAGAAACTCATGCTGATGGTTCGTATCGGAGTTATAGCTATCAAGGTAGTGAAGTTGCGATCACAGAGGAACGTGGGGTAAAGACAACCTATCAATACCGTGCCATTGGCGACCCAGATGAAAAGAAATTGGTTCGTGTGTCCCCGGCAATAGTGAATGACACAGTGATTATTGAGCGCGATATTTTAGGTAAAGTAACTAAAGTTACTCAAAACAATGTGTCTCGAACCTGGAGCTACGACAGCAAGCACTATTTAGTGCAAAGAGCTGACCCTGAGCTTGGTGTTACAACATTTGTTAATGACCCAGTTGGCAACGTGCTGACCAAACAAGTCAATCAGCTGCCTGCAACAAGCTTTACCTATGACGGAAACAACAAGCTAAAAAGCATTTCATTCGCAGATCAATCAGCTGAGCCTGCATGCTTAAAATATGATGAAAATTCAAATCTGATCGAGCAAAAGACCAACTCTGTTACTCGCTCATTTGAATATGATGCAAATAATAACCCAACCAAAGAGACACTATCCGCCGCAGGATCAACTTACGCACTGCAGTATGAGTATGATTCAAATGACTTTAAGACTGCGTTGGTTTATCCAAATGGACAGCGTATTGAGCTTGCGCCAGACTTGTTTGGTCGCCCAACCAAGCTGGGCTCATTCATCTCAGGCATCAAATATAATCCTCGCCATCAGGTGCTTCAGTACTACAGTGCAAACGGTCGTAATAATGTTTTTGAGTTTACCGGACGAGGTTGGCCTAAATCCCAAAAACTAGCATTGATTAATGATCAGGTTCCGCAAGAGCCTGTGGCGCCTGTTCCGCCTGCCCCATTTAATCAAACGCCACCTACTGCGCCGACTCCACCGGCACCTCTGGCATTTCCTGAGCCTGGTGCAACAATGTCAGCAGATACTGCTTGCCGAGCACTGTACAGAGAACCACTCCTCAGTGACTTTAGTGGACTTAATGGCGCGGCAGATCGCTATCGCGCTGCTTTTGCAACTTGGCAAAGTGAAATGGCAGGCTGCACAACCAATTGGAATCAAAGAGGTGTCGTCTGGAGTGATGGTCAAGCCGGATGCCGTGCCGCTAATCCTGCTCCCCTGCCTTCACAATTTGTACGTCCCGAGCAATATCAAAGCGCACTGAATACTTGGACAAACACGAAGCTGAATCCGTGTTTGGCCGACTGGCGTCCTAAGGCTGCCGCATGGGCGACCTATCGTGGACAAGTTTACACCTACAACCAACAAAATCAGCAATATCAAACCAACTTAGCAAACTACAACCAATCCCTGCAGCAGCATCAGCAAGCGACAGTAGCGTATAACCAAGCTAAGGCAAAATATGACCAAGATTTGGCTGCATATAAAGCTTCAGTGGCTTCACGGCTGCTAGTTGATACTAACTACTCGTTTGATGGCGTCGGAAATCTTAAGGAGATCAGGGATAACGTTTACCCGAAATGGAACCGAGTAAATCGCTACGATGAAGTTGACCGCCTTGTTGTCTCTGATGGCTACTGGGGTGAGGGTGATATCTACTACGATGGAAATGGCAACATAGTGAAGCAAGTTGCTGGCGACTATCGGATTGAATACACCTATGACGCAACGCAAAAACTTAAGTCTGTTACTGGGAATAAATCATTCGCCATGTCTTATGATGGCTGGGGCAATCTGATCAGCCGAGGTGATGGGCAAAGTTATCAATTCGATTCGGCAGGCAATTTACGCTGGGTTAATAAAGGTACCCCAAGTCAGATTTCATATGTCTATGATGCTGCGGGAATCCGCGTTCTCACAAACGGAGTAGGTCAAAATAAACTCGAGTTTACGGGTTTAGATGGATTGCTTTACTTCGAGAAAGATCTATCGCTTGGAACAAGCATCAATCATCTGTATATGGGGCGCCAAAAGCTTGTTGATGTAGAAGCGAATGGTACAGCCACATATTTCCATAATGACTCCTTAGGAAGTCCAATCGCAGCCACCGATGCCAGTGGGAAGTTGTTATGGCGAACAGCATTTACCCCATTCGGTGAGAAAACTCATGACGGTGCAACTGGCCAGATTAAAAACCAGCAATGGTTCACTGGCAAACCACATGAGGAAGCCACAGGTCTGAGTTACTTCGGTGCCCGCTGGTATGATCCGGTGC
>CAMFKP010000120.1 GCA_945957385.1 uncultured Aeromonadaceae bacterium
GTCTAATTCGTCGGCAGCGTCAGATGTGTATAAGAGACAGGGATCATCAAGGCCGGTGCCAACATGGTGCGCATGAACTTCTCTCACGGCAGTGCCGAAGATCACATCAAGCGTGCCAACGAAGTCCGTGAGCTGGCGGCTCGCCTTGGCAAACACGTGGCTATTCTGGGCGATCTGCAAGGACCGAAGATCCGTGTCTCTACATTCAAAGATGGCAAGATTTTCCTGTCCGTTGGCGACAAGTTCGTACTTGATGCCAACCTCGGCAAGGGTGAAGGCGATCAGAATCAAGTGGGTATCGACTACAAATCACTGCCCAGCGATGTCGTGCCAGGAGATCTGTTGCTACTGGATGATGGCCGGGTACAACTGCTGGTCGAACGCGTTGAAGGAAGCCGGATCTACACCTCAGTGACGGTGGCCGGTCCCCTGTCCAACAACAAGGGCATTAACAAGAAAGGGGGCGGCCTCTCCGCGCCTGCATTGACGGAAAAAGATAAGGAAGATATCAAGACCGCCGCCAAGATGGGGGTAGATTACCTTGCTGTTTCCTTCCCTCGCTCAGGTGCCGACCTCAACTACGCCCGTGAGTTGGCCCGTGAAGCCGGCAGTCATGCCAAAATCGTGGCCAAGGTAGAACGTGCTGAAACCGTCGCAACGGATGAAGCGATGGAAGATATCATTCTGGCCTCTGATGTCGTCATGGTCGCCCGTGGTGACCTCGGTGTTGAGATCGGTGACTCCGAGCTGATGGGTGTACAGAAAAAACTGATTCGTTCGGCTCGTCGTCTGAATCGGGTCGTGATCACGGCAACCCAAATGATGGAATCGATGATCAAAGCCCCGCTTCCCACCCGTGCCGAGGTCATGGACGTTGCAAACGCCGTACTCGATGGTACGGATGCCGTCATGTTGTCTGCCGAAACCGCGGCGGGTGATTTCCCGGTGGAAACGGTCACCGCGATGGCCAGCGTTTGTGTCGGAGCCGAGAAACACCCGAGCGTCAATGTCTCCAACCACCGCATGAACTACACCTTCACCTCGGTTGAAGAGACCATCGCCATGTCAACCATGTACGCCGCTAACCACTTGGCAGGTGTAAAAGGGATTGTGACACTAACCGAATCGGGCACCACACCGCTGTTGATGTCTCGCCTGAGCTCTGGCTTGCCAATTTTCGCACTCTCCCGTCATCAGCAAACGCTGAACTGGGCCAGTTTGTACCGTGGTGTCACTCCAGTGTTCTTTGATGGTGATGAAAGCAAGCCGGTGTTCGAGGTTTGCCGCGATGCCCTGGATGTGATCAAGCGTCTTGGCTACCTCAACTCTGGTGATCTGGTGTTGTTCACCCACGGAGACAAACTAGAGACCACAGGCTCTACCAACACCTGCAAAATCCTGACTGTCGAATAATCGCCAGCCAAAAACAAAAGGCCTGTCAAATGACAGGCCTTTTCACAATTCAAGCGGTTAACACCCCATTTGCTCCAACTCACCTGGCGCAAACACATCGACCTGCAACGCCTGATAGCGTAATCTATCGGCCTCTTGCCACTGCGCACACTCGTCATCGGTCAACACATCGGCTTGTTTCGCAGCCTGCAACAGAGCGTCTAGTGGTAATCGAGTTGGTATGCGCCCAGCTTTTTGGGCCTCTTGCACACGTTTTTCTAACGGCAGGATCTGCAACATAGCCGAAAAAGCCAACTCGACACGGCCAATGGCATCCTGTTCTTCCGGCTGCCAGAAGCAGAGTTGTGTCAACCGGTCACGCAGTGCACTCTGTTGCAGCAACTGCGAACAAAGCTTATTGACGGTCGAGTCTCGTACCGGACGATAACGGATCCCGAAGGGAAACAATACCCGCTTCAACACTTTGCCAACCCAAAAGGGTCTCATATTATCGAACACGCCTTGCAACGACTGACCCGCCAACCATAACGACCTGCGCATCGCATAATGCAAGTACGGTAGGTCTTCTTGTTGCTGTCCTTCGTCCTGATAATATTTAAGCGTGGCGGAACACAAATAGAGGTGACTTAGCACATCGCCCAGACGAGCTGACAACATTTCGCGGCGTTTAAGCTCGCCGCCCAAGGTCAACATGGCCACGTCCGAACATAAGGCCAACGCGCGGCTTAGACGTGTCAGCTGACGGTAGTAACACGCTGTCGCGCCTCGTACCGGCGCCGATTCGAATTTACCGAGTGTCAACCCCGACAAAAATCCCAGCCCGGCATTACGCAATGCAAAGCGCAGATGTGCTTGCAACAGACGATCAAAGTCGCCTAGACCCTCCTCGACATCTGGCTTCGCCGCCGCCAGCATCTCCTTGTAAACATAAGGGTGACAGCGCGTCGCCCCCTGTCCGAAGATCATCAGGTTACGCGTCAGGATGTTGGCGCCTTCCACTGTGATAGCTATTGGAATACCCATCCAGTGATAACCCAAGTAGTTATTCGGCCCGAGTTGCACGCCACGCCCACCATGAATATCCATGGCGTCACACAGGATCTGACGGGCCATCTCTGTCATGTGATATTTGGATATTGCCGTCACAATTCCCGGGCGTTCTCCCAGATCAAGACCGGTGGTAGTGAGCCGTCGCGTGGCCTCCAACTGATAGGTCAACCCCCCTATGCGTGCCAACGCTTCTTGAACACCTTCAAAGCGACCAATAGCGAGGCCAAACTGCCGTCGGACATAGGCATAGGCGCTGGTAGTCCGTGTCGCAACATGGCCGCAGGCTGCCCCCAGAGCCGGCAGTGAAATACCCCTACCGGCGGACAGACATTCAACCAGCATGCGCCATCCTTTTCCCGCATACTCTTTGCCACCAATGATCCAATCCATCGGAATGAATACGTCGTGTCCCCACGTAGGACCATTAGGAAATACCTGTGCCATCGGATAGTGCCGATGACCAATCTCCACACCAGGATGAGCTGTCGGGATCAGCGCGCAGGTAATGCCATATTCTGTTTTGTCACCGAGCAGTTGTTCCGGATCTGTCAACTTGAAAGCCAGACCGAGCACTGTCGCCTTGGGCGCAAGCGTGATATAGCGCTTGTTCCAAGTCAGACAGATCCCGATGACCTCTTCCCCCTGCCATTGGCCACGACACACCACACCAGAATCGGGAATAGCTCCCGCATCAGACCCCGCTTCCGGCCCCGTCAGCGCAAAGCAGGGAAACTCCTCGCCACTGGCCAAGCGGGGTAACCAATAATTTTTTTGTGCTTCCGTGCCGTAGTGCAACAGCAATTCTGCCGGACCAAGCGAGTTGGGGACCATCACTGTCACCGCCGCACTAAGACTGCGACTGGCGATACGGCTGACAATGGTTGAATTGGCAAAGTTACTAAATCCGCGACCACCATATTCCGGTGGGATAATCAGTGCAAAAAAGCCATGTTGCTTGAGGTAAGTCCACACATCGTCAGGCAAATCACGATGCCGATTGATGATGTCAAAATCGTTGAGTCGTGCAAGAAGTGGATCGACGAGGGTATCTAAAAAGTGCTGTTCGGTTGCACTCAACCGCGGGCTCGGATAGTTATGCAATTTTGTCCAATCTGGCTTGCCGGTGAATAATTCAGCATCCCACCAGACAGTTCCCGCCTCCATCGCCTCACGCTCGGTCGTTGATAGTGGTGGCAATACCCGTTTGAAGTAGCGAAAAAACGGGCGTGATAGGTAGCGCAAACGCCAACGATCCACAGTCAATAACAGATAAACGGCCACGACAGCAGTACAGCACACCAACACCACAAAAGTCAGCATGGGTCACCTCGCATCAAGCCATGACAGCTCAGCCCGTAACTGGTCGGATTTGTTTAAAAATGGCCATGCTGCCAGGCCATGTCAAGTCCGCCCCCGAGCGTCATCACCAGCGCCCGTTGGCTGCTTTTTCAGCTGTCGCATAATTTTTTAAAATTATTTCGTGTTTGCGTTGAACTTTCTGCGGCCACAGCACTCTATATCTATGCCACTGCAATTAAACACTTTGTCTTTACCCGACTACCTCCCTGTTAGTCGGGTTATTTTTTTGCGTAAAATTCACGTTGGCGCAATAAACCCTGAGGAAAGAGATGTCATTGGAACAGGCTGAGCCGCATGTCATTTTGGCGGTAGATTTGATTGAGCTACTGGAAATAAATCAACAACCCGCTGATCGCGTTTTGGCCGCGTTGGAGATTGTACGCCGAGACTTTCAGTGCAAATTCGCGGCGCAACAGGCTCAGGCAATAAAAGAAGAATAACGGTAAAGGCGGAATCAGGGCTCACTGAGTATGAATTTCCCTGACCTTAGAAACGGCGAAGGCCAGTGCTATGCACTGGCCTTCTTTAAGTTGGTTGCGGGGGCAGGATTTGAACCTACGACCTTCGGGTTATGAGCCCGACGAG
>CAMFKP010000121.1 GCA_945957385.1 uncultured Aeromonadaceae bacterium
TGGCGCGACAGGCGAGCCGCCTCGGCCGTGTGTTGCTGGCTCTGGTGCACCGAGGCCACCAGTTCGCGGACGGTGCCATGGATGCGCTCGAGGAAAGCATTGAACCAGGTGGCCAGCTCGCCTAACTCATCCTCGCGGCGCAGCGTGATGCGCTGCGTGAGGTCGCCTTCACCCTGGGCGATATCGCGCAGGCGATCGGCAACGTGACGTAGCGGGGTGACCAGACGCTGTGCCATCACCCAGAACAGCGCAATACCCAGTGAGCCGATCAGCAGTGCCGACAGCAGTAACTGGCCGCTGGTCTGGCTCAACTGTGCCTGCAACTGGCCGTTGAGCGCTTGTGCGCGCGATAACACCACCTCGGCCGGCATGCGGATCACCAGACCCCAATGGTGGCTGTTGCCGGCCAGCGCGACCGGCATCAGGATCTGCAGCATCCCGGATTGCCACTGGATCAGGCGCTTGTCGCCGGCGAAGGCTTTGAGCAGCGCGGCCGTCTCGTCACTGCCGGCAGCGGCATAGGCTTGCCCAGCCTTGAGATCGGCGCGCGTGCTGCCGGCGACGATGCCGTTCTGGCTCAACAACACCACATCCCCTTTACCGTCGAACATGCTGTGGTCCATCTTGTCGAGCACCGCCTGTACCGGCGCCAGCGGCAACTCGAAGCCGATACTGCCCAGCAGTTTGTCGCCGTCCAGCAACGGCATACTCACGGCGGTGAGCAGACCCACGGCGGGTTGGCGGGTATCAGGGTAGGGATCGAGCAGGCAGGCGGCTTTTTCCTGCTGGCTGCAGTGCCACCAGTCACTCTTGGCCTGGCCATTGGCGTTCAGACTCCGATCGGCGAGCTGTTTTTCGTCCAGGGTCTGCTGGCTCAGCTCGCCCTTGGCATTGCGGCTCCAATAAAACGCCATGCGGCCCTTATCATTGGCACCGAGGTTGGCGGAGCCGACATAATTGGCATCCTCGCCGTCCAGGGCATCGGGGAGATAAACCGCATAGGTGCCGCGCGCCAGCGTGGCGTGTTCTGCCGCCGAGCGTACCGTCTGGTTGACGGCGCCACGCAGGACGTCGCTGCCGAGCAGGTTGTCTTCGGCAAACTGTTTTTGGAATTGCAGCGCTTGCACCACCATCTGGGCGCGTACCAAAACATCATTCAGCACGCTGACAATGCGTGTGGATTCAGTTTCGGCTTGCTGCGCGAGCAGTTGGGCGGCGTTATCTTTGAGCTCCTGGCTGGATTGGGCCACCACCTGCTGATTGCTGTGACTGGCGGAGTAGAGGGCGACCCCGGTCATCGCCGCGGTGGACAACAGCAGACAACTGCCCGCCAGCAGCGAGATCTTCCATTGTATGGACATTGAACGCATAAATATTCCTTCAAAGCGCTCTGTGACAGGTTATTGATAATATCCTCGGTGGAGTGTGATTGAACAGAGGGTCGTAAGATCTTTATTGTTATAACTTATTGAGATAGTTGAATTTATCAGTCAGCAATGCACCGTTATGGTGCTTTTGTTCCAAATGAGTGACAAGGGCTGGTGAGGCGGCTAAAAAACAGACCAGAGCGGCAAAACTGTGAGCCGGATCGCGTGGTGCCCAAGTGAAAAGCCTACCAAATTTGCCGTCCCTTGGGCCTGACAGGTAAACCGTGTGCGGGTTTATTGCCATCGACAATGGCTAGAGAGAACTATGACAATCAAGAATGCTCCGTTGCAGCTATGGGTTCATCTGGGAAGTTCGCTGAGCAGGAATCTGTTGCAGCTGCCCGCCAGTTCCACTTTCTTGCGCAGTCTTGAGCAGCAATTGCGGCATGCCCAGCAAGCAGGGGTGGATGCCATTGTTGTGCCAATCAGTTGGCGACATGTGGCGCCGTATGTACCAGAACAGGCCGATCAGGCGCTCAGTTGGCAACCCTATGTCCAGCTGTTCACGCTGGCACGACAGTTAGGGCTCAAAGTGATACCGGATCTGTCGCTCGTTGCCCGTGGTCTGCGCGATAGCCGTCACATGACCCTGTTGCCAGATTGGTTGTGGGGACAGCTGCAACAGCAGTTGCCGCCTGACGTTCCGGTCGATGCCCTCAAGTATCTGGATCAATATGGTCGTGACAGTGTCGCGGCCACGGCGGTCTGGGCTGCGGAGTATACCGTGCCCATGTTCCGTCAGTTCCTGGCTGGCTTTGCGCGGCACATGGCAGAGTTTGCCGACATGGTGCCCCATCTGGTTCTCGGTGTCGGCCCCGAAGGAGAGTGGCGTTATCCGCTGCTGGGCCACTACGCCGAACAGGGCCTGACACCGCATTTTCCTTGTTACAGCCAGCATGCGCTCGGTGCGTTGCGGACCAGCATGCTGCAAACCTACGGCTCGTTGGCGCGTTGGCAGCAGGCATGGCAACTCGAGCAGGCGGAGTTGACCGAACTTGCGATGCTCAAGCAGCAGCTTGTTTTCATCACCCGTGGTTTGCTGGCCGGTGAGACCGGTACGGCGCAGCAAGACTTCTACCGTTGGTACCAGGGATCGTTGACGCGCTATGGCCAGCAGCTGTTGACCATGGCGGCTGAGACGTTCGGTGAGTGCTGGCAGGGGGCGACACTGGGTCTGCGGTTACCCGGGCGCCTGCCGACGCTGGGTGAGGGGCATGATGCGCGCCAGGCGGCACTGGTGGCAGGCTTGGCCGTTGTGGCCGCTGAGGGAGTGCCCGACGGTGAGGCAGATTATCAGACCGTGCTGGCGCAACTGGTACCGGCAGAGTTGTACCGCCGCTGTCGGCTGTTGCTGACCGGCGCCGGAGTCCAGCAAGGCGAGGTCGAGCCTGAACTGATGGGCGCCTGGCAACAGGCGGCCGTGGCGCTCGGTTTACCGTTAATGGCGGAAAATAACCGCGTACTGAGCCTGGATGATCATCCGCAGTGGGAGCACATGGTTAACACTGTGATGCACCAGGGGGCTTACTGTGGTTGGGTGATCCGCGATCTGGATGTCCTGATGGGAGCCAGTGTCGGTCAAAGCCGTTTGCGGCAACTTACCCGGTTACGTCACGGTCAGGGCCAGGTTGCACGGCTTAATCATCGCGAGTTTCGCGTGATGGGACCCTTGCATCTGAAGGTGGCCAACCAGCGCCAGTTGCTGTCCGAAGCCGAATGGCAGCAGTTTGCGGACGAAGTGCGACAGCTACGGCGCATGGGGGTGACCGCCATCTCGACCGATCTGTGGTGGGGGCTGATTGAGGGGCGCCAATCCGGGGTCTTTGACTGGAGTTATTACGATCGTCTGGTGGCGTTGCTGGCGCGCCATGATATGCGATGGGTGCCGATCCTGTCGTTCCATCAGGCCGGTGGCAACGTCAATGATGACTTTATGCAGACCATACCGTTGTGGCTGTGGGGCAAGTTACTGGAGACCCATCCCGAGTTAGATTCGGTGCGTGATCTGCAGTATGTCAGCGAGACTGGCGATGCCTCGATGGAGTACGTCTCCTTGTGGGCGGATGGTTACGTGTTGCCCTATTACCAACGATTTATGAGCGCATTTCGCGACCACTTTGCCGCGCGGGCCGGCATGATCGCCGAGATCAATGTCAGCCTCGGGCCGGCAGGGGAGTTACGCTATCCCAGCTACAACGCCCACGACTGGGGCAATTACCCTAACCGTGGCACGCTGCAGTGCTACAGCCCGCTGGCAGAACAGGATTGGCGTCAACACCTGGTGGGTAAATACAACACGATAGAGGCGCTGAATTACGCGTTTGGTTCACGTTACCGCAGCTTTGGCGACGTGCTGATGCCGTTGGCAGACAGCCTGTTTGATAACAAAGAGTATGTTTATTCGGCCTGGGCCCGGGAGTTTTTGGGCTGGTATCATGCCGCACTGGTCGCCCATGGCCGACGCGTGCTGTTAACCGCGTTGCAGGTCTTTGAGGCAGGGCTGTGGCGCAAGATCCCGATTGGTATCAAGGTGCCGGGCATTCATTGGGAAATTAGCGATCCGGCATCACCGCGCGTTGCCGAGATCACGGCCGGGCTGATCCGGCC
>CAMFKP010000122.1 GCA_945957385.1 uncultured Aeromonadaceae bacterium
CCGTCGGCAAGTTGGCATCGCCGCATAACCAGTCCAAGTTTTTGTCCGCATCCCCGGTGGGTCAGTTCGAAGCAATCGCCAACACTGCAGTCTCAAAAAGTTCGAGAAGCATCCTTTTCTCTTCTTCCATTTCTCCGCTCATTGCATTCGTTCAATTTGTCGAGATTTTCTAGGCGGTGAGCCGACGAATGCGTCATGGCACGCACCGTTCACATAGAGCGCCGCATTTTGGAGGCCGGAAATGAGCACCCTGCGGCCACCCCGACGGCACTGTATGGCCCTTGACGACGCCATGAGTGCACGTGGCCAACTCGTCCGACACCCCCTAGCAACCCCGCCCCTACATGGCGAGATGCAACGGATGAAGTCCAGTTTAGTTAACTAAACTTTTTGAAAATCAACGGGTGGCTCGGGTTTAGCCCGCCACGCCAAGCACGCTCAGACAAGAGCACTTTGCCGGAAAGCACATCCCGCCAACAGGCGACCCGCTTCCCCCGGTTTACTACAGTAAACCTGTCCGAGTCAGTCTCTCTACCGTGTCGCACGGGCCATCATGGCGCACGCGGTGCACCGTAAATCACTCCCGGGCGGCCCCGGCCGCCCTCCCTATCCTGTCGGCGCTTCTGGAAAGTTTAATGTATTAAACTTTTCAAGTTCAGCCAACAGATCACTCTGCTTCACTCTCGAATCAGCATTGTCGGCCTCGCTATGTATGGACTTGGAGCGAGGTCTCTTCATGGAAACCATCCTCGAGCTGATGCGCTGGGGGGGGGGCCTATAGGGCGACCTAAGTCAGATGAGTTCTGCCGCTTCCCTTAGACGCTGGGCCGTCGCCGGAAGGCCTCCCCGCTCCATGGACGCAGCGAAGTCCTCGGCAGTGGCCTCGGGCTTCTTCCAACGAGAGCGCATGCGTTTGAAGGCAGCAACGGTCACGAGTTGGTCCAGGTCCCACTGCGAAACGATGAATTGGTCCGGGTGGAGCACTTCGATCCCGAACGGATCCAAGATCTCGCGCGGAAAGTCCTTCAGGTTGGCAGTGACGATGCAGTCGACATGCCCGGCCAACGCCGCCGCCAGCACATGGACGTCGTTCGGGTCGGGCAGGGTCAGCCCGCCGGCGCAGGACTTCCATGCGAGCTCAGACACCTCCCAATCAGGCACGGCTTGGCGCATCTGGTCTCGCCGAACGTCAAACTTGCCCCTGAGGCCCGGCCGCTTCTCCTCTAACGCTGCGATCCACTCGCCTTCGATCGTCGTCGTCCATTTGGCCGCGAAGAGTCCGGCCGTGGCCAGGCTCATCAGCGAGTCCGTCATCGCAATCGGAAACAGCACACAGGCGTCCAAGAGCGCGGTGTAGCGCGCGTGACCTGCCATCTCAATAGTCCAGCCCGAGTTCGCGGGCGTTCTCGGCCATGCGCTCGAGTGCGCCCTCTTGCTGAGCTCGCATCTGGCGCGCGTAAGCGAGCAGATCCTCGAACGCGATCCGGCGATGGGTGCCCACCATTCGATGAGCCAATCGATGGGCCTCGATCTCCTTGATCACGAAGGGGCGCGACACATTCAGGAAGTTTGCAGCCTCAACGGTGCTGAACTCCTGGTTCGAGGGAACCAGCGAGACCGGGCGACCTTCGCTCAGAGCGCCAAGGAGCTGGCCGATCAGCTTCAGAGCTGCAGGCGGCAGGTCCACAGAAGGGTGCTCACCGGTCTCGGTGGTCAGCGTGATCGATGCGGCTCGCGAGTGATCGAGGGCTTCCATGATGCAGCGCTGAGCCACACGCGCCATCTCGATGTCTTTCGCGGACATGGGCGGGGGTACGACCTGGCGGGTCTTTTCAAGCGAACGCATCATGATTCTCCACAGTGTTTTTCGTGCCTCTGGCTTGGAACACCCAGCCGGGCCTCTCCGATATCGGCATCGTACACGGCAAATGCAATAAGTGCAGAAAACGAAACAAGTGTCGCCTCCTTGTCGCGAACTTTGCCCCACAAGTTTCCCAATTTCCGTTGAGTAAGGCAGAAGAACTCAACGACTCGCAGGCGCTGCGCGGATCTCATCCGACAGGACTACCCGCCACCTGAACTGTCCGGGATTTTTGAACTTGGCCTACGGAATGGGCGTCCCATTAGCCGTCAAGCAGGTGAACTGCGGCAAATCAACGTCTTGAACAAAGGGTTTACCCTTGTTTTCATTCACAAAACCCGGACACTTAGACGGCGCCTGCCCCGCCAGGCGCGCGTTGACATCGCGCCGTACCGACAAGCCCATCCCGCCACCAGGCGACCGGCTTCGCCCGGTTTACTACAGTAAACCTGCCCGAGCCAGTTTCTCGCCCCCCAATCACGCGGTTCATCCTGGCGCTGCTTGGCACAGGGTTTTTTACCGTAAAACACCGCCCGGCGGCCCAGGCCCCCTGGCCCTAAGGTGTTTAACCGTTAAACACCGTCGGCGGCACATAGCCCCCCCCCCGTCCTGCCGGCGCTTCCAAAAAGTTTAATCCATTAAACTTTTCAAATTAAGCCTACAGATAACTTAAGTAAACTGGACTTTATCCGTTTCATCTCGCTACGTAGGGGGGCGGTGGCCAAGGGTCGTCGGCTGACTTGGCCACGTGCCCCCATGGCGTCGTTCAATGACTTCAACACGCATTTGGTCACTTTTGTGACTGTCTGGCTCTCTGTTATCTATAGGCTGAA
The DNA here is from genome assembly GCA_945957385.1 of uncultured Aeromonadaceae bacterium. Lineage (GTDB taxonomy): Bacteria > Pseudomonadota > Gammaproteobacteria > Enterobacterales > Aeromonadaceae > Pseudaeromonas. The sequence continues at coordinate 2,695 of CAMFKP010000122.1, forward strand.
TTTGAAAAGTTTAACGTATTAAACTTTTAGGGCGATGGCAAGACGGGGAGGGCGGCCGGGGCCGCCCGGAGGTGATGTGCGGTTCATCGCGTGTGACGTGATGGCCGGTGCGACATCGTCGAGGGACTGACGTGGGCAGGTTTACTGCAGTAAACCGGGCGAAGCCGGTCGCCTGTTGGCGTGATGTGCTTGACGGTAAAGTGTGCTGGTCTAATTTCCCCGGACACCTCGATAGGTGGAATCCACCTGGACGGGAACCATGAGTAAGAGAGAACGAAGGACATTCACTGCCGAGTTCAAGCTGCAAGTCGTGCAGATGATTCGCGAGCAGGGCTTGAGCGTGGGTGATGTTTGTCGCGACATGAAGCTCGGCGAGACGGCCGTGCGGCGATGGCTGACGCAGGCCGATGAAGAGGCTGCAGGCCGCCCCGGCATCGGCAAACCGCTGACCGCCGAGCAGCAACGCATCCGCCAGCTTGAGGCCGAGAACAAGCAATTGCGCGGTGACGTCGATATCCTAAAAAAAGCATCGGCCTTCTTTGCCCGCGAGCTTCGATGAGCTACCAGTTCGTCGAGCAGTTGCGCAAGAAGGCCGTCACCGTCGAACGGCTCTGCCGCGTGCTGGGCGTCAGTCGTTCGGGCTACTACGGTGCCCGTCAGCGCACCAAGCGCGCGCCCAAGGCCTGTTTGGTCAGCACGCAGTTGAAGGCTGAGTTCGCAGCCAGCGGCCGCGTCTATGGCAGCCGTCGCCTTGGCGCGGTGCTGCGCGCTCAGGGGCTGCGCATCGGGCGCTACCGAGTTCGACGTTTGATGCGCGAGAACCGGCTGCGGGCCCTGTGGCGGCGCAAGTTCGTTCACACCACTGACAGCGGGCATGCGCTGCCGGTCTCAGACAACGTGCTGGCGCGGCGCTTCAACCCGAGCGGCCCCAACCAGGCCTGGGTGAGCGACATCACCTACATCCGCACGCGCAGCGGCTGGCTGTACCTGGCGGTGGTGCTGGACCTGTACGCACGCAAGGTCGTGGGCTGGGCGATGGCGCCGACCATGCACGCCGAACTGGTGTGTGCGGCGCTGCAACTGGCCATCGCGCAGCGCCAACCTGCGCCAGGGCTGATTGTTCATTCCGACAGGGGCAGCCAGTACGCAAGCTCCCTTCATCAGGCGCTGCTGGCCCGTCACGGCCTGGTCGGCAGCATGAGCCGCAAAGGCAATTGCTGGGACAACGCGGTGATGGAGCGATTCTTCCTGAGCCTCAAGACGGAGCGCGTTTGGGGGTCTCCTCGTTTTCAGTGCAATAAGTGACGGTACGAAAAGCTAGCACTGGC
>CAMFKP010000123.1 GCA_945957385.1 uncultured Aeromonadaceae bacterium
TTGTTCTTAGGGTGTTCGCGAAAACAAGCCATATCAGATAATAGCCCCTGATTTGGGGTGCTTTTGCTTTTACGGTAATCCAAAAGAATACTTGTTGAGCGCGGAGCGTTTCTGGCGTTCCCCTCTATCTCTCGGGGCGATTGTGAGTCAATGCGTGGTCGGCTTGTCCGTCCACCATTGTCCACATGAGTCCCTTCCGCTGCTCTCTTATTTGACCTGCTCTTTCCCTCCCCTTTATACTCCCTATTACCTACTAAGCCAGCATACACAGAGTGCCCTCTAACCGCTTCGCGTTCAGTGGTCCTCTGTGTGCCGGAAAGGGGCGCTAACGCCCCCTTTACCCCAGTTGGCCGCCATTAAAAACTGCCTCTTGGGAGGCACTTTTCAATGTCAGCTTTACGGTGACTTATGGGCCAATTTAGGAAACTTACCGACGACGAGATCCGTGCTTTGCGAGAAGACATGCGCCGAGCGGGTGAATGGGCAAAGCAAGAGCTGAAGCGGAGTAACGATGAGCGTAACCAGAACCAAGATCATCAAGATAAGGGCCACGGATGATGAGTACGCCGAACTGGTGGCCCGTAGCACCAAACCGAAGTTAGCCGAATGGATGCGGGATACCTGTCTTGGTGCTGAAACCCGATCAACGAAATCGGCTAAGACACCCCGTATCGACCCCGCGTTGCTGCGGCAGCTTTCCGGCTTAGGGAACAACCTAAACCAGATAGCCCGCGCCATTAACAGCCATGAATGGAAGCCCATCGACCGTATCCAGATAGTCGCAGCATTAACCACCATTCAGCGCGAACTGGCGCGGCTCAAGGCCGAGAATAGCCATGATCGTTAAGTTTCATGCCCGTGGTGTCGGTGGTGGCAGCGGTCCCGTGGATTATCTGCTGGGTAAAAATCGAGATCGGGAAGGGGCAACGCTTGACCGTGGCAACCCTGACGACATCAAAGCCCTGATTGATAGCAGCCCTTACGCCAAGAAATACACCTCTGGCGTGCTCTCCTTTGAAGAAGCTGATCTCGACCGTGCCACCAAAGACAAACTGATGACCAGTTTTGAAAAAGCGTTACTCCCCGGCTTAGATGCGGATCAGTACGCCTGTTTGTGGGTCGAGCACAAAGACAAAGGGCGTTTAGAGCTGAATTTTGTCGTCCCAAACATCGAATTAACCAGCGGGAAGCGGTTACAGCCCTATTTTGACCGAGCAGATCGGCCCCGAATTGACGCATGGAAAACGGGCATGAACGCCAGCCTATCCTTGCTCGACCCGAATGACCCGATGAAGAAGCGCGAGCTAGTGACACCGCGCAACCTGCCGCCCATCAAGCAGGAAGCTGCTCGAGTCATCACCGACAGCCTGCTAAGGCTGGCTGAACTCGGGACGATAAAAGATCGCAGTGATGTCGTGCAGAGCTTAGAGCACGCAGGTTTCACCGTTTGTCGGCAGACCAAAAGCAGCATTTCGATAGCTGATCCGGATGGTGGCCGTAATATCCGGTTAAAGGGAATGATTTATGAGCAAAATTTTCGATTTGGCCCAGAGCTTCGAGGAGAAATCGAAGCAGCAAGTGAACGATACCGAAAAACGTCTAGCGACCGCACTCGAGACGCACGAAACGTTTATCAGCGATGCTTTAGACAAAAGCGAGACGATAATCAGCGGCGCTATAAACGCCCAGAATCGTCGTATACGGGCCTTACTGTTAAAAACATGGCTCTGGATGGGCCTCAGCCTGATCGCCATCCTGACAGCCTCCTACGGCGTGATTTGGCTACAAGGCGAGATGATCACCCAGAATTGGCAGACCATCAGCGAGCAGAAAGACACGCTCCAGCAGCTCGAAGCCAAGGGTGGGAAAATTCAAATGAGCACATGCGGCGACAAGAAACGCCTGTGCGTGAAGATCGATCTGGATGCAGGCACGTTTGGGGACACCCAGAAGGGCGTTTATCCGTGGAGGATACCGGAGGGGTATTAAGCGATGACCGAGCTAGAACAGCAGCTTTTGAACGCATTAGAAGAATTGCAGACGCAGCAAGACGCGCGACTCAACGAATTCGAACAGGCTTACAAGAACTTAACCAGCATGTTCTCGAGCGTATCGACCGAGAACGCCAGCTTGCGCCAGCAAGTGACAGTCTTAAACAAACAGGTCAGCAGCTTGAGCGTGCAAGTCAGCAACTTGAGCGGACAGCTCCAGCAGTGGGCAACGCTATACGGCAAGAAAAACGGTTAGAGCGGGATCGCAGCAATGATTGGGGGATGTCGATGTGAATCCGGTACTATCCTAAGCAGGCTCAACGCGTTACGATAACCCCAGAAAAAACAAACCCCCGAATTCTCATAACCAACTTGGCGGAAGGGTGAGAAGTTCAGGGGCAGGAATAAATCCTACAGTGAGTTTAACACATGGATCAGTCAGCACAACAACTCAACCGCCATCTGCGCGGTGCTTTTTGAACCAACTAGACCTGTTTAAGGCCAGATTACCGGCCAAGCCATACCATACCGATGAATTAGTGACCGGCCTTGCCATTGCTAAGGTTCAGCACGCTATCAAATCGCGGCATATCCAACCGAACGGCCCCACGCATAAATACTGGCTCGTTTTCGATGTCGACAAGCACAATGCCACGCTGGATTGGTCAGACATTGGCGCACCTGCCCCGAATATCGTCGTAACCAACCCGAAAAACGGCCATGCGCACCTGCTGTATGGTTTGGAAGTCTCGATCCGTACCGCTCCCGATGGTCGCTCCCATCCCTTACGGTATGCCGCCGCCATTGAAGCCGCGCTACGTGAAAAATTGGGCGCAGATCGGGGCTACACAGGGCTAATTTGCAAGAACCCGCTGCACCCAAGCTGGCGAGTAACCACCTTCCAGCACTACCTGTACGACCTGAACTGGTTAGCCGACTATCTGGATTTAAGCCCCTACGACAATCAGCGGCGCTTACCGGATTACGGTCTGGGGCGTAACTGCAACCTGTTTGAGTACCTCGCCAAATGGTCTTACAAGGCTATCCGGCAGGGCTGGCCAGCGTTTGATCAGTGGTTTGAAGCCTGCCGAACTCGGGCCGAGTGGTACAACACCCGCACCTTTGAACAACCTTTGCCAGGGAACGAAGTTACCCATACCGCCCGAAGCGTTGCACGTTGGACGTATCAGCATTTTAGCGAGGCTGGATTCAGCGCATGGCAGGCTAAACAGGGATCTAAAGGTGGAAGACTATCTAAAGGTGGAGGGCGACCAAAGGGGAGTTTTCGGATTAATTCTGATGTATTAGCGAAAACAATAGAACTTAAATCTAAAGGGGCTTCATACCGAACCATTGCAGCTTGTCTGGGACTATCATTATCAACGGTTAGTAAATATTTGAGCCTACCTAAGATTAATGAGAAATAAGCAATTGATTGCATTGAGGATGAGGCATGATTGGAGTTATAGGACGATACCTTCAAAAGAAGGATTTACAGGATTTTATTGATTTGCTGCGAACGCAGGATGCAATGGACACCGCTGTGGTGATGATTATCGCTACAGCATATAGAAATAGCGTTAGAAATATCCACGGATTAGATTTCATTTCCCCGTCGACTGAATTCAATGAAAACCATCCGATTTTGCGTGAGTTAGCAACGGCGATTACCTATAAGCAGGTTTTAGGTGAATATGCCTTTGCTCAAGCCCTAACGGTTTGGCTTCACACTATGCGCTGCGTTACTCGGCCATCACAGAAATACTTGGGCATTAAGCTCTGGACTCAATTATCTAAAAGTTTCCGTTATGTTCCTTTCATCATGGAGCGAGGCGTCGTCCCTTCTCAGTTGCAAAGACAGTATCCGACTCTAGTTCTAGACATTCGGGGATATGATCTTTACCCCCCAGAGTTTAGGCGTGATGCTGTTAATGACGTTCGCGAAACCGATCGTAGCCACTCTTGTTCTTAGGGTGTTCGCGAAAACAAGCCATATCAGATAATAGCCCCTGATTTG
>CAMFKP010000124.1 GCA_945957385.1 uncultured Aeromonadaceae bacterium
CCTCAAACCCGGCCTTGAACAGATCGACGGCCAGCTTCTCCAGCTTGTCGAACTTCACGCAGGCAAAATGGTGCTCAATCGTATACTCGGACTCCGGATTGCTGCCGTCGTTCAGCAGCTCTTCGATGATGGCATCGGTCTCTTCACGCCATTCATTGATCGTGGTCATCTAGCTTCTCCTCGCCGTGATTCAACCAGCCAGCTTATCGTCTGACAGGTATAACGCTTCATTGCTGTTGACACCGATACCGCGCGCCAGCACGGTCTCGGCAATCGCCTTGGCTTCATCCAGCGAATGCATCTGGAACGTACCGCACTGGTACTCGTTCAACTCAGGAATATCATCCTGACTGGCCACCTGGGTGACATCGGCCATCGCCGCTTTCCAGGCATCGGCCACCCGCGCCTCACTCGGTGCGCCAATCAAGCTCATGTAAAAACCGGTACGGCAGCCCATCGGCGAAATATCGATGATCTCGACGCCGTTGCCATTGAGGTGATCACGCATGAAACCGGCAAACAGATGTTCCAGGGTATGGATTCCCTTCTCGGAGAGAATCTCCTGATTCGGAACACAAAAACGCAGATCGAACACGGTAATGGTGTCCTTGCCGGGCGTTAGCATGGTCTTGGCCACTCGAACGGCCGGCGCCTGCATGCGGGTATGGTCAACTTTGAAGCTGTCGAGCAGCGGCATAGTGATTCCTTAAAACAGAGTGTGTTAGAGACTGCAACGTCGCATCTGGCTGGCATAGCGTTGTGAACGCGCCTCTACCTTACGGGAGGTGCGCATCAACCAGGCCTTGTTCTTGTACGTGCCCCGGCGATAACCGCCCCAGCCCTCATGATAATTGAGATATTGGCGATAGGCATCCCACTTCGATACTCCGTTGATCTTCTGCGCTTTCCAGGTGTACCACCCCATGAAGTCAATTGCGTCCTCAAAGTCATCACGGTCAGACCAGGAGTTGCCGGTTTCTCGTTGGTAATCCGCCCAGGTTTCGTCCTTCACTTGGGCATAACCAAAAGCCGTGCTCGGACGTCCAATCGGAATAAACAGGAAATAACGCATCGGCGGTTGTGCATCATGCTTGAAGCTGGACTCCTGATACATCATGGCCATCGGCACATGCACCGGAGTACCCCACTTCTTTTGCATATCCCGTGCGGCCTCATACCAGTCGGGTTTCTCCTGAAAAATGGCACACAAATCCTCAGGATTACTCGGTGGAGTACGACTGGTCGCGCAGCCTGCGAGCCATAACAAGGATAAACACACTATCCAGCGTAAAAAAATAAACGGGCCGCCAGCGCGACCCAGATACCCAGAGAAGAGGCCCATCATACTGCCTCTTCGTTTTCCTCACCGGTACGGATACGGATAACCCGTTCTACCGGCGTGACGAAAATTTTACCGTCACCGATCTTGCCGGTATGGGCACTCTTGGTGATCGCCTCGATACAGCGCTCGACGTCATCATCCTGCACGACCAGCTCCAGTTTTACTTTCGGCAAAAAGTCCACAACGTATTCCGCTCCGCGATAAAGTTCAGTGTGTCCCTTTTGACGGCCAAACCCTTTTACCTCGGACACCGTCATGCCGCTGATACCAATATCACCCAACGCCTCACGGACATCATCCAGCTTGAACGGTTTGATAATGGCTTCAATTTTCTTCATAACGGCTCCTTAAGCGGCTTATTCAGACGCAAGCGATAACAAACAGCGGAATCACCATGACTCCAGTCATCGCATCATAATGAAATCAAGCGCTTCTCTCCAGACTTAGCCCGTTTTGCACAGTGGAATTGACACTTTCCGCACACCTGATGTGTTATGGTTCCGGGGTTAGCGGCACTAATAATATTGCCTGCTGCACCCGACGATCTTTCCCGTTAGCGCTCCAGGACACCTGAATCTGTACCTCTTTGCCTGCAGGCAAATCCCAGCCTGGCAAGGCAGGCAAGTCGTTAACTTGCCAATCCAGAATCATCGGCCCCGCAATACCGGGATAGCGACCCGCGACCAGCACGCCACCTTGCTGGCTGTGAATATCCTCATAGCTCGGATGGTCCGAGCTGTGATGCAACACCACAAAGCCTCGTAAATCCTCCGTCTTATCCGCCAGCAGACGCCATGCGGACGCTTGCTGCTCGAGCCCTTCTTCCTGCCGCTGCAAACCGATCCGATAGTGAACGAGAGATCCCGCCGCAGCCAACAAGATCAGCAAGCCCAGCATCACTTCCACCAACATGCTGCCTGCAGCCAGGAAAGGTCCCCGTATCGCCATCACTCTTGATCCCAACTGCCACGCGCCCAAAACAGGCGCCTGAATTCCGGATTCGCTCTAATGGCATTTTGTACCCGGCTATTTGCGCGGATCAGGCTGTTGACATCAGACAACGTGACAGGATATTCGCTAATTAATGCTCCCTCGATGCGAGCGCCATTTGCCACGGTCAACGCTACGCCTGTAGGCGTGGCCTGGGTGGCGGCATGCAGCACTATGCCGAAGATACGCGTCTGCTGACCGAGCTGCAGTGACGTTCCCGTGAACAGCAGCAGAACTGGATGCTGCTCCGAGCCAACGGTTTGGTTGATATCACATCGGTTTGTAACCAACAATAAACCGGATGTCATTGCAGAAAGCGTCCGACAATCAGGCATGACCCGAGCGGCCAGATCGCGCAATACGGCCTCGCCGCGCGGCAACTTGAACAAGTGATCCCATAGCCATGTATCCTGCTGCTGCAATAACTGCCAATGCGGTACTCCCTGCGCGGTATAGAGTCCACCGGCCGGAGACATCACTCGCGCCAGCGGTTGCCGGCTCAACAGTGGCCGCCATAGCAGGGTCTGCTCTGTACGAGTAGCGCCTTGCTCATCCAGCAGTTGCATCAGGGCATATCCCCCCTGATTGGTCACTCGTACCGCCAGCGAATTGATTTTTGAGGGCGGGGTATTATCCAGTGCTAGCTGACGCCACAATTGCAGACTACCGAGATCGACACGCGCTTGTCCCTCCTGCACACCGTGCCAGGATTGCCACAACGCATCCTGCCAACGCCAGTCAGCGATCGCCAACTGATGACAACACAGCGTTGCCATCGCCGTCAGTCCCAGCAGCAAGATCAGCACAGTCAGGCTCGCCATCCCCCGGCTAACAGGTCCGTTACGCATTTCGTCGTGCCACCCAGCGTTGCAGAGTAATCGATGGGACATTAGCCCCACGGATGGCCAGACGTAATGAGATCCGCCAGCGACGAGGTCGATCCATACGCTCTTGCTGCCAGCTGACCTCCTGTACCTGCCACTCCTCCGCCAACAATGGTTGCCAGCCAAGATCCTGTGCACACAAACGTGCCGGATTGCTGACCAAATGCCAGCCCTGAACCAGCAACTGCCCTCTTGCCGCAACATAGCGGTAACCGCGCCACTCTTGTGGCCCAGCGATCACGCCATCTCGATCCATATCCCGCCCGGTGAGCAGACATGTTGCCGATGCATAAAACACATCGCCAGCGAGAGTTGATGCGCCGGCACGAAATCCGGCCCCCCGCAAATCCTGTTCCAGCATGGCAATAATTGACTCAGCGGTCTGCAGCAATTGGACACGCTGAAGCCAGCGCATGTCATGGCGCAGTAATGACATATGCAACTGGGCCGCAGCTAGCACCAGCAGCAGAGACAGTAGCAACGAGATCATCAGTTCAATTAACGAAAAACCGCGCCCGTCTAACATGATGCCACCTCATTAGCGTCGGATGACGGGCTGAGATGACAGAGACGTAGCCGGCCATAACCCGTGGAAACCAAACGCAACGCGGAGTCAAGTGTTGACAGTTGCACGTAGCCTGCGGTCAGGCCGCCGCGGCGAGAGTCCACCATCAAGGATGAATCCAAATAACTGGCGTCTTGTAAACGCACCGCAGGCCAGCGCCGGTAGTCCTGCCCTCTGAGATGGCCATCCCCCTGGATATCACAGGTATCATCACAAGCACGGCAC
>CAMFKP010000125.1 GCA_945957385.1 uncultured Aeromonadaceae bacterium
TCAGTCGGCTGACGCAGTTCACTTTTATCTAATGTGCCGCGTGGTTTTGCCGGCTCTCGTTCTGGGTCAAACTGATCGCGAAATGCCTGAACTTGCGCGTCTGTATTGGCGAATTGCTCACGATCTGCAGCATTACGAACGAAGGTTGGAATATCGGCAAACTCATCAAATCCTGATGTGCCAGTGACACTATCGTCAATTGCTTGAGCTTGAGTTTCAGTAGCATTCACTTCTGGCGCAGCTTTAACTGTTTCAGCGACCGTGTCTATCGCTGGTTGAGCGCCATCAACTACTTGGGCCTGTTCCTCAGCTTGTGCGGTCTGACTTGTAGAGCCAGGTACATCTTGCTCTTGTGACTGCGCTTGTTCTTTAGCGGTATCTTCGTTTTGTTGCTTTTCCGCTGACTTCACTTTGCGTTCGGCTAATGATGCGCGAGTGCCCCCCGCAGCCCCTAACGCGCCGCCAGTACCTGCGCCAATTAATCCGCCCTCTAGCGCGGAAGACAGCACGCCTTTCCACGGATCCGACTCGATTCCCGTTGTAATACTTACCGCTTGGTTAACGGCATATTGCTGTGTACCTTCTTCGAGCATTTCGCCAATGCCCTCACCTGCTGCACCTTTGGCTGCACCAGCAATAAACCCTTTCGCGCCTTTCCCTGCAAGCATCTTGAACAACATGGTGTCGCCGAGCAGAGAACCCGCCGCCGCCGCACCCCACGTTTTCACGTCTCCCATAGTGGCAGCGCTCGCAAGGTTGGCGACTTCATCACGAGCCATCGACAGCTTTTCAAAATCAGATAGCCCCTGATATTGCTGATCACCATCAACACGCAAAAAGGCCTCGCGGAACGAGGAGCTATCCCTCAGTTCATCAAAACTCATCGCATTGATGGTCTCTTTGGCATTGAGTCCCGCAGAACCCACAGAGCCAGTGATTGCCGTAGTGCCGGCAGCTCCCGTAGCTAGCTTTTCGACCGCTTTGGCGGCAACAGCCTCTGCAATCTCTTTCGATGCGCCACGTTTGAGCATGCTCGTGGTCACGGCGCGTCCTAATGTCATTTTGGCAGCAGCACCTGTAATCCCACCCGTTGCCAAAGTTGGAAGCATGGAGCCAAGGCCATTAGCAAATTTCAGTGCCCAGACATCAATATCCCCAGCCCCATCACCTAACATCAGCCCACCACGTTCATTCTCGGAAATGATGCTGCGATTCAGCGCTTCTTTTGCATCGTCACTCATGCTATCCACAAGCGCTGCCGAGGTTTCATGTGCTTTATTACCCACGCCAGCAACAACATCAAGAACCGGTGATAGGCGTTTAGCCATACGTGCACTAGCTTGATCTGCATACGACAGCTCAGGATTACCATCACCATTTTTCTTACCGAATACGCTGGCTTGGCGTGCAACCTCACCAATACCCCCCACCAAATCCAGAGCCCCAGCACCTACCGCTTTAACCGCATCACCAAAGCCAACACTCAAGTCTTTTGGTTCAGCTGCGGCCTGTGACGGCGTAGCCAGCAAGTTTGCATCCAAATTATTCCAAAAGTCGTCCATGCGGGTATCAGACATAACCGGCGAAGGCATGCCATTTTTCTCGTCATTGCGCATATGCTCACCTGGTAAAAAGGCATAAAAAAACCGAGGTGCGCGTTTAGGCGCAACTCGGCATGATGGGCATAAATTACCTGATGGTTATTTCACCTTCCAGTCATACGCAGTCAGCGAGCTGCTGTCATGGCTCGATATGCATTTTCGGTAATATCAGTGGGCAATTGACCACCAGCCGCCGCTCCCGAACGCTCAGCCGCTTGCCTCAAAGAATTGGCCGTATTGCTTGCCTGACGATGCAGCAACCATTGGTTATAAGCAGCATCTAGCTGTTTCGGATCCACATTGTCCGCAAGGACCTTACCCTTTTCGGCGGCCTCTTTTACAAACTGCTGCCGTAATGGATCTGCCCCCGTCCACGTCGTTAACGCAGACTGTTTTGGCTCCTGCTCATCGCCACGAGATTTTGCTGGCTCCAATCCAAAGACGCTTCGCAACCCCATAATCTTGGCTTCAGCAGCTTGACGCTCAGCGTCAATTGCCGCCTGCCTTTGCTCTTCAGGGATCATTATGTCACGGCGGATCATGCTGATGTTCTTGTCTGTTTCAGCATTCACATCCACGACAGCTTTACGGTACCCCTTCATATCTGCACCAGGCGTTAAACCCATTAATGTGCGTAGTTGTTCTGCATTCTGGCTCAGTGAATGTGCCAGCGCAGCTCGCCGATAAGCGGGACCAACAAAATCCATCAACGGAATGACTTTGGGCTGATCATCCTGTCGTGCGCTTCGCCCCTCTGTCACCGGTCTTATTGCAGTAGAGCCATCGTCATAAGTCACCTTTACGCCCAGCACAACACCTGTACCGTCAGGGGTAACATGCACGTTTGCTAGCTCTTTATTTTTGATAGTCTTTCCCGTCTGAGGATCAACATCACCTAAGCCGGTTTTCACCTCATCTTGAAATAACACCCCCGCAGATTTCAAAAAATCAGGTTGGTTAATTCGCTGAACACCCTCTTCACTGTTCCAATCCAGCTTACCGGCCTCAGCATCGCGCATAAGCGCTGCAGCATGAGTGACAAAGGTTTTACCCGCATTGGCATAATCACTACTCATGTAGCGCTCAGGGTTATACATTGCCGCGTATTTATTGTTGACCACTGAGAAGAACTGTTCACTGGGAGTTTTACCGGCTTGAATATCAGCCCAACCCTGTTGGATGATTGGCATGTTTTCTTCGAGGAATTTCTGCTGGTGAAGGCGATCTTTCTCCCACTCGTACATTTCAACCTGACGCGCTTCGGCTCTTGCGGCTCTGGCATTAGACGCTTGGCCGTTGGCGATGGATGCCTTCAGGCTCATTTCATTCAGGGAGTCCCGCTTATTCTGGCGAGCATCTTGAAGAGAATCGCGCGCCTTGCGATATGCAACCTCGGAGTCATAACGTTGGTTATTGAGTTTTTGCTGCTCCTTCTGCTCAAGCAATGCAGCCTCACGCAGGCCTTGCTCACGATCCGCTCGTGCATCCATCTGCTTACTACGCTCATGCTGGTCCATGGAATTAAAGCCGGCCAGAAACCCCTCAGCTAATCCGGAAACACCCATAAATACCTCTTAAAACAAACTACTCAAAAAACCGAGGCCACCACCAATTAACGCACCAATAGGACCTCCAGCCAGAAAGCCCATGCCAGCACCTGCACCAACGCTGCTCATCGTGGCCTGCTTCTGTTGTGCCTTAAGCTCTTTATTCATGTTCTCGCGTTGCTGCTCCAAGCGCGCCGCCTCGCGTAGCCCACTCATTGCTTGGTTTCGTGTCTGAGCACCAATATCGATAAGTCCGTAGCCCATTACATACCTCCACCCGCTTTGATTGCCTCCCGCAATCCGGCATCAGCCCCAGTAAGGATCCCCAATTGGCGATTTTTCTCTTGCTCACGCAATCCGTTCTCAGTCCCTGCAGTCATGAGCGCCATGCGTAAGCTTTGGCTGTTATCCTGCGGGTTCTGCTGCGTAGCCACCCCCATACGCGCATTACGATTGGCCGTTGCTTGCTGTGCGGTACGCAATGAGTTGGCGTTGTTTTGTTCGACACGGCCAAGCTGTTGCGTCAGTAATTGACCGTTTGTTGCCAGCTGCATCAGCTCTTTTTGTTTGGGGTAGAACCGCGTCAGCCAGTCTTGGTATTGTTCACGCGTCAATCGAGCATAAGTGTCGGATGCCCATCCCATCAGTAACCTCCCATTGGATCCGGTAATGAGCCCTTAATCAT
>CAMFKP010000126.1 GCA_945957385.1 uncultured Aeromonadaceae bacterium
CTACACTCGACTAGTCGTCGGCAGCGTCAGATGTGTATAAGAGACAGCAGCAAGAGTTGAAAAAACAGGCTGAGCTCAAAAAGCAGGAAGAGTTGAAAAAACAGCAGGCTGAAGAGAAAAAGCAAGCTGAGGCCAAGAAGGAAGCAGAGAAGAAAAAAGCCGAAGCCAGCAAGAAGAAGGCGGATGATGCAGCCCGCAAGAAAGAGGCCAAACAGCTAGAAGATGACTTGTTCAGCGATCTGGACAGTGACACGCCTGGCTCAGCAGGTAACAAGACTGGGCCTGGAAGTGGAAATGGCGATGATCAATACAGTGGTTTGGTTGCCGATATGGTGAAACGTAACATGCTGATCGATAGAACCATGTTTGGCAAAACGGCGATTTTGAAAGTCCGTATTGCGCCTGATGGTTTGGTGATCTCGGCTGGCCCTTGTGATGGTAATCCGACGATTTGTAATGCGGGTATTGCGGCGGTAAACCGCATTGGCAAGTTCCCCAAGCCACCACAGGATTATGGTGTCCTCTCGTTAACGCTGGACCCAGGTGGTCAGTAGCGGAGGGGTGAGCCAGACCATGGCATGCTTAAGCCTATATCGATGGTTTTATGGCCGAGCTTTAGTGCTGATTCGATAGCGGTAGTAATTGTCCCTGCCAGTGAATTTGAGAGCGCTGGCAGTTCATTCGGTGTTACTCACATTGCAACCTGGAAAGTAGGTGAAGATGAAAAAACTGATTGGTGCTTTATTGGCATATCTGGTGTTTAGCCAGGCAGCCATGGCTGAATTACAAATCTTAGTTACGGGGGGGATTGATAGCGGGCGGCCGGTTGCGGTTCCCCAATTCAAATCCTCAGCCAGCGGTTTGCCAGAGGACGTTGCTAATGTGATCAGCTCTGATCTGATGCGTAGCGGAAAGTTTGCGCCATTAGCTCGGACGCAGATGCCGCAGTCGCCATCAACTGCGTCCGAAGTGAACTTCCCCATCTGGGCCAATATGGGCATTGAAGCCATGGTCCTCGGACAGGTTGAGCCTGCTGGCGATGGTCAATATAAAGTCAGCTTTGAACTCGTCGATGTGATGAAGGGTAAAGCTGGTGACGCGAATGCTGTTTTGACCGCTGGAAGCAGTGTTGTTCCGGCGAAAAAGTTACGGCAATTTGCCCACCGTATCTCTGACATCGTCTATGAAAAGCTGACGGGAGAGCGCGGGGCATTCCTGACACGTATCAGCTATGTCTCTTTCCATCCGGGAACTCAATATCCCTATCATCTGATGGTGGCGGATTATGACGGCTACAACGAAAGTGTACTGTTGCGCTCGCATGAGCCGCTGATGTCACCATCGTGGTCGCCAGATGGCCGCAAGCTGGCGTATGTCAGCTTCGAAAAGCGCACTCCTGCCATTTACATTCAGGGTATTTATGACCGTTCCCGAACCATGGTGGCCTCCTATCCGGGCATCAATGGCGCGCCAGAATGGTCTCCGGATGGTTCTAAATTAGCGCTGGTGTTATCTAAAGACGGACAACCGGATATCTATGTACTGGACATCGGTAGCCGTCAGCTAACACGCGTCACTTCTGATCGCGCCATCGATACAGAGCCTTCCTGGGCACCGGATGGCCGTAGCCTGGTTTTCACCTCGGAGAGGGGTGGCAAACCGCAAATTTATAGAGTAGATTTGGCCTCTGGTCAGACCCAGCGTCTGACATGGGAAGGCGATATGAACCTGGCGGCGTCCATGAGTCCAGATGGTAAGTCTGTTGTCATGGTCAGTCGGGTAAATGGGCAATACCGTATTGCCCGACAGGATCTGGAGTCAGGTGCTGTCTATGTGTTGACCCAGACATCACTGGACGAATCACCAAGTGTGGCTCCAAACGGAAGCATGATTATTTACAGTACCATCTACCAAGGTAGAAAAGGATTAGCCCTGGTTTCGGCCGACGGTCGCTTCAAGGCAAATCTGCCATCTACTAACGGAGAGGTTCGTGCACCTGCATGGTCGCCGTTCCTGAACTAACCCTCAATACAGAATATCCAAGGACATAAGATGCAACTCAACACTCTGCTGAAAAGCTTGATGATCGCTCTGCCGATGTTCACCCTGGCTGCTTGCTCCAGCACCGAAGATTCAGGTGCGGGTGTACAGGATCAGGGCATGGAAACGACAGGCACTGCTGATCAGGGTTTGTCTGCTGATGAGCAAATGCGTCAGAAGTACGAAGCACTGCGTCAAGAGAACACCATTTACTTCGGTTTCGACCAAGATGCTATCGAGAACCAGTATGCTGAACTGCTGCAGGCTCATGCCAACTTCCTGCGCGAACATACCAACATCAAGGTTCTGGTCGAAGGTCATACCGACGAGCGCGGTACCCCGGAATACAACATCGCGTTGGGCGAGCGTCGTGCTAAGGCCGTTGCCAAGTACCTGCAAAACCTCGGTGTAGATGCTAACCAGCTGTCTGTTGTCAGCTATGGTGAAGAGAAACCGGCAGATCCTAACCACACTGAAGATGCGTTCGCAAAGAACCGTCGTGCGGTGCTGGTCTACTAAGGTGTAGCGGTTGATGAATACCGTAACGATTAAAGCGGCCGTCATGGCCGCTCTTTTTTCATCTGTATTGTTGCCATTTCATTCACACGCGGATGAGCTTTCTGTCGAAGAACGTCTGGACAAGCTCGAGAAGCTAGTGAATTCACGTAGCATGGCGCAAAACGACATGCAGCAGCAAATAGACTCTTTGACAGACGAGGTACGCCAACTGCGGGGTAGTCTCGAGGAGGCTAACTACAAGTTGCAGCAGGCCACAGAGCGTCAAAAAGGCTTGTATCAGGAGCTAGACAAGATAAAGACGGCTCCGGTGGCTGCCAGCAGTGCCGCTGCTCCGACTAGTTCTGCTAATGCAGCGGCCAGCCCCAGTGGCACAGCAACACCTGCAGCCACCACGCAGTCAGTTGCGAGTAAACCCGCTACAGCAGACGAGTCGCAAGCGTATGAGACGGCTGTGAACCTTGTCATGAAGGATAAGGATTTTGCCAAGGCCATCCCCGCGTTCGAAGCGTTCCTGAAAAAATATCCGGACTCGTCTTATGCGTCGAATGCCCATTATTGGCTTGGACAGCTGCTTTATAATCAAGGCGATAAAGAAAATGCCAAGACAAACTTTCTTGTCGTCGCTCAAAAGTTTAAAGATTCAGCCAAACGTCCTGAGGCGCTGCTGAAGCTTGGCATGATCAGTCTGAGCGAGGGTGACAAGGATAAAGCTGGCAAATTCTTCCAATTGGTAATGAAGCAGTATCCAGATACGCCTTCTGCCCAATTGGCGCAAAAAGCGCTCAATGCCAAATAGTTTTGCCAACTATCGAGCGAAAAACGGCTGGATTGGATGAAGCCTGACCAAACAGATAAAAATCTTCAACTTTCTGTTGCGTCAGGCAGTCAAATCCGTAATATAAGCCGCCGTCAGCGCCGGGAAGCGAAAGCGGAAAAGTGGTGACAAAAAGAGTGGGTCGTTAGCTCAGTCGGTAGAGCAGTTGACTTTTAATCAATTGGTCGCAGGT
>CAMFKP010000127.1 GCA_945957385.1 uncultured Aeromonadaceae bacterium
AAAGCTGCGATTGCGGGCGGTGCCGCGCCGTATATCGCCAATGCCATCGCGAATGTCATCCCGGAGAAGGATCTTAAGGGACGCGTGCTGGCCCATGCAGTTGTCAACGCCGCACTTGCAGCCGCTTCCGGCAGAGATGCGGCGTCCGCTGCAGCTGGCGCGGCGGTGGGTGAGCTGGCTGGTAAGATTGCGGTTGACGGTTTTGGCAAACAGGTCAGCGAACTGAGCGAGGAAGAAAAACAGGCGGTATCTGCGCTGGCGACACTGGCTTCTGGCCTGGCTGGCGGGCTTGTCGGAGACAGCAGTGCGAACGCGGTAGCGGCGGCTCAGGCGGGCAAGACGACGGTTGAGAATAACTCGCTCAGTGAAGCTGCTGATTATCTGGCAACGGGTAAAAAGCCGGAGGACAGATACAAGGACGCGCAGCAGCAACTGAAAGACGCGGTTGACGAGTTTAAGGCGAAGAACTGCGACGGACTCAGTGCAGCGGCCTGTGGTGCGAAAATGGACGCCCACCGGGATGAACTGCTGGCAGGTTTTGCGGAAGCAGGCAGCGATTATATTCCTGTTTATGGGGATATCAAGAGCTTCCAGGAAGCAGACAGTGCGCTGGGTTATCTGGCGGCCGTTATCGGTATCATGCCAGGACTGGGTGATGAAGCTGGGGCTTTACTAAAAGGTGTAGATAAGGCACTCAAAGCGGGCGATCTTGAAACTGCGTCTAAACTAATCAATAAAGCCAGTGATGAAATTTCTAGATATCTTCCTGGTCCAGGGAAAATATCCGTACCAACTTCTGGTGTTGGCGCTAGTGCCAAGTTCTCAGTAACTAATGCACAGGTTGGGAAAAAACTTGGTAAACATGTGGAAGATTTTGGTGGAAATGCTTCAAATGCGGCCGATCGAGAACGTGTTTTAAATATTATAAATGATATAGGCTCTAATCCAGATAAAGTTGTTGCAGGGAAATTTGCAGGGCAAGGAGCAGGAGCAGGAGCCAGTCGTGGTGATGTATTCTTCAGAATAAAAGGAAATGATGTTGTTGTTACTAAACCAGATGGTAGTTTTGTTACCATCCTTAAAGATGGTGTGTTAAATAATACCTCAGTGAAAAATGCGCTAAAGGGGGCGCCACAATGATGCTTTTTGATAATGGGTATCAAGAGCTGGCACGTAATGTAGTCGGACGAAAACTCCAAAATGTCAATGGTCTGATATATATTTATAACGTTCCCGAGTTAGGGGCTCCGCAACAACTTCAGTTTGTTTTTTTTAATGAAAATCAAAGTGTTGTGTTCAAGTGTGGACTGGATGGGGCTTCACTTGAACTAACTGATTTACCAATGCAAGAAAATGATCTTGGAGAGTATGGCAAAGAGGAAATTATGGATTTGTCGAATTCATGTTTTTTTCATAAAGTTATTGGAAAGATACTCTTACGATTTTACGCGATTTATTCGGAAATAGAACAAAAAGTGATTGGGGCAAAATTAGTTTTTGATGAAGGTCTTACTTTAGCAATTATTAATCTCGGGGATGAAATTAAAGTTTTTGATTCTCTGCCAAGGGAATATGAGCGAGACGAGAAAATTAATTACATTGATGTTTTATCTATATTTTAAAGACAACCTTCCCGACAGTTAATCTCTTAATCGTCCGGGTCTCCTGGTTGTTAGCCTGCACCTCCGCAGGCTTTTGAAAGACTCAAGACATATCCCTGCGTTATGTTGAATGGCAGGTGGCTGTTCTCGATGGGCTTTTCGTCGGACGGTAGCCTGTCCAGGAGAAAAAGGCGCGTCAGGAAGGTGCGGATAAAATCGTCGGGCAGTGAAGGCAGTATGCTACCGCAGATTCGAAAGCCAGGCGCGGGGCAGATATTCAGCGTATAGCTCAGAACTGGCGAGTGAGTCCGGAAACGGCTTCAATGCTGTATGATTCGATGACGTTTGTACACGGCGCAGCGGCTGTCGGCGGTGCTCATTATGGGATGAAAGGTTCTGGAGTAAGTGAAGAGACAGCAGGATCAATTAAGAATGTGAATCCAGGGGACCCTGAATCTGGGCGAACATACAATTGTGTAAACTGCTCGATTGCTACAGATGCTACATCAAGTAGGAACCCTGCGTCAGCCTTACCGATTAATCATAATAATGGAGTGCCTTTATCTGTTTTGGAAAACCAATATGGTACTAAATTTAAATAAGCCTCTTCATCTGAAAGCATTACACAACAAATGACAGATGCAGGTTCTGTTTCAAGAGGTATCGTTTTTGGTTCATATGCCCAGGGCAGCCAGGGCATGTAATTTAATATTGTGAATCAAAATGGTACAGTCCGATTCCTTGATGGACAAACGGGTAAATCAGCTGATCTCAGCCAGTTCAAATCATTCCAACTTTAGCGGACAAACTAATGATTACTTTTGATGAAGCTGTTAATAAGGCGATCGAATATTTAGAAAAAACAGAGGTGCCCGTTGTTATTACACTACAAGGTCGTTTTTCAGAAGGATGGTTTTTTTATTTTCAATCCAGAGCATATCTTGAAACAGGATATTTCTCTGCTCAGCTTATAGGCAATTCTCCATTTATAATCGATAAGGATACTGGTGAGATACATGAACTTGGAACCGCATACCCTATTGAAAAATACTTGCAGGATTATGAAGAAGAGAAAAATGGCATAAAGGATTAGTGGATTAACGCAAGGGCGTGGATTCTGGTTTACCGAAGGTACAAGCATGGTTGGTGTGTATGCGGCGGCTGTGTTGCAAGGGAAAGATCCACTTGCTCCCACCATTGGTGCAGGAATAGGAACAGCGGGAGGGGTATTAACAGGCAAGGGTTATGAGAAAGTACAAGAAATGCTCCCTCAATATGTGATTCCGAAATTTACAGGAACGGTTCTGGAGTCATTGAGTTATGAATATTTCGGAAGCAAAGGACAGGCTACCATTGAGGCTATACAAACAAATTTAGCGAGAAAAAAATAATGTTTACTACGAGGATGAAATTATTCCTATTGCTGGTAGCTGCTTGGATCGCTGGCATTTTTGCCACGCTTTTATGCGGCCGTTTGCTGATAGCCTTTGTTACCTATTTTTTCATTGGGCAATTTGATTTTCCAATGAGTGATCTTGTTGAAGCTGTTAACCTTTCCGTTAGTGGTGGGGTAATCATTGGAGGATTGCAATGCTTTATGTCGAAAGAAAAGAATCCACCCCGGTGAGTAGGAGATGAGGATATAGAACTACCCCAGCCTCTCCACCCTCGTCTCCCCCTCCACCATCGACAGCTGATACAGCGAAAACGATCGCTGCTTCTCAATCAACTTTGCCAGCTCCGGCGAGTGGCTGGTGAGCCAGATCTGCGAGTAGCGGCTGGCCTCGGCGATTAAGCTCGCCAGCGCGGACAGCATCTGCGGGTGCAGGCTGTTTTCCGGTTCGTTCAACGCGATAAATGCCGGTGTGCGCGGACTTAACAACGCTACCGTCAGGTACAGAAAGCGCAGGATGCCGTCGGAGAACTCCGCCGGTGTTGTCGCTGTA
>CAMFKP010000128.1 GCA_945957385.1 uncultured Aeromonadaceae bacterium
GGGTGCTGACCAGCTTCACCGCCTCGACCGCGCGCGGATCCTTGTCCATCAGCTGCCATTGCGCCTGCTGTTCCGGCGTCAGATCACCGCTGGCCGCCGCCTGCAACAACGCCTTGTGCGCCTGCTGGCTCTGCACCGCGGCGTACATCAAGGTGGCGACGGAATCCTTCGGCACATGGGGTTTGAGCAGCGCGACCAGCTTCTGGTACTCCGCATCCCCCTGCCCGGAGAGCAGCTTTTCGGCCAGCATCTGCTGATAGGCCAGCGGCGACTGGCGTTGCGACAACGTGAAGAACTGCTGCGCCAGCGCCTGATAATCGGCCTCGGCGGCCGGTTTGGCCGGCTCGGCAGCGTGAAGGGGGGTGAGTGCCGCTGTGGCCAGCCAGAGCGGCCACAACACACGACAGGAACGGCGCCAGAAGGCCGGAGAAGAAGACATCGGGAGACTCCACTGCATACATCACAAAGGCGGCGATTATGCCGCTCCGCGCCGGCGCTGCCGAGGTGGCGGCCGCCAGTTTGCGGCGCAGGCAACAAAAATGCCCGCCGCTCGGCCCCGGAAACCGCCGCCGGGGCGGATTACCTCAAAAAAGCACTGCTAAATTGCGCGGATTATTAAATGAAACTTAATAATCCGCGCCCCGAGCGCGCTGCGAGCACTTATTCCGGCTGATAACCCAGGTTCGGGCCCAACCAGCGTTCGGCCTCTTCCAGGGACATCCCCTTGCGCGCGGCGTAATCCTTGACCTGATCCGGCTGGATACCGGCCACCGCGAAGTACTTGGCCTCCGGATGGCTGAAGTACCAGCCGGAAACCGCCGCCGCCGGCCACATCGCATAGGATTCGGTCAGCTGCATGCCGATGGTCTGCTCCACCGCCAGCAGTTGCCACAAGGTGCCCTTCTCGGTGTGCTCGGGGCAGGCCGGATAGCCGGGTGCCGGACGGATGCCACGGTAGTTCTCGCGGATCAACTCGTCGTTGGAGAGCGCCTCGTCCGGGGCGTAGCCCCAGTACTCCTTACGCACCCGCTCATGCAGATACTCGGCAAACGCCTCGGCCAGACGATCGCACACCGCCTGCAGCAGGATGGCGTTGTAATCATCCCCCGCCGCCTTATAGGCATCGGCGATCTCGGCCTCGCCAAAGCCGCCGCTGACCGCAAAGGCACCGATCCAGTCGGCGACGCCGCTCTCTTTCGGCGCGACAAAATCAGACAGGCAATAGTTGGGGAACACATTGCCATCACGCGCCTGGCTGGCCTTGTCAGTCTGCTGGCGCAGACCGCGCAGCACCTGCTTGATTTCACTGCGCGACTCGTCGGTATAGACCTCGATGTCATCGCCGACCCGGTTGGCCGGGAACAGTCCCAGCATGCCGGTCACTTCCACCTCGCCGCTGCCTTCGAGACGATCCAGCATCGCCTGGGCATCGGCAAACAGCCGCTTGGCCTCCTCGCCCACCACCTCGTCTTCGAGGATGCGCGGATACTTGCCGGCCAGCTCCCAGCTCAGGAAGAACGGGGTCCAGTCGATGTAATTACGCAGGGTGGCGATATCCACCTTGCGCAGCACATGGATGCCGGGCTGGGCCGGTTTCGGCGGCTGATAGACACTCCAGTCGCAGGACCAGGCGTTGGCGCGGGCCGCTTCCAGCGACACGGCGGCCGTGCGAGGCTGCTTGCGGGCATGCTGCTCACGTACCGTCTCGTACTCCTTGGCCAGACGTGCCACATAGTCAGGCTTGAGCTCGCGTGAGAGCAGGCTCTGCGCCACGCCCACCGCGCGGCTGGCGTTGGAGACATAGACCACAGGC
This sequence comes from uncultured Aeromonadaceae bacterium, assembly GCA_945957385.1. Lineage (GTDB taxonomy): Bacteria > Pseudomonadota > Gammaproteobacteria > Enterobacterales > Aeromonadaceae > Pseudaeromonas. The sequence goes on from CAMFKP010000128.1 coordinate 1,814, forward strand.
TCGGCGTAGTTCTGTTCGATCTTCACCGCGGTGTGCGCCTTGGAGGTGGTGGCGCCACCAATGAGCAGCGGTATGGTAAAGCCCTGACGCTGCATCTCCTTGGCCACATGCACCATCTCATCCAGCGACGGCGTGATGAGGCCGGAGAGGCCGATCATGTCGGCGTTCACCTCGCGGGCGGTCTGCAGGATCTTCTCGCACGGCACCATGACGCCAAGATCGACGATCTCGAAGTTGTTGCACTGCAGCACCACGCCGACGATGTTCTTGCCGATGTCGTGCACGTCGCCCTTCACCGTCGCCATGACGATCTTGCCATTGCTCTGGCCGCCGGATTTCTCCTGCTCGATATAGGGCTGCAGGTAGGCCACGGCGCGCTTCATCACCCGCGCCGATTTCACCACCTGGGGCAGGAACATCTTGCCGGCACCGAACAGATCGCCGACCACGTTCATCCCCGCCATCAGCGGCCCCTCGATCACCTCGATGGGGCGCGCCGAGGCGGCACGCGCCTCTTCGGTATCCTCGTCGATAAAATCGGTGATGCCCTTGACCAGCGCATGCTCCAGCCGCTTGGCCACAGGCCAGCTGCGCCACTCCAGCTCGCGCGGATCGGCCGCCTGCTGGGCCGGGCCGCCACGGTACTTCTCGGCAATCGCCAACAGCGCCTCGGTGGCACCCGGATGGGTGTTACGCACCACATCCTCGACGGCGGCTTTGAGCTCGGCCGGAATGTCCTCGTAGATCGCCAGCTGACCGGCGTTGACGATGCCCATGTCCATGCCGTTCTTGATCGCGTAGTAGAGGAACACCGAGTGGATCGCCTCGCGCACCGGCTCGTTACCACGGAACGAGAAGGAGACGTTGGAGACACCGCCGGAGATCATCGCGTGGGGCAGATGATCCTTGATGTCCTTCACCGCCTCGATAAAGTCCATCGCATAGTTGTTGTGCTCATCGATGCCGGTCGCCACCGCGAAGATGTTGGGGTCGAAGATGATGTCTTCCGGCGGGAAGCCCACCTCGTCCACCAGAATGCGGTAGGCGCGCTGGCAGATCTCGAACTTGCGCGCCCGGGTATCGGCCTGCCCCTGCTCGTCAAAGGCCATGACGATAACCGCAGCGCCGTAACGACGAATCAGCTTGGCCTGGGCGATAAACTTGTCGACCCCCTCCTTCATCGAGATGGAGTTGACGATCGGCTTGCCCTGAATGCACTTGAGCCCGGATTCCATCACCTCCCACTTCGAGGAGTCGACCATGATGGGCACCTTGCAGATATCCGGCTCGGAGGCGATGAGATTGAGGAAGCGCACCATGCAGGCTTCGGCATCCAGCATCCCCTCATCCATGTTGATGTCGATGATCTGGGCGCCGTTCTCCACCTGCTGACGGG
>CAMFKP010000129.1 GCA_945957385.1 uncultured Aeromonadaceae bacterium
GTCCAACCCGTACAGACACGACAAATCGCCAGTGGCGGTAGCCATTGGTAACTGAATTGCTCACGGGGATTAATGTCAGGGCACTTGATGTAATGCGCCCATACGGGCTAAACTGCTTAAACAGCTTTTGGTGACTGTGCTTGACTCCCCGTTAGCCAGTTACCTTGGTTAAAAAACTTGCCGGTTTTTTAACCTTCGAAAAAACCACCTTGCCGGGTGGTTTTTTTGTTTAACAGCCATGAGATTACGCGCGAAAAAAAAGGATCTCAAGAAAATCCGTTCAATCATCAACTCAATCCGATTAAAACTAACGCATTACCCATCCTCAAAAAATCTAGATCTCCCCCAGCACATCCATAGAAAAACATTTACTTCAACAAGAAAATCAGCCATATTTTAATAAATTTATTAAAGGCATAACCAAATGGAACACTTAAATTTTTTAGCCGCCGCATTCAGTGGCGCAGAGTTTCTACTAGCTGAATTAAGACATTCAAATGCAAGAAATGAATACACAGAACAAAAATCAATCGCCGCAAAAAAAACCATAGACTTTATTAAAGAGAAGCTAAAAACAAATAATTACACAGCCCACATGGTTGTTGGTTATTTCAATGAAGAGCCGAAAGTAATTAAATCCCATCCAATATACGAGCTTGGCGAGACTTACTTCAACCTTCCAGAAGGGCTAATTGCCTTTGTTTACAACAACAACCCACTTTCAGACAAAACATTTTATATTAAGCGCCAAAGCGCTCAAGTGATTGCTGGAAGATATGAATCAGACGCATACCAATATCTAGTCGAAGAGATAAATGAGACGGTGAACTCAATGGAGTCAATTGAGGGCTAATGAATAAGATAAAATAAAACAGGACGGATATTTCGCCCTGTTTTAAAATACATGCAAATAATAAACCTATATCACAGTACGAACGACGTGATAACGATTAAGCATTTTCTCAAAATCCTGACGCTCACTAATGAAAAGCAGAAGGTAAACCTCCCTGCGTTCCATATCTAAATCATACAGGCAGCGAAACCCACTGTCTGGGTCAAATCGTTCACGAATAGCTACCGCGCGATCAGAAAGCTGAGCGCAATACCTGTATCGCTCAGGATCTTCAGAAAGAACCTCTTCCGTAGAAAGTAAAAGACCATCAGCCCACTTAGCTGCAACATCACGACCAACTAGCGATGATTTAAATGATTCTGCATCCTGTAAAGACCAAAGAGCCGATTCCGTTACTACCACTTTGAAATTTGCCATGTTTCCCCGCTTTTAAATTACACTCGAGCTTCACGTAACCTCCTCAATGCTTCAGAAGTTGACATGCTTCTCCCTTGTTTAACATCCTGCTTAGCCGACATAACCAACATCAATAAAGCTGTTGATTGACGTTCAATTTCTCTATCTCGAAGCTCGGCCTCTCTTTCTTCTGCTGTTTGAACAAATAATTCAGCCATGCCATTTTTAGTTACATACACCCCCCCATGAAATAGTTCTGGATTACCCAATCCTTCTCTCGCCGCTTTTTGTGACATAGTTGCCGTCATATCATTTCACCTTAACCAAAATAAGTTACTTACACGCAAGAGGATGCATAAGTAACAGCTCCACTAAAGATCTGAATGGATTGTTAACATAACAATTCTCAACTCAGGTCGACTCTCTTGCTGCTGTCGTGGGTAACAACAAGATGATTATAACCAATAACACGCAAGTGTACAAATTAGGTATAAATTTTACTCCATCTTTAGGTTTGCCTTGCGAACCAATACTATGGAGCACGCTTCAACGTCCATTCGCACTCACTATTTACCATAACGTGCATTTCCCGCACCGCCTGAGACGCTCTAAGCGCGTTTTGGGCGGCTAAGCCACAGAACCGCACCTCTTTACCGCCTAAAACCCCGCAAAACGCTGCTGATGGATTGTGAGGCCATGAATAGCCATGCCCCCCCCTGAATGCGGTAGGATTTGAGCCAAGATCCACGACCAAACAGGCAAAACCCATGAACAAGCAACAAAAAACAGCCCTGAACATGGCCAAATTCATTCGCGGACAAACCCTGCTGCTACTGGAAAAACTCAACGAGCTAGATCTGGACGAGCAAGCCGATCAGTGTGAAAAGCTGCATGAGGATAGCGAGGCGTTATACCAATCGCTCGTAGCCGAGTTCGGCGAAGAAGAATAAGGCGATGAACGGGTACGCAAATCTTTTGCGTGGCCGTGAAGTGCCTGCGGGGTATCGGGGCGCAGCCCTGATCAGGGTCGTTTTGAAGTGCCGTCACGAGGCGGCGGTGCTACAAAACATATCTTGTCCCTCGCTTTAGTCTGTTCGGCGAACGGACACGGTTTCAAAGGGGTTTCCCCTTTGGCACATGGGATGTTTTACCCAATGCGCAGCAGGGGGTGAAAACGTCCCCATCGTGCCTATGTTCCAGATCGGTGAGCACACGGTGAGCATTGAGTCACCATCCGGTAAGCATCGGGTAAGCATGGGTGAGCACTCGGTATGCACCAAGTCACCATTAGGTGAGCATTGAGTAAGCACTCGGTGAGCATTTTGCGGCTATGTTTTGCTCGTAGAGCAATGAGGATTCAAAGGGGCACCCTTTGGCACGCCGAGGTATCCGAACAAGGAACTTGTTTGTATACAATCGGCAGCGTGCCTCCGCACTATTGCTCAAAAACGTCGATCCCTACAGAAACCCTACACTTTCCCTACTGTTACCCTACGGCGTCCCTACAAAAACCCTACAGTTACCCTACAGAAATCGGCGATTTAGCGCGTTATTCGAGCAGAAAAAAGGCTCAGCAATGTGCAGCGTCATATTCAGCCTGCATACGCAGCCATAAATCGGCAGAAAGCCCCAATTCGACCTCCAAACGCGCGGCCATTTCAGGCGAAATTGCGCAGCAACCATCAACAACATTCGTCAGCTCGAGCACATCAACATCTAAACGCTGAGCCAATGCCGCAACGGAATAGCCGTGGTCGAGAACATACTCAAGAATCAAACGACCAGGATGTGGCGGGTTAAACATGGACATAAAGAAACTCCCAGAGAAGGCGTTCATGTGGAAAAGCTAGGACAGCAAAGCTGACCTGAGCTTTACGCACAATCA
>CAMFKP010000130.1 GCA_945957385.1 uncultured Aeromonadaceae bacterium
TTACAGCGCCTTGAGGATCGCCTCGACGGTCGCCTTGGCATCACCGAAGCACATGTGCGAGTTCTCCTTGAAGAACAGCGGGTTCTGTACCCCGGCGTAGCCGGTGTTCATCGAACGCTTGAATACCACCACGTTCTGCGCTTTCCACACTTCCAGTACCGGCATTCCCGCGATCGGGCTGCCCGGATCTTCCATCGCTGCCGGGTTCACCGTGTCGTTGGCGCCGATCACCAGCACCGTATCCGTCTGCGGGAAGTCCTCGTTGATTTCGTCCATCTCCAGCACTATGTCGTACGGCACCTTGGCTTCCGCCAGCAGCACGTTCATGTGCCCCGGCAGACGACCGGCCACCGGGTGGATGCCAAAGCGCACCTCGATGCCGCGCTCACGCAGCTTCTGCGTGATCTCCGCCACCGGGTATTGCGCCTGTGCCACCGCCATGCCGTAACCCGGGGTGATGATCACCGAGCTGGAGTTTTTCAGCAGCTCGGCCACGTCGTCCGGCTTCATCTCGCGGTATTCGCCCATCTCCTCTGCGCTCGCGCTGCTGCTGGCACCGTCACTGCCAAAGCCGCCGGCAATCACCGAGATGAACGAGCGGTTCATCGCCTTGCACATGATGTAGGAGAGGATGGCACCTGATGACCCTACCAGTGCCCCGGTGACGATCAGCAGGTCGTTGGAGAGCATGAAGCCCGCCGCCGCCGCCGCCCAGCCGGAGTAAGAGTTCAGCATCGATACCACCACCGGCATGTCGGCGCCACCGATGGAGGCCACCAGATGCCAGCCGAACGCCAGCGCAATCAGCGTCATCAGCACTATGGCCCAGGTCGAGCCGCCGACGTGGACGAAGTACACCAGCAGCGCCAGTGCGCCCAGCGCCGCCAGCAGGTTCAGCTTGTGCTTGTGCGGCAGTGACAGCGGCTTGGAGCTGATGATGCCGTTGAGCTTGCCGAACGCGACAATCGAGCCGGTGAACGTCACGGCACCGATGAACACACCGAGGAAAATCTCCGTCAGGTGGATGTTCAGCATGGCGCCGCTGAGGTGCGTGCCATCGCCCTGCTGGTTCACCAGTTGGGCAATGGCCTGCTGGGCGGCCGCCAGGATTTGCTCCGGCGAGCCGGAGAGCGGCAATACCAGCTGGGTCGCGGTATCGGACGGCAGCAGCTCAATGAAGCTGTTGAAGCCGACCAGCACCGCCGCCAGCCCGACGAAGCTGTGCAGCACCGCCACCAGCTCCGGCATCTGGGTCATCTCGACTTTCAACGCCAGGCGCGCACCGATGGCGCCACCGATGGCCATCGCAACCAGGATATAGACAACGCCATGCACGCTCGGGCTGGCAATGGTCGCCACCAGGGCGATGGCCATACCGGCAATACCGAACCAGTTACCGTACTTGGCGGTTTCCTGCTTCGACAGTCCGGCCAGGCTGAGGATGAACAGTACGGCGGCGACGATATAGGCTGCCGTAACCAATCCATGAGACATGTTGTTTCTCCCTTAATCCTTGCGGAACATCTTGAGCATGCGCTGGGTGACCGTGAAACCACCGGCAATGTTGATGGTCGCGATCAGCACGGCGACAAACGCCAGCACGGTAATCAGCGTCGAAGACGAGCCTATCTGCAGCAGCGCTCCGACGACGATGATGCCGGAGATGGCATTGGTCACCGACATCAGCGGCGTGTGCAGGGCGTGAGTCACATTCCACACCACGTAGTAACCGACCACACAGGCCAGTACGAACACGGTAAAGTGCGACAGGAAATCCGGCGGCGCGACATGCCCCACCCAGCCAAAACCGGCCAGTGCGGCGGCACCCAGCCAGTACTTGAGCTTGGACGGCTGCTTGGCAACCTTGGCCACCGGGGCCGGCGCGGCCTCTTTCTTCGGTGCCGCGGTGACGCTGATGGCCGGCGGCGGGAATGTCACCTCACCGGCCTTGACCACGCTCATGTTGCGCAGCACCACGTCGTCAAAGTTGATGTCGATGTTGCCATCCTTCTCCTTGCTCAGCAGCTTGGTCAGGTTGACCAGGTTGGTGGCATAGAGTTGGGAAGATTGGGTCGGCAGGCGGCCCGGCAGGTCGGTGTAACCGATGACCTTGACGCCACTGGCGGTGACATGCAGCTCGCCGGGCACCGTGTACTCACAGTTGCCCCCGGCGGCCGAGGCCAGGTCGACGATCACCGAGCCTGGCTTCATGCTGTCGACCATCTCCTTGGTGATCAGCTTCGGCGCCGGCTTGCCCGGGATCAGCGCCGTGGTGATGATGATATCCACCTCTTTGGCCTGGGCGGCAAACAGCGCCATCTCGGCGGCGATGAACTCGTCAGACATCACCTTGGCGTAACCGTCGGAAGAGGCGCCGTCTTCCCCCCCGAAGTCGAGTTTCAGGAATTCGCCGCCCATGGATTCAATCTGCTCGGCCACTTCCAGGCGGGTATCAAACGCGCGCACTATGGCCCCGAGGGAGCCGGCAGCACCGATGGCGGCCAGACCGGCGACCCCGGCACCAATCACCAGCACCTTGGCCGGCGGCACCTTGCCGGCGGCGGTGATTTGGCCGGTGAAGAACCGGCCGAAGGCATGGGCGGCTTCAACGACGGCGCGGTAGCCACCGATGTTGGCCATCGAGGAGAGGGCATCCAGCGCCTGGGCGCGGGAGATACGCGGCACCATGTCCATCGCCAGCACGTTGACCTGTTTTGCGGCCAGTTTGGCGACCAACTCTGGATTCTGTGCCGGCCAGATGAAGCTGACCAAGGTAGTGCCGGGTTGCAGGCGCGCGATTTCGGCGTCGCTGGGGGCATTGACCTTGTAGATAATGGGGGACTGCCACAGCGCTTGGCTGTCGACGACACTGGCACCGGCCGCGACGAAGGCGGCATCATCAAAACTGGCCAGAGCCCCGGCGCCCGACTCGACGGCGACGTCGAAGCCGAGCTTGCGCAGTTGCTCGACGGTCACCGGGGTGGCGGCCACCCGGGTTTCACCGGCGAGACTTTCTCTCGGTAT
>CAMFKP010000131.1 GCA_945957385.1 uncultured Aeromonadaceae bacterium
AAGTACATGTCTGGGAAAAATCTTGCGCTAACGGTCACCAGAAAGCACTTCTATTGATGCCCGTTGGTCGAATATCCTCCCCTCATCGATATCAGCTGTACCACGATGAGGCATGCAGGTACAAAACTCAACGTTATAGCATCAATCAACCTACTGGTTTGCTCGCTATGATGAATACCCTGAATACACCACGTCACAAAGTGCTCGCAGTTATTCAGTAGCACGTTGTACCAGTCTTCCCCCAAGCGTGATCGGGCTCGTTCAATACTCGCAACCCGGCTATAGGTGCGGCATGGGTAGGTTTGGACGGTATAGCCATTGCCTTGGCAGAAGGTTTCTAGACTCACGATTTCAATTACCCCGCGCTCATGGCGGTTAAAAGATGAGCCAGAGTAATGAATGACCTGGTTGCGGCCGATGTAGAGCCCGTGATGCGAGTACCCGGTGCGGGCAGAGATCAGGTGGTCGCCTTTTTCCATGATTGAACTCCAAATAAAAATGGCAATAAAAAAGCCCCAGATGACTCTGGGGCTGGGGGTGATGGGTGTTTGAACTACTCGGCCTTGTCGCTCGCGCGCCGTGGTTCAGGCTCACGAGTACACGGCGGTTGTTTCGTGCGGCAGTAATGCTGAATCCATTTCGAGCACAACAAGCCTGCGGTAAAGACAATGGCAAATGCAGCCAAAGTGTCAGTGGTTGAGGATTGGTTCATGGCTGTTCTCTCCTGCGGTTGAAGGACCAAGACGGTCAGTGATTGGGCTACTGCGCACAACGGGGGGAGTTGCTTTTGGGTTGGCTGGTTTGGGTGTTACAACAGCGGGCTGAGTTTGGGCGCTGGCGCTAGCTCCCTCGATTTCTGGTTCGGGATAGAACTCCGCCAAAACCTGCGGCAGCTCTTCGCTGCTGTCTTCAAATTGCCCATTGGCTAAGAGCTGGCGAGCTGTGTGTTCCAGCTGGGCAATATTGATGCCTGCTTCAGCAAACTGCTGAGCCTCGGCATGGGCTTTGGCAACGGCGTTGACTAAGCTGTCGTCGTCACGCAGCGTGAGATCGACGTAATAGACCGGTGCACGGTAAGACTGTGTGGTGCTTTTGGCGCGCAGTTTCAACTGCAAGGGCAAAAATCGACTAAGGCCATTACTCACAGCATGGAAATACGCCAAGCGTGCAGCGAGGGTGCGCACCGAGTTGTAGCCGGTGGTACGAAACATGAATGAGCCCAGTTCGTCTTGTTGGCCGTCCACCTGCACATTGAGTCGGCCATATAATTTACAGCCTTTCTCTTTGCCAAACAGGCAGCGTTCTGGGCCTGGGCAACTGAGTTCTTCGGTTCCTTCACCCGCATTGCCAGTGCTGGCGCCACCCGTACTCCGCAAGTTGGTCACTCGTTTGGCCGTTTCACCATCGCCCACACACAATGGCCGACCGGTTTGTCGATCAAACGCACTGAACTCTGCCCGCAGATTCAGATCGCTATCGTTAAATAGCAACTTGATCGCAATAGCCCGAATCTTGTTGTTCGGGCTGTTTTCCACCAAGACTTGATGCAGGGGATGCAATAACCAACCCTCTTTACCCTGCACCTGCGTGGTGAGGGTAAAGCAGTCGTCTTTTTCAGGGAGGTATTTGCCGTTCTTTTCGACCAAGTGACCAATGCTGATCCGCCCAATCACGGGCGGGGTAATGGCTAAACCTTTAATCATGATGAGGCTCCTTTCTTTGTTGGTTGCACCAAGAATCGCCGCACACCAGCGACGGCGCGGGTGTACTGCTGGATCAAATCAGGATGATCTGCACTTAGCTGCTCCAGATCTGTGGCAAGGCGATCTTTGGCTTTCTTCCAAGTGACTTTGCCGGCCGCAAACACTGCCGCACTGGCTGAGCCCAAGGCGTTTTGTAGGCGTTGTCGGATCTGGGCTTCCTTGGCTTCGACTTCTTCTTTGCGCTCACGCAGTTCCAGTAGGTGTTGAAAGAGGATGTTGTATTCAGCTGATTCCGAGAGATCGATGGTTTGGCCATCATCACGAGGGAATAGCCATTGCAGTGCGTCGCTGGCATCTCGGCTGCCATCAGGGTCAGGTTGAATATCGGCCGTAACATGCTTCCAAAACTGAGCTTCTAGTTGAATCAGATCAGCGATCTTGGCGTCATCACGCTCAATCCGATAAATCCGAAAGTCTTGTCCGCCAATCAACACCGCCACATCGGCCCAAGCAAAACCAGTGACCGCCAGCTGATGCAGTACCTGGCACTGATACGCCAGTGGAATACCGTCTTCCCACTGCGGTGCCATGTGATAACTGGCGGTTTTGATTTCGAGTACGCCAGTGCCTTCCGGCTGACCCAGCACTTCCCGATCCAGATTGGCCAACATAAAACGATGATCTGGGTGCTGCAGAATCGCATTCACTTTGCGCACCTTGTAGCCCGTGCGCTCGGCATAGACGGAAGCTAAAACGGGTTCGAGCACCGTACCCCACAACACCGCCGGTTTCTCGGCGAGGTCGTCGGGCTGTTTACGGTGAGTTTTTTCCAACCACAAGGTGAGTGGGCTTTTGTAGGGACTAAAGCCAATCGCGGCTGCGGCATCGGATGAGCCAATGCCCAGCTCCCGATACTGCAGCCATTGTTCTCGACTGAGATTGACGGTAGACGCCAGCCGAATGGCTTGGCCGTAACGTTCACGCATGATGAAACCTCCAAAACAAAAAGCCCCGCTGGCGAACCAGTCGGGGCTTGAGAAGAGTGTGAAATGACGAACGAAATCAGAACAGGGAGTGTGACTAAGCCAGTAGCGCCATGGCTTGATGTAGAGCTTTGGACTTCAGTTGTGCGCCTTGGCCAAACCATGCCGAATCGAGGCGGTAATCCTGACTGCGCGCTCGGCGCTGGTGATCAACAAATTCAGTCACCGCATTGAGTGCACCCCAAG
>CAMFKP010000132.1 GCA_945957385.1 uncultured Aeromonadaceae bacterium
TCACCAGTCCCAGCCCGTAGTCTCGGACAAAGTCACTGCACGCCATCAGGATCCGGGTCGACAACGGCAACTGTTGCTTCATATGCACAAACTGCTCAACCACCTTGGGCACCACAGTCGACAGCAAGATTGCAACAACCCCGATGGCGACCAGCGTCAGCATCACCGGGTAGATCATCGCCTGCATCAGCTTGTTCTTCATCTGATGCCGCTGTTCGGTGTAATCCGCCAGACGGTTCAGCACGGTATCGAGATGACCCGACTTCTCCCCTGCCGCCACCATGGCGCGGTACAGCTGATCAAAAATCGACGGGAAACCAGACATCGCCTCGGCCAGGCTGTGTCCTTCCACCACCTTGCTGCGCACCGCGGCCATCAGGGTTCGGTGCCGCGGTTTCTCGCACTGCTGGGCAACGGCCTTCAGCGCCTCTTCGATGGGCAGGGCCGCAGCGACCAGCGTTGACAGCTGACGCGTCATCAATGCCAGTTCGCCAGAACTCATCGTTGGCCTAAACAACGAAAAGCCGGTTGCCTCACGACGGACCTTCTCGCTGCTTTCCGTGACTTCGAGCGGCGTCAGCCCCTGCTCACGCAGTATTTGCCGCACCAGGCGCGCCGAGTCTGCCTCCTGCACGCCCTGCTTGCGCCGCCCTTTGGCATCCAGCGCCACATACTCATAGGCCGCCATATCAATCCTCCCGCGTCACACGCAGGACTTCTTCCAGGCTGGTCCTGCCGGCCAGTACCTTGTCGAGTCCATCACGGCGGATGCTGGGGGTGTGATCGCGGATCAGACGCTCGATGGCCAATTCACCGGATTCGGCATGAATCGCTTCGCGGACCGTTTCGTCCACCAGCAACAGTTCATGGATCCCGGTACGGCCGCGATAACCGGAGTGATTGCAGGCCTCGCAACCATGGGGACGATAGATCACCACAGGCTCATCTGGCTCAATGCCGAGCAGCAGGCGCTCCTGCTCGCTCGGATCATGGGCAATGCGGCACTCCGGGCACAGGGTCCGTACCAGACGTTGCGCCAACACCGCCAGCAGGGATGTAGACAGCAGGAAAGGTTCAATTCCCATGTCGCGCAGACGTGTAATGGCACCGATCGCCGTATTGGTGTGCAGGGTCGACATCACGAGGTGCCCGGTCAGCGATGCCTGAACGGCAATCTGCGCCGTTTCAAGATCGCGGATTTCGCCGACCATCACCACATCGGGATCCTGACGCAAAATGGCTCTCAGGCCACGGGCGAACGTCATGTCGACCTTGGTGTTCACCTGGGTTTGCCCTATGCCCTCAAGGTCATACTCAATGGGATCCTCCACCGTCAGTATGTTACGGTCCTTGGAGTTGATCTCCGACAGCGCCGCATACAGGGTGGTACTCTTGCCCGAACCGGTTGGCCCGGTGACCAGGATGATGCCGTGCGGTTTGCGGATCAGCGATGAGATGTGCTCGCGGTTGCGCGCCGTCATCCCCAGCTGCTTGAGCTCGAGGCGCACATTGTTCTTGTCCAGCAGACGCAGCACCACGCGCTCACCGTGACTCGAAGGCATGGTCGACACCCGCACATCGACGGCACGGCCACCGATACGCAATGCGATACGCCCATCCTGCGGCACCCGCTTTTCAGCGATGTCCAGTTTGGCCATGACCTTGATACGCGAGACCAGCAGCGAGGCCAGCTTGCGATGAGGGCGCAAAATCTCGCGCAATACCCCATCAATGCGGAAACGGATGATCAAGTGGCGTTCGAAGGTCTCGATATGAATATCCGAGGCCTCTTCCTTGATGGCCTCACTCAACATCGCGTTGATCAGGCGGATGATGGGGGCATCATCCTCTGCATCGAGTAGATCTTCGTTCTCCGGCAACTCTTCGGCCAGGGTGAAAAAATCAACCTCGTTGCCAATATCCTCCATCAGCTGCCGCGCCTCGGAGGAGTCACGCTGATAGTTGGCCATCAGCTGTTCGTCAAACGCCTCGGGTCCGAGGATTTCGACACTGAAAGGCGCCCCGGCGACGCGACGCACTTCGAGTAGCGTATCCGGCGTGACACCAGCACGGCACAGCAGGCGCAATCCGGACTCATGCTCTTCCAGAATCACACCGCGATCCCGGGCAAAGGCAAAATGCAGGCGGACACCGTCATGCCATTCAGCCTGCAGCTCGTCCGCTGCGCTCAGATGTTCTTGCGACAACTCCACCTCGCCTCTCCCTTATTGCCCGACAGAGGAGCGTGCCGCATCCTGCTTGGTGCGATAGTTATCGATCTGCTTTTGCATCTCAGGAGAAATCGCCGTCCCCGGTGTGTATTCCGGCATCACAGGTGTGGAGACGTCATCCGGCATCAGACGCAAGCCCTTGCTGGAACGTTCGAGTTGTTCGGCACGGAACATGGTGTACTTGCTGTTGGATATCCCGGAGTAAGTAACCGGATCGCGCAGGATAACCGGGCGGATGAAGACCATCAGGTTGCGCTTGGTCTTGTCACTCTTGGTGGATTTGAACAGTTCGCCGAGCACCGGGATATCACCGAGCAGCGGCACCTTGGAGACCACCTCATTGGTCTTCTCATCCAACAAGCCACCGAGGACCACGGTTTCGCCACTCTTGACCAGCACAGTATTCTTGATATTGCGCACGTTAAACGTAGAGCCCAACTTGCTGTTGGCGCTGGCGCTGTCGACGCTGGAGACTTCCTGTTCGATCTCCAGCAACACGGAATCACCTTCGTTGATCTGTGGCTTGAACTTCAGCTTGGTACCGACCGTCTTACGCTCAACG
>CAMFKP010000133.1 GCA_945957385.1 uncultured Aeromonadaceae bacterium
GCAAGGTCAGCTATGCCTTAGCGTGCTTTATTTTCCGTTTTCTGAGGTGCCCCCGTATTGAATGCTGGCATTGAATGCTGGCATTGAATGCTGGTATCCGATGCTGGCATTCAGCGGCACTCTGTGTCACCCAAGACGTTCGGGATGGCACCCCCTTTGCGGGTAAAAGGTTTAAGTGGGTTTGCTACCCCTTTGCGGGTAAAAGTGGTTTAGCTGGATGGCACCCCCTTTGGGGGCAGTCGAACACCCCGATCCTGCTGATGGTTCGGAACCTTCCTGACGATGTTCATCGCTCACTTCGCGTGCGCGCGCCATCTTGGAGGCAGCCGTCAAACGGCGCTTGGCCGCGAGATCGGCCTGTTCAACAATGATGTGGAGGCGGTCCGTGGCCAGCGCGGGCTGTGCTTCTAGCATTGCTAGCGCCTTGAGCTGGCGGTGCGGGGGCGTTACGGTAATTGGCGTCGAGTCGGGCGAAGCGAGCAGCCTGGCACAGCTTGGCCGCGGCTGTAGTACCGTACAACACACGTGAAATTGAGCGCCTACCTCATTGCCTTCTCTGCCCTGTTGGTTGCCGGCCATGCTCAGGCAGATGCGCTCGTGGGCAAGGTGGTCAATCTCCCACAGCATTCCATCGAACGCTTGCATCTGAAGTGCGAGGGTGCGAGTCGATTCGATGGCTATCGGGAGCACAACTTCCTTGAGTTCTGAAGTCGGCTTGACGTTGCTTTCGGATGGGTCTAGTTGTTCAAAGGGGCGGCTGAGAAAAGTTGAGGGTTAAGGGGGTTTTGAGGGTGTTGTTGACGTGGGGATAAAAGAGCTGTGAAAACGGTAGGTTTGGGGGTACTTTCAGAAGCAAAAGGTTTAAGCGGGTTTGGGGGGGTTTTCAGGCAAGTCGAATTTACGACCCGCTGCGGGTAGTTCAGCTCGCAGGTTGAGGGGTACTTTCGGAAGCAATAGGTCAACGTGGGCCGGAAGTCCAGGTCGGCAGATGGCGCCAGCCTGAATTCACCGGCGACCAATAGCGCTGCACATACGTGTTATGTATCGTGCAGTTCGAGCAATGCCACCAACCGTTGCCACTAATCAATGCCACCAAGCACTCGATCCACTGTGACTGCTACGTTGGACTTTCAGTGAGGTTAGGTCTGTACTTTTCTCTTGCCATCCTGCATTTTTGGCAGAGCATCACGCACCACTAACGGCTCTCCACGCTGCCCGCAGCGCCAATGCATCTGCCAACGCATGGTGGCGCTCAATTCCTCGATACAAAGAGGACTCAAGCCAACTTGCCGCAGCGGCGCGTACACCCTCAACGCAGCCGGTGACGTTTTCGATGTTTTCCGGCACCAGAATGGGGCGAACTCGATCCCATATCCCGGCCTCCAACATCGCATCTCGCAATAGAACAAAGTCCTCTTCGTAGTCGTATGCCAGGGTGATCTTCCCGCCAGCCCCACCGGCTCGTTCGAGCAACCACTGCCCAGCTTTATTGCCCAACTCCCTGGCCGAACACTTCGATTGAGGTGGTCTTCCAAATTGAGGAATCACGGTCTTGCGGGTGAACTCGCTGGAGGCAGCAAGCCTAGCCTGGCCTGTCGGATCCAGTGCCAAATCAAGCTCTGCATAGATCTCGAAGCCGTCGATCGAAACCATCGAGAAGCTCAGCAGAGCGGGTACCTCGAGGTTGGTGAATTCAGTGTCAAGGAAGACCATCACAAATAGCTTTCAAATCAAATGAAGACGGCCATGGGCTTGCTTAGGGATCTTTGAAGCCGACCTGTTTTCCCCCGCTAACTTTGCTCTTTGCAAAGCGCTTCAGATGCACGTCGGATAGCCGCAAGACGATCCATCTCCAGATTCGCGATTTCTCGAATCCTGTCTTTCTCTTCCACCTCGGCCTCGGATTTGATACGTGAGAGCCGATGGGCTTCTGCAGATGACTTTGTGAGTTCATCTTGCCTTGCGAGCCAGGCCGAAATGCGCGTGTCATATGCGGAAAAAATGAGTCCCAGCAGGGTCACGCTCGACAGTGCACCTACAGCGTAGAGCCACCATCGCAAGGCCTGCCCGGCGCGGGCTCGGTAGTCTCGGGGGCGCTCAAGGTGATCCAGGGCCCAGATGCCCTGGCGGGCTTGTTGAGCGGCGGCTACTGCCCCCAGGTACTTGCCTTGCTCTGACTTGAGTTGCATATCGAAGTAATCGGGCCAAGCCAGCCCCCGTTGCACCAGTTCCAGGTTCACCAGATGCCCATTGGGTTCGACCAACTCGGCCAAGGTGAAACCGTTTGCGCCTTGGCCGTGAAGCTGAGCAGTCACTTGTCGGCCGAGCACCATGGCCGAGAGAGCTGATTGCGCTTCATCCCCAAAGGGTTGCCCGGATTCCGGCGCGTCAATGAACGCCAGCCTCAATCTGTACTCACGACCATTCGCGTCGACCAGTTTGAGGACATCGCCACCTGAAACGCTGACAACCTGGCCGCGGATCATCTCGTCGGCCCAGGCAGGCACGACCGCGCTGAGTCCGATCAGGCATGCCCATAAAAGCAGCTTGGCGAAATCAGCCATGGCTATTCCTCTGAATGGTGGGATGCACCATTGCTGGATGACGAATCGACGCTCTGCTCGTCGGAAGCCTGGCGACGGCGCACGAA